>DAIDHP010000005.1 GCA_027459625.1 Chthonomonadales bacterium
GTGTAGAGTTCGGTATCTTTCATAATGTATCATTATGGATAATTCCCGGGGGTTTCCACAAACTTCCCCATAGAGCCAAATAATTAATCCGAAATCCGCTTATGGATGGTTCTCTTTCCTTGGCGATGTCCGGTATCATTAAGGCGTCAAGTTTCAAGTCAAGGATATCCGGTATGTCAGAAAACCAACTCTCCATAAAAACAGGGCTGCATTCCCGTGTTCATTGTCCCGTTCGCTTTCAAACGGAATCAGCGGAAAATATATTAGCCGTTCGTATCGGCGAAACCACGGTTCCCGTTCAACGGGATGGCGAGGGATACGCTCTCCTCCTGCCCGCCGCCTCTCCGGATATGGAGTTACATATTGAACCCGCTCAAAGCGACTTCGAGAACGCTGTCTCCTTGAAGGATACCGGGCGGGAGGTGGAGGTGGATATAGATGGAGAGAGGTTCGCCGCTTATCGCTACTCCGATACGCCCGCGCGACCATGGATTTATCCCGTTTTGGCTCCTGGCGGAATCCCAGTAACGCGAGCCTGGCCTATCGTGAAGGACATTCCCGGCGAGGTGACCGATCACCCCCATCATCGCTCCCTCTACTTCGCCCACGGGGATGTGAACGGCGAGGATAACTGGTCGGAGGAGAAGGGGCACGCATCCACAATCCATTTGAAAATCACCGAGTTAACCAGCGGCCCGGTCTACGGACGCTTATCCACTCTCTCCCGATGGGTGGGACGAGACGGCGATTATCTGCTCACGCAACGCTTGAAACTCACCTTCTGGAAAGGATGCCCGCAGTTTCGCCTCATGGACGCGGAACTGGAGTTATGCGCCGAGGAGAAGGATGTTACCTTTGGCGACACCAAGGAGGGTGGCGTGATCGCCGTGAGAGTGGCTACATCGATGGATGCGGATCACGGAGGACACTTCGAGAACAGCTACGGCGGCAAGGATGAGGCGGAGATATGGGGGCGACCGTCGCATTGGTGCGATTACTACGGGGAATCACATGGGCGAACGGTGGGCGTTGCCGTAATGGATCACACCGAGAGCTTCCGGCATCCCGCATGGTGGCATGCGCGCAACTACGGACTGATGACCGTTAACCCGTTCGCGCTCTCGGAATTTACTCATCATCGACTTGATGGCTCCTATCTTTTGGAAAAGGGGCAAACGATACGATTTCTATTTCGCGTAATGGTCCATATAGGAGACGCCACGGAGGCGGATGTCCGCGGAAGATATCTGGATTTCGTGTCGCCCCCTCGTATCGTGTCGGGTTAACATCTTTTGGGAAAGGAGCTTGGAGAAATGAAGGTTCGAGTGACCTATAAAACCGGTGATATTGATCTCGACGACGTCTTCGCGGGAGAGAACGCCAAGGAGATAGTCTCCTCAATTCAAAAAACAACCGCCTCGCGATCCTCCAACATGGGGTATATGATTCAAGGGCTCACCCCTGAGGAGTTTGCATGGGAAGCCATTAAGTATGTAAACAATGAGAGGGGTTGGGATCTCCCCATCCCATACAACTGCGATCAATTCGTGGATGTCGGGATGAAAGGGGGCTTCATCAAGCCCGTGCCCAATGAATAACGCTTTTCACGCAACGGATTTTTCGACATCGAAGCCAAACTTAAACTAATCAGTATCGGCAATGAAATTTTGGAAGAGTGAATGCCGTTTTGGTTTTTTCCTCGCGGCGATTATAGTTCTCATCCAGGCGGTCGGCGTATCAAATGCGTCCGACCGCCTTGGGCGTATCTCGCCAAATTCCGGGCTATTTCCGGATTCATCCCTTGTGGACTTCAGCTTCTTGCTCTCGCCTCCCGCAGGTAAAAACGGGTTTTTGCAAGTAGAATCCGACGGTCATTTTCACTGGCGCAACGGACGACGCGCAAAATTCTGGGGGGTGAACGTCAGCAACCAGAGCGTCTTCTGCTCCAAGGCGGAGATCGACAAGGTGACGCGGATATTCGCTCGGGCGGGCGTGAACATGGTGCGTTTCGAGGCTCTTGATTCCTACGGGGGATTGTTGGATGTTCCGGGAAAGGACGATAGCCGCCATCTCGACCCCGCCAAGCTGAACCTACTTGACTACTGGACGAGTCGACTTCGCGCACTGGGCATCTACTATTACTTCGACCTGCTCGACTTTCGCACTTTCAAAAAGGGCGACGATGTGCCCGAGTGGGACAAACTGGGGAGAGCCGCCAAACCGGAGGTCTTCTTCGATCCGAGTTTAATCAAACTCCAGGAGGAGTACGCCCGGGAGTTACTGTTGCACAAGAACCCCTACACCGGATTGCGTTACGTGGATGACCCCGCTCTCGCGTTGCTGGAGATATGCAATGAGAACGGGATGTTTATGAGCGCGGACACTCTCGATAACCTCCCCGAGCCGTATCAAACCGAGTTGGACAAGCTCTGGTCGGCATGGTTGCTGAAAAAATATCTCAACCGTCCCGCTCTCAAAGCCGTTTGGGGGATGATGGGCGCGGATACGGTGTTGCAGGATCAGGAGGATCCAAGCAAAGGCAACGTGATGCTGGGCTTGCTCACACCCGCGCCGCCCGCCGATTCCAATGTGACGGATGTGCGCCGCGCTCCGGCCCGAATCTCGGACACCATTCACTTCCTTTACGATCTTCAGATAGATTATTGCCTGGAAATGAAGGCGTATCTGCGGGGAATAGGCTTAAGGGTACCCGTCACGGCGGTCGTATCCGGCAACATTGTCCCCGACGTAGCCTCCGTGGCGCAGGCGATGGACTTCACTGCGGAAAACTACTACGCAGATCACCCCCAGTTCGCGGACGGCGATGAATGGAAAGGAAAATTTTTTTACAACGATACAAATCCCCTTCGCGGTAGTTCCATTTATCAACTGATGCCCTGGGTGAGCGCTTTGCGATGGGAGAACAAACCGGTGGTCGTGCGGGAATACGCGACGGTTTGGCCTAACCAATACCGCTGCATCTCCATACCGGAGATGGCGGCATACGCCGACTTTCAGGACTTGGACGCCGTTTTGCTTTTCGGATATCGAATCACGGACAAACCGGATATCCTGCAGGATTTCGCGCACCAATGCGATCCCACCGTGTGGGGGCTCTTCGCCATGGGGGCTTACGCTTTCCTGCGCAACGCCTTCATTCCCGCACAGGACGACGTGACGATTCGTTACTCCGATGATGATCTTTTCAAGTGGCACGACACCATAAACAGCCAGCTTCGGCTCTCTTGGTTCGCCAAACTGAACAACACCGCCGCAAATAACATTCTCACCGATCCGCATCGACCGTTTTTGGCGGTCCCTCGGGACAACGGAGATATCGCTCCTGTGCTGGAGAGGTTGCAAAAGATGGGCGTGCGAGTGAACCCCTATATGGCGCAAGCCCCCATCCTCCGCACCCCCACCAGGCAAATCATTCGCAATACGAAGACGGGCGTTCTCACCATCGCAAGTCCCACCGTTGCCGGCGTTTGCGGTGAGTTGCCGGTAGGGAAGCCGGTTTACGCCGGTCCTTTCGCGCTGATATCTCAAAGCCATATCGGCGCATTCATGGCGGTGTCTCTCGACGGTCTACCACTCGCCAAATCAAAAAGATACGTTTTGAAAATGGTTACCACGGCGCAAAACACCGACCAAAAGCTAAGTCCCGCTCCCGCCGGATCCCCCGGAAAACTCTACATCGCCAATTGGGGACACGCCCCGGTGATCACCCTCGGACGCAAGAGCCCCTCTCCTCTGATCCTGAAGCGAAATGGCAAGACCATTCTCTCACTGAACCTAACCGACGGATACTGGGAGATCGCAGTGAGAGACGGCGTGGTGAATTTCGCATGCGACAAGGAGGGAATTCCCATGGCGATGTTCGGAAGAAGATTCATTACCGCGCAAGCGCCCATTACGGTTGATTTTTCGAAGGAGACAAACACAGCTATGATGAGGTGAACCACTAGACTTCGTGCTGTATTCATCTCATTGAGAAATGAACTCATACAGTTCTATTTCGTCAAAACAACATACGAGGGAAGTGAAAATTCATTCTGACAGACCTTATATGGCGATGGGGCTATTACGAACGAGGTCAAGCGGTGTAATTGGCAATTGCCTCTTTTTTTTCGTTACCTTACGATTTCCGGATATCAATCCTTGTTTCACCTTTCGATCCACTCTATTGCGACAGGAAAGGAGTAATATCTTGCGAAAAGAAATGATTTCGACGGCTATTCTCATCGTCATTTTGTGTTTAGCATCCTCGGCATCGATGGCGGTGAAGCCCGTAAAAATGCCAATTAAGCATTTTATCTACATCATCCAGGAGAATATCTCCTTCGATCACTACTTCGGCACCTACCCCGGAGCCAACGGCATCCCACCGAACGTAAAGCTTCCCTATCGTCCCGGAGGTACTCCGGAGTTGGCGCCGTTCCATTTGCATCAGACATTCATCCCGCACGACCTAGATCATAGCTGGCAGGCGGCGCACACCTCCTGGGATAACGGGAAAATGGACGGCTTCCTCTGGGGAGAATGGCCCATGGCGTTGCGTTACTATTGGAATCAACCTGTTCCCCAGCCAGATCCTAATCTCGTGATCCCGAAACAAGGAGCCTTCCTTCGCCCGAGAAGGGGAATCCGCAGACCCATGAGCAGACCCGCAGGGGAGAACGAGGCGATACGCGCGGGGCAAGGCCCCAACGGTCGGTTAAAGAATCCGCCTGCCGGTCCGCCGCCAGCGTGGGTGCTGAACACCCTCTCCTACTACGACTATCATGAGATTCCCAACTACTGGGAGTATGCACGCCGCTTCACCCTATGCGATGACTTCTTCTCATCCCTGATGGGACCAAGCGAGCCGAACCACCTCTACACCGTCGCGGCGCAATCGGGGGGAATGGTGAACAATCCGCCTCCGGGGGTGGCGGGACAAGAAGGCGTGTACAACTACCCCACCATGGCGGAGCTATTGGGCGATTCGCATGTAAGCTGGAGATATTACGACGAAAACAACCCCAAGATACACACGCTATGGAACCCGCTTGCGGGATTTATCAGCTTCGAGAAAAACCCAAAATTGATGAATAATCTTGTGGACCTGGGGCGGTTCTACAGCGATTTGCGCGATCACAACCTTCCAGAAGTCTCCTGGATCGTACCCACCGCCGTCAATAGCGAGCATCCGCCGGCGTATTCCGACCAAGGGATGTGGCATGTGACCCATCTCATCAACGCAGTGATGGAGAGTTCCTACTGGAAGGATTCCGTCATCATCCTCACTTGGGACGACTATGGCGGATTTTACGATCACGTGCCGCCACCTAATGTAGACCTTTACGGTTTTGGCCCCAGAGTGCCCGCGCTCATTATCTCGCCTTACGCCAAGCCGGGCTTCATCTGCCACACTCATTTCGACTTCACCTCGCCTTTGAAGCTGATCGAGACCAAGTTCGGGCTGACTTCGCTCACTTCAAGGGATAGGGATTCGAATAATATGCTGAATTGCTTTAACTTCCATCAGAAGCCGTTGAAGCCGGACATCATAACCGTGGCGCGCAAACTCAACTTTAGCAACATGAAGCCTACTCGCCCGTAACTCTCGAAGATGCGCCGGATCGGTCGGATTAGTCCGATCCCGATCCGGCAGATTCCCGGTTCCGCACAGCAACAGTGGACTGAGAAGCAATTTTCACTCCGCTCCTGCCGTAAATCGCGAACTGGTCCATTCCGAGTATCCGCTTCGGCTCGGTCGGCAAGTGCAGCCCCTTCGCGGAAAAGCCGAGTGCGTACTCGTCAAGGTCGGAGCAGCGACAATAGCCGAAATCCCCAAGAAACCCTTCATCCGACAGATGGATCACGGCGGGGATCGGCTTAAGATCGCCCTGATGCCCCAGCACGGCGCAAAGCAACGCACCCGCAAAGGTCTCCTCGAAAGGTGCGGGTTTGTTCCGCCAATAGACGCCATCCTCTCGAATGGAAAGAGTGCCAAGCCCTTTTTGATAGGATTGAAGATAGTGTGCGTCGCCCGTGGCGTCGTAGGCGCGAAGCAATGCGATCATGCATCGCAACTGCCAGTTCAGCCACTCCCAGGAGCCATCCGGTTTCTGCATTCGCACCACGCGGTTCGCCCAAACCTTCAAATCCTCCTCGTACCGAGGTTGCCCTGCGAGGATCAGATATTCGCAGGCGGCGATGGGATGGTACAGTTCGTTGCTCTGAACTCCGGCTTTTTGCAATTTCATGTAATAATCCGTCGTTTGTTCCGCAAGCCGCAATGCGGCTGGGTACTCCGCGCAATGATATTTCCGAAAGAGATATGCAGCAGCAGCAAAACCGGCGAGAACGGTGTTATCCCTGTTCAGAGTACGCACGGGGTCAAAACCGTGCGTACTCACCCTGCCGTCCCCCTTGCGTAATAAACGCGCCATTGTGATCGGGTAATCCATGGCGGGGGATATTCCGTCAATCGGCATCACCCATACTCGCCCGAATAGCCCCTTCCCGGCGCGGTAGGCAATCACGATATCGCGGATGTGGTTCCCCTCCTTGGAGCAGATTATTTGGTCGGGATTCCCAGTCCACCCTATCACCAAAGCCCTGCCAAAGGTGTACTCGCCGCTGTTGACACCGTGGAGGATCATCCAATGGAATCCCGGATGGCTCCAGGAGACCGGAGCAGGATGACTCATATCGAACGAAGAGCCGTTGGATAGAACCATGCTATCCGGTCCCCAGGAGTAGGGGATGAACCAGTCGCCCTGCGCGGCGATTCCGCTGATCCGCACCCGCGCCTCCGTTCCCGCCGGCGCATGGAACCGTACATAAGGTGCGATGAGCGGCTGCGCAACGCCGTAACCGAACCGCAACGCGCCTACCGGTATGTCGGAGTACGTCGCAGTGTAACCGATCTCGCCGCCGCGATGAAATAGAATCGGAGCGGAAAGAGATGACTCCGGACTCCATTCGGAGGTGCTGGGAGCCATCTTGCCGATTTTTGCGTCCAGCGTGCACACCGGCTCGGTGTTATCCTGATGATAGGACACACGAAATCCACCGGTTTTAATGGGCGCTACCGTCAGAGGGTGAGAATCCAGCTTCATGGAGTAGTTTGGGTTCGGACCGGGCAATCTGGCGAAAGCAATCCCCTTGAAGAGAAGCCGTGCAAACTGCAGCCGCACCACCGGCGTGTAACGCTCCTCGTCCGCCAAAGCGAGCAGCACCCTCGCACTGTCGTGTACGAAGTGATAGTTGGTGGGCGCGCCTTGGGCGTCGGTGGTGAAAGGGAGGAGATCGTAGCGTTTGTCGAGGATGCTTTGCAGATAGTTTCCGGAGAGCCAATTGAGCTTTGTTAGAGTGTATGGCGCGTAGCGCCTCTCCAGCGGCAGAGCATGTTGGTTCAAAGTGCGCACGGCGTGAGGCGTGGCTGCAAGATCGGTCAAGCCTATCTCCATGGGCGCCCATAACCCGATCTCACGAGAGTCGCCTGCGTCGAGACGGATCGTCAACCGCGCTCTTTCCCCTGCTCGAACCGATGGAAGCGCGTAAACATTCTCTTCCCTATCCGGATCAGTCCCCAAAAGCTTGCCGTTCCATATCACCTCGGAGCGTGCAGTCCCTCCTGCGAAATAAATCGAAACCGCCTTACCCGTCCATCCCTTTGGGATGAGTACCGTCCTCGTGAACGACACCGATTTCCGAGCGGGATTGTTCATGAGGATGGTTTTCCCCGCCGAGTAGGATCGCCCTGACAGATTCCATTCGCTGTTGATATTCATCGTTAGTTTTGGACACTCATGGGCGGAGCCAATATCCACCAACCACAGGTGCGTCAGATATGGCCCCCAGCCGTTTTCAGGATAGCGATCCTGAAACCTAAGGGTAACCGCGTCATAATACCGCGCTATGGAAGTTAGATCATAGGAGAGAGAACCGGGCGTCTGACCGAGTTTGGAGCAATCGAATATCGGATGCCAAGTTCGATCATTCGTCGAAATGGAAACGAGATACTGGTTAGAGAGGTCCAGCTTCAGATATTCCGCATCGCCTCGCCTTAGGGGCAGACGATACTCCCACATCTCCCTCCCGTCAGCAACCCTCGCCACGCTTGGCGACGAGCCGTTATCGCTTTTCAAATAGGAGTCTGAAGCCATGAGGTAAGAAGCTTCCAATGATGATCCCGGCGTGAAATCTATCACCGTTGCATGGGAGACGAACGGCGATATCAGAAAAAGGATTACGAATGAAAAGCAAATTCCGGAAAGTAGACGCATGATAAAATCTCATCGCTCCTTTAAGGGGTTTTCGCTGACTTGAGTTGGGGGTCTCGCCGATTCGACAATTCGCAAATCGCAAACATCCCCTCTCATTGAGTTCATGTTCAGGTTGTTCGATTTGCCCAACTCCAAGGGTCCGGAACTAAGCGCAACCGGACCGGCGACAAGCGGCTGTGACGCCCCGCACAACCTTCCATCCTGGTAGACGCTGATGGTCTGCCCGTCATACACGCCTGTCATGACAACCCATTTGCGAAGGGGAATGGAAATCGAGCTTTCCGCCACGGTGCCATCCGAATACCATGGGCTACCGCTGGTAGCCAACTCGAAATGCCAGGAGCCGTGGGCGTCCACGCTGAAGCGATACGATCCTTCCTTGCTCACTATCGCCGCATTTTGGGCTGGATAGGCGTTCAAGCGCACTTTCACGGACACCGTCAACGCCTTCATGCCATCCAGATTCACCGAGCCGGGCAACTCCGCGTAGGAATCCCGACCTGTGAGGGATAGGAACCCTTGCCCCGATTCCGACAGATACGTTCCACCGACAACCTTCGGAGCCTGAGCCCTGTTTGACGCACCGTTCAGAAGCCACTCGCCCGCGAGGACTATCGATGGCTTGGGATAGCTGGGCGGAGACGCTTCGGCATCGCTCGCTTGAACCAAGAGCGCCCAATCCGATGAATTCGGTTTTGCAGGGATCGTCCATGCGCCATGACTATCCGGTTTGATGCTTGAGCCTATAGGCGTGTACTCCCCCGTTCTCGGATCGTACCAGCGTGCGGTGTATTGGGTATGATTGTTCATGCCCTCCAACGATCCGGTGTCCGTGGTCTTATTATAGAAGAACGCGACATACATCTTCCAGCCATCCGTCGCCAACCGCGCCTCGGATGGTCGTATGAAATGCTGCCACTTCGCATCCCCGTAACGCGGGATCAACCTCCACCACTTCAACTTTAAGAAGAAATCGCGCATACGGGTCATGTCATTGCCACTCTTGCGGTTCATCCCGACGTACCATGGCACAAAATGCGGATCGTAAGTGGTGCCGCTGTCCCGAACCGGGCTGTCGGAGTAGTTATCATCCCAAACGCCCGCCACGCCATAGCCGAATCCGTAAAAGCCGGAAAGATAAGCGACATACCCGCGGATACGCTCCCCCGCTCTGTCCGTCCAAAAATCCTCGTAAGGAGATTCATACACGATTGCGGGCTTGATCGGCGGGGTATCCCGGAAATCCTCGGCGACGCCCACCGGTAGCGGCGCTCCCTGAACCTGCGCCGCGTACCATGTGTGATAGGGTTTGTCGCGCCAAAGGGAGTTTGAGGCGACGGTCGTGCCGGTATTGCACATATGCGCACTCAGCGGATGATGGTATGCATCGTTCTCGCTTAAAGCTTTCGCCACAACCTGCCACTTTTCATCCAAGTTTCGAGGGTCATCCGGATAGAGACCATCCGTCTCCTGCCCCATGGTCCATAGGACGGGGTACGCCCCATATCTTGCCGCCCAGTATCGCCCGAGTTTTCGCAGGTAATCGTCGTTGTATTTCGGAATGAGTCCGCGCCAGTTCATCGCGTTGGCGACAACCAAGCCATGATCCGCAAGGTACTGGAATTTGCGATCCGCATTCCGAAAACCGGGCATGTCCGCATCGGAAATCCCATCGTCCCAATCATAGACCGGCTCGTTGGGGTTTGGCAATCCTCCCGCCATCCACTCGGTTTGATATACAGTGAACCCTTGTTTAACACGTTTATCCACCTCGCATTTGAACTGCGAGGAACATCCTGGGTAGTTGCTCGTGTTGAACCGCTCGTGCATGATCTCCCAGTGCGTGTCTCCCAAATAGAAGAAGGGGGTCCCGTCGGCGTATGTGAAATAGCGATGGTTGGCGCTCACCTTCACGAAACCGTGCTTGTAGATGGCGAGATCACCCCGATACGGAACGCATTGAATGACACCTGTGCGCCCCTCCAAGCCAATGTCCGTCGGATCGCTGCAGGTTGTTCTGTAATGCCACATTCCGATCTCCGTCGGAGCAAACCGGATTTTCCATACGTTCCCGCCGTCCCAAAAAGCAGGTCGAACGATCGCAACCTTACCGTGTGTGAACGTGGCGGAAACCGTCACATCGTTGAACGGATCTTTGTAGGCGTGAGAACTGGTTAATGTTATCTCGGCAATACGCCATCTCTCCGCCTTTTGAGTGGTTGGCTGAGCAAAGGCGCTTATTGTGGGCATCACAAATATCAGAACAAGGATGATGGATCGCATGGCATTATCATTTCTCCTTGAGAGCTTTGAGGACGTATTCCGCCACTTGATTAGCCAGCGCCGCGTACCCCTGATCGTTGAAATGCACCCCGTCATTCGCCTTCCAATCCGGATGATCCGCCACAAGACCGTATAGATCATCAATTGGGATATCATCCTTGGATACAATCTGGTCGGCGATGCGATTACGATTTATCACACGCACGTTGTTCGGATGGAACTGATCCAAGTTCGGAGCCGACTCCCTCCATGAGGTGCTGTTCGCCCATATGAGTTTCGCCTGAGGTTGCATCTTGCGGAACAACTTGATCAGATCGGGGAGATGGCGTTCGTACTCCCGCTCGGTGTAGTCCATGCCATGCAATCCGTTATTAAAATGAATGACATCGAACTTGTACTCATCGAGCAAAGTCTGCACCTCCTCCAAATAAGCGGGATCGGGAATCGCCTTGGAGGTCGCGAGATACGCCATGGATTCCTTGCCTTGAAGGAGAGTCTGCACCTTGCCGAAATACCCGAGGCAGATCGAATCGCCGACAAGCAAAACACGGGGCAATTTGGTTCCCCTCCCGTCAAATACTCGCGTATCCAGCCATTCGATATCCTCCCTGTGAATGACCGTGCTTCGAGCCACGCTCCTTATCGCTGACGACAAGCATACAAGACTGAAGAGCGGAATAAGCAGTTTCATCGTTAACCTCCAATAAGGATGATAGTTGATCATCGTTCCCATTGGTTCATTGCCATGAACGAGCGAATGAATTTCAAGCTATTCGTTAGTCGATGTGTCTGGCGCGAACCCCCGTCGAATGGTATTCTCCGTGATTACCCTCATCACCATGAAAAGTTTCAAGTAATCCGGTCCTCCCGCCTTGCTTCCCGTGCCGGACATCATATAGCCTCCAAATGGTTGCCGTCCGACCAATGCGCCGGTGATCTTGCGATTAACATACAAATTCCCCACCCTGAATTCCCGACAAACGTAATCTATGTTGGACGGACTCCGTGAATAGACGCCTCCGGTCAATCCATAGGCGGTCTGATTCGCTATTGTCACAGCATGTTCGATATCCTTCGCCGGAATGACGCACAGCACCGGACCGAATATCTCCTCCTGCGCCAGGAAGCAATTCGGATCCACATCGCGAAAGATTACCGGACCGACATAGAATCCTCCATCCCGTTCGGAAACCGGAATTTCCAATGCGACCTTAGCTTCTCGCTTCCCTTTCTCGATAGTGTCGCGAATGCGGTTCATCGCAGTGGTGTCAATCACCGGGCCCAAGCGATAATAGGGGTTGTCGGCGGGACCAATCGGAAGAGTCTTGGTGGCTTCTATCACTCTTTTCAGGAATGGCTCATAGACGGACCCCACGCAAATCACCCTCGAACAAGCCGAGCATTTCTGTCCTTGGTACCCAAAAGCCGACGTCACCACCCCGCTAACCACTTCATCTAAATCTGCGTCGGAATCGATTATCAGCGCGTTCTTGCCACCCATCTCGGCGATAACGTGTTTCAGTGCTCGCTGCCCTTCGCGCATCACAGAAGCGCGATGATAAATTCGCTCGCCAATCTTGCGCGAGCCTGTAAAAGCAATCATGGCGATATCCGGGTGATCCACGAGATAATCTCCTATCACCGCATTCTCGCCGGGAATATAATTCAGAACACCGTCGGGGAGTCCCGCTTCCGCCATGATCCGCACGAATAACGCGCCGATCACAGGCGTTTGCGGTGCGGGCTTTAGCACCACGGTATTCCCTGTAACCAGAGATGCCACCGTCATGCCGGAGAGGATTGCGAGAGGAAAATTCCAAGGGGATATCACCGCCACCACGCCGCGCGGTTCGTACAGGGTGCGGTTCTCCTCGCCGGGGTAACTCTCGACTAATCGTGCGGATTCAATCTCCCGCATACAATGGGAGTAATATTCCAGATAATCGATGCATTCACTGATATCCGCATCCGCTTCATGCCAACGCTTTCCCGCCTCGAACACCTCCCACGCCGCCAACTCATCCCGACGTTCTCTGATCAAGCCTGCGGCTTTTCGCAGGATCGCCGTGCGCTGTTCCGTTCCTGCGTCTCTCCAAGAGGGAAAAGAATCCATCGCAACGCGGATCGCCTTATCCACATGGCTTTGGTCAGCGGATGCCACTCGTCCTACCACCGTTTCCGGTCGGGATGGGTTTACGGAGACCAGCCATTTGCCTGTTTGAACCGGACGATTGGCTATCCAGAGCGGAAAATCCCCGCCGAGTTTCCTCCTTACGCTCTCCACGGCGTGGGAAAACGCCTCCCTCTGCTCCGGGTCTGCAAAATCCCTATCCGGGACATTTACAAAATATCGTGTTTTCTCCTCGGACACTCCCTCAGCCGAAGTACGAGGAGGAGCCAGCACTTCCTCCGGCGAGCCGCCAGCCACCCAGTTTAGGCTGATCATGGAGTTGTTGCTCGAGTTCTCCAACAGTCTGCGCACCAAGTACGCCATCCCCGGAAGCAGTTCGCCATATGGGGTGTAAACGCGCAGCCTGTAGCCCATATCCGCTATCACCCGCTTGACCGGATCCGCCATGCCGTAGAGCATCTGAAATTCGATCGCGTTTTTCGGCAAACCGGCGCGCTCCTGCAACGCCATCGCCAAAGCGATGCTGCGCAGATTATGGGTCGCCGCCGCCGTTCGCACGGTGGGATACGCCTCTATCATCATTCGCAAGCATTTTTCGTAGGATTGATCCGTGGCGGCTTTTTCGGTGAAGACCGGTATGCACCACTGCCGCTGACGCGCAATGATAGTCTCGTAATCCCAATAGGCTCCTCGCACCAATCGTATTGAAACAGATCGATTTCGCTGCTTCGCCCATTCAATCAATCCCTCAATATCGTGAACTGTATCCTTCAAATAAGCTTGCATGGCGATGCCGCAATATTGCCATTCCTCGAATTCCTGCTCCTCCAAGGCGTCTCGAAACACCCTGATTGTCACATCCTTCAGTGAATATTGCTCCATATCCACGTTTACCGCGACATTGCCATTTTTCGCCCGTTGTAAAATGCGGCGCAATCGCTTCCGCACTTCCAGGCTGCTCTCCTCGGGGGCGGATGGGTCGAGCATTGAATTCAGGGAGGATAGCTTCACGGAGACGTTTGTGGATGGAATCCGTTCCCCATCGCTTACGTCCAGCAGTGGGTCATTCTTCCATTTCACCGCCTCCTGAACCAAACTATTCAAAAGATCCAGATACTGTCCCTCGTAAAACGCCGCCTCCTCGTCGCTGACGGTCGCTTCGCCAAGGATGTCCACGGTCGTGGCGTAATGTTCCTTGCGCAACGAACGAACTGTCGAGATAACCTCGGAAAGCTTCTCCCCTGCGAAAAAACGCCGAGCCAGATGCACTATATTCGCCTTAATGACTGATGCGGCGGCTTTTTGAGCGAGTCGGTTGTTTGCAGCAACATCCAGCCCGATACGCCCAATGCCTGGAAAGGGGATATCCGGCCGCAGCAGATATTCACGCAAATGCGCCGCGATCTCCTCGGGCGAGCGCAGAGCCGGCACGGCATCTATGAATCGAAGAAGTTGAGTCTTAAGCTGTTCATCACGGGTAACCCAATCCATCACCATACGATCAAACAGACTGACTCGCTCCGCAGAAGGGGCGACTTTGGAGGCTTTTTCCAGAATTTGACGACCAATACGCTGCACCTCATTTTCGAGAGATTCATCACTTAAATCATTTGACATGGATAAATATCTTCTCCTCATATTGTAGTCACTGCAAGGCAAGAGAGGAATTAACTTGCCGTGTGATCCAAAGACTGGATTCCTTTTACTCACTACAGGTAATTGAAAATTCGAATGCGAGGTGTTTCGGCGAATTTGAAAAGAACGATCAGCTGCGAATTTTGCTTTTTGAAATTACCTCGCTTCATATCTATTAAGTATATCCTTATATCATTAATCCCAATCCTCCCCCCTGCAGGAAATTAAAAGGTTTTTAAGAGAGAGTTGCATTCAGGACTTAGGAGATGATAAAGGAGCGTTTTCCATCTCTTGACGTTCCATATTCGGAATGATATACTTCTATACATCGCCCGCTCCAATTTTCTCACGGGAGTTAGCGCGTGCACATCATCCGTTCGCCTTTCATGAGCATCACACATAATCAATCTCAATCCCGGGATAGCTTCCATCCCGCTCAGTAACATCGTGTTTTCGTTCTATGAATACAAGGAGTATGATATGGACGAGCTTGACGACATCACCTTTTTGGCGGAGATAGGATACGATCCGGCGCAGTTGGAACTCGCCGAGATGTACTCCCTCGGAATTGGACGCCCGCAAGACGAAGCGGAGGCGGCAAAGTGGTTCCGCAAGGCAGCGGAGCAAGGGGCTGTTGAAGCGCAACAAAACATTGCATACCGCTATATCCAAGGCGTTGGGGTGGACAAGGATTTATCACAAGCCTATTTTTGGTTTCAAGAAGCCGCCGCCAAAGGATTGAGCGACGCCCAGGTCTTCTTGGGAATTATGCATGCGCAAGGCATCGGAGTCCCGCAGGATTACGAAAAGGCGGTGGAATGGTTTCAAAAAGCGGTGGAACAAGGTGATTCGGAGGCGAAATACAATCTCGCATACCACTATCTGCAAGGCTTAGGAGTTCCGAAAGACGAATCGGAAGCCTATTACTTGTTTCTCGAAGCGGCGGAATCCGGATTGGATCGCGCCCAATACTTGGTGGGAAAGATGTTGGATGAAGGGGTTGGAACGGAGCGCAATGGTGCGGAAGCGGTGCGATGGATTCGCATGGCGGCGGAAAATGGATTGGGCGATGCGCAGTTCTCTCTGGGGTTAATGCATCACAACGGGAAAAACGTCGAACAGGATGATGCGGAGGCTGTGGAGTGGTTCCGAAAAGCGGCGGAGCAGGGAGTATCCAATGCCCAGCATCTTCTCGCGCACCACTACCATTATGGAATGGGCATTCCGCAAGATGATTCCCAAACGTTCTATTGGATAACCAAGGCGGCGGAAAACGGATTGAGCGATGCTCAGTTTATACTGGGGCGGATGTTAGATGAAGGGGTTGGAACGGAGCGCAATGGTGCGGAGGCGGTGGTGTGGTTTCAAAAAGCGGCGGAGCAGGGAGTGTCCGAAGCGCAATACCATCTCGCGCACCACTACCATTATGGAATGGGTGTTCCTCAAGATGATTCCCAAGCGTTCTATTGGATGACCAAGGCGGCGGAAATCGGACTGGATCGCGCTCAGTATATGCTGGGACGGATGTTGGATGAGGGAGTCGTAACGGAGCGCAATGGCGCGGAAGCGGTGCGATGGATCCACATGGCGGCGGAAAACGGATTGAGCAGCGCTCAGTACACTCTTGGGTTGATGTATCACAAGGGGCAAAACGTCGGACAGGACGATGCGGAAGCGGAGAAATGGTTTCGTAAAGCCGCGGAACAAGGGTTGATTGATGCGCAGATCAGCATCGCCCTACTTTACATAGATGGAAAAGGAGTGCCGCAAAATGATTCCGTAGCCTATAATTGGGTTCGTTTGGCGGCGGAAAGCGGTTCCGCCGATGCGCAACACATGATCGGTTGGATGTACAGACAGGGCAGAGGAACGACGCAAAACTATGAAGAGGCGATCAAATGGTTTCGCAAAGCTGCGGAAAACAACATCCCCGGCGCATGCTCGGATTTGGGAAAGTTGTATATGAACGGCAAAGGCGCTGAAAAAAATTATGATGAGGCAATGAAGTGGTTTCAAAAAGGCTCCGAATTAGGGCACAATGTGGCTCAATACTACCAAGGGCTTTTTTACCTTAAGGGTTACACGGTCGCGAAAGATATCAACCAAGCGATAAATTGGTTCCGCTTATCCGCTAAAAAAGGGTACGCTCCGGCGCATTATCAACTCGGCTTGATCTACAAAAATGGATGGGGAGTGGCAAGAAATTATAATAAAGCTTTTGAATATTTACAAGCCGCCGCCGTAAGAGGGTCGCAGTCGGCGCAAATGAATCTGGGGGTTCTCTATCTTGCCGGACATGGCGTACATAGGAACTTTTCCAAAGCTTTTGCATGGAACCTTCTAGCCGCAGAGAGAGATTACGCCCCTGCTCAATATAACATCGGTTTTTTTTATTCTCATGGTCAAGGGGTGAGGCGGAACTACGCCAATGCGTACTTATGGCTTGAAAAATCCGCTGATAAGGGTTACTCCATGGCTCAGTATTATCTGGGGATTCTACATGGAAAGGGCATTGGAGCGCCCAAGAACAAAAAGGAGGCTCTCAAGTGGTTTGAAAAATCCGCCGAACAGGGTGATGCCGAGGTATTGTACAAGTTAGGACTTCTGTATCATTTCGGACGCATCATTCCTCTAAATTATCGAAAAGCGATGCAATACTACCGAACAGCGGCTGAGAAGGGTTCAATAGATGCGAAAAACATGCTTTCGCCCCTCTATCGCCATGGCAAATGGATCCCCAAAAACCCATCGGATGAGAAACGTAAAACGATCATGGTTTACGCCAATTGGACAATTCACTCACTGATACTTATGTATATTTTGATTATGTTGACAATATTGGTTTGCCGTTTCCTTTACCACGATGTGTTGATGGCGTTCAAAATGGTTCACGGTTAAATGACATGGTGAAGAGTACGTTTTCCTCAGTGGATGGCGTTGGTTCCATTCGGTTTTAACCCTAATTGCAAGACATTCCGTTATGAAAAGGGATTCAGCAAACTACAGCCGCAACATCCCTGTAAAAGGTTGAACCCAATCGAGGATTTCCCTCCGCATATCCTTCCCGGGATATGGTAGGAGGACGCACGCCAGCCCGCTCTTTCGAAATCGGCCCATATAACTCCGTATATATTTAAAATGAGCTCTGCGTCTTTTTCTTATTAAATCGGCAATTAAATATCATTGAATATATTAACTTTATCAAGAGTGTTTCACATATTTTATCAACTATTTAATAGCCGATTTAATAATATCTGAAGGGTTTATCACCAGATATCGTGAAAAGACTCTCTCCGAGGTCGAACGCTTTCGGATCTTGAAGTCAGTACGGAAAGATGAATGCACACCCCTTGGTACCATAGCGACGAGCCAGTCATCTTTTCGTCTTCGAACCGCCATTCGTCCCCGAGCCCTTCTGATTGGTATCGTTCCATTTTAACCTCTTCCAACCCTTTGAGAAAATCCCGGACTATGTCCAACTCCTTGCCAGCCGATTTCTCATCCTTCATTCGCATCGCCTCAAGAGCGTAACTGCGAACTAGTTTCGGAAAGGATTCCGCGAACGCCTTATCCTGAGAGAAATAATCGATTCCCGCCACATTACCGTTGAACAATACGATCATCCCTGTTTGCATGGTGTGAAGATGAAAGTCCTTAAGATATTCCTCAATGGTCTTCTTCTCCTTCACATAGACATCCTGCAACGCCATTGTGGGTGAACTCACATCATAAATGGCATGAAATCTAGCTACATCCTGCCACACACTACCCTGATCCGTTCGCCTTTCACCTTTGATGTTGAGTGAGGAATGAACCATTTTTTTGACGTTCTCCCGCATGGTGGGGGGCAACATGTTATCGGAGGCGTCAAAATTTCGAGTATTGGAACTCCATCTTCCCTGCTCCACACAGGTGACAGGTATGAATGTCACCTTCCCGCTTTCGGCGAGAATTGTGGCGTTGATGATTCGATTTTGCTTCGCCCCTTTTATCTCCTCCCCTTCAACCAAGAGCAAAGGATGGATTTCTTCATTGATAACCTTCGCCTTGGAGACTATTCCTCCGTCACTAACCTCGCAAATGTTGATGCGTTCGTTTCTTGCAGCGTCGGATAGTATCAGGTATTCCGGACCATCCGATGGGGTGTTGAAAATGGGAATTACGCTCATCGCGCCGTGGCTCTGAACCTCGCCAAGTTTCATCATGATTACTAATTGTCTCATTTCCGCAATCATTATCGTTACCTTTCCCCTCGCCTGTGTGTGTTTCCGTTACGACAGTTCACGTGGTTGAATAGCCACTACGTCGGTTTTCGACACTTTTTTCGAGGAACTTCAATACGATAATCGTTTCCATCGTGACAATGCGGAAATGCATTATGAGAAAATCATGGGAACACCCTTTTGGCATAAAACCGAACCTCAACTTTTTGAATGGTTTTACTTCCGGAGCCTCCCGCAATTTCGACAAGATTCGATTCACCGAACTTAATCATCGGGGTCACATTGAATTGAAAGGAGCGTCCGCGCCACAATCCCGCGCTATTGAGACGCATACCGTTGATCAGCGCTCCAAAGCGATCCCCGGACGCCTCCAAATGAATGACAACGTTTTGTCCGCGATGGATGTTTTCTATCACAACCTCGCGCGAAAGATACATGCCGGTTGCGGTTCCCGGAAGCCGCACCGCGCCTATTTTGCGGATCGCATCGGCGTACTGCATCCATTCCCCCGACAAATCAAGCCGCTCCTCCGGTTCCGGCAGCCAGTACAGCCATGCCGGTCCGCGTGAACCTGTCAGGGAACCCTCTCCTTGAATATCGAATGCGAGAAGATGAGTTGTCCCTGGTTTCAAGACTCCGCCAAATGAGTTGAAATAGGGTCCATCCAGCAGTTTGCGTCCATCGAAACAGACAGCGCCATCCAAGAATGTACGGGTCTGATCGAAGAACTGCTCCGCAGGCAGATCGGCGCAGAGCACGATCTCACCTTTCCTCCAATGCTCGGGAACGGTGAATTTGCGTCGGAGAAGATGTCTTTTACGCCCCATCGCCCCTGGTGTCAGCCAGAGATTAAGTTCCCTACGCTCCCAGTGAGTGTCATTCACTTCGGGAGAGGTTAAAGCCGCCACCTGATCGTCAGTCATCCCTTGCGTGTTTTTATACGCCCAGTCTTCGGTCAAATCCACGCTGAAACGTTGCTCGTCCCTCGGTATGGGAAATCTCTTCGGAATCGGTTTACGCACACCCTGCCACCAGCCGCATTGCAGTCTCAGCCATTCCACCGGTGCGAGAGCCGTTTCTCTGCGCGGAGAAAGGAACATCCTTGTTTGCCATTTGTCCAGGGAGATGTTTGGAACGACATCGGCTTTCGATACGCGCGCGATTTCCATCGTACGTCCTGAGACCACTTCTCTCAAGGAGAAAGGATGCATTTCTTGAAGAAAGTTGAGATCGGTGACACAGGGAGTGTCCGATTCATTGAAAAGCGCCCATACATCGAAAAGACCGGAATTGCTCGTGAATTGCCTCAGGTGTAAACCTGACTTCGGATTGACGGTGGCGGGCACGCGATCCCGAACGCCGAAATGACGGAGAATCGCCCCGATCACCGCTACGAACATCGCGCCACGAATCTGCGGAGTGAGGGAGACGACCCAGCCCTTGCCACGCGGATGCATCCCTATGGCAACCGATCCATCGTCCCAGTTCACGAGGGGAAGGCAATCATGCGAATCGGGTTTAAGCGATTGCCCGAGGGCGCGCGTGCCGGCGGGAATTTCCTCCGCGCTTAAAACGGATTGCCCGGGAGCCACATTCAAAGACCTCCCATCCCCCCACTCAAAGATGCGCAGAGTGGAGTAGCCGGTCAATCTTCGTATCGGCCAGGTGTCAGGCGCAGTTGGAGAGTGCCTTCCCGTCTCGCCGTAAGTGATGAAAATGCCCCCTCGGCACACGTATCGGTCGATGCCGGCGACCAATTCCTCGCTCATGAAGCTTGTGTTGGAATCGATGATGACACGGTACTTTTCCACGAGAGGAGTGTCGAAGTCCTTCGCATCCACTCCGTCCCTGGGGCAGTAATCAATGAGTTGCACGGCGGAATCATATAGCGAATAGACTCCCCCGTTGCTTTCGGCTCGTTCACTCCTCCATGGAAAGCCAATCAGGCAGTCATTGAGATTGCTGTAAAGCGTCGCCACCCTGGCGAACGGTGAGTGGTACTTTCCAATCATGCGATACATCGCGAGGTTCTCGTTGAAAGCCTTCAGCACATCCGGGTTCCAAGCGATATCGCCCCAGTTTTGGAAATAGTGCACCCCATTCACGCCCTCCGTCAGCCATCGTCCGAAAAAGAGTTGCAGATTTCGGGGATCCGGCGCACCGTTTCCCGGCTCCGCTGACACTGGCAACCCCGCACCGGACATCATCAAGGTGTTCCATTCCGTCCAGAATCCCGCCATCGCACCCGTATCGTGAAATCGCCCACCGTAATCCTGGCAGATTTTCTTGATCGTCTCGTAATAATCATACGGAGCCATGAAATTGATAGAACTGTTCGGGTCGGCTTGACGAATCATTTCCGCGCCGCGCCGAATCTGGGCGCCTCGGGTTTCCAGATTCCACTCCACGAAATCCACCCACCGCGCGTTTCGCCCTTCGTCCATGTAAGGATAAAAATGTTGCCGTCCCTTGCTCAGATAGGCGCGATAACATATGATGGCTCTCGGCATGAGGATCGCAAAACTGTTTTCACCTTTATGCAACGCGCCCGTAAGCTCGAACTGACTCCAGTGCTGTTCGTTCGCCAGATGAGATTGCTCGGGAATCCGTTGACCATTCACATACACCTCCGTGACATCCCGGTCCCTGTTCGCCATATCCCAAATCGTCAAAAAGATTTGAGGATTCCCCTCAAGCCATTCGGACGGAATGGTGATCGTGCGGCGATAAACAAAAGGCGAGCGAGCCATGTAGAGCATGCGATCGTTGCCGGGAGCGATCAGTTCATCCCAATCGCTGTCAACATATGCGGGTTGAAACCACTCCGATGGAATCGGAGCGACTGGCGGAGGCGAGGGGAGACTGCGAGCCTCATCCGGAGTGTATATATGACCATCCGGGGCGGGGACATATCTCACTTTCCATACACCTCGAAGATCGATCGCATCCCGTCCGAAGCCCGCGAACTCCGCCACCTCTGGCGTACGAACCTCCGCCCAGGATTTGATGGCGGTGGAATCCTCGCACCAGTGCTTGGACAATGCTGCAAGGGTTTTATAGCGTTTTTTCAGGAAGGCGCGCCATGCTTCATCGGCGTATTCCCCCGAATCAAGAAAATACTTCTGCGGAGTCTCTCCTGTCTCACCGTGCGGTTCAAGCCATCCGACGATATTCGAAGCGTTCGCGAACCTCTTCACGATGGATTGAAAGATGCCGAATTGGGCGTCCCATCCCTCCTGGGACAACCACGACATCGCCCCAACCACGGCGGAATCGTGCGCGACGCCGTAATACCCGCCCAGAAATTGCGGGGATTTGAGCATCGTCTGCTCCCGATACCTGTTGGCGAGCCAAAGTTGCGGAGGAGAAATGGAGGTGTTAAGATGAATGGGAACTCTCCTCCTGCGGGCGCCCCCCTGAACCCAGTTCCAATCCTGCAAGTTGGTTAGCCCCTCGGAGTGATCATCGGTCAATGGGTTGACCCATGGGATCAAACCCGCCGGGTCATGATCCTTCACAAAGGAGAAAACCGAGCCGTAATCATATGTTTGCCCCAAATCCGGTGTGCCGGGAGGGGTGGCGTCGGGGGCCATGTAGAAAAGCAGACCGTAACGATCCCATCGGTCCAAATACATTGGGACGGACGACCTAACGGTGAAATCGATTGGTCGAAAATTCGAGAGGGATTTTTCGGATAGAAGTCGCTTCAGGTTTTCCATGCTGTTACCGGCGAAGATGAGAACCTCCCTTCCCGCCGCCATGCATGTCAAGGCTCCCCCCGTCTCCGTAAGAAGAACGGGTATTGATAGCCCCCGACTGGGGATACGGATGGTTTTCAACCCAGGAATACTTTGCGCATCCGATAGATATTTCGCCTGTACGAGAAGCGCTTTCGAATGGGATTCGCAGGAGACGCTTGTAATGGAAGATTGGTGATCATCAGTGAAACGCACGGTGGCGGTGATTAATCCGTATCCATGCAATGCGACGGAGGGGAAATGCAGCGTCAAAGGATATACCCTTGAGTTCTCGCTTCCGGGGGACTCCCCTTTCGGATTTTTCCCGAGGGGAAAAGCCAATGCCGTAACGCTTTCGATGAAGGCGCGACGAGTTATCTCCATCCCTTCCTCCCGTTTATCTTATTCGTCGGAAAGTTTCATGCTTTCGGATTCGCAAGCATCGGAGATATTTTCCCCGGACGCAATTCGCAAACCTATTTTCGATGCTTCGCGATACACAGTCTCCAAAGTGTTGAACACGGAATAACTCCCCTTCCACAAGGGGAAAACACCCAACCTTCGTAGCAAGGAGGCGGAAATCGCCGGTTGCACGAGGGTATCCGCAGGTAACGAAGCGGAAACCGTGCCGCCTTTCCAAAACTCCCTAGGGTTGTCAGGGAGAGGATCGGAGGGGTAGGCGATTAGCGAGAAATCATCCGGTCCCGCGGCGGGAATGAGTCCCATCTTGGCGAGTAACTCTTCACGGGTCATCCCGCGCAGTGTGAAGATTAGAAATGGATCGCGATCAAACTCCTCACCCATGATATAATAGACAGCCGCGATATGCTTGCATGGATTGGCCCAATCGGGGCAGGTACAGTCGGATTCCATGCATCTCTCACTGTCTGGAAAGAGCGGGCATTTCGCCTCGTTGAAGACGTTTTCGATATCCTCCGGCATCTCCCCGGAAAGCAGTAGCGCGGCGTAATGCGCCTGACCGGATAGTTTCGGAATCACCCTGTCCCATTTCTCCGGTGAGATGGGGGCTATCTCAATCACCACCGAGTACGGGGTTTTGCGCGATCCCTGCACCCGGGCATCCACCCTGCCACCGGATATCACAATATCCAACACCTGCCCGCTCCTCGCGTAGGTTGCGCCTCGGGTCAGGCGGGCGCCCATATTGAAGGATTTCAGGATATCGATCCATCGTTTCGCCCACCACCGATCCCCGCCCAGAGCCTTTTTCCCGCCCTGCGCTTTAATACCTCCTTGCACATGGATGCGCTCTTTGCGCTCGTAATAATAATCATATCCCATGGTGTTATTTCGTCTTTTCTGGCAAGGTTCAATCTCCGATCGCTTCGGCGTTTAACGTGAAAAGTTCCTTGAGCGCATCAGTGGATAGCTCGGTCAGCCATCCCTCCCCTTCGCTTACAACCTGCGCGGCGATCTCCCTCTTGCGCTCGATCATCACGTCAACTTTCTCCTCGATCGTTCCGGCACACAAGAATTTATGCACTTGGACGTTCCTCTTTTGCCCGATTCTATAGGCGCGATCCGTCGCCTGGTTCTCCACGGCTGGGTTCCACCACCTGTCAAAATGGAAGACATGGCTGGCGCGCGTCAGATTTAGACCCGTTCCGCCCGCTTTAAGGGAGAGGATGAATATTTTATTTCCATCCTCCGCTTGAAATCGTTCGACCATTCGCTCTCTTTGCTCTCTTGATACTCCGCCATGTAAAAACGGTACTTCCATTCCGAAAGACTCTTGCAGGTATCTTTGGAGGATGTCTCCCATCTCCATATACTGTGTGAAAATAAGAGCGTATTCCCCCACCTCCAACATCTCTTCCAGCATCTCCTTCAAGCGGTCCAGCTTGCGGGATCTGTTAGGAATGGAGGAGTGATCCCCAAGGAAATGCGCGGGATGATTGCATATTTGCTTCAGCTTGGTGAGTGCGGCAAGAACCATCCCCTTACGCTGGATGCCATCCGATTCATTCACCGCCTCCTTCGCCTCTTCCGCCACTGCCATGTAAAGCGAAGCCTGCTCCTTCGTGAGGGAGCAATAGACCTTCATCTCCTGCTTTTCCGGCAAATCCGCAATGATGCTTTTATCGGATTTCAGTCTGCGAAGGATGAAAGGCTCCGTAAGCCGTTTGAGCGCTTCCACCTTGATTTGATCGTTGCCGCTCTGGATGGGCAGGAAGAAACGCGTGTGGAAATCCGAACGCGAGCCGAGAAGTCCGGAATTGAGAAACTCCATGATGGACCATAACTCTCCGACGTGATTCTCAACAGGAGTGCCGGTTAGCGCGATCCGATAGTCCGCCTTGATCGAACGGGCTGCGGAGGCCTGACGCGTATCCGGGTTTTTGATGTTCTGGGCTTCGTCAAGGATGATTCCAGCCCATTGAACTTTCTCCAAATCTGTCTTGTCCCTATGCAACAGCGAGTAGCTGGAGAATACTAGACCGCTTTTCCGCGCTTTTTTGACGAAGGACTCCCCTCTGCTCCTACCTGGACCATAATGGATAAGAATCGGTATATCCGGAGTGAAACGTTCCGATTCCTTGCGCCAATTCTCCACCACGGAAGTCGGACAGATGAGCAGAACGGGGCGACGAACGCCATTCTCCCTGTCCCGTTGAACCACTGCAAGCGTCTGAACCGTTTTCCCAAGCCCCATGTCATCCGCAAGGCATGCCCCCAACCCCCATTGGCGCAGGAAGGATAACCAAGTGTAGCCACGTCTTTGATAGGGGCGCAACTCCCCATTGAACCTTGCAGGTTGCGTCAACTCCTCCAGTTTGCTTGATTCCTTCAAACGCTCAAGCAGATCACCGAACCAACCTTTGGCGTCAACGCCTTTCAATTCCATGCCTGACGGGGTGTCCCCTCTTCCCAACGCCATGCGGATGAGATCCGAACCGGTCATTTTATCCGATTTGCTCTTGAGGTAATTGAGCGCCTCCCTAATCTCCTCCGATCGAAGCTCGACCCACTGCCCGCGCACCCGCACAAGCGGCTCTTTCAGTTTCGCAAGCTCCCGAAGCTCCTTATCGGTTATGTCGCTATCACCAAGGGAGAGTTGCCATCTGAATTCCAAAGCGTCGCCGAGGGATATTCCTGCAGGCGGAGAGGAGGAAGAGGAGACCATCGCCTTGATTCCAACCCGTACTTTTGTGCCGTATTTGGACCACCATGCGGGGAGAAACACACCGTATCCCGCCTGCTCCAAGGCTGGAGCCTCGTATGTCAGAAATGAGTGCGCCTCCGCTGTGTTTAGAACCGTCATGTCCGGTTTGGCGTTCTTCAAGCTGCCGCGAACATGAGGTGACAATGCGGATGCCTGTCCCAAAGCCATCAAGGCGTATTGCATAGGAAGAATTCCATCCCGAGTCAAACGTTTCGAAACAACGTTTTTCTTATCCCATATCTCCGAAAGGGGAATGAGTAGACTCAGGTCGTCCACAGGTTGAAGCAGATAACTTAAACACCATTCCGCGCCGTTCAGAACCGGCTCCTCCAAACGGAAACACAATCGAAAAGGCGCGGAAACCGAGAACGTGATCGATCGCTTCCACTCCTCCATATGTCCAGCAAAATCCTTAAGACTCTCCTCCTTATCCTTGATCACCCCATCCGAAGCATGCAACGCAAGCAACCACTTATCGTGCAAGGGCATCGCGAGAATATCACCTGACTTCAACAAATTAGGGAGTGTGGTTTTTGATACCTCTCCAGCGGCGGTGCGCACGAGATGATCCACCATCATTTGCAGGAGTTCCAGCATCACCTTTTCGTTTGACGCCGTCGGAGGGTCGGATGCCACCCCCATGGCTCGTATCGATGCGGGAGCCGCAGAAACGATTGACTTCCAGTGCCGAAGTTCCTCCACAGCCAGTACAGGTGTCCAGCAGGCTTTCGCAGTATTCTCCTCGAATTTCATATCGGGCAGGAAGCGCTCTCCCGCCACAAGTGCGCCTGCGAAACGCAGCATCTGCGTAAGATAGGTGATATCCTCGCCCATGAATAGTCCCGTCTCCAAGGTGGTTTTACCCACGCAGGCGCAGAGCAAATCCACCGCCCGAATGGGATCCAACGCCAGAGCGTTCACTTTCCAAGGGGATAAACGTGGTTCCATACTCTTATCCGGGATATCGGAGATCAGTCGGCTGGATGGAAAGGGAAGATTGTCGACGGATGGCAGCCAGATGACTTTGCTTTTTGGAAAGGGGATGTCAGAGATTGAAACGACTCCGATCTTCATGCCAACGGATTGAAGCGTGTTCGTCTCGCAAGTGAATGGAGACGCGGGGGGAGAGTTCTTTCGTGACTTGGGAGAGGGTGACAAAATGTCGGGGGAACACTCCCCCCATAACTGCATCCTTCCCTCAAACCAGGAGGCATGGAGGATGATCATGATGTTAAACGGTTGCTCCGATGATTACCATGGCGATGAGGAACAGATAATTATAGCTCATTCCCACCGCCGGTATGAACCTCCATCGGAAAATCCAAACAGAGAAAATTCATTTTGCAGATGAGACCAAACTCTCCGCCAAACGCTCCACCCTCTCCCAAACTTGATCGCGAATCTCCCGCACCTTCTCCAAAGGTTGACCTGCGGGATCGTCCAGCCCCCAATCCTCGGTCACTATGAACCGCGCCGGGCAGGCTTCCGCATCCACGCCGCATCCCATGGTGATCACTCGAGCAGCCCCATCAACCATCTCCTGGGTCAGTTGCTTCGGCTTCATTCCATCCATCCAAAACCCTATCTCCCCCATCGCCGCGACGACAACGGGATTGAGTGCGCTTCCCGCGATGGTGCCGGCGGAGACCGCCCGCAACGGCAGATTCCTCTCTTCTGCGAATCTATTCATGAACGCCTCCGCCATTTGCGATCGACCGGAGTTATGCACGCAGACAAACAATACCGTTTTCACTTTCATCCTTATATGCCTTGTATCTCTAATTTAGTATGGGAATATTGCGTGAAACAGGCTTGAGAAGCCGACTTCTTATTCGCATCGCATCTCATTTTCGCAACAACCCGATCCATTTTCCGAGGAGATCATACCCAAATAGCTTGTCAAATCCTCCAGAGCTTTGCGATCGACTTGACAGATCATGTTCTTGCCCTTGCGCTGCATCGAAATCAAGCCCGCGTTTCTCAGCTCCTTGAGGTGAAAGGATATGGTGGAGGTGATTCGATCCTCCCCTGTTACATGGCAGCAAACCTCCCCGGCGGTTGCTCCGTGGAGCATCTGAACCTCGCCGGATTCACCTAACGCCACAGGCTCGCAAAGGGAGCACAGGAACTCGAAAATCCTCAAGCGCGTGTGATCCCCCAAAGCCTTGAACATCGTCGATATCTTATTTAAGCTTGTTGATTGTTTTAACATTCTTCATATTTCCATGATTATGGAAATATGCTAACCTATATGAGGGAATTTGTCAATGGATGCGATTGAACGATCTGTCAGGGGATCTATTATCGTTCATTTCATGAGCGAGGATGCTCTTGTGACATGCATCCAATCGCACCAAGAAGGGTGGGTTAATGACCATCGCCCGATTTCATAAATTTTGAGGTTAAATTCCTGAAAACTTAAAAAAACATGGGACTGGACTTGACAAATATATGGCATAATGGTAAAATAGCCAATATAATTACGCTATCTGATCTATCCTGCGAGATCACAGTCATACCGACTCAAAATGGCGGAGGAGGAGCGATGAAAATTCAAATTCTGGGAACGGGCTGCGCCAAGTGCAACGCTTTGGCGGCGAACGCGGAACAAGCCCTGAAGGAAACGGGGATAAAGGCCGAGATCGAAAAGGTTACGGACATACAGGAGATCATGAAATTCAAGGTGCTCATGACTCCCGCGATAGCGATAGACGGAAAAGTGTTGGCGGCGGGAAGGGTGGTTTCACCTGAGGATATCGGGAAATTCCTAGTCGCGGCGGGAGGAGATCAACATGGATGAGCAATTGCCGGGCTTGGTCATGTGTGTTTGCACGGGAAAATGCCCCGGGTTTTCCAAAATGGACATTTGGGATTTTATCAATCGCGCACGCGTGGAGTTGCCGGTTGAATACGGTATGATCCACCCTCAGCTATGCGAGGAGGATGGCGATAGATTTTTGGCGGACCTTCTTAAATCCAAACGTCCTCTGGTGGTTGCAGCCTGCGCACCAAACATGCAAAGGAAAATGTTTCGAGACTCATTCGCCGCCGAAGGCATGGATATGAAAAAAGATATGATCCCATTGGATATTCGGGACATGACCACCGACGAGGCGATAAATCTCGTGGCGAAAGCGCTGGAAGAGGAAACGGAGGAAGAGAATGTCTGAGACAACCTTCATGGGTGTTCCTCGGGAAAAGATCCCTTGGTATCCAACCATCGATTATGATAAATGCAATTTTTGCATGGAGTGTGATGCGTTTTGCCCGCATCAGGTGTACGAGCACCGGGAGGGGGATCGTAAACTCGTGGTGGCGAACCCAAATAACTGCGTGGTTTTCTGCCGGGCATGCGGAAAGACCTGTGGTCCGGACGCCATCTCCTTCCCCGTCAAATCAGAGATTCTAACGCTGATTAAAAATCTTCGAACAGAGGAGTTGGTGGGATGAAACGCGCCATTCTTTCCTGCTCCGGCATGGACAAACAGATGGGATCGTTGGCAAGGGAGTTAGCGATCCGATTGAATGAAAAAACCGGTGATGAGGTTGTTTGCCCTACCCTTCTCGCCTCGCTTCCCGCAAGGTATGAAGAGCTGTTGAAGGCGGCGTCCTTGGTTGTCATTGACGGATGCGGCACTCGTTGTGCTTCCAAACTGGCAAACAAATACAACGCCAAGGTTGAGAAGAAAATCCTTGTGTCCGAAGCGGCGAGGGAATTGGGAATCGATCCGGAGAGTGGACTCACCCCGGGACCCAATGGGTTGAAACTGGTGGAACAACTTCTGCGGGATGTGGAGCGCGACCTAAGCGAGGAGACAACACCCGGTAATTCCGTTATGGAGTTGGCTCCGCCGGAGGACTTTCTCATCGTCACCCACGACAAATACCAGTTTAAGATTCCAAAGGAGGGGTTCCTCTTCAACGAAAACGATTCCTGGGTGCGCCCCGTTGGCGACAAAGCGCGTGTCGGAGTCTCGGATTACGTGCAACAGAAGCTTACGGATATCACCTATTTCGAACCTCCCGCGTTAAACGCGAATGTGGAGCAGTTCGGAGAGTTGGGAACGATCGAATCCACCAAATCCCTTCTGGAAATCGTCGCCCCGGTGGCTGGCAAGGTGACGGCCATGAACATGGAGTTGACGGATAACCCCGGACTGATTAACGAAGACCCCTACGGTTCGGGATGGATTGCGGAAATGGAGATGTCGGATTTGGCAAGCGATACGGAGTTGCTTCTGGACGGAGAGGCGTATGCGGAGGTCGTGAAAAGAAAGGCGGCCGAGGACGCCGGTTAAACGAAAAACGAGGGATTGTGAGAAATGAATGGAAAAACCGTGTTAGTGATCCCATGCAGCGGGATGGGAAAGGTGCATGGGCTGATAGGCAGAGAAGCGACATACATGGCCGTTGAGGATTTGGCTCCGGACCGCGCCGATACGATATGTCTTGCGATGTTAGTCAAGGGCGAGCCTGCAGCTTTAACGACGGTTCGAAAACATACCTGCATAACGCTCGATGGTTGTCCGAAGGCGTGCGCCCGTAAAAACGTGGAGATGGCGGGCGGGGAGGTGGCAAAGGCGATTCGCATCGTGGACGCCTTTCGCAATCATCGCGGCGCACAGCCCGGCACCGCCACCACGCTCGCGGAGGATGGATGGGTGATCGCCCGAGAAATCGCGGAGAATGTGGTGGAGGAAATCAATAGGATATGCAAGGGCATGGAGGATATGCAATGAGTGCGGAAACGGTCAAAGTGGGAATCATCTCCTGCAGCGGAGAGGAGATTCCAGGCGGCGCCATTTCCCGCCTTGCAGCAAGACGCGTGCTGGAGTTGTTGCGCCCGAACAGTACAGTGACTATCTGCCTCCCGCTTTTTTTGGCTGGCAATGAGGCCGAGCAAGATTTCGCAAGGACACATCCCACCATCGTAGTGGACGGATGCGACAAACGATGCGCCAAGTGGGGAACCGAGCAATACAGCGGGCCGGTGAATGCGGCGCTGGTCGTGGAGGATGTTATCGGTGCGGACAGATTATCAAAATGCCATCGTTCCCTGAGAAACCAGAACGCCGATGACGAGGAGGCGGTACGGATACTCGCGGACAGGATATCCGAGGAGGTGGACGCCATTCTCGCCATGGAGAACGGTGCGGCAATCGAGAACGCTTCGCCGAAGGAATGCGTATGCTCCTGTTCCAGCCCCATTCCCGCATCGTTGTTAACGATTGACGGGGAACGAGTGGAGATCCCCGGACTGATGCTCATTTTCGAACAATGCATGAAAAAAGAAGTCTCCATGGGTGAGAAGGGGTCGGAGGAGCTATTGAGGACAGTTCAGGTGTATCACCCGATTGAAACGGATAAGGAACCCGCCTACCGCGAAGCATTGATGAATGCGTATCGGGAATATTTCCGTTCCCATCAATTCGTGCCGCTGAGTTCCATCAGATAATCCAACCTGGTTGGCGCAATGGGACGCCGACCTTACCACTTACAAACGTTTTAAGCATTTCAGGGATGAGTTGAAGAGAAGACAATGAATCCCGATGTTTTAATTTCAAAAGAGTAGTTACATTTCGATAATTATAGAAGTATAATAACAATAAGCGTGCCGAGTTCACGCTGAAATATCCTTTTTCATTTATAGGAGGCTGAGCGTGGAAACAAACAGTAATTTAACAGATCGTTCGGATGTGCGCGATTTGGTTCGTGAAAAATATGGTGAAGTGGCGATCAAGGTTTTAAACGGTCAAAGGGCGTCCTGCTGCGGCGGGGATTCCCCGTGTTGCGAGGATCTATCGAACCTTCAATTTGGAATAGGCGGAAAAAATAGCGTAGCTGAAAGCGTCTGCAGTTCGGATGTGATGGTTTCCGGTCACTATTCGGACAAGGAAGCTTCGGAAATTCCGGAGGCGGCTTTATTAGCAAGCCTTGGCTGCGGCAATCCAACGGCTTTGGCTGAGTTAAAACCGGGAGAGACGGTTCTTGACCTCGGTTCCGGCGGTGGCATCGATGTGCTGCTATCGGCAAGGCGAGTGGGGCCGGCCGGATTCGCCTACGGCTTGGATATGACGGATGCCATGCTTGAATTGGCAAACCGGAACAAAGCGGAAAGCGATGTCGAAAACGTCGAGTTTCTCAAGGGGAACATCGAGGCGATGCCGCTTCCCGATAACATGATGGACGTGATCATTTCCAACTGCGTCATCAATCTTTCCGGTGACAAATTGTCGGTGTTCCGCGAGGCGTATCGCGTCCTGAAACCCGGGGGAAGGTTCGCCGTTTCGGATATCGTGACGGATGGTGAATTGCCGGAGTTCATTCGAAAGAACCCCTCGGCGTATGTGGGGTGTGTGGCGGGAGCGCTTCGAAAGGAGGAGTATCTCGCTCTGCTCTCAAATGCCGGCTTCACGGAATGCTCGGCGGAACCCACTCGAAAATACACCTTCGAGGATTTGGCGTCGATTTTGGGCAGCCCTCCGGAATTGACCGATCTGCCGGATGAGGAGAAGCAAAGCATGAATGGAAAGGTGATGAGCGCTTTTATTCGGGCTTCAAAGCCAAAAGGAGAGTTGTGATGAGCGACGGCAAAGAGGGAACGGCTCCCAACTGTCATCCCCGCATGGGAGGAAAGCTATCCTTCCTGGATAGGTTCCTTACGCTCTGGATTTTCCTCGCCATGGCGGTCGGAGTGGGATTGGGGTATTTCGTGCCATCGGTGGTGCGCGATATCACCGGCATGTCCGTAGGAACCACCTCGATCCCTATTGCAATCGGCTTGATATTGATGATGTACCCGCCTCTCGCCAAGGTGAAGTACGAGGAGTTGGGTGAGGTGTTTCGCAACTGGAAAATCCTGACCCTCTCTCTGGTGCAAAACTGGATCATCGGACCCATCTTGATGTTTGCGTTGGCGTTGGCTTTCCTTGCGGACAAACCGCAATTCGCCATCGGTCTTATCATGATCGGCTTGGCGCGATGCATCGCCATGGTGATCGTATGGAACGAACTCGCCAAAGGCGATACGGAGTATGCTGCGGGTCTGGTGGCGTTCAACTCCATCTTCCAGGTGCTGTTCTATTCCGTCTACGCTTGGTTCTTCATCAAAGTTCTGCCGCCTCTCTTCGGGGTGCATTTCACAGGCGTGGACCTCTCCAGGATCACCATCGGAGCGATTGCGGAGAGCGTGGCTCTTTACCTCGGCATTCCTTTCGCCGCAGGCATCGTCACGCGCTTCACTCTGATCCGTGCTCGGGGCAGGGAGTGGTATGAGAGGAGTTTCATCCCGCGTATCTCCCCGATCACGCTCGTGGCGCTGCTCTTCACCATCATCGTGATGTTTTCGCTCAAAGGCGGATACATCGTGCGCATCCCCATGGATGTCGTGAGGGTGGCTATACCTCTGTTGATCTATTTCGTGGTGATGTTCCTGATCTCATTTTACATGGGAAGCAAATTGGACGCTGACTATTCCAAGACCGCCACGATCTCCTTCACCGCGGCCAGCAATAACTTCGAGTTGGCGATCGCCGTGGCGGTGGCGGTATTCGGCATCAACTCGGGAGCGGCGTTCGCCGCGGTGATTGGCCCTTTGGTGGAGGTACCCGTCCTGATCAGCTTGGTAAATGTCGCGCTCTACTTCCAGAAAAGATACTTCCCCACTGGAATCGTAATGCAGAATGGCTAGTCTCATGCGGAAAGATGGGATTTCCCCAACTGAAATCCCATCTTTAATTGGGACGTAACCCGGTTTAATGGGTGTTTGGCGCCGCCGCTGTTTGAAGATAAATGATCGCCTTGAGATATTTTAGGGGTCGACAATTGATACCAAGCGTCAAATGGCATGGGCATAATTTTGGTTCCTCTCTGTATTGTGTGGTTATACGACAGGCGGGTATCTCTGCATTGAACTCATTCCATCCCGAAAAAGATGTCCAATGGAGTGTGCCGATACGCTTGCAAAGCCCGAAGGAGGATGTGTTGCGGGCGAACCGAGTTATTAATATTCAACTCCGTCGAGGTTGGCGGATGGATTTCAAGCCATTTGGGATATCGTACATCGGGATTCATCCCGGTGGGAATACGGAGCGGAACCATGATAAACGCCGTCTTATTCAATATCGCTGCTTACTCATCCGTTCATCACCCACAGGAAACAGCGAAGAACCTTTAATTATTTCACCATAACATGAAACTAAATCAACATGAAATCCTGCAACACCATCTTTTGAAATTTCTAATTTAGGCGAGTCTACAAAACATTCACGAAATATATATAAAATGACAATGAAATAAATTGGTAATTTGAGATAAAAATATGATTTATAATGTATACTACAAACTTTAATAGTATTAGTGTAAATATATCACTTAATAAATCTGAAAATAATCTTATTTTAATATGAATAATAATTGGATATATGAGCAATAATGTTTTATATCTTTTATGATAAATAATAAATGTATTCATAAATCTTTCTCATGATACGCATAATTTATTGTATTATTAATATAATATATATCCGATATATAATAATCGGATATATATTATATATTTAGAATATATCACTAATGATTTATTATATTTTTTAATATAGATGCTTTTGCCATCATTTCCAAATACTCATAAAACTCACCAGGGGAAAAATGACAAAATGCAATGCCTGCTTTAAGAACTTTAGTGATATAACCTGTAGTCCACCAATAATATAAACCTCCAGCTACAGTCCCATCTACTAACGAACTTGATGTACTCTCACCATCTCCATAATATGCTCCAAGTGAGGTACCAATTGCAGATCCGATTGCCCCTCCAACATCAGCTACCCAAGGGGCGACTGTAATTCCAAATCCAGGCAGTAAAATATTTACTATACCTACTCCTATAGCCGCACCTACAATTCCACCTCCAATTGCCCATGATAAATGCCCGCCAATAAGCATATGGAAGTTGATTCAGATCTGTATCCCTGGTCAGGAAGCTTCCGGTGGCAGGGTCGTAATACCGTGTGCCAACCAGAGACTATATGTCAACTGACATGTTAATCTGTCGTCATTATCATTGTTTTGACAGCTAATGTACGAAAACAAGTGCTGAAATAAGGTTATGTCTTTAGCACCATTTGTTCATAGCATATTATTGTTAGTTGTTTTAAATTCGAATCGCCAGACGCCTTCTCTTTCTATAATAAGTGTATCTTGTTTGCTTGTGACCAAACGTCCAATCTGTCGATTTATAATGATAGATAATGTAAGTGCGACAACAAAAAGAAGAAATAATATCAATGCAACTATTTCTACCATAATGTGAATTGATCCAATATCAACTTTTGATATGTTCTCTTGGATATACACAATAACGAATTGCAATCCTAGTAATATCCCCATAAATCCGTGGGAAATATTTGCTGCGTTTCGTTTTTGATTATATAACAGCCAATTTTGTGACATTAATTCAAGTGCTGTAAATATTTTAAGTTTATCTGTATCGTCAAAAATTATTTTATCCTCTTTAACTGATTCATAGGGTTCATTTTTATCTCTTACAAATTTCAAGTTTGGGAACTTGTTATCTATAATATCGCATAGATATTTAGACCATGGATTGACATTTGATTTTAATGCTTCTAATACGCAAATGAGAATACCGCCTATTATAGATAAGAGTCCTGCTATTAATATAATTATTGATAGAAAAGAGTTTTCCATTATTTATATTGTCTCCTCTTCCAGTATTATATTTATATATTATTCTAAAATACTATAATGTGATATTTTGCATAATATCTAAATCGGCATCGAATATTAAATATATTCGACGCCGATTATAGAAACATAATTAATAGGCACCCATATTATGCATGGCTCTGCCTAACCAACTAGTTAACGATTGGCCCATCTCAGTTTTAGTTACGAACCAATTACTCATTTTGTATCCGCAGTAGGCGCCCCCAATGACAGCTGCTGGATATAAAAGGGTGATATCAATGGTTGTGAGGCCAATACCCGTTACAGTGGTAGTGGTTTCTGTCGATATTGAATAACCACTCATCATTGTAAAGTTATCTCCAGCTTTATAAATACCCCACCATTGAGACAATTGTCCTGGAGTCGTATAAGTTGTTGTTGATCCTTTACCCAACATTGAAAAGATATATCCCAATGAACCCAATAAGCCGCCACTTTCGGCAACTGGTGTATCATCATGCCCGCTCGGATCCACCCCGTCTATAGGGTCATCCCCGCAGTACGCATACGCCAGTTGGCTAAGATCGGTGTCCCTGGTCAGGAAGCTTCCGGTTGCAGGGTCGTAATACCTCGCGCCGACCTGCATGATCCCCGCGTCCCCGTCGTTGCGGTAGCCCGAGGTGGCTCCGAACTGGTATGGCGATGAGGTTGAATCGCTGGTTGCCACCGTGTTCCCGTAGCCGTCGTACGTCATTGCGGCGGTCACAACACCCGAGGCGTTAGTGAAGGTTCTCGCGGAGCCGAGAGCGTCGTACTGGAAAAACTCCCCGTTCCTTCGGATGAGGGAAACTCCGTAAGTGTAGGTTCCAGTGAAATTCCCTCCCTGCTCTTCAAGTATAACCCTTCCGCCGTCGTAGAGGGAGACGGTGGTCACGCCGCCCAGCCCTATTTACACTTGACATATGGATACTCGAAATGAATACGAAACTCCATTATTTCCAGGTTACAATCATTATTAAGAAATTAATATGATGAGTGCATTCCATGTTCGGCGGCGAGAAGAGCGTTTTTGTGGGTCCTTTTGATGTCTTCCCTATGGATGCAATTGATTTGGAGCTATGATACCCGGCTATCGTTTGTATATAAAAAAAAGCGAAAACATTTAATTACATATATCCAATTCTTTTTCTAATGGTAGCCATTTAGATATTTCTGTTTTTATATGATTTATGTATTCTCTATCTCCAAACAGAGAAAATAATATATTCAATCCATTTGTATATTTTATGCTTAACACATATTGATCATTCAACATATATATTGTCCAATATTCAATATCATTATTTTGAAGTTTATTTGTGAATTTATAATATTTCTTAGAGCAATAGCCATCAAATTCCACAAAATTAGTAATTATGTGATTATTTTTAAATATAATTGTTTGAGATCGCAATGAAAAAATTAAAACAATATATAATATAATACTAAATGGATTATAGTTAGATTTGATAAATGTTATTAATATGTGACATACTAAATAAGCCAATAATGAATTCCTTATAATTGTTAATAATATATATTTCTTCCAAAATTTATAAAACTCTGATGATGGATTCTTAATAACCATCTTTTGTTCATTATGATAATATTCAATATAGGTATGCTGAGATTTAAACATAAGCAATTGGAAATTAATTATAGATGCAATTTGTTGATGATCGAAAATTTATATATGGGATAAAAAAATTCCTATTTCTATCCCATATATAAAGATAAATAATAAAAAATATTTATTTATGATTAAATGTTAAAATTCATATTACCAGCGTCGCCACCATTTCGAAAGGTAGCCAACACCATCGCCAATAACATCATGCAATTTCCCTATGCTAAGATTATCACCGATATTATGTAAAATCAATGATCTCATTGCTTGGGAAAAACCATATTCAGGTGTTTTACCTAATAAACCTCCTTCACCGAACAAATATCCTACAGTTGCAGCAGTAAAGCCATCGCCAATTGATTCCAATTGACCATCACCTTCATATCGATCCCAAAAATACGTTGCAACTCCAGACCCTAATGCAGCTCCTAATGGATCACATCCTGTTAACCAAAATCCAATAAACGCACCAGCAGCAGGTATGATTATATTCATGGGATCATATCCTGAAGGATCCAACATATTAATCGGATTATTTGCGCAGTATATATATGCTAATTGGTTGAGGTTTATGTCAAGTGTAAGAAAGCTTCCGGTAACCGGGTCGTAATACCTTGCGCCGACCTGCATGATCCCCACGTCCCCGTCGCAGCGGTAGCCTGACGTGGCTCCGAATTGGTAGGGGGAGGAGGTGGATCCCAATGTTGCGACGGTGTTCCCGAAGCCATCGTAAGTGGCGACTGCGGTCACAACGCCGGAGGCGTTCGTGAAGGTTCTCGCGGAGCCGAGACCGTCGTACTGGAAAAAATCCCCGTTCCTTCGGATGAGGGAAACTCCGTAAGTGTAGGTTCCGGTGAACATGCCGCCCTGCTCTTCAAGAATAACCCTGCCGCCGTCGTAGAGGGAGACGGTGGTCACCCCGCCCGCCGTGCGGCTTACCCTTCTTCCGAGGGCGTCGTAGGCGTAACCGACAACGGACGTTCCGGTGGTTATCGACACAAGCTGGTTGTCGTAATCATACCCGAATGCCGTCGTCACCCCGTTGATCGTCTCCGAAATCCTGTCCCCGTCTGCGTCGTAAGTGTAACCGTTGTTTCCGGCGGAGAGAAGTTCGTCATCGCTGTCGTAATTATACGTTATCAGGTTACCGTTCAGCGTCTCGCTTAATCGGTTGCCCATCGCGTCGTAAGAGAAGCTCTCCGAGTAGGCGTTGGTCCCGGTTCGAACCTCCTGCGTCAACTCGTTCATCGCGTCGTAGGCGTAGGATACGACGCTTCCGTCGGCCTCCGTAACTCCGGTGCGCATCTCGTCCGCGTTGTAGGCGTATGCGAACGAACTGAGAACCGTTCCCCCGGGCGACTTGTTCGCGACGCTCGTCAGTTCGCCGTCGGAGTTGTACGCGTTCGTAACCGCGCAGCCGTTGGGAAGGGTCTCGCCGGTTACGTGTCCGTCGCCGTCATACGAGTAGGTCGTCGATCCTGCGTTATCGGTCACTTCGCTGATCGCGTTCCGAGGCGTGTAGGAGTAGGAGATCACCCTTCCGCTCTGGTCCGTCTCGGAGGAGAGCAGACCGATCTGACCCGCACCGTCGTATGCGTAACTGATTGTCGAACCGTTCTTGCTCTCGTTCGTCATCCGGTTGTCCGCGTCGTAGGCTCTGGTCGTGGTTCCGGTTCCGTCCGCGAAGCCGGTCAGGTTGGAGTCCGCGTCGTAGGAAAAAGTGTGCGCGCTTCCGTCGGGGTAGTTGGCGGCGGTCACGCGCTCCCAGTTGTCAAGGGTGTATGTTACGAGGTTGCCCATGGCGTCGGTTTTGGACGTTCTCGTCCCCATCGCGTCGTACTGGAATCCCGTCATATTCCCCAGCGGGGTGGTGACGCTCGCGAGGTCCCCGTTGGCGTCGTAAGCGAAGCTGGTGTTGTGATTGTTCGCGTCCGTGCGAAGCGTCAGCTCGCCGTAACCGTTGTAGGTGGCGGTGGAGGAGGAGAGAACCGTCCCCGCCGAGTTCTCCTTTTGAATCTCGATCAGGTTGTCATGGGTGTCGTACGTGTTGACCGTCTTGTTCCCCATGGGGTCCGTCACCGTCAGAACCTTGTTGTGCGAGTTGTAGGTGTACGCGGTCGTCTCGCCGAGAGGGGTCTTCACGGTCAGGACGTTTCCGTTTCCGTCGTATGTGTAACTCGTCGCGTACCCGTTCGCGTCCGTCACGGATGTTTTGTTGTTATTGACGTCCCAGGCGTACGTTGTCGTGTACCCCGCAGCGTCAAGAATGGTAATCGTTCTTCCGTTGCCGTCGTAAGTGTATGTCACGGCGTTGTTGTTCGGGTCGGTTACGGTTGTCGTCACCGGGTTGGTCGCGTAAGCGTAACTTGTCTTGTGTCCCATCGGGTCCGTTTCGCTCACGCACGCGTCCGCGCTCACAGGATACTGACTGTTGGTATTATACGCGTAATCGCTCGTCTCGCCTCGCGGATCCGTGAAGCTTGTGATGTCGTTGGTGGAGTTGTAGGTGAAACTCTCCGTGTCATACGCGCCGGACAGCGGGGGCAATGTCACGGTGGAGAGTTGCCCCGAGCCGTTGTAACCGAACGTCCAGGATCTCCCCAGGGGGTCCGTTACGCTCGTAAGTTTGTTTGACGCGTTGTAGCCGAACGTTAGCTCCCTGCCGGTCGGATCGGTGACCAGGGTCGGGAGATTGTTCGCGTTTCGCGTGATCGTGATCGCGTTGCCGTTTTCGTCGCTGATTGACGTGCAGTAGCCCGTTCCGTTAATTGCGCTTGACGAGGAAAACCGATATGTGATCTGATTCCTGGTCGTAAGCGTGAAATAACCGTTTGCATTGTAAACGAGCGTGTCGTGGATTCCCGCAGGCGGAACGTACGCTCCGTTGGAAAGGGTGAAAGCGTAGCCCTGATCGTCGCCCCAGTGAACGGAGGCGTTTCCGGAGCCGTCGGTAATGACGCAAATGTCATAGGTTCCCGACCACTTCGGCCCCAGTTCCGCGTTCGTGCCGCTCAGACTGCTGTGACAAATCGTGAAATCCACAGGCATCCCGCCCCTGGCGGTCCAGGAGACTATCGGGATTTTCGTGCACTTGTTCCCCGTGCCTGTGTTCACGTCGGAAACGACGGTTTGCCAGTTGTATCCAGGTCCGCATACGGGACTCACCGTGTAGGGCGGAGGTCCTGAATATTTAATCATTGGTCCAAGGCTGGAAATGTTTGTTACCGCCGCGCTCGCGCTTACACCATGAACGAGACATGGCAAGGCAGCGAAGCAAAGCGTTATCGTTAATTTGATGAGTTTGAAGCATTCCTGAAATCGTGACATTAACTGATCCTTTCGCCGTTCAAATCTCTTGCTTTTAACATGTTTGGGATTAAGGAATGGAACTTGGTATTACGAAAGGGCGCCGTTAGTCCTCCATGACGATGGCCATGGGGGAGCGATGTCAGGATTGGAGGCGGTCGGGATAAGCGGGGCGGGCGCAACGCGCGTCCCCCCCCCCCCGCGGTAATTAAAGAAGGGGATCACCGTATGCGAGAGATGTAATTTCCTTGCAAGCATATTCGTGTTCCTCCGGTTGGGTCGCATAGGTAACACGCGGTGCAAAAAAGGATTACATAAGGTGAATGAAACTCCTCCGCCCGTGCGTCCGGGGATGGTTCGCGCTCATCCCTCGCGGCGGATTTTTAATGTCTGCGATAGAATAACACTTTTGATTGAGGTTGTCAATGGGTTTTATGAAAATGTTGAGAAATATTTAATCATATAAAAAGAGATTCCATTGAAGTAAATGCAAAATTTAGAAAATGAGGATATTCAAAATCTTTCTACATCAGTTGAAACATCTGTAAAACGATTAATGCACTTACCTGCATTTACACATAGAACTTTTGTTCACGCATAATTCGTGCCGAGAATATCATTTAATATATAAAAAGAAGTGAATAATTCTTGGCGTATATATGTCATGTATTATGAAATAATCAGCCATCTCCTCAAATATTCCTATAACACCGCTTGGGATTGGTTTTTCGAAGCCATGTGCGGTCCAAAGGTTTCACACCTTTTGTGACGGCCTCCCTCCCCTCCGGAGTGGCTAAATACTCCTCCATCTTCTCCTTGTAGAAGAGTAATTCCTTCTCCTGGGTCTCCGTCACGAAGCCGTCGCATTGGAAATCCTCCCACAATATCCCGGGAATCCCGCCCTCTTCAATCATCGCCTGGAACCAGGGGAAGACCGGCGTAAGCACATGCATCATCGCCCCCTTCGCGGGACCGTTTACGTTGTAGGTCGTTTCGTAGTCGGTGCCATATTTCGAGTTTACAGCGATATCCCGCATATTATCAAACTGCGGTAACCAGGCGGGGACGATCCCCCCTCGCACCCCCAAGCTCGTGATGCGCCGCAACTCCTCGGGCGAATAAGGCAGCGTGGTGTAATCGGAATGATAGGCGAGAACCTTTGATGGAATCATCTGATCAGCGGTCGCCGCCACTCGTCGTTGGCTGTAAAAGATGTGACGATAATGGGGATTCGTCTCCGAAGGTTTCACCTCCTCGATGATCGCGTTCCCCCCTTCCGTTCGCAAGAGCATCCTCGCCTGAGGAACGTTTCGATGTATCAGAGAGAGGCTGTCCCTGTAATTCCGGATTCTCAGATCGACTCTCCATTCGTCAAAATCCGCTATCGCCTTGTCCCAATCGTGAAAGACCTTCGCAGGGTTCGTATACTCCCAGTGGTGACCGAAGATATTCACCACGCCGTCCGCCTCCGGATCAATAACATCAAAGGAGGTGTAATTGGACCCCCAAGCTGAGTTTAGCCTTCCTATCTCTCCGTATTTATCTCGCAACCAGGATCGAAAAGCCTGCTTGGAAAGCTCGCCGATGGGGAATCGGATATTCTCATCCTGACGCATCCAGCCGCGAGTGTCCTCAGTGCTGAACGGCAGAACGCCCGCCTCGAACTGTGCGCATGCGTCGCCCCACCGCTTGAACTGATACATCCAGAGGGCGACGTTCGCCTTCGCGATGTTGGGGTCGGACTGGCTGACGGCGACGTAGCCATCGCTTGGAAAGGTGTTGAGCGGAGTGGGATCTCCGGTCAATTCGTGGTAGATGTCGGCTACGCTGCTACGATCGAACGGATACGATCCCCACGCCTCGAACTTCATGCCCATCTTTCGCGCCACATCCAGCGAGTATTTCATGGCGTCGCCGTTGTAGTTGAACTCGGGATTGTGGAAATCGTCGTAGAGCCAGGGCATGGCGGTGGTGGCGCAGACGTTCACGCCGCACTCCATCATCCGGCGGATATCCTCCTTAATGTATTGCTCGGGCCACGGGCTGACCTGAACGTTTCCGCGCATGTCGCTCATAAGCTGCGAATAGACCACGGGTATGCGCTTGCCATCCTTGACGAGGCAGTTACCCGGATGAAGTTTCGGATGCAGTTTGATGGAGGAGTTATCCACTTCTATCGGGGTTGCGAGGGTCTTGCAGCGGACGGGGTTCACGTCGATCAATTTGACCGTGATATCCTTCGTCCATGGCGCCACCTGCAGATAGAGGGTTCCGGATAGTGAGTTGCCCGACTCGGGAGCCTTTTGCCAGCAGTCGAAGGAGGTCATGAACTCCTCGAAGGTATGGATGTAGCGGGTTAGTTTGTCCTCCTGACCACCGTTTGTCATCGTTACCCTGATCGGCTCCACCGGAGCATTCTCAGGATTTTGCGCAACGGTTATAGGCATCTCCGCCTGATACATCCACGCCCCGTCCCACATGTTCAGCCAGTCGTTCCAATCCCTGTAATAGCGATAGTAGGCTCTAAAATCAATTCGATATTCTCCCGGTTCAATGCGGAAGGAGTTCATATTTCCCTGCGCTGTGAAGTTGATCCAGAAGTCATGTAATTCACCGGGATAGAAATAATGGCGGTCTCGGATGTACAGATTGTAGGGGTAGCTGTGAAACTTATATTCGCCCGTTGCGTCTTTTACGTAAAGCGCTGGGTAGAGCGCCCATCCCCCCAAGCCTTCGGGAGCGAGGATGGTGTCGCCGGCGTTCGTCACGCGGAATTTGAACCAGATAATATCCCCGCTCTCCGCCACTCCGGAACGAACCATTGGCTTGCGGGTGAACGCGGGATAAACGCCGGGATGATCGGACATATTCGGCTTGATGTTCTGTTTCGCCCCGGGATTGACATGCGCGGTGATGGAGCCGAGATACTCCACCTTTAGGTCAAGCTTTCCGGGCAGAGCGAGGTCGAAAAGATTTCTTCCCTTCCCGCGCGATGGTTCCTCAAACGCCGTCGCCTCCACCGCCAGGGGGAACGGTCGTTCACCAGTCCAACGCACCTTGTATGGGATGGGAATGACATCGTATCCCACTGCATTGACCGGGACGAGATAGGTGAGGGTGCAGTTATCGAGGCGGATGGTCTTGCGCTCCTTGGGGGCGTTGGCGTAGCGCAAAAGACGTTCGGAATCGTTCGCCATCCTATAGAGCGGGTTATATATGAGCCCGCCGTCGGCGTGAATCGGATAGGAGTGGATCGGGGATGGCGGGGGTACGCTCGTAAAACTACCGTGCGCTGGAATGGAATTCCGATTCATTGACGGGGATGTTGTCGCCTCCGCGTGACCGTTTCCTCCCATGAGGGCTACTCCGCCTCCCGCCGCGACAATCCTCAAGAATTTGCGTCTCGTTAGCGGCTTTCCGTTTGTATTAACCAACCTATCGCTCCTTTGTAGGAATATCCGCGATGGAGTGTCCTTTACAGCCGGAAATTCCCCATAACATTAACACATAATACCTGATACGGATTTGAGGCGTACGGGAAATACAATTTTATGTTTTGATGAAAATGCATACAGTTTATGAGTATCGCCATTCCCCCCAAAATATGAATACATGTCCCACCGCATTCCCGCATGGCTTTCGTATTTTGCACAGCCCATATCACACCGCACGATGTTCCGCCGCATTTGTAGGGGCGATCCCTTGTGGTCGCCCGCAATCCCGGTAACCGAAACAACCATCATATCCCGCACAACGCAGGGTTTGCGGCATATTCAAAAAACGGGAAATTAAACATATACCGATAAACAAACGATTTCGCCAACCGATCACACCGCACAATGTTCCGCCGCATTTGTAGGGGCGATCCCTTGTGGTCGCCCGCAATCCCGGCAAACGAAACAACCATCGAATCACGCGTCATACCCGGTTTGCGCGGCATTCAAAACGGATAACGACATCCCGCGCCGCAACACAAACAATTTCGGGTGCACGCAGCATTGCGGGCGACCACAAAGGTCGCCTAGATATTTCAAAATCGTTAATCGAGTTAATGCGAATGCGTTTAATATGCGCACTGGCTATTAAAAATTGGCGGAGACGTATTTTTATATGTGAATTTGAATGCGACGGGAGGCAAATAAACATGGAGAGCGAAAGAACCAGCAGACGCTCCATTCGGTTGACTGAATATGATTATTCCTTGGCTGGGATGTATTTCGTAACCGTGGTCGCCCAATTAAAACTATGCTTGTTTGGTCATGTTACAAATGAGAAGATGGTACTGAATGACGCAGGCAACATGATCATGAATTCATTGCTGGAAATTCCTAACAGGTACCCATACGTAGTCTGTGATGTGTTTATAGTGATGCCCAATCATCTACACGGCATTCTTTGTTTTGAAAACGAATATCCGGAAAAGCCATTAAGCCTGGTAATTGGATCGTTCAAATCCTTGACGACAGTATCATACATCCATGGGGTTGAACAATATAAATGGGATGTATTTCAGAAGCGTCTCTGGCAACGAAATTATTATGAACACATCATCCGTAACGAGGAATCACTAAACAATATTCGCGATTATATCTTATACAACCCCACCCATTGGAACACCGATACTGATAATCCACTCCTGTAGGGGCGATCCCTTGTGGTCGCCCGCAAGCCCGGCGAATAAAACAGCCATCGAATCACGCACCACATCCGCATAGCCACGCATCCAAAACCGGAAACGGCGCACCTGCCGTTAAACTAACAATTTCGGAAACCGATACCCTGCGGGCGACCACAAGGGATCGCCCCTACGGAGGAATTTACCAAACCCCGGCTTACGAAACAGCCATCGAAACACGCACCACGTTGGATTAACAACACAGCCAAACCCCGGTAACGCAACAATCCCCCGCCTCTCGAACAATAACGGACACCGTTACGATGCAGGCGACCACGAGGGTCGCCCATAGAGAAGTATCAACCAAACCGCGTGAAACGGGTAAGATATAATCCAATCCGAACTGGCGCCCCATTGGGCGGCTATTTCCGATGCCGTTCGTTTCATCGCGAATTCAAACCGCAATCATTAACTTTCCATAGAGTGAGTCATGAAATTTGTGATCCCGTATCTACTTATCACCGTATGTCTTTTCGCCTGCATATTAACCGCCGTAGGAGCCACAACACCCCCGAGCGGTTTGGTTTTGCATCTGGACGCCTCGCACCTGGCTTCAGGACCTCTAATGACTTGGACAGATACGTCGGGCAAGGGAAACGACGTAAGCCAGTCCGATCCCGCTTGTCAACCTTTCGTTCGCGCGAAGGAGCTGAACGGGAAACCCGCCGTCGTGTTCTCCGGAAACCAATATCTGGACGGCGCCGCAGTCCTACCGGAGGGTGTGAAATCGTTCACCTACGTGGTCGTATGGAAACGAGACGCAACGGGAGGGAGCCAGACGATCGTGGAGCAGGCGGCGGAGGGGGTTGGGAGGAGGGCGTGCCTGCTCACCACCGATTACGCTTACGGCTACAACGGCGAGTTCAACGATCAGCACGGGCTGATGCCCTACACTCCCGGCAAGTTCGCGGTGACGGTCCTTCGCATGTTCGACGACGGAATCATCAGCGTCACCCACAACGGCGCGACCAGGAAGGGCGTGATCAATATCCGCACGCGAAACATCGGCGCTGTGAAGGAGCGCGTGGGCGGGAAGATATACGGGCTCGAACGCTTGAAGGGCGCCATCGCGGAGATTATGGTATACGATCACACGCTGAGTGACACGCAAGTGCAAGATATCAGTCGTGAATTAGGAAGGAAATGGGGGATTGCCATGGATTCAAGAGACCCGGTCATTGTATCCTACGAGAAAATGATACGCGAAAATGAGAGGAACAAGGAGCGCTACACGGAGACGTACCGTCCTCAGTTCCATTTCACGCCGATATCCGGATGGATGAACGATCCCAACGGTTTGTGTTATTTCAACGGCGAGTGGCACATGTTTTATCAAACGCTATACCTCATTGATGAGCAAAGCTGGGGGCACGCCGTGAGCCGCGATCTGGTGCACTGGACTCATCTGCCGCCGGCGATCCTTCCCGACGAGAAGGGGGCGATTTGGTCAGGAAGTGCGGTGGTGGATTCAAAGGACTCCAGCGGATTGTTTCACGGCAAGCCGGGGATGGTGTGCATCTTCACCTACATGAACCCGGGCGAGGGCGGTCGGCAATCGCAGGGAATGGCGTACAGCCCGGACGGAATCCACTTCACAAAGTACGCTCATAACCCGATTATCCCCCAGCTTCGTTACCAGCCCGGTCAACCGGATGACGCCGACTTCCGGGACCCCAAGGTGTTCTGGTACGCGCCGGACAAAAAGTGGATGATGATCACCGGGGGCGGAACGGTGCGGTTCTATTCCTCGCCGAATCTGCGCGATTGGAAGTTTGAGAGCATCAACGAGGGAATCAACACGGAGTGCCCAGACTTTTTCGAGCTTCCCGCGGATGGCGACAAATCCAATAGCAGGTGGGTGTTGAACGGCGCGGGGGACTGGTATATCCTCGGAGATTTCAACGGCAAGGTGTTCACTCCGAAAAGCGATCGCATCCGGATCAATTACGGCAACGATTTTTACGCCTCGCAAACGTGGAGCGATACGCCGGACGGCAGGAGGATCATGATAGGCTGGATGTATAAATGGGGCTACACCGGCGATCTTCCCGCGCCTCTCAGCAACGGCGGCATGATGACGATCCCCACGGTCTTAAGCCTGAAAACCACATCGAAGGGGGTGCGTCTATTCCAGACCCCCATCCATGAGCTCCGGGAGCTGCGCGAAAAGCCCTTCGAAATGTCGAACAAGACGTTCGGACCGGACGATCCTCCCCCCATTGATCTCAGAGGAAAATGCCTTGAGATCGTGGCGGAGTTCCAAAACGAGGGCTCGAAGGAGTTTGGGATACGCGTTCGAACGGACACCGAGGGCGATCAGACCACTGCGGGATACGACGCGAAGGATCAGCAAATATTCGTGGATCGCAGGAAATCCGGGTATTCAAAAATCAACAACTTCGCAAACATTTACAAGGCTCCTTTGCAGCCGGAAAACGGCGTCATCAAGATGCATATCTTCGTCGATTGGTCCTCGATAGAGCTTTTCGCAAACTACGGCAGGAGGGTCATCACCTGCGATCTCTTGCCGCCCCCCACGGCGGATGGCTTGGAGCTTTACTCGACAGGCGGCAAGGTGAAGTTGGTGTCGTTAAAGATATATCCGTTAAAGTCCATCTGGCGAAGCGATTCGAACCCGTAGACTCTCCGGGATTATTGCGCCCTGCCCCCCGGCGGGATTCGGCACAGACGGCTGAGCGGGACATCCCCCGTCTCCAGCAACCATCTCTCAATCCTGGATCGCATCCCGAAAAGCGTCTCACGAAACTCCTTCAACGGGGCGAGGTTCCTCGTTTCCAGGGCATCTTCGCTCATATTGTAAAGTTCATCCTGGTCCGCCAGATACCAGTTGTATTTCCATCTTTCGGTGCGGACGCTGAGAATTGGACAGGAGCATCCGTACGCCTCCCATATCTCCGCGAAGACCGCGTCCCGGTGGTTGTCGGAGTGATCCCACAAGGCTCGCATCGACCTTCCCTGCATGCATGCAGGCTGGGGAACGCCCATTAAATCCAGCAAGGTGGGGACGATGTCCACCGCGCTGCTTAGCCAGGATACGCGGCGACCCGCTGGAATTCGCCCCGTCCAGCGAATTACGCAGGGGATACGGTTCGATCCCTCGTACATGAACAACCCTTTAGCGAACAGCCCGTGCTCGCCCATCATGTCGCCATGATCCGCCATGAACACCACGATCGTATCCCCCGCGAGGGATAAGTCGTCAAGACATTGCAGAACCCGCCCCACATTCGTATCCACGAGATGCACCAGTCCCCAATAGCGAGCGATGATGCGCCGCAACTCCTCCACGTCATATGCGGCGGGGTCGCTTCCAATCCACCGATGAAACCAATCCCTCGGCGCCCCTCGGAGTTGCGCATGGGGTTTGTCGTGAAAATCCTCCCGAAACGTAGGCGGTAGGGGAACATCCGCTGGGTCGTAAAGATCATTGAAAGGTCCCGTATACGGATCGTGCGGCGCTCGCATGGAGCAGATGACCACAAACGGCTCCTCGCGTCGCTCTTCAATGAATTCGATGGTTTTCGTGGCGACCACGGTATCATGCGCAAGTTCGAAGGGAACCAACCCGCGCTGGGAACCTCTGTCGGTGTCCTTCGGGAAGACGAAACCGGATTCCTCCAGCGATTGCTCGTAACTTCCTCGCAAGTGAGTCCACCAGCCATCGGTGAAGCCATGCTGCGCCACGTTCTCCCGCCCCACGTGCCACTTGCCGAAGTACCCGCAGCGATATCCCGCAGCTTTCGCCGCGTCGCCGAAGGTGAGCGCGTCATCCGCCATGGCAACGGAGCGATCGTCGTCATTCACCATCACTCCGTTGCAGTGGGGATATCGGGAGGACCAGATGCTACCGCGACTGGGCACGCACAACGGCGCACTCACATAATGACGCTCGAAAAGCGCCCCTTCCGAAGCCAGGCGGTCGATGTGGGGCGTTCGTATGATGGAGTTACCGTAACACCCCAGGGTGTTGGTGTTCTGCTGATCCGTCATGATGAAGACAACGTTCGGCTTTTTGCTCATGATTTTCCTCGGAGACAATCGTTTACGGCGAAAAATTGCATCTGTTTGTATTTTATCCTTAAACACTTGCTTTTCTCCTGCTTTTTGGCGGTAATGTTTTGATATACCATGACGATTCTTTGCAGTAACGGAGGGTGAGATGACCGAATTGGAGCGCGTCTTGCCGGGTGTCGAGGTGTCTTACGCCCCATGGGGCAAGGCTTATGTCATAACAAGCTCTCTAAAGAGCTACGTTCCGGACGCGAAGAGCCTTGAAATGGAGATCGCATCCGGCTTGGAGAGCTTTCCCTCCGATAGAATTGTAGCTTGGCTAAATAAGTACGAGGAGATTCGTTCAAGCGACATCATGTTTTTCGACTTGGAGACTTGCGGATTGGCATACGAGCCCATCTTCCTCAGCGGGATCCTCATTGAAGAAGAGGGGGAGTTTTTCATTCGTCAGTTTCTCGCCCGCGATTTTGACGAGGAATCCGCGATCCTTGCCATGACTTTGATGATGATGGATACGAAAAAGCTGCTCGTTACGTTCAACGGGAAGAGCTTTGACGTGCCCTATCTCTTAAGAAGATCCGACGCCGGCGATATTCCCGTTGGCGGGATGCCAGCTCACTTGGATATGCTGCACATCGCGAAGCGGCATTGGGCGAAAAATCTTCCAAACTGCCAATTAATCACACTGGAATCGCATCTATTAAACCGTCACAGGGAGGGGGATATCCCGGGCTCGCGGATTCCGGCGGCGTACCATCGTTTTGTGCGCACGGGAAATCCGTCCGAATTGACACGCATCATCTATCACAACGCGTTTGACCTCATCACTCTTGCGCAACTCACCGCGCTTTATGCAAAATCCTGACACGCGGTTTTTTTGGGGATGGTATCAACTCTGCTTCAAACACGGCGGCGAACTCTCGCAACCATTCCCGCTTTGACGGTAAACTAATGGAGGCGAATGCAAAAATGGAACTCCGTGTGTTTGGAGAATCCATTTTCAACTGGGATTCACTGCAAGCAACCAACTTTCGCAATTGCCAACCTGTTTACATAGGGGATATTCAAATGGGTTTGATCTATTCCGTAGTCAATCAAAAGGGAGGTGTCGGCAAAACGACCACGGCGGTCAATCTTTCCGCTTGTCTTGCGGATGCTGGCAAGCGTGTCCTCCTGATTGACTCCGATCCTCAGGGAAATGCATCCGGAGGATTGGGAGTGGACAAGCACTCCATCGGCGCGGATGGCAGTGTTGCACCGTACTCCACCTATGATATCCTCGTCAACAACCGACCGATTTCCGAAGCGCATGTGCAAACCTGCGTGGAGAGATTAAGTCTTGTTCCCGCAAACATGGACTTGGCGGGAGCGGAAGTGGAACTCACATCCAACGAGGGGTGGGAATTTACGCTTGGCAACTCCTTGAGAGAGGCGAGGGATGAGTTCGACTTCATCCTCATAGATTCACCACCTTCCCTTGGTGCGCTTACGGTTAACGCATTGGTCGCGTCGGATTACGGGATAATCCCCATTCAGTGCGAGTATTATGCCTTGGAGGGGGTGAGCCAGTTGATGAAGACCGTTCAATTGGTGCAAAAAAGGTTAAACCCATCCTTTGAGATCGGTCTGGTGATCCTGACGATGTACGACAATCGCATCCGCCTGGCGCGGGATGTGGTGTCGGAGGTGAGGAGCACCTTTGCGGGGAGGGTGTCCGCCACAATCATTCCGAGAAACGTCCGTCTTTCCGAGGCTCCAAGCCATGGAAAGCCGGTTACGCTTTACGATCCAAAATCCACCGGAGCGAAGGCGTATCGAGAAATCGCAAAAGAGGTGATGGCGAATGGAAAAAAGAGGGCTGGGGAAGGGGTTGGGAGCGCTCATCGCGGACAACCTTTCCGAGGATTGTTCAAGCGTACAGGAGATTAACGTCGCGAGGATTCAGGCGAATCCATTTCAGCCGCGGCAGGATTTCAACGAGGAGAGACTTGCGGAGCTAACCGATTCGATCCGAGAGCATGGAATTCTGCAGCCCATTCTCATGCGGCGCGTCGGCATGGATCACTACGAAATCATCGCGGGCGAACGGCGCTACCGTGCCGCATGCAAGCTTGGACTGAAGACCGTGCCCGCCATTGTGCGAGAGTGCGTGGACGGCCAGGCGCTGGAAATCGCGCTTATCGAGAACGTGCAGCGGGAGGATATCAACGTTTTGGAGGCGGCTCAAGCCTATAAGAGGTTGATTGACGAATTCGGGATGACGCAATCGGAAGTCGCAAAGCGCGTTGGCAAATCCCAGCCATCCATAGCCAACGCATTGCGGCTGCTCTTCCTTCCCGATCCGATACTCACCTCCCTTTACAGCGGGGAGATCACGGAAGGCCATGCGCGCTGCCTGCTGTCGCTGGAGGGTGCGGCTCAATTATCCGCATTCCAGCGTATCGTGCGCGACAAGCTATCCGTGAGAGATGCGGAGAGGCTTGTGAAAAACGCAAAATCCACAGAAGAGATCAAACCTTCCGCGATGAGGAAAGCCGATCCCCCCGTCAATCCTAATCTGACATATCTGGAGGACCAACTGCAGGTCGCGCTTGGCACGCGCGTACGAATACGTCCCAACGGCAACGGGGGGAGAATTGAGATCGAATATTTTTCCGAGGAGGAACTGGAGGGGGTTTTTCAAAAAATAGTCGGCGAGGAGGCGAAGTTTTGAAGGAGGAACGTTTTTATTACGACGATCCCGATGCTCCAAAACCCAATGTTCCTCTCCAGCCTGGCGTTGCCGCGATCCTGTTTGACGACCGCGACAGGATTCTTATCCTGAAACGCACCAAGGGGCCCTATTGGTGCATCCCGGGCGGAAGAATGGAGATTGGGGAATCCGCGCAGGAGTGTTGCGTCCGAGAGACGGAGGAGGAGACCGGGTTGAAGACCGCGGTGAAAAAGCTGATCGGCCTTTACACCAATCCTCGCAGCATCTGCTCCTACCCCGACGGCAACGTACACCAAAGCTTCATTGCGCTCTTTCTCTGCGAGATCATCGGCGGATTGATGCGCGAGAGCGAAGAGACCACCCGTTTCCATTGGATGAGCCGTAAGGAGTTGGATCGATACCTTCTTCTCCCGGACAACGTCCTCTGCTGCAAGGACGCATGGGAGCATCGTGATGATGCATTCATACGCTAGTATTTCACGTGAAATACTTCGGGTTGATGTCGTTTGAACACACGGACATGACTGCCAAATAGTTTCCCGCTGTCCGTATGTGCTAAGAGTTCGCCGGGAAGGCGGACCGGGATTTCGGTGAGACATTTGTATCCTGTTTTTGTTCCACGCGGACTCGCGTAGGAAGGAGATACGGCGACATGGCTGTCACTAACGATTCGCCGCAACCCATGCCTCCTGTGATTTCAAGTGCGGTTCCGGTACGTGCTCTCGCAAAAAACGATGCGTGGTTCCGAATCGCCCTGTGGCTGATGATCGCCTACTACTTCGCGCTCTTTTGCGCTTTTTCCCTGTATCGCTTCAATCATTTCGGCACGGGAATCTTCGACCTAGGCATTTTCGATCAGGCGACTTGGCTCATCAGCCGCGGAAAGCCTCCGATTCTGTCCTCCCGAGGCATGAACGCCTTCGGGGATCACTTCAGTCCCATTCTCTTCCTCATTGCACCCATGTATCGGATTTGGGACACCCCAAAAACGCTTCTCGTGCTCCAGACATTCGCCTGTTCGATAGGAGCCTATCCTGTGTACCTGTTGGCACGCAAGAGAACCGGCAGTTTTCGAATTGCCACGCTTTTTTCCATCGCCTATTTTCTTTGCCCCTCCCTTCAAGGCATTAACAGCTTCGATTTTCATCCGGAATCTCTCGCCATCCCCATGCTCCTCTTCGCCTGCTGGTTCTTGGAGACAAAACGCCCCATTCCTCTCATTCTGTCCCTGCTTCCAACCCTGCTTTGCAAAGAGACCATGGGACTTACGGTGATCCTCGTCGGGGCGCTGGCATTTTTCATGATAAACAAAGGGACGGGGACTGTAATCATTCTGCTTGGCACACTCGGACAGATTATCAGCCTTGGGACGATGCGTTACGTCAACCACGGGCAACCCTCCGCTTACGCAAGCTTGTACTCCGCCTTTGGTGCAACCCTGCCTCAGATTGCATGGAATCTGATTTCTCATCCGCTTCACACGCTATCCGTCCTATTCACTGCGGGAAATATGGGGTATGCGGCTGAGATTATTTTCCCGCTGGGGTTCCTATCTCTATTCGCTCCGCGTTTCTTGCTGCCCGCCGCGCCCGCATTCCTCGCCAATATGCTATCCAATCGAGATTCGATGCAGATGGTCTATTTTCAATATGGCGCCACGATCATCCCATTCGTCTTTTATTCCGCCATTGCCGGATACCCGGTATGCTACGGAATGCTGATGCGCCGTTTTAGAAGGCATCCATTAAGGGTTCGAAAGGGTCTGGGAATATATCTCGCCTACTGTGTCTTCCTTGGCATGGGCATGAACCTCTTCAATCTTTTTTTCAAAATATACATGTGCTCTTCCGCCGCAGACACCAGAATTATGAGAATCGCTATCGAAAGGATACCGAATGACGCTTCCGTAAGCGCGGAGATGATGCTCGGAGGAGGAATGATGCATCGCGAGAGTCTCTATATGTTTCCAAACCCCTTCCAAAAGGAGTGCTGGGGGAACAGCGTACGTGCCTTAAATCAGGAGAGGGAAAGGGATTTCACCCTTCTGCCTCCTCACCAGCTTCGCGCTGTCATCGCAAGGAGCGATGTTCAATTTGTGGTTTTTGGCAATGTGAAGAAATTCCACTATCCGCTCTCCGATGCGTATTATAAATACTATGCCAGAATATTCCTCACCGATCCGCACTACGGGGTTATCTGGGCGAACAAGATATTTGTTCTGCAGCGCGGGGCGAATTTCGCCGCAGGTTGGAAATTGCTTCGCATGTATCGTGAGAACAGAATATTTTTACACGAAATCGGGTTGCATTAGAGAAGGAGTCGTTGCGGAAAAAAGCCCGCCCACTCCCACCATTTCGCATAATTCGTGCGAACACCCGTCTCACACCCGCCATTAATTGCGTTGCGTATTTGGATGCTTTACCACACCAACCATCATTCATGCAATGCATTCTCATGTGCGCATTACAACACCTGCCATCATGGGCACACGTATTCGCATGTGCGCCTTCTCAAGCCCGCTATCAACGAAAATTTCGTAGGGGCGACCCTTGTGGTCGCCCGCACCCAGGTATCAATTACCCCAACATGTTGCGTTGTTCGATGCATGTTTCATTACCGATACGCTGCGGGCGACCACAAGGGTCGCCCCTACGGACACACGCAAGGTATCAATTACCCAACATGTTGCGTTATTCGATGCATATTTCATTACCGATACGTTGAGGCCGACCACAAGGGTCGCCCCTACATATGGATTTCCGCGATGTTCATTTACCTATGCATTTGAAAGCAACATGAATATGTATATATTAGATTCACCTCACACAAATTCATAATGCGGTGGTATAATTGGTTCAATAGTATGAATTATCAACCGTTCGCAACTCCTTCCATGATGTCATCAATGGAGATATGAAATGCGCTTTTCACAACGGGGAAAGCCTATATCACACGGTTTCACCTTGGTTGAGCTATTAGTTGTGATAGCAATAATCGCTTTGCTTGCGGCGATGCTTTTTCCCGTTTTCTTGAAAGCCCGTGAACAGGCGCGATCCATAACATGCATCTCCAACCTGAAACAAATAGGCGTCGCGGTTCTCCTCTATCTTCAGGATTATGATTCCGCCTTCCCGATGAGTCGTCTTCCGGACCCGAGCCATCCCATATCCGGTTGCACGAGCATCGGGCCCCTCAAGCAACCTGATTGCATGCTAAACGGCAGCAGCATCAACTGGAAACGCGAAATCGGAGCATACCTCAAAAACACCGGCGTTTGGACATGCCCCTCAAATAGTTATGCATGGGACGGCGTAGGGGATGAAACAAATATCTACTTTCCTAAAAGCCAGTGGCTGCCTATCTCCTACGCCTATAACGGAAGTTTCTTCAATGAGGCGGTGCCGCCATGCTGGTACGGAGAGCAAAGGGCTCGCCCACGCTACGAATCGGAAATTCAATCGGAATCCACCCTGATTATAGTACTGGAATCCCGTTTCAAATTTCCCGATCTGGGAGACTGGTATCTCATGCAACTCGGACCCGCCGGCGGCAGCCAAGGTCCGTTTCAATCCCATAATGGCGCCTGCAACTGGCTGTTTGTGGATGGACACGCTAAACATCTCAAACCGCAATCCACCTGCTCCCAAGGGACTCAGATGTGGACGGATCGCTTTGTGGATATCTCCGACGGGTGCTCCCAGTTGCAAAACTTAGCGGGGGAATACAAATAATTCCTCTCTCGATTTCCTTATTGTCTCTCCCATCCCCTCTATTTTCACAATTCCTGTAACCTATCCGCCTCCATATGCGTCGAAAGTGCAAAACCATTCAGGAGATTAAAAATGAGATATTGGATATTGACCTTCCTTGCTCTTCTCTTATGCTCGTTTCCCCTTAGAGGGGATGCGGAGAATGCGACACCCTTGACAGCCCTCGCAAGATTGCCGATCAAGGAGATCACCGTTTTCAAGGACGGGAACACCTTCGTTCTACACCAAGGCGAAATGCCCACGGACAGCGAAGGGAATGTTGAAATGGATTATCTTCCCACGCCTGTTTTGGGGACTTTCTGGCCCTATAGCGCGGACCCTCGCGCTAAACTGATGGCGGTCACGGCGGGGCGGCGACGGGTCATCACCGAACACACCTCGCTCGTCATTAAGGATATGCTCAAGGCGAACGTCGGACAGGATGCGGACGTCACCGTGATCCTCGACGCCAATAAAACTCCCACCATTTACACCGGCAAGATCATGGGCATCCCCACACGCTCCTCAAAGGAGATTGAACAGACAAGCCCTCCGAACAGCGGAGAATCGTTGCCGGTTGAGGGGAATATCCTCCTCATGAAAACGCAACTGGGTGTGGCGGCGATTCCGATTGATAAGATCGTGGATGTGACGTTTAAAAACGGTTATCAACCGAAATACTCCGAGGAGGAGTTTCGTAACATGCTCACTATGAAGCTGGATTGGCAGGGCGGTGCCCCAGCCAAGACGGCGCGAGTGGGATTGCTCTATCTGCAAAAAGGAATTCAATGGATACCAGCCTACAAAATCACTCTGGATGGTAAAGGCGGCGCCACGGTCTGCCTGGAGGCGACCATAGTAAACGACATGGTGGATCTAAAGGATGTGAACTGCAACCTAGTAATAGGAGCTCCCAAATTCGAGTTCGCGGATCAGACGGACCCCATGGCTTTGCAGCAGGCTTTGGCGCAGGTAACCGAACGATTATACACAAAATCCCCCATAAGCAACTTCTCTAACGCGTATATGACCCAGATTGGGGGATACGGCGGAGCCATGGGTGTTCCCGCCGCACCGCCTCCCGTCAATCCTGGTCCGGAGGTGACCGGCGGAGAAAAGAACGAGGACCTGTATGTTTTCCAAGTGAAGCATATAACACTTAAAAAGGGAGAGCGAATGGTGGTTCCCGTTTCCACCTTCACAATCAAATACAAGGACCTCTATACGATGGACATACCATTCGCCCCGCCCGCAGAGGTGATGCCCGCATTCAATCAAACGCAGAACAACCAAATAGCGGACATGATAAATGCACCCCGGTTCATCCATAAAATACGTCTGATGAACTCCTCCAAAGAGCCGCTAACCACCGCCCCGGCTTTACTGATGCTCGGAGATAAGGTTCTTGCGCAATCCCTCATGACCTACACCCCGATCGGCGGCAGCGTGGAGATTGCGCTAAATCCCGCCGTGGATATCACGGTGAAGAAGGAGGAGAAGGAGAAGGAGAGAATACCGAACGCCGCGACATGGCAGGGAAACCAATATGGTCAGATAAACTTGACGGGGGTTATTCACATCACCAACCACCAAACCATACCCGTTGATATAGAGGTGAAACGATATGTGCTTGGAACAGCGGACACCGCAGATCATAACGGCTCGGTGGAAATGGTGAACACCTTCGAGGATAAGAACTTCTACTCCACCGGAAACAACGCCCCATCATGGTGGGGATGGTACAACTGGCCGGATTGGTGGTACCACTTCAACGGTGTCGGGCGTATCAAATGGTCGTTGCACCTTGACCCGGGTCAGACCATAGACCTCAACTACACATGGCATTACTACTGGCGATGAGATGAGGCAATTGGGATTAGAAATCCTCACTTCGATCGAAAAACGGGCGACCCTTGCAGTCGCCCGTTTTCTTGCCTCGGTGATAATGCTTCATTCACCAGCTCCTCAAAGTATATTTGCTGTTGTATTGATCCATTCCTCCCATCCCAACCGAAAAAATACTTTTTCACATCTTGGAACTCAGCGGACGATAAGGTAACATCATGCCATACCCTTCGCGAAAGAGGGAAAATATACGCAAAGGAGAAACGCACATGCCGCACATAGGTACGATGATTTTCACGTTATCCGCAATTGCTATGTTTCTGGTTTCATCCGCTCTGGAAACGGACGCCTCCATGAAGAGGAAAAGATTGCTTGTTGTGGACTACACTCAGGGATTTCGCCACACCGAGGGGATTGAGGCGGGCGAACCGGTTCTACAGGCGATGGGCGAAAAGAGCGGTGCGTTCAGCGTGGACTACTGCCGGACCGCCGAGGATGTGAAGGAGATGCTCACCCCCGAACACCTTAAAAAATACGACGGGATCATCTTTCTGAACACAACCGGCGACCTTGGAATCCCCGATCTCAACGCTTTTCTGAAATGGATCAAGGAGGGGCACGCCTTCATCGGGATGCATTCGGCCACCGACACCTACCGGGACCCCGCTCATGCAGCCTACATCGACATGATCGGCGGGGAGTTCCGCACGCACCATAATCAATGCGAGGTGAAACCCGTCCATGATGACCCGCAGCATCCCGCTGTGAAGCCGATTCCAGCGGATTTCAAGATTACCGACGAGATCTACCTCTTCACCAAAACCGACCGCAAAAAACTGCATGTCCTGCTCTCCACGCCTCAATGCCCGCCCGACGGATCAGAGGAGGCTGGGAAACCGGGCGACTATCTGCTGGCGTGGTGCAAGATGTATGGGAAGGGCAGAGTGTTCTACTCCGCTTTCGGGCATCGCAAGGATGTGTGGGACAACGAGGTTATCCAACGTCATATGCTGGGTGGCATCGAATGGGCGCTCGGACAGGTCAAGGGCGATTCCGCGCCATCCTCTTCATCGGACTGATCGGGTCAGTCGGATTGGGCTAATCGTCAATGGCGGCGCTCAACCCCGCCACATAACCGGTGGAAAACGCAGCCTGCAAGTTATACCCTCCCACGGGACCTGCAATATCCAATATTTCCCCGCATAGGTACAACCCTGGGATAAGGCGGGATTCCATGGTGCGCGGGTTGACCTCGCCAAGGTCAACCCCGCCCGCCGTCACTTCCCCCTTCTCCATGGGGACATGCTGAACCGAACCGATGCGATACCCCTTAATCACTTCAATCAAACGATTACGCTGCTCGCGGGTGACCTGCGCACCATATTTCCCGGCGATGTCGGATTTTCCAAGAATATCCTCCGCAACCCGCGCGGGAGCGTAATTCACAACGTAATAACTGAGCGATCTTTTGGGATGTTGACGGATCCATCCCATTGTCAGCTCTTTAAGTTTTTCGTAACCACTATCGGGAGCAAGATCGGCGCATAGCTCGATTGGCCCGAATTGGCGCATCTCCGCCACCACACGACTTATATCCAGCACAGCGGGGCCGGACACCCCCCGGTGGGTGAACAGCATGTCCCCTCGCGATTTCGCAATCTCCTTTGAGCTCTGTCGAGCCTTGAGAACCGAATTACGCAGTGCGATTCCCGCCCATCCGTTGGGAGGAACAACATCCAAAAAAATCGGCGCAAGTGCGGCTCGAGGTTTCACTATGGCGTGCCCCATCTCCGCCAGCCATTTCCACCCGTCCCCCGTGGAGCCGGTCCCAGGATAGGAAAGTCCTCCGGTGCAAAGAATCACCGCATCGGAATGGATACGTAATGATGAATTTCCGGATGGGTCCACGCTCTTTGGAGGCGAAACCGACATCATCCATCCCTCTCCTTCGGACCGATGAATTTCGGACACGGCGGCAAGTGTGCGCAACTCGACACCGGCATCCGCAAGAAGCGATTCCAAAGCCGCCGTCACCCCCTTGGCGGAGGAGGAAAGAGGAAACACTCTCCCATCCTCTCTGACGGTCAATTCCACCCCTTTGGACTCGATCAAATGACGGATATCCGCATTGGTAAATGCGTGAAATGAGGGGCGCAGGAAATCGGCTTCATTGCGCCGAAAGCATCCAAGGAGTTTTGGAATATCCCCATCATGGGTGATATTGCATTTTCCGCCACCGGAGATAAGGATTTTAAATCCTATGCGCTCTTTCTTTTCCAGAAGAGTGACATTTACGCCCGCGCGAGCGGCTTTCCACGCGGCGATGATTCCGGCGGCGCCGGCGCCTACCACGACAATTCGTTTCAAGATATTGTTAGAAGCCTCCTATATTCGCACCAGCAACAGAGGACATTTGACCTTGGAGGAGATACGTGAAGTGAAACTGCCGGAGAAAAGAGCGCTGAAACCTGTCCTTGCGTGACTGCTGAGGATAATCAAATCGGTATCGCTTCCATTGGCGTATTCCAAAACGGATTGAACCGGATCACCTCGCAATATTTCGGTATGCACATCCAATCCGGCGAAGGACTCGTTCCTTGCGATCGTTTCCACGAACTCTGATCCTTCCTGTTCGGCGATATCAAGAATGGCGCGAGTGGTTACCGGCAAAAGGGAGCCCGGCACGGATTTCTCCCCGGAGAGGGTCTCCAATGTGGGCACGACCGCCAGAAGTCTGAGGGAGGCGGAAAACCTGTCCCCCATGGCTGCAGCGACCGAAAGAGAGGCTTCCTGATCGTGCTCCCGATCTATCGGGATGAGAATGTTTCGTAGAATAAAATCAGAAGCCATCCCCCACTGATCCGGATGAATAAGAAGGATGGGCCATTTCCCCAGATTCAAAGCCTGCTGTGCAATATTGCCGAATAACAGGTCCCGCATGCCCCCTTTTCCATGGGTGCACAGCGCCACCAGATCAGGATGAAATTCGTTTGCGTGATCGATGATGCTCCTCGCCACGTCCCCCTCCATGGAATCATGGACGTGCCACTCCGCAGCGATACCATCTGATTGCAGCTTCTCCGCAATGGATTGCAAGTAGCGGTTGGCTTCCGCCGGATCGCTTAAATGCTTTTCACCGTGGATGGTGGAGGGGGCTTTTTGCTCTCTAATGTGAAGCAGAATGATCTTGGCTGCGAAAAGCGATGCGATTCGCATTGCGGCGGGCAGTGTGGATTCCGCCAGACGAGAGCCATCAAGCGGAACCAGCAATTTTATTATGTTGAATGGTGTGATCTGATTCATTAAATTTATCCAAGAACGAAAGTCTGATAAAGCAGGAACACATTCAAACCGATGATCAGGAATGTAACCACATACGCCATGATTCGAGTTAACGTGGAATTCGCCAAATCCCCCATCAATTCGTGTTTGTTGGTGAAGATCACCAAGGGAAGCAATGCGAAGGGTATGCCAAAACTAAGAATGACCTGACTGATCACCAACACCTTGGTTGGCTCCAAACCCATGGCTATTACGATCAGCGAAGGTATCATGGTTACAAGCCGACGCACCCAGATCGGTATCGAATGCTTAAGGAACCCCTGCATGACCAGTTGACCCGCCATGGTTCCGACTGCGGATGAGGAGAGTCCCGAAGCCAGAAGCGAAACGCCAAATATAACGCTTGCGGATTTGCCAAGCAAGGGAGCGAGGGTTCTATATGCCTGCTCTATCGTTCCGATGTTATTATATGTAGGATTGTGGAATGTGGCGGCAGCCATGATGAGCATTGCCGCGTTAACAAACCCGGCCAATCCCATGGCGATGAGGATGTCCACCATCTCAAAACGGACCAGCTTTTTTAGTTTCACAGGGTCCTTGGTGACGATACGCCCCTGAGTAAGCGCAGAATGAAGAAAGATGACATGGGGCATAACCGTCGCTCCGAGTATACCCGCCGCCACCAACACACTATCCGTGCCTTGGAACTTCGGCACCACGCTGAAATATGCGATCAGCTTCCAGTTTGGCCGGGCGAGAATCGTCTCAAGTAGGTAACATACCGCTATAATTCCCACCAAGGCGCCAATGACGGCTTCCATGGGGCGGAATCCTCGTTTCTCCAAACTGAGAATGATTACCGTCGAAATTGCGGTGAGGATCCCTCCGATAAGCAGAGGAACATGAAAGAGCAATTGGAAACCAACTGCGGCGCCGAGGAATTCCGCCAGATCCGTTGCGATTGCCGCGACTTCGGCGATCACCCACATCATCCAAACAAACGGCATCCGAAAATTGTCTCGGCACAACTCCGCAAGGTTCTTGCCGGTGGCTATTCCGAGCTTTGCCGAGAGCATTTGGATGAGTATCGCCATAAGGTTGCTGGCGAATATCACCCAAAGAAGCATATACCCGTATTGCGCGCCGCCTTGGATGTTCGTGGCGAAATTGCCCGGGTCGACATAGGCGACTGCGGCAATGAAAGCCGGACCAAGGAAGGGAAGAATACGCGCAATTACCCCTTTGATGTCCGTGCCACTGAGCACCTTGCTTGCAGCCGCTCGTGTTCGATCTTCGCCAAGGTTTGGGTGGTCAGATTTGGACATATGAATTTCTTTTAAAGAATGTAACGGCTCAGATCCTCATCCTTGGATATGTTCTCCAACTTTTGACGAACGAAAGCCGCATCTATTTTCAAGTATTTTTCGTCCATATCCGGTGCCGTAAAGGATATATCCTCCAATAGCCGCTCCATTACGGTATGAAGACGACGCGCACCGATATTCTCGCTGCGCTGGTTCACCATGGCGGCGATGCGAGATATCTCATCGATGGAATCGGGGGTGAAATCCAAGGTGACGCCTTCCGTCGCAAGCAAGGCGGTGTATTGGCGGATGAGAGCGTTTCTAGGTTCCGTGAGGATGCGTTTGAAGTCCGCCTCCGTCAAACTTTCCAATTCCACGCGAATGGGAAGTCGCCCCTGCAATTCCGGGATCAAATCCGAGGGGCGGGAGATATGAAAAGCCCCTGCGGCGATGAAAAGAATATGATTGGTGCGTATGGAGCCGAACTTTGTGGCGACGGTGGAGCCTTCTATGATCGGCAACAAGTCTCTTTGAACGCCCTCACGCGAGACGTCCGGCCCATGACCGCTCTCTCGCCCGGCAATTTTGTCCAGTTCATCCACGAAGATGATCCCGTTTTGCTCGGCTCTTTGAATTGCCTCCCGCACCACGACATCATGATCCACCATCGCGGAGGCCTCTTCCTGGGCGAAGATATTACGCGCCTCGCCAATGGTGACGGTCCTCTTCTTCTTGCCGCGGTTCATGAGGCTTCCAAAAGCGTTTTGGAGATCCATCATCCCCATCTCCTCCATGCCTTGAGGGGAAAACACTTGGAGGAATGGAGTCTCACGCTGTTCGACTTCAATCTCTAATTCATCTTCGTCCCTTACTCCAGACTGTATCTGTTCCAATAGTCTCGTCCGAATGCGTCTCTCACGTTCCTCACGCTGCTTTTCCACTTGCGCATCATCCTGCTCGATAGATGATGCGGCGTCAGGGGTGGCATTCGGTGCGGGCTGGGCTCCGAAAAGCGAACCAAAAGTCTCGCGTATCATGGCTGCGCTATCTTTGACTTCGTTCTTGCTAGATTTGCGATGTATCGGTTGCAGTATATCCACTATGCGTTGATTGGCGCGCTTTACTGCGGCATCCTGAACCTCTGCGAGCTTCTCCCCCTCCACCATTCTCACCGCCACCTGCACCAAGTCGCGAACCATGGAATCCACATCCCTGCCCACATACCCCACTTCGGTGAACTTCGTCGCCTCCACCTTTATAAACGGAGCGTTCGAAAGGTTCGCAAGCCGTCTGGCGATCTCCGTCTTCCCCACACCCGTGGGACCGATCATCAGGATGTTTTTGGGAATGACCTCGTCGCGCAAATCCTCATCCAACAGACGTCGGCGATAACGATTTCGCAAAGCCACGGCGACCGCCCTCTTTGCAGCCTGTTGACCAACAATATATTTATCCAGTTCCGCAACCACCTGAATGGGGGTTAAATCTTCCATATACCTATCCTCAGCTTTCGCTGTATGCATTTTGGACATTATAACTTTAATCGAACTACAGCGTCAACAGATTAGCTTGGAGGCATAAATCATCAACTCTCTCTCGGAACACCTGAATAAAATGATGGAAACCTTATCCCGGAAAATCAATCATGCACCATACACGCCTCCCAAGGTTTGAACACACTCTTGGCACGCTCTATTTTACCATGGGCTCTTTGACGGTTAGGAAGGCATAAAAACAGACTAACCGTCATTGAGCCTATCGAAATCAAGTCAGATATCGTATATTTGAGAGTATTTGGACTGCAGATACTCCAAAAAGTGTTTCGGGTTTAGCGGCTCTCCCGTGACGGTTGGAATCAATTCCCTTGAGAAGTATCTACTCCCATGACGATGCACATTCTCCCGCAGCCAATCCAATAGCGGGGCGAAATCCCCTTTTCGAATATGCTCCTCCGGATTCGCGATATCCTTCCTCATGGAGCGCCATAGCTGCGCCGAGAGCAGATTCCCGAGCGTGTATGTTGGAAAATACCCGATCATTCCTCCCGCCCAATGGATATCTTGCAACACTCCATGCGTGTCATTCGGCGGAGTAATTCCTAACATCGATTCCATTTTGGCGTTCCACGCCTCGGGAAGATCCTTTATGGTGATCTTGCCCGACAAGATGTCCCTCTCCATCTGAAACCTTAACAGTATATGAAGATTGTAGGTGACTTCGTCCGCCTCAACCCGAATGAACGAGGGATGCACTCGGTTGATCGAACGATGAAATCGAGCTGCGTCGCAGGATTCGAACGGAACGGGGAAAGTCTCCTGGAGAAGCGGAAGAACGAACTCGCAGAACGGCAGACTTCTTCCCACGATATTCTCCCAGAAGCGAGACTGGCTCTCATGCACTCCCAGCGACGCCGCACCGCCAATGGGGGTGTTGTCGAATTCCGCAGGGATATTCTGGTCGTACATGGCGTGCCCCGATTCATGCATGGAGCCAAAGAGGGCGGGTTCAAGACGGTCCGGAGAGAAACGAGTGGTGATACGCACGTCGTCGCGGGAGAAACCGCAACAGAATGGATGGACGGTGGGATCCTGCCGTCCTCGGTTTAAATCGTATCCCAAACTGGCAACCACTTTCAAAGTGAGCTTATTCTGTTTGTAGGATGGATAATCGCCTGTTATCGGCGAGTTATCCCCTTTGGGCGTTGCACCGGCGATGGCGCGAACCATATCCACCAATGGCTTTTCCAGTTGCTGGAACACCGCCTCGATATCCATCGTTTTCGCCCCGCGTTCATACATGTCCAATAGAGTGTCGTAGGGCTCCTCCTCGTATCCCAGATGTTGTATCATTTGGTTCAATAAATCCAAGGTTTTATCGAGATACGGGGCGAAATCGGAATATTTGTTTTCCGCTCGCGCACGAGTCCAAACGTCTTCGGAAAGTGTCGTGTGGCGGGAGAACTCCTCTGCAAGGGCGGTCGGGATTTTCACAGCGTGATCGTAACTACGGCGGACGTTACGCAGGATTTTCGCCTCGTTCGAATCGGGATCGATTCCCGCGCATTCGTTTTCCGACTTCTCCAACAGTATTCCCATCTCTTCGCTGATGAACATCTCGTGCGTCAACTTGCTGAGATACGCCAACTGTTCCGACCTTGCAGGCGCCCCTCCCGGAGGCATGTAGGTGCGCATATCCCATCCCAATACCGCCGCGGCACGGTGCAATTGACCGATATCGGCTAGTCGTTTTTTTAAAACCTCTAAATTTTCACCCATTGTTTTTTCCCTTTTATTTGGTTTTCGCCTTTTCATGCAATGGAAAGATAGCCGTTCCCGTTGATACTATATCTGAAATATTTCACGGAATGGAAGAGGCGACGGATGAAGCTTTTACACCAAATGATGAACAGGCTATTTGTCTATCCATCCCAGAGAGAAGCGAGCGAATACAATGCGACTGTAGCCGTCCGCTTCAAACAGACACCCGATCTCCCCATCCCGCAGTTCCGTCAAAGCCGAGTATTCATATTCCCCCGCATATAACTGACGATGGATTTTCCAGCTAGCCCCGTCGTCGTCGCTTCTGTATATGGCGCCATTCACTCGCTTTGTGTAACTACGAGGTCCGGCGTAGAGCAAACACTCCGTATGCGGGCTGCCGGGGGAGACATATCTTAACACGGAGCCCATGCAACATGGGTCCGGAATATCCTTCAAATCCTCCACTTTCGACCAAGTCATTCCGCCGTCATGGCTTACACAGGTTTGCCGAACAGGATCGCCCGCCCATCTTCTTACGATAAACCGAAGGGAGCCATCCCGTAATTCAACCAATTGGGCTTCGTTCACATTACTGATTTTTTTCCCCGAACTGTCCGTAACGAAACCTCCCGGAGCGGTATCGCCCATTTTCCAAGTCTTCCCGTGATCGTCACTATATACCGCGTAAATACGCCATTCATCGAACGGGCCTTCATTGAATGGGAAGACCAATCGTCCGGCGTATCGCCCTTTCGATATCTGCACACCTATCCCTGGTCCGACCGCATCGGTGGTGACGATGGTGGGGCGTTTGGTTTCGCGAGTGATATCGACTGGCTTCGTCCACGTGACACCGTCATCCTTGCTGCTGATGATGTAATTGCGCACGATGTTCTCCCCTGTCACACCGGGCGTAAGCTTTTTACTCGTCTCGTTTAGCCCGGGTGGATAGGATTGGAACATAAGGAATATAACGCCCGTGTCGCGATCCACAACGGCGCAAGGGTTGTTCAAGGACCGTGCGCCATCGGAGGCGATCACGGTGAGGTGCCCCCAAGTTCGCCCGTCATTCTCGCTTCGTTTAAGAATAATTTTGTTCTCCGCCTGATCCGAGTTAGCGGAGCGTCCTTCCGCGAAAGCAAGAACCGTCCCCTTGTTCGTCACCGCAACGGATGGGATTCGGATCGACTTGAAACCTCCTTCGCTAGCCGTGAAAACCGTAGTGAACCCCGTTTCTCCGCCAGACGATGCGATCAGGGGGAGGGCGAGTAGAAGTGAAAGCGTTTGTATAAGATGCATGATCCCGTGTCCCCTCCGAAAACAGTTTTGAAATTATAGACTATGAGAGCGTAAAGCTCAAGCATGCAGGGGGGATTCAGGAGGGAAGTTTGTGGTTTTACATTTAAAGGAGAATGACGGAACCGAATAGGTACATTAAATTGCAGGCAAGAACATCTAATTTTAGAGTTAGAGATATTGTTAGAGCATGAATATACGAATTAAATTTTTATCTATTGAACTGTATTTTACATCACTTTTCACGCTTCTGTCACACTTCTGTCACACTTCGCAGATTATAATGAATTCAATAAGGTTGTCTTCTCATGTTTTGCTATCATTCCATCAACGCCTTCGGATGAAAACTTGTTTTCCGATGTGATGATTTTCGGTATGATATGCAACCTTAGCTTCATTTTCAAACGTGTTCGCTCTTTTGTTGAAATAGATGCTTTTAGATCCTAACCTAAGCGGACCATTTCGGAAACAGTTGGAAGTGATCGATATGTTAGTGCGAATACATGTTACTTGATCTGTTATCTGTCAAAGGAGGAAATGATGAACATCGTAAAAATCTATGCATGGCTGATCGTATTATTGGTTGTATCTATGGGCTTAGCAGGATGCGGCGGAGGCGGCGGAGATAATACAACTTCCTCCGCAGGCGTTTTCGTAAAAGTGGATCAGCAAAATATTGTACTGAACCCGGGATCAAACCAAACATTCACAGCCACGGTAACTGGCGCTACTAATACAGCGGTCACATGGAAGGCTCAGAAAGGGAGCATAACCGCCGCTGGTGTTTACACTGCTCCAGAAACTGCTGGAACCGACACGGTTACAGCAACCAGCGTTGCAGACCCAACCAAAAGCGGCTCATCAACAGTTACTGTCCAACAGCCTGCCGGTATCACAGTAAAGGTTAATCAACAGGGATTGATTTTGAATGCGGGCGCCACCCAGACATTCACTGCAACTGTGACAGGAAGTTCCAATACCGCAGTCACATGGACCGCATTGCATGGCTCCATCACCTCCGCCGGCTTCTACACCGCCCCAGCGACTGCTGGAACCGACACCATCACCGCTACCAGCGTTGCAGATCCAACCAAGAGTGGCAGCAGCATTGTCACAATTCAGAATATCGGAGTCACCATATCACCGAACAGCACTGCACTCGCGCCATCCACCTCAAAAACATTTACCGCAACCGTGAGCGGCTCCTCCAACCAGGCAGTCACTTGGACTGCCTCAGGCGGAGTGATCACCTCCTCCGGCGTATACACGGCACCTTCAACCGCTGGCACATACATTATAAAAGCGACCAGCCAAGCGAATTCCTCTGCAAGCGGCTCCGCCACTGTAACCGTGCCCGCCGCGCCTTATGTCATCAGCACATTCAGCGTGAGTAAATACATCCCTGGCGTTGCGTTTACTGTCACACTCAACGCAGTACCAAGCGCTTCGAATTCCGCCTATGCAGTCGAAGATCATATACCAACGGGCTGGGTTATATCAAACATGAGTGATAACGGGACATATGATTCCATAAATAATAAGGTTAAATGGGTTTTCTTAGATGCAACACCTCGTGTTCTAACATACACCATCACACCGCCGGCAACCGCTTCCGGAACGGTGACTTTCACAGGAGATGGGTCGTTTGACTATACAACTATTGATACCATAGGCGATCGAACGATATCCAATCAATAGTGTGAGAGGATGGCCGCAAGACAAGGATCCCTTTAGAACTTGCGGCCATCCCAAATCATAAAGGAGAATAAGTGATGGATTCCATAGAGACTACAGCGGAGAGGCGATACTCCATCCGCTCATGGATAAGATCAACAAAGATTCGCAGTGCATCTGCGCTGCGAAAGATCCGATTGCTCATGATGGCGATTGGTATGGCTACGCTCATGATGGCAGCCATCTCCCCTTCATTGGCGACAACATGGTACGTGAGATATGATGGCAGTGATACGGTGAACAACGGACAGAGCTGGTCCACCCCATTTCGCAGCATAGGGCATGCGCTCCAATCCGCATCCTCTGGGGATCAGGTGCATGTCGCGACCAATCCAAATTCCGGAGGATATGTTGAAACTCTGACTGTTCCGTCGGGGGTGCAACTCATGGGGGGATACAAGGGAACGGGATCCGACCCGGATACCCAGGACCCCGTAAAATATCCCACGATTATTAACGGAACCAATAACAATGGAAACAGTGTCATATCTATTTCAAACGCAGGAATGGAAACTAGCGTGAACGGGTTCATTATCACACATGGAAGTGGTAATGATGGGGCGGGAATTTATCTGAATGCGGCATCAGTAAAAATTCAGAACAATATTATAGAATATAATAAATGCGTGGATGGGATAAATGGAGGAGCGGGTATTTTATGTAACAACAATTCAAACGCTATTATATCCAACAATATAATCATTAATAATATATCTGTTTATAGTAATGGTGGAGGTATTAGTTGTTCATATTCATCGCCTATCATTACCGATAATCTTATTAAAGGAAACTATTCAAATACTGGTGGCGGTTTGTATTTCGAGTCTTCTTCCGCTACAGTTATGCGAAATCGTATTTATGGAAATGTAGCAACTTATACTGGTGGGGCGATTGATTGTGAATACTCGCCTATGCTCATTTGCGATAATTTGATCTATGGTAATACATCGAATAGCACTGGAGGTGTGAATCTGAATAATTCTTCTGCCATTGTCACCAACAATTCTTTCGTCAAAAACAGCTCTTGGATGTTGTGGGCCGGGGGGGCCGTCACTATGATATCAAGCAGCTTTAGCAACAATGTGGCTCATCCCAAACTGGGAAACAACATCATCACTGATAATTCATCAGGCGTATATTGCGACAAGTACACCATTCCCACCATCTCCAATAACTGTGTATATCAAAATGCGGCATATGATTACCAAGGAACAGCCTCCTCCGGCTTCGATATCAAAGCCGACCCGCTCTTCCTGGACGCACAGGATGGCGACTTCCACATTAGCGCAGGATCGCCATGCCGGGACCAGGGTTCCAACAGCTATGTTTCCGCCGGCGAAACGGACATTGACGGCGATAACAGGATCTGGCCCAATGGAGGAACCGTGGATATAGGGGCGGACGAGTATGTGGGGGCCAGAACGGTTGTTAAGGAGTTCAGCACCTACTATGTCAATCATTCAACCGGAAATGATGCCAATGACGGCAAAAGCTGGGCCACAGCGCTGAAGACCATCACCACTGCACTTCAAACTGCTCAGCCCTGCGATCAGGTCTGGGTTGCCGCGGGAACCTACATGGAAAACATCACCATGAAAAACGGGGTGGCGTTGTACGGCGGATTTGCTGGAAATGAAACGCTTCTCAATCAGAGAAACTGGGTGAAAAATATTACGACGATAAATGGAAGTCAGAATGGCAGTGTGGTCACCGCAGACCAAGTTGGTTCGATCGCATCTTTGGACGGTTTTACTGTTACCAATGGTCAAGCAGATGGTGGTGGAATATATTGTAGTTCATCCTCCCCAAGTATATCAAATGATATTATCACAATGAATTTATGTTCTACAGGAATATGGGGCGGGGGCGGGATAAATTGTACAAATTCATCGCCGATGATCTTTTCAAACACAATTATTAATAATAAAGCAAATAATTGTGATGGGGGCGGAATTTTTCTCAGTAACTCATCTCCTGTACTATCAAACAATACCATATCTGGAAATACCTCTACATATAGCGGAGGGGGTATATGTTGTAATGATTCGTTGCCTATTATATCTCGAAATATGATAAAGAATAACACAGCATACAGGGGAGGAGGCATGTATATACAGTACGGAAGCAATTTCGATATTACCGCCAATGTAATAACGAACAATTCATCTACTGGAGATGGAGGCGGATTATATATAGACAGCTCATCCCCCGTTGTCACCAGCAATGTAATCGCATCGAACAGCGCGTTATCAGCGGGAGGAATATACCTGCATGCCTCAGCAGCCCATTTGGTGAACAATACAATCGTCTCCAATAACGCCTCCACACAATACGACGCTGGTGCGATTGAGATGTTTGACGATATGCATCAATTGCGCCCATTAATTGCAAATAACATTATCGCGTCGAATTCTTCCGGAGTGCTTCTCGATGATCCCACAAGCAGCCAGCCAGACCCGGATCATAACTGCTGGTACAATAACGGAGGATTTAAGAACTGGAGTCCCATTTCTCTTGCGGGAGCCGGCGACTTAACGGAAAATCCGGATATCAATTCCACGTATCATCTTCTTGTCAATTCACCCTGCATCAATAAAGGTTTCAATCATACCGAGATATCCGATCCGGGGGACATTGATTTTGACGGTAATCCTAGGATCGTGAACGGTACCGTGGATATTGGCGCTGATGAATATCAAAATAACCTGATAGGCACGGTAATAACGGTCTCCAATGTCAGCGGACAAACAGGAAGCTCCGTCACTCTGACCGCGTCACTTAAGCGAACCGATACCAACGCTGTCATCGCGGGCAAGACCATCACGTTCAAGGTCGACAGCACTACCGTGGGCACGGCGACCACAAACTCCAGCGGCGGCGCAACACACGCCTACTCCATACCAACCAACGCTACAACGGGCAATCGCACGATCACGGCATCCTTCGCGGGGGACACGACTTACTCCGCATGCAGCGGCACGGGGACGCTAACCGTATCCACCACCGTTGCAACCTCCATCGTTGTAAATAACGCTTCCGGAAAGCCGGGAAGCTCCGTCACTCTGACCGCGGCGCTAAAGCGATCCGATACCAACGCTGTCATCGCGGGCAAGACCATCACGTTCAAGGTCGACAGCACTACCGTGGGCACGGCGACCACAAACTCCAGCGGCGTCGCAACACACGCCTACTCCATACCAACCAACGCTACAACGGGCAATCGCACGATCACGGCATCCTTCGCGGGGGACACGACTTACTCCGCATGCAGCGGCACGGGGACGCTCACTGTTACAAAAGCGGCGACGACTATCGCAACCGCTCTAACAGTGCCGAATGTTTCAGGCGTGCAGGGCAAGGCGGTCAGCCTCACTGCAACGCTCAAGAGAACAGACACAAACGCTGTTGTTGGAAGCAAAACCATTACCTTCAAGGTGGACAACACCCAGGTGGGCACAGCGACCACAAACTCCAGCGGGGTCGCCACTCTCAGTTACACCATACCTTCCACCGCCGCTGCGGGAAGCCACACCATCACCGCCTCCTTTGCGGGGGACACAACTTACACAGCCAGCAGCGGCACGGGGACGCTCACCGTGACCGCAGGCTCAAAGACCATCGCCACTGCAATAACGGTGCCGAACGTTTCAGGCGTGCAGGGCAAGGCGGTCAACCTCACTGCAACGCTCAAGAGAACCGACACAAACGCCGTCGTTGGAAGCAAAACCATTACCTTCAAGGTGGACAACACCCAGGTGGGAACGGCGACTACTAATGCAAGCGGGGTTGCCACTCTCAGCTACACCATAGCGTCCACCGCCACTGCCGGTAGCCACACCATCACCGCCTCCTTTGCGGGGGACACAACTTACACAGCCAGCAGCGGCACGGGGACGCTCACAGTTACAACAACCTCGTCAACCATTGCTACAGCGTTAATAGTGGCAGATTCCGCTGGAGGGAAAGGTCAGTCTGTGGGACTATACACTACGCTGAAACGAACGGATAACAGCGCAGGCATCCCCTCCGAAACTGTGACTTTCAATGTTGATAATGTGAAAGCAGGCGTTGCCACAACTGATTCCAATGGCGTTGCCACCATCGAATACGCCATTCCATCCAGCTCCACAGTTGGTGATCACACCGTTTCTGTAAACTTTGCCGGTGAGGGCTCTTTTAAGGCATCTTCAAGCACCGCAAAGCTAACAGTAACCACCAACATTGCTAATCGAATTCTTCCCGCAGGTTACGCCCCAGGGGTTCAACTTGGCGTAAGCATATCAGTCAAACTTTCGAATGGCGTCCTGGCTTATGCTGTCCAGGATACGCCTCCAGCGGGTTGGATTGTGGATACTTCCTCCATCAGTGATTCAGGAGTATTTGACTCAAGCGTCGGCGAGGTTAAATGGGGTCCGTTTTTCGATTCCCAGTCACGGACATTGACTTACAAGGTCACACCTCCCTCCTCCTCCAAAGGAATGGCGACTTTCACTGGAAGTGTTGCCACGGATAATTCGGATGAGGCTATCGGAGGGGATTCCACAATAACAACTGTCACTGGAGACCATCCCGCCGATACCAATAACGATTGGAGACTAATCATCGGAGAGGTTGTCTCCTATGCATCGGCATGGAAAAAAGGCGATAATTGGCCAGTCGGTCCGAACCCCATACCCATTAACTATGTTACCAATGCAGCCTTAATTTGGCTGCACGGAGAGTTTTATCATTTGGATCCATCTCAACCCGCTCCGGCATGTTGGGTACCGGGGGCGAGCAAGGGATTGAGCATAGCCGAAATTCATAAGGCAAGGGCCAATCGCCATGATAGATCCGGAAGTGTTTTGAGCAAAGCCGTTATGTCTTGCAAGACGGGTTATTACATTGCTGGTCATCCCGTGCGCATGACGATTCAGGTGCATCCCGCCATTGGCTCCGGAGTATTCGCTGTCGAGGAAAAAATACCAGTGAAATGGGTTCCCATTTCCATCGGGGAGGGGGGTGTTTTTGACAAACATAACTCTGCACTGCGATGGGGACCGTTTTTCGGGAGTGCGCCAAAATCCATTGAATACACTTTGTTGGCACCGTATAGATCGAGAGGAATTCAAAAGTTCAATGGAACGCTATCTGTTGATGGCTCCTCCATTGCAATACAGGAAAACCTAATGTCTCAACACAAATAGGGTTCGTTACTGCAAAATGGGTGCAAAGATAAAATAAAATACTGCTCACATCTTCACAATCTAGAAGAGGGGTTGCGCCACAAAAAGAGGGGAACGGAGATTTCCGCCCCCCTCTTGCATATCGCACTTCTCTCACAGCGGTTCCTGGGATGGCGGCCAACCCGTGGCGGGAATGGTCGTCCACTTGCTGCCATAGTTAATCTCCTTGGCGTGCCCATCGAAAAATACGGCGTTGTAGCCTCTCGGATGGTTGCCAGGGTTGTTGGATATTCCCGCTGAGATAGCGTCCTGCCCCTCCCATCCGAAAACACCACGCTCCGTGAACAGTATCCGTTCCGAAGTTATTTGCGACAGCAGATTCGGCGGATCGTTATCCCAAAGGTCTATCGTTCCCTTTCCGGGATACACCTCCATCGGGAAGCCGCTTATGTTTTGGGGAGTGTTGTATATCCAGTTGACAAAATAATGATAAGATTCCAAACCCTGATTTGCGTTAGCGTCCGATGCCGTGTAATATGGATCATCCGGACAATACCAGATTTGGGTGCTTTTAGTATACGGGTATAGCTGCACCAGCATCAGCATTTCGTAAAAGTCGCGTCCGTAGGAGCAACCTGTCAACGGCCGAGCCCCAGGCCGCGGTATGAACCCCCGCATGTCCCCGAAACAGTCCGCGCCAGGATCCGGTTGGTCGTCGTTCACCTCCCAGTTTTTGGGGCTTGGATAGGTTCCATAGGCGAACAGTTGGTCGTAATCCTCCGCATACATCAATTCCCCCAAGCCAATCTGCTTCAAATTGGAGATGCATGTTGTGACTCTTGCAGATTCCCGCGCCTGAGCGAATACCGGGAATAGAATGGCGGCGAGGATGGCTATTATCGCTATAACCACAAGCAACTCAATCAAAGTAAAACCGTTTCTTTTCATCCCCATAACCCTTTCGAAATAATAAAGGATGCGTTACAATCATCAGGTCAGAAAAAAATTAATTCCCCGTCGTGGTTTTGGTTCCGGGAAACGCGGTGCTTGCCCCATTCGAGGAAGCGTTCGGCGTGACACCGCCCATGCGTTTCTGAAACTCCTGTTGAACGCTTGCGGGCATTCCCGGCGGTTTTTCACCAGCCCTGCTACCTCCCGAACTCTTTCCGCTCACAAGGAAAAACACCCCGACAGCAATAACAATCACCACAACAACAGCAATGATAATCGCAGGCGAAATCTCCTTTTTCACTAAATCACCTCCCTTCCAAGCAGGATTTTCAAATTATATCTCAGTTTCCGCCAACCACTTTCGCACCTGGAAACGCTTTCTCAAGTTTTGCTTTGTCTGCCGCGGATAACTGCGAGGATGGCTTGTGAAAGAATACAAAGTACCCCACTACGCATATCACAATTAAGAACACCGCCAAAATGACACCCATCGTTAACGGGCTAATCTCCTTCTTCACGTCTGTCCTCCATCAAGTTTTATTGATTCTGAAATGATGCCGAATTCATCTCTTATTCTCCGTTAATGCGGTAACAAAAAAGAATTTCGGCATTCACTCATCTTTAAAGGCTCTTACGGAACGCTAGGATTACTCGGTTCGCGATCCCATTGTGTGTATTTGGTCAGCCACCAACCGTTGAAAGGCATGGAAGAATTCGGAACGGCATTCGCAGGAGGATTCTGTTTCAGTGTCTGAGCGATTGTCTCCCATTTGGCGTGTCCATCGTAAAACGCCCAATTCAACCCCCCGTTATGACGCGCCGTCGTTGGGTCGCAGGATGGTCCCGTTTCACGAAATATTGAGCTTTGATTTGCGCACATGCTATTATTGTCAGGTGTGAAGTTCGGCGGATACGTCTCAGGGTTTGAAACCCCTGGCCCCGCCTCCGTGAAAACAATAAAATTCGACGGATCCTCAACATTGGCGTCAGTGCATGGCGTATCCCACCAGCCCACGTCCGCCGCCATTACGTAAAGCAGATAACTCTTTGTAAGATTTTGGGGATTATCTTCAGGCCAAATCATATTGACAGGTTGACTCTCCGAAGGACATACGAAAACCGCGCTGTTTTTTATGTAGGGATAGACTTCCGTCGGCCAGAAATATTGCGCCCAAGCCCAGAGCATGGGGGGATTCTGGTCAAAATCCTGTGTGTACATATTGTAACCCAACCCTAATTGCTTCATGTTGCTCAGACAGGAGATCGCACGAGCCTTTTCTCTCGCTTGGGCGAACACAGGGAATAGAATTGCTGCTAGTATCGCGATAATAATCAAAGTAAAACCTTTTCTCTTCATCCCACATCCTTCCTTTCCGTGAAAAACTTCCCCTCTTCCGCAACATCCGCGGAAGCGTAGTTTCAATGCATATAAGCATTATATAACAGTGAAACTTAAATGTCAACAAGATTTTTTATTTGTCCAACAAATATTTTTTCGCCGTTATCCATCCATTGAAGACACGCGAATAAAAATAGGGCATAATGAAAAACAATCGATTTGGATGTTTGGAGGTATTCGTATGAAACGCATTCTCTTTATCGCCGCCCTGCTGATGATCGCCACATTCGCTTGCAACGGCGCATCCGCCGTCTCACTCACTCCGGCGATGCAAAATCAATTCATTGAAGTGCAGGATTTTCTGCAGGCGCACAGGAGGCCGAACACCCTGGTTTCCGTGGTAGGTTATCTTGTGCTCGCCACCGGGGAGAAGGACGGCGCCATCAGGTTGTCCCTTGTCGATTCCGTGGACCACGTTCTTAGTCCCCGAGACGCACTGACTTACGCCAAAGGCGGAGCGACAGTGATTATCTCGAAAGCTTTCGTGTTGCATCACAAGAATTGGGAGTTGAACGCCAAGGGATTGATGAAATTTGTGATGTATGTTCGCACCGCAAAAGGAATCAGGAAGCTGCACGATTCCCCCGCCCAAGTGCGAGTGACCGGAGACACAATTAAAATAAAAGGCTTGATCAAGCCGTTGAAAAAACTGGAATACTCGGATGAAAACGGGAATTGGAGGAACTTCTAAACGCCGAGGATGACTGCACGATTCAAAACGTCAGGTTAAAATCGCGCATTTGAATGCTCTATGAAAACCCTGTCACGCGAATGTTTCAATCACTCATCCACAGTTGAACTTTCGATTAAAACATCTCGGCGCCAAGGAAAAAGAGCGTCCCATCGGACGCTCTTTTCTTATCCGTTTCCCGCAGCCGCACCGCCGCCGTTATCCGTTCCCGGTGATGGTTCCGGCGAAGGTGTTTGTGTTGGAGTTTGCACAGGATTCTCTACGCTTCCGGATGAGGGAGGGGGTTCCGTTCCGGTGTTAGAAGGGGTCTGCAGATCCGCGCCTGCCGTCGGCGTATTGAGATCTGTGACGGGTTCTATTTTCTTCGTCTTTGATACAGCCACCTGGCTTCGAACGCTTCTTATTCGACGACGAATATAATGATAGCCCCCACCGCGCTCATACGGAGCGTTCAGTTCAGCGACATGTTCCGGACTGGGTACGTTGACGTTCACGATCGCGTCAGGCTGGTCCGCGTAGAATATGCGCTTAATCATTGCGGCGGATTTGTCCGCATAGATCGTAACAAAGCTTGGACCTTCGAAAGAGGGCAGCATTTCCAGCTTGATGTCCTGTTTTGGCAACTGTCTGGCGTAATTCGCGATCGCCAACATCTGATTGTCAGTTAAACCTGTTGTTGTAAGTTGATCCCTTATTTTGTCTATGACCTGCGGAAGCTTTAGAAAAACGGAGGGAGATTCGATCTTCTCGCGTAATGCCTCAATAAATTCATGTTGTCGCTCGGACCGCATGAAATCGCTATCGCAATGACGGATACGCACAAATCCCATCGCTTGATATCCATCAAGATGCTGGAAACCCTTTTTCAGATGAATGTGAAGATGTCCCCAGTTGTCATCGTAATTCAGATTCTTATCCACGTAAAGATCGATTCCACCTATCGCGTCCACAATGTCCTGGAATCCGCTGATATTCATCTCGACGGTTGCATCTATGGGGATGTCGAGGGATTGTTCAACTGTTTTTACACTAAGCGGAGATCCACCCCAGGAGCACGCCGCGTTTATTTTGTGCACTCCGGGATGATCCGGAATGTACACCGCTGAATCCCTTGGAATGGTTATTCCTGTGATTTGGTTGTTCGCGAAGTCGATGTGCGCCACCAGGATGGAATCGCTCCTTGCTCCGGCTACGCTCATGGTATCCTTGTTGGTCCAGTCCCGATCAACCCCAAGAACGAGTATGTTGATATAAGGCTTGTTTTTGAACTGAACGGCAGGGGTCCAATTCTGCAGGAGGTTGCCGCTCAACAGCCCAGACAAAATGGCCAACTTGTTATTGTTAAATGTGTTTCTGATGAATTTGCTATGGTAAAGAACACCCATAACAGTTCCCGCCGCCATGAATATCAAGCAGGCGATCACCCCCATGGATATCCCGAAAATACGAAGCTTTTTGCCTCTCTCCTCGATTCGTCTCCTCACGCGAGAATTATTCGCCACACTCGAAACGTCCTTTTTGGAAGAACCGCCATTTATTTTTCTTTCAGACACTCTGTCAACCCCCTTGTGCAACTCCGCTCATTATATCAGGTCATTCGCAATTTCGCTTTTTTTACGCATCATTGATCTTGAGAAAAACCGCATGCGCCTGATTTCATCTTTTTTGAAACACCGCCAAGAGACAATTCGCATTTACGAGAGGATGGTCACCTTCAAAAAGCTCTAAAAGAGATTCATCCCATTTCTCAAATGCAAAATATGTCACAAACCACTCAATATTAATATATCACGCGAATACGTCCAAGTCAAGGAAAAACGGGGGAGATTCGTGAAATTCATGCAATGATGCAGAAACAAATTACAAACAACCCGGCGCAAGGAGCTGAAATTCAATCTCGCAATACTCTCTAAAAATCCTGCGGCGCAGGTTGTTTCCAAAATTTCCTTCTGCTATAATTCCCAAACGACACAGAAACGACGGAAGGTGTGCTGATGCCCGGCGAACAAATGGAATTGGGAGAGGATGAGCAGTTATTCATGCTGAGACGAGCATGGGATAACGCGCTGCATACTCTCTCCGGAAAAATTTGCAAGGTCACATTCGAAAGCTATATCCGCACGGCGGTGCCGATCGCTTTGGATGGCGAAACGGCGACCATCGGTTGTCCGAGCCCGTTCGCCAGGGAGTGGTTCAAGAAATATCTGAATCAGATCCAAAACGTCTTGAGCGGATATCTGGGCACGCCCGTACAAATCAGCCTTCAAATTCTGCCGACGCCTCAGGATCCGAAAAACGACGGTGTCAGAACCGGAAAGAGAAACGATTCCGCACATGAGTTAACGCCTCGCCCGAAGCCCTTTCGCAGACCGAATATCGATCTATCCTTCATTTCAATAAACGAAAGATATCGTTTCGACAATTTCGTCATTGATCGTAGCAATCGTTTGGCGCATGCGGGGGCGATGTCCGTGGCTCGTAATCCAGGCAAGGAGTATAACCCTCTCTTCATCTACGGAGGATGCGGACTGGGAAAGACGCATCTTCTTCACGCCATTGGGCGAGCCGCGAAAGACAAGGATGCCGACGTACAGGTCGCCTTTGTGGATGGCGAGATGTTCACGCAGCATTACGTATCCGCGATACGCGAACGTAAAGTCGACGAACTGCGAAGATCTTATCGTCAAGTGGATTTCTGGCTTGTGGATGATATTCAGTTCATTGCGAGAGGGGAGCAGACCAAGGAAGAGTTTTTCCACACCTTTAACGCATTATACCAAACAGGCAAACAGATAGTTATCACAAGCGATTGCAGCCCGCGCGAACTGAAATCCATGGATGAACGATTGCGCTCGCGTTTCGGGTCGGGATTGATCGCGGATATCAACCCTCCCGAATTGGAAACCCGCGTGGCGATTCTAGAAAACAAGTGCATGGAGGAGCATTGGGAGATTCCGTCCGATCTCCTTTATCACATCGCATCCGCGATTCAATCTAATATGAGGGCACTGGAAGGCGCTCTCACTAAACTTGTGGCGTGTTCCTCCGTTTTGAACATTCCGCTCACAACGGACTTAGCCCAAAACATCTTAAAAGACTATTTTATAGACAGCGACGCCACATCGAGAGCGAAAACGGTCCCGATTGATCGCATCCTGCAAACCGTGTCCGATAAATTAAATGTGAGCGTACCCAACATCGTTAGCGAAAAGCGCAACAAGGAAATCACCACGGCTCGCCAAATCGTTATGTTCCTTGCAAGAGAGCTAACAAACGCTTCGCTTATACAAATCGGCGCCGCCACAGGTGGAAAAAACCATACCACCGTTCAAAGATCCATCGCCAAAGTGGAAAGCGAACTGCCACACGATTCGAATTTGGCGCAAACGATCACCCAAATTCGATCGGAACTCACCCACCGCTCATAACGCCGAATTCGCACAAGGAGTGTGCGAAAGTATGTGCGCCACCGCCAATCCTGTGCGAAAGCCTCAAAAATCATTTTTTTCGCTATGGAATCGCACAAGCGACGCACAAGCGACGAAACACACTACATTACAACATACGTTGAATATTAAGAAATGATTAAGGATTCATCGAACGTTAACAACCATCGGATTGGAAAAATTCCACATTCAGGAATTAACGCAGGTAGTTTTGCACATCACAAGCGGGTAATAATAAAAGACTAAGTCTTTATATATAATATGGATTACACTTCCGTTCTTCGTGCTGTGCGAAACGGTTATTAAGATTGCGGTATGATTCAATCGTATATATCCAATGAAACGTACCATTCAAAATTCGTGTAAGGTCGAAAAGTACCGAACCTGCGCGGGTTCATGGGTGCGCGCAAGAGAGGCATATGCTTCTACGTGAAGTGGAACTGGTCAATTTTCGAAACATCCCCGAATTAAAGCTAACCCCCAATCCGGGATTAAATCTGCTGGTGGGGGAAAACGGGCAGGGTAAAAGTAATTTCCTCGAAGCATTGTTGATCATGGCGATCACTAAAAGCCTTCGCGCTGGAAAGGACTCTGAGCTGATCCGTATCGGAGAGGATAACTCCTTGGTAAGATGCACAGTGGAAAGGGAGATCGATTCCGACGCACGTCTTGAAATGCTGTTCTCCAGGACGGAACGCAAATACATCCGAATCAACGGCTCCAAACACACTCGATCTTTGGATATACTAGGATACATGAACGCGGTCTTTTTCGGTTCGATGGATTTGGATATCGTCTCGGGAGAGCCAACCTATCGCAGACGCTATCTGAATATGGAGATATCCCAGATCAGCCCGCGTTACTGTATGGATATAAGCTCTTTGAAGAAGACTTTGGAACAGAGGAATCATCTGCTCAAGGAGATGCGGGATCACCCTGGCAGGGATTACGCACTTGACGCGTGGGATTCACAACTGGTTCAATACGGATCGGATATTATCTCTCGTCGGGAGAGTATCCTAGGGCGACTGAACCCTATCGCATCAAATATTCACACCTATCTTACGGATGGAGCTGAAAACCTTGAAATAAGGTATTTACCGAGTTTCCCCTTTCCATCCGGAGCGAAACCGGAGGAGATAAGATGTAGATTTACGGATGAGTTGACAAGCAAACGCTCCGAGGAGATCAGAAGAGGTGTCACATTAATTGGACCTCAAAGAGATGATATACTTTTTGTGGTGGATGGCAAGGATGCTCGTCTTTACGCCTCTCAAGGACAGCAGAGAACCGTAACCCTTAGCTTGAAGCTGGCGGAGTATGAGTTAATTAATGAATTTGCAGGGGAACCTCCCATCGTGCTACTAGACGACGTTTTATCGGATTTGGATGATTCACGCCGCAATCAATTGTTGAATTGGGTGTTTGGAAGGTGTCAATCCTTTATTACATGCACAAATCTAAGATCGTTCACGACGGAAATGCTAGAGAGAGCGGATGTATACCGTGTGAACGACGGTGACGTTAAAAAGATCAACGTTGAATAAGATAAAGAATCAATCGAATGATCTGGTGCGCAACACGATATCCGGATTGCCGGGCGCCGTGCATATTTTGCAGAGTCTGGCTTTCGTCCATTGGCAGGAAGTGGTAGGGGAAAAAGCTGCAGCCGCGTCGGAACCGGAAGAGGTTCGTGACGGCGTACTGATCGTTCGCACAAAAAGCTCCGTCTGGTCCAATGAATTGAGTCTGCTGAAAACTCATATCATCGAGGAGTTAAACCGGAAAATCGGCGCCAAAGTCATCAAAAATATCGCATTCAAGGCTAAGGGGTTAAGTAAAAAGAATGCGAAATCGGAAGTCTCCGACGATCCAACGGAGGAGGAGCTGAAACTCACTCTTTTACAAGAGGACGAGAAAATGGATTTGGAAAGGGATTTGGCTAGTCTCGATTCGATACCCATTGAAGACTTACGCAGCGCTTTACAAGACAAAATGATCCATGATCGTAAATTACGGCGTTGGAGATTAAATCACGGTTGGAAAAAATGCGCCAGATGTACGGCGGTGCACAAAACTGTGCACCGCTTGTGTCCTATCTGCAGGTTGAATCAGTGAGTAAACCGGGTTATTGCAGAGCGGCTTCATCGAATATGAACCCTTCGACATAGGTGTCATTCCCGAACTAAGCAATTCCCTGGATTCACGGAAAGGAAGGCATACCAAATGAGTGATCTATCCTGGAGTCGATTTCAATTTGGATTCACCGTGTCTTACCACTATCTATTCCCTCAATTAACCATGGGCCTCGCGCTTCTTATTGTTATTTTCAAGGTGTTGGCGTTACGCAGGAATGACACCCATTTCGATGACATTGCAAAATTTTGGGCGAAGATATTCGCCATCAATTTCGCAATGGGCGTGGTGACCGGAATTCCCATGGAGTTTCAGTTTGGAACGAACTGGGGTCAGTTCTCCAATCGCGCAGGAGGCGTTGTGGGACTTCCTTTGGCGATGGAGGGTTTGTTCGCATTCTTCGCCGAATCCTCCTTTCTCGGTCTCTTCCTTTTCGGAGAGAGGAAGTTAGGGCCGAAGGGACATTTGGGTGCTGCGATCATGGTGTTGGTCGGTTCCTGGCTCTCCGGTTATTTCATTATCGCCACCAACGCGTTCATGCAGCACCCGGTGGGATATCGTACGACATCAAACGGACTGTTCGAACTCTCGAATTTCACCGCGTTCATCTTTAATCCCTGGGCGATCTGGCAATATTGCCATAACATGTGCGCATCCGTTGTCACCTCCTCCTTTGTTGTCACGGCGGTAGGCTCATTTTGGGTGTTGATGGGATGGTACAAGGAGCACGCCACACGCATCCTAAAAGTGAGCATCAGCGTTGGATTGCTGTTCAGTCTCCTGCAACTTTTTCCTACAGGGGACAGACAGGGCAAAATGGTTGCGTACTATCAACCCACTGCACTTGCGGGAATGGAGGGAAAATACCAGAGCAGCGCGCCTGCGGATCTGGTCATCATAGGACAACCCGATGTGGATGACCAAACTCTGCAGAATCCCATCGTGGTTCCCAAGGTGCTGAGCTTCCTCGCCTACGGTTCCTTCGGAGCCGAGGTGAAAGGGTTGGACGCTTTTCCGCGCGATCAGTGGCCGGATAATGTCGAGTTGCTCTATTATGTCTATCATATCATGGTGGGGCTGGGCACGATGCTGATAGGGGTTATGTTTTTAAGCTTCATTCTCCTAAGGATGGGGAGGCTTTTCACGTCACGATGGATGCTATGGATTTTGATGCTGGCGTTTCCATTCCCGTACATCGCCACAATCGCCGGCTGGATGACTGCGGAACTTGGCAGACAGCCTTGGGTGGTGTGGCAATTGATGCGCACTTCTCAGGGAACATCCCCTTACGTAAGCGGCGGCAATGTGGCGTTTAGCACGCTTGGTTTTATGGGGTTGTACGCCTTGTTGAGCTTTATTTTCCTCTTCCTTGTGGGAAGAGTTGTGGCTCAAGGTCCGGAATCGAAACATGTTCCAGTCGGGAAGGAGGCTTGAGATGCAAACGGTCTGGTTTATTATTTTCTCTGTGATGCTCGCAGTCTACGTGGTCTTGGACGGATTTGATTTCGGCGCGGGCATCGTGCATCTGTGCGTGGCGAAAACCGATTCGGAAAGAAGAACCGTTCTTGCGGCGATCGGGCCGGTTTGGGATGGAAACGAAGTTTGGCTGCTGGCTTCCGGAGGAGTGCTGGTGTTCGCATTCCCGAAAGCCTATGCAGCGGGGTTCAGCGGTTTCTATATGGCGTTGATGATGGTTCTGTGGCTTCTTATCCTTAGGGGTGTCTCCATAGAGTTCAGATCCAAGGAGAAAAACCACTTATGGCGCAGTTTTTGGGACGGCGTCTTCTTCTTCTCCTCCACATTGATGTCGATCGTGCTGGGGGCGGCTTTGGGGAACGTGATACGAGGAGTGCCGGTGGACTCCACCGGATATTTCGCCGGACCGCTATTCACCAATTTCCTTTTGGGACCGCATCCAGGAGTTTTGGATTGGTACACGGTGCTGGTGGGCGTCTTTGCCGCTTTAACTCTCGCCGGGCACGGTATCCTCTATCTCATTTGGAAAACCGATGGCGAGGTCCAAAAACGCGCCATCGGTTTGGCGAATCCAACTTGGGGCGCCGTACTCCTGGTCGGAATCCTCGCCACTATCGCCACGTGGATCGTTCGTCCGGAAATATACACCAACATAGCCGCCCGACCGTGGATTATTATACTGGTTGACGGAGTGGTTGGGGGTTTAATCTCCGTATTTGTAAACATAAAATCCGGCAAGGAGCTTGGAGCGTTTTTGGGATCCGCCTGTTTTATCGTTTCGCTGCTTGCAGCCACGGCGGCGGGATTGTATCCCAACATATTGGTGTCCACGCTTTCGCAGGCGGATAACATCACGGCGTTTAACGCCTCATCCGGTGAGTATGGCCTGCATGTTGGGCTGGGATGGTGGATCCTGGCGATTATGCTCACCACCGGATATTTCATCTATCTCTTCCACTCATTTAGAGGGAAAGTTGAACTGAAGGAGGAAGGGTATTGAAATCTTCGGGACAACGGCGTCCCGATTTAAAAAAATAATTGTATCGTTATAGTTTTTTCTTGACGCAACATAATCAGTGTGTTAAAATATCTGCATTAGCCTCACGTTGCAACTGTCTTGCTTCGCGGAAGTATTGATGAACTATTGTATCGACCCGACTGTATTGTTATCGACATATGTATTAGTTCAGGAGGCAGACTTATTATGAAACGAAAAGGTTTTACGTTAATTGAGTTGTTAGTCGTCATCGCAATAATAGCGATTCTGGCCGCAATTCTGTTCCCTGTCTTTGCGCAGGCTCGTGAAAAAGCCCGCGCCATCACCTGCGTCTCCAATATGAACCAGTTGGGACTTGGCTTGATTATGTACCAACAGGACTACGATGACAATTTCTGCCCGCCTCTTGCTTGAATGCCGGTTGGAAATTTCGACCCGACCAATAGTCCGATGACTTGGGACCGCCTTATCTATCCGTATACAAAGTCGGTTCAGCTCATTACTTGTCCCAGCGATATCTATTCCACCCCCACTGTGACGACCATGGGCACTTTGAAAAGGTCATATACAATGCCAGGGAACATGGGATGGTGCTGGTTCTGCGGTAATGGAGGAATAGAGAACAACTATTCGTGCAGCAACGGAGGGAGTTTCGGATGCGAGTTCACCGTTCCCACTGCGGCGGCGCAGTATCCATCCATCACAGTTATGCTCTATGAGCGTGATAACTACGTGGGGAACGGCGGATGGTGGAACTGGGACTGCGTGGGGGATGGCACAAATGAAATGGCGCTCAGGCACACAGGAGATTCCAATTTACTCTATGCCGATGGTCATGTGCATGTAGTGCATGGATATCCGAACAATGATTGCTGCTGGTCAGGTTCAGGGCAATATCCGATTTTACCAGGATACACCTGCTGGCCGCCTACAACATCCACTTCGGCATCCCGATGGTCAGGCAACTGGCACGATGTTATTCCGGAGCACGATGGCATAGACGTATCATGCCCGGGAGGCACGCAGCATACACCGGGAGTGGACTAATTCCGTCATTGAACGATTCATGCGCCCGGAAAGAATTGATTTATTTTATATTTATTAGACAAGGAGGTATGTGATTTATGAATAAGCAATTGTCAGGTCCGGTGGTTGTTGTCATTGTTATCGTTGTTGTCATTCTCCTGGTATTCGTGGGATACAAGGTGATGAAACCTGCAGGTTATCAGCCCTCCCCGAGAACCCAATCCGCTCCAAATTACGGAACGCAGCCAAGCGCTTCGACTAACACTGGCGGGGCGACTAGCCAGGGACGACAATACACAATGCCACCGAAAGGCGCGGAGTCCGGAGCGCCCGCCGGCTACGCTCAACCATCGCATTCTTCGAACAAGTGATTTTCGGCGATCCCGAAAAGTGTTGTTGCAACGTAAAAGGCTAATAAACAACCCCCCTCGAAAACAATCGAGGGGGGATTCTTTTTGCGAAGAGGTTGGTTCACGCTTGTTTGTGCGGGAACCAGGCGTATAATCGCGCGATCTTACCTCTCCTTGGAGAGTTTCTCGCACTCCTTACTGAACCATTCGCAACATTGCTGAACGTTATTGTACAACTCCTGACCGGAGGTGCGTTCGTATTCGATGGAGAAGACTCCATGGAAATGCTGATCTTTCAGCCATTGCAACATACCTGCATCGTCGCATTCTCCGGTTCCCCACGGAACATCATTCTTATCCGCGTTCAAGTCCTTAAAGTGAAGACTGATGATGTGACCTTTCAGCTCCTTGAGGCAATCCAGCGGATTCAATCCGGAACGATACCAATGCCCGGTGTCCGCACATGCTCCGATGCGATTGGAACAACCCTTGATAGTCTGAAGCACGGTCTCCGGGTTCCAGTAGTAATCCGGTTTTGGATGGTCATGGATGGCTACATTGATCTTGTACTCGTTGCAAAGCTTGTTGATAATCGGCATCTCTTGTGCGATCGCACTGGGGTCCGGCTCGCTTACGATCGTCTGCAATTTCAATTTCTTTGCGAAATCGAAAACCTTGCGGTCATCCGCTTCATTGGGACCAAGTCCCACAACACCGTAATTGATGGGCGTGATGCCATCAGCCTTAAGTTTGGCGATCACTTCATCCACGATGTTTTCCGGGGCGTTATGGTCAAACGCCATGGAATTTTCCGGGGACAATCTTTGTCCGGGATAAAGCTCAATGTATTTGATACCGAGCTTTTTCAGGTTGTCGATGGTTTCAAACAGAGTAAGATCACGAAAAGTCCATGCCTGGCAACAGAGCTTCCAACCAAGTTTGTTCATTGCCGCATAGTCCAACTTCACTGGCGCGGCGGAGTTGTCTTGTGCGCGCACCTGTTTCACAGGGGCGAAAAACGCCAATCCGCACAGTGCAAGTGTCAAACAAACGACGGAACGCATTTTCAAGTCTCCTTTTAAATTATTTACGAAGGTAATTGCAAATATTGGCGTTCAAGCGTATCACGACGATTTTTAACCTTGAGCAATAAATAAGAAAGTGAATTTTGCAATCGCCTGTCTTTGGATACACTTGCATTATATACGAATATCACAGGATGATGCAAAAGAGATTTCGATCTGATTTGCACAAGCTCTCACAAATCATCCATATCATGCGGAATCCGCATCTCTGAAGGTAAACTTTATTCATGCATGGGTATTGCGATATTCGCTGATAGTTCGTCTCTCGTAGGGTTCACGAAGGAATATTTGTGATGAACTCCCTCCGCAACGCCCAAATGAACGCAAAAACCAGTTATTCGTAAAACCGAAAGGATGAATTCGAGGAAAAATCATGCCAAGACCTGACGGACGCGCCAATAACGAAATGCGATTCGCTCGCATCACTCCCCATTATATGAAGTTCGCTGAAGGCTCATGTCTGATTGAAATGGGGGAGACCAAAGTGGTATGCACCGCTTCGGTGGAGGAGAAAGTTCCCCCTTTTCTTAAAAATAGCGGGAAGGGATGGGTCACTGCGGAGTATTCCATGCTTCCTCGATCCTGCCGCGAGAGAACTCAACGCGAAACGAAGGGGTTGGGCGGAAGAACGATGGAGATTCAGAGGCTTGTGGGACGCTCCCTGCGAGGCGTGGTGGACACCTCTATGCTTGGAGAGCGAACCATCATGATGGATTGCGATGTCCTTCAAGCGGATGGAGGCACCCGCACCGCATCCGTGACCGGGGCGTATGTGGCGTTAAGCCTTGCCGTTCAATGGCTTTTAAAGGAGAAACTTATCAAACGCAATCCGATACTCGATATGCTTGCCGCCATCAGCGTCGGCGCCGTGTCGGGGGATGAACTTCTCGATCTCTGCTACGAAGAGGATAAAAACGCAGCGGTGGATATGAATGTCATCATGACGGATAAGGGAAGATTTGTGGAGCTACAAGGCACGGCGGAAGGCGCTCCGTTTGACAGAGGCCGCTTGAACCGATTGCTTGACTTGGCGCAATCGGGAATACAACAACTGTTAAAACTGCAAAAAGAGGCGTTGCAATTGAAATAGACATAGGGGCGACATGCGAGCCGCCCCTGTTATTTGCTTTTAAACTCCCGCTCTGTGATTTAGGCTTGGAGATTCAACCTTCCGTTGGAGCTTGGCTTGGTGTCACCTGAGGGTGCGTTGCTGATTTGCTCCATTGCGAGTTTGCGTTTCGCCTGCATATCGCCCTTTTGAGCCTCCATTTTTGTCACGCTCAACGGCTCGGATACCTCCTCCGCCACATTTGTCATCGCTTTGCTTATGGAGCTGGCGTTGCTCACCTGGGCAAGAGCCGAAGATGTGATGCTGGAAATGTTCATGATTACCTCCTATAATAACAAACCAGAGTGACAATGAATGTCTTTTCAGGTAATGGCAATATTCGCATAATTCAACGAACATGCAAACATTGATGTTCGCGTGATTTCAGTTTTATGCACTTACCTTACTTCAATATCGGTTATCTGGATGTAATCTGAATGGCAAGCGGGTATATCTTAGAGAACTCTTAACCGTGGGGTGCACAATTCCATACGAGTCAAGGAAATCATACATAGGTATGCAGAGGCGATAATCCCATCGCCCCTGCCTCTCCCCTGTCAGTCGCTCAAATGTCCGAATTACGCCTTAATGTTGAGAATTCCGCTCCCGTTGGAGCTATTGGGAGAGATACCTTCGCTCGCCAATTTCTGAATGGCTTGCTGATCCCCCTCCTTGGCCTCGTTTTCCGTAACGCTTAACGGTTCCGTCGCCTCTTCGGCGGCGCTCGAACCTCCCTTGGCTGACGCCACGGGAATGGATGATGGATTGATCATCGCGGATGAAATGCTCGAAATACTCATTTTTATCTCCTTGGTTTCCATAGTTCCGAACGATACGAAACATACATAAGTTTTATCGGTATTTAGTTTTGAAAACTATATCCTTTTTTTACTCCCGATATGATCCTTTTTCACGTGTCGGAGTGAATTCAAGGCTGCAATCCTCACGGGGTAAATGTATGAGACTGAAACAAAAGAGATGATATGGAACATCGGCGAAATACGATGCGGTCGCGATCAGCCGTTAGAGATGAATCTGAAACCGGAGATCACTCCTCTGATAAGAGGCGGTAAAGTATGATTTAGTCGCATGCCCAAGGATTGACGCGCGAGGGGTCGGCACATCAGCGGATGGTGGCTTGAGCATGGGCGGGGTGTGTCATGCAGGAATGAGTTTGACACTCTCCCCTTTTCTAGTTTTGAACGTGAAACGATCCCCTTGGCGTCTCTCCGCCTTATTGCCGCCATGCAAGACGCGCACCGCCTTGCCCGCCCATGGATTTTGCATGGTGCAATCCTCGCCTTTTTCACTGAAGAGCTCCAAGTTAGTCACCATACCGTTTTTCAATTCCGCTGATACGAGGAAAGCCCCATAGGCGCGAAGATTTCCAAACTTCGCGTCAAGCTTTTCAGGCCAGACGGGAAACAGACGCAACACCCCATCGTAACTCTGCAGCAGCATCTCGTTCAGTGCGAGGAATCCCCCGCAGGTTTCTATTCCCCCTCCTCCGTAAAAAAGAATGAGGTTCGGATAGGCGTGGGTCGCGCATTGATCCTTCAAATGTTGCAAAATCGTTGTTGGGTCATATCCCACTCTCACGGCGGCGGTGTAGAAGGAGGAAAAAGCGTTTCCGTCAACCCAGCGAGCCATCTCCTCCACCATGTTTCGGCTGATATGGAGCAACTTGGGGTCGCTATCCAGACCTATCGCTCCCGCAGGGAAGATATGCTGCACGCCCAGATCGTTTCCATCGTTCCAAGCCATCCCTTTTTCGGTGTAACGGAATACCGTCTTGCCGTTTCTTTCCTGCAATGGATAATCGGAGAGATTGGCGAGGATATGGCGCCATTTATCTCTTTTATCCGCATCCACATTTAAAGCCGAGCTGAATCGCAACATAGCCTTGAATAACGTGTGGATAAGCCCTAAAGAGAGAACTCCGTTCATGTCGGGTCCGGACCCTTCGTGAATGGAGTCGTCGTAATCCACATAGCGTCCGTTTTCATATCGAAGGTAGTTCTCCCAGAATGTCGCCACCTCTCTGAGAAAAGGATAGCCGATGGTTTTAAGCCATTTGATATCTTGAGTGTAATCGTAATGGGTGATGTAATCCAGAGCCGCATATGCCGCATCTGATCGTTGTCCCCAGTCCTGCCAGCCCTCCGTCATGAGTTCCCAGGGACCTATATGCGTGGGGTAGTGAACGCCTTTCCATCCATGCGTTTTCGCCATCTCTCGACCCATGGGCATGAACGAGTTAATGGCTGCGTAATAAGGATCTGCAAGATCGGCGTGGTTTGAGGAATAGACAATATAGTAAGGCGCCTCGAAGTTGTAGTTGAGGGTGTAATCCCCGTGCCAGGCTGGGGTGTCCGTGGTTAACCAGTTGCCCCATAGCCCCGGAGCGATCTTACCGGGGCGGCTGCAGCAACCGAGAATATAGAGAGCTCCGTACCAATGCTTCTCAATCAGCTTATCCGGTATCTCTATAAATGATTTGCTCCAGAATTTCCCCCACCACTTCAGATGAGTTTGATACAGATGCGTGATCTCTCCAAGCGTGATGGACTCCGCTCTCTTTCTCGCCGCCGCTTGGTGATCCTTGGCGTTCAGATCGCTCAAAATGGATGTAACCAAGTATGCGGGGCGTCCGCCTGACAATTCGAATTGGAGCGATTGTCCGTCTCGCACAACGGAGCGTGCGCCTATTACGCACGTCGCCACGGTTACGGAGCGTCCACTTGAGGAACGATGCGCATTCGCCCTCTCGGAGAAGGTGATCAGCGCCGATTTGGCGTCGCACTCCCAATTGGTCACTCGATTATTGTTTGAAGCCACCTCCACACCGTCAACATATATGGCGATTTGAGCTCCGTTGTAGGTTCCGGTTACTAGCCGCCATCGATTCATATCAATTCTGAACGTGGTTTGAACGTATTGATCTCCCACCGCCATGCGAATATATCCGTCTGATAAGCCCAGACTGTAAGCCTTGCTCCACTCCCCTTTGCTAACGATATAATTGGCTTCGTTTGAGAATCCCGATGTGTAAACCCAGGCGGAGATAGTTAATTCGTTCGCGAGATGCAACGGACCCAAATCGACGAAAGCCCCTTTGCCGTCGAAGCGTATCGTCTCCCCCGTTTTCCCCTGAACAGGCGAGCCATCGGTCACTCGTGCATTTGAGTGGGCGTTTTCAGGCCAGCTTAGCTCCAATCCTCTCGTCGGAGGAGAACCCGAGGCCAGCTTCCGGATCTCTTGCAGTGTCAAGGCTCTGTTGTAAATCCGCACGTCATCCAAGATGCCATCAAAATACCATCGCCCGCCGTTAAACTGCTCGCGTCCGATATCGACATGATTATCGTTCTCTCGGATCGATTGTCGTATATCGTAATTGATGTCCGCAAAGCACGAATTGGCTCCATGAGTGGTGATCTCTGTCACCATCAGGTTTTCGGTGTCCGCTATCCAAGTTCGCATTGCCACACTTATATCGTTTGTCGCGAAAACGCCTCTGACCTCCCCGTGAGCGATATCCTGCTCCTGATGGTAACTTGCGCCGTTGAGGAGAGGAAAGGCGATTTGCAAGGCGCCCACCGTGATCACCTCGGGATCAACGGTTTGCCAAAAATCGTTCTTGCCGATATGAAACGATTGGTTTTCTGGCGGACCTGAGAGAGTGACACCCACATCTCCGTTTCCCAATAACGGACCGTCAGGCATCAAATTCGTTGGTGTGTTGTGGGGAGGCTGGGTGAAAACGGCCGTATGCTTTGAGACGATATTCAAGGACGAAACTTCTGTGGTTTGCATGCGTATGATGGAAGCCTCTCCTAGTGATTGATTAGTGAGGATCGGTTCCAAGGCGAGCCCTGTCACCAAAACAGTTTTCATGAATTGGCGTCGACTTATCGGATCCATTTTGTGCGCGATTTGGATATGACGCCGATTCACATTGGTGACACGTCTCATATTCTCTTTCATCCAGTAATAATATAAAAGCGGTACGGGGGCGTGGCATGCCACGCCCCTACGGTTGTCGTATCTCCACCCTCTCACCATGATACTCCATTACCTTATCCGCAGGTTCCGTAAAATCGTTGCCGGCGCCGTGATTCGGGCGCACCCAAACGATGCGGAAGGTGCGTTTTTCCAGCATGTCCGGGAAGCTGCCTTTTCGAGCGTCAAGCACCAAAACCCTCTCCTTGTCGTTCCAACGGATGGGAATGGTGGCGTACGCCCCATGCTCATAGTTGTAGTTGTCGTTTTCGTCCTCGTAAAGGGTGAACGCCCCATCTGCTCCCGGATAGATGCGCAGTTCGATCGGATCGCAGGGGGTTTCGGTGGAGTATTGGTCAATTGGCCCCAAGGGCAGGATCGAGCCGGTGCGAACATAGATGGGCAGCGTGTCCAACGGCGCGTCGACTTGAATGGAGTGTCCCCCTTGATGACGCTTGCCCGTCCAAAAGTCAAACCATGCGGATCCCTTGGGCGCATAAACGGACCTGGAAACGGCACCCGCCTTGATGACAGGGTTGATCATGAGCGCGGGTCCGAAGAGGTACTGATCCGCGATATCGTGCGCTTTCGCATCATTCGGGAAATCCATCACCAATCCCCGCATCATGCTGTACCCATCGTTCGTCACCATCCACGAAACGGAATAGATATAGGGAAGGAGGCGATACCGAAGTCGGTCATACTTGATCAGGATCTTTTCCGCATCCGGTCCGAATCGCCACATCTCCTTCGGGTAGTTCGTGCCGTGAACGCGGAACATGGGGCAGAAGGATCCGAACTGGAACCATCGCACAAACAGCTCCCGGTAAGCGGGATCCTGAGGGTTGCCGCTGAAGAACCCGCCGATGTCCGTGTTCCAATAGGGGATGCCGCTGAGGCTGAAATTAAGCCCCGCCGGAATCTGTTTGGCGAAGACATCCCAGGTGCCAGTGATGTCCCCCGACCAAGTCACGGCGGAATTGCGCTGCTGTCCGGTGTATGCGGAGCGCGTGAGGATGAAAACCCTCTTTTTGGAGGTGACGGATCGCTGACCCTGGTAGACGGCGGTGGTGGTCATCAGGGGATAGGCGTTGTAGACGAACTCCCCGTATCCCGCATAGGTCTTGATATTGCGAAACTCGCCCCAAACTCCTCCAAGTTCCGGTTCCGTGGCGTCCAGCCACCATCCATCCACGCCTCGAGAGAACAACTCCTTGTTCATCTGCTGCCAGTAGAGGCGCCTCCCCAGCGGGTTGAAGGCGTCGTAATACCGGTCCCCCCCGGTGACAGGGTAAAGCACGCCTGCTTCGTCCAGTTGACGGTAGTTGGAGCTTCCCTCCTGGAATTTCGCCCACACGGAAATCATGAAGTGCATATGCTCGTCGTGAAGCTGCCGTATCATCTGTGTGGGATGGGGGTAGCGCTTTGGATCGAATTTATGCGATCCCCAAGGATACGGCGACCAGTAAAACCAGTCCTGGATGATGGCGTCGATGGGGATGCGCAGGGATCGGTACTCGCCAGCAACGCCAAGTATCTCCTCCTGGCTGTTGTAATGCTCCTTGCATTGCCAGAAGCCCCACGCCCATTTCGGGAACATGGGCGCCTCGCCGGTGAGCCACCGGTACTCCGCGATCGCGGTGTCGAGTTCCGGACCGTAGATGAAATAGTAATCGATTCCCTCGCCCACTTCGGATTTCCATGAGAGAATGTGTTGTTTGGAGGGCGGGATCCATAGCAACTGAGCCACGGCGAACCCCCCGGCTTGGAAATACTCCACTTTAATCGGATATCGACGGTTGGCTTCGAGCTTAATGCGGGCGGTGTTCACGGCGGCGGGGTGTACCGACCAGTTATCCACAAGAAGCTTGTTATCCACCCAAAGGCGCATTCCATCATCGCAAGTCGTCTGAAAACCGTATTCCCCCGCCTCACCCGTCAATATCTCTCCGGTCCAGCGCACGCTGAAGTTATCCGGACCCATGCCTTGGGCGGGAGACCCGTTCCAGTTGAAGTCGATGCCGGGATCCGTGCGGGTGGTCTGGAGGTGATCGAAGTTCTGTCCCGTGTAATACTCCCCCGTCAATCCACCCGGTTGATTTTCCGCATTGAACAGATGGGAGGGCGGGATGGTTTGAATGGCGCTATCCACATTCACGTCCGTGATCGCGGGATTGTCCCAGAGGATGCCGTACCCCATGCTGGACATCATCACCGGGACGGCGACGTGCATGTTTTGCTGCTGGAGGTGGACGGTGGCCCCTCGATAGTTCATCAAGCCCTGCTGATGCTGTCCCAACCCGTAGATCGCCTCGCCATCCTGAAGCTGGAATTTCTGGGATACCTTATAGGTCTTTTCCCCTTTGAACGCGGTCGGGGTGCAGCTTCTTCCGCCAGAAGGCAATTCCTTCAGGATCGGTTTGCCATGGCGATCGAAAAAGAATACCGCCCCGGTTGCGCGGTTTACATGAGCCTGAATGACGCCCGTGGAGATGATAAGCGCATCCTTGGTATCTTTATATTTCCAATCGAGAGGTTTGGGATCGCGAATGACCGAGGGAACCTTCTGGGCTGGGAAGGAGGATAACGGGGTGAATGTGACTCGGATGATTCGATCCGTGTAGACCCTCACGCGCATCCAGCCGGAATCGGTTCTCATGCGAACCTCGTGCGGATGATGGGAGATATCCGAAACGGGGCCGTTCCCCGTATCGGTTAGCTCCGCGGAAAGCGAGTCGCCCGTTGATAAAGCGGATAGGAGCCCAAACGCCCCGGTGGTGAGTAGAAATTGTCGCCGGTTAAACCTTGTATCGCTCATGATGCGAATCCTTGTCGCGGATGAATCGCCAAGACGGTGCAACGCCGACTTCGACGTTTGAAAGTGTATTGCGGGTCTGAATAAATGATAATAACAATGATTGCGGTGGAAGCGAGTTACATGGTGAAAGAATAGCACAAAACAGGCGAATATTGGAACGCGGCGGATGGGGCCGTGATGTGGCAAGGGGTCGGTAACGCGAGGATAGAATAGCCATCATTGTTTGATTACTGCATACGAGGAATGAAGGAATATGTTTTATTAAGAAAAATAATAAAATCTATATTTTGGTGTGGATTATCCTTTTATTTATTAAACACATACTTAAAAACGAAGTAAGATTATTAAGTATGTCTATATTTTTAAATATTATGGATCCTCGCTGTTTAGTGTGGGTATACGACAGGCGGGTATCTCTGCATTGAACTCAATCCATCCCGAAAAACGATGTCCAATGGAGTTTGCCGATACGCTTGCAAAACCCGAAGGAGGATGTGTTGCGGGCGAACCGAGCTATAAATATTCAACCCCTTTAGGGGTTGGGGGATGGCTTTCAATCCATTTGGGATATCGTACCTCGGGATTCATCCCGATGGGAATACGGAGCGGAACCATGATAAACGCCGTCTTATTCCATGTCGGCGCCTTGGATTGTCCTCGCCAATTTTTTCAACTCCCCATTGGTGGTTCATGGACCGGATCACTCCATGATTGATCTGGCGTTCACCCTGCTTTCCGTTGTATTGGTCATATATTCCTGGGGAATAATGCGTGGGAGTTATGTGATCTATTCCGCATTGACTCTGCTGGTGATCATCTCCTCGGGACTGCTGGTCTCCATGATGCGTTACGATTTGGATATCTTTCCGTTTTTTCTCTCCCTTGCGCTGATGACTCGGCGCGGACGCCTGCGGGAATCGATAACTCCCCTGTTCGCATGTCTCTCCGGGTTTTTCATGGCTCTTTTCGCTTTGTGACGCTGGGTGGCATAATGATTACTTGAGGTGATTGCGAAGTTCAATAAATCGAACCGAGTTCGTCTATTATTGGATACTCCGGCGATCCGAATTTTGGACTCGTTGAACTTTGGATTACTTGTATGACACGCCTTAATATTAAAAAACGCTTGACAAATACATGAATTTTGATATAATTGCTTTGCGTTTCGTTGCGTGATTGTACCATCTCTGGAAGGAGGCGCTGTATGACCCGCTACAATCCCGAATACGAGGAAAATACTCCGCGCTCAGATCAAACAGAAAGAGAGAGACAATGCGTCAGCCTTTCCGAAGCTGTGTGCGAGGTTTGCCTGACGCACGCAATACGGAAATGGACGTACCTGTTACACATCTCGTCGGAGGACGCCAAGGATTGCGCCCAGGAGTTTCTCATAAAGGCTTTTTGCAAGAGCGTTGAGATACACAAGAGGAGGGAAAACAGGACATGCAACCAAAGATATATCCACGAATGCGCGAAAAACCATGCGATCGATTATAGCGACAAGCTTCATCAACGCAACGATTCCGAGGTTCATTTCACTTCGCGGGAATGGGAGGAGTTGCGGCATGGCTCGTATCCCATCGATCCGGTGCAGGAACTGTTACGCGATGAGTTTTGGGAAAGGATGGACGGCTTAGCGGCGTACCTCACCCCGAGCCAGCATGACCTATATTGGCGATATTACCGAAACGGGGAATCGACAACGGATATCGCTTTCTCCATGAAGCAATCCGAGCAGTCCGTAAGGCAGGGGCTCTATCGAATTCGGCGCCGTTTTAATCGGATTGCCTCGTATCGGCGAAATTTGAAGTGAGTGCGAGGCAAGTAACCCCTATATTTTCCGGAGCAGGATTTGAGAGCGAACCCATGGGCGGGTGACCACACGTTTCCATGTGTATGGGTAACACCGTGAAAAATGTTTGACATCCCCTTCCATCATGCTCTATAATATACATCTATGCCGGAGTGGTGGAATGGCAGACACGGGTGACTCAAAATCACTTGCGGGCAACCGCGTGGGGGTTCGACTCCCTTCTCCGGCATCCAACATTTCCTTAAATCCCCGTCCTGTTTCTTGCGGATACGATTCCTCCCGCGATAATGCATAAAACACCCATGCCGGCGAAGCAATACGCTGTAATGGGGGTGTAGAAGCGGAAAAGAAGCGCGGACGCAGCCCAGCAGAGGCTGGAGACGCCGAGAGCGACGCGAGCCGACCGACGGTTATCAGACTTCCTGATCGCCTTGCCGAAATGCAGCAGGCTAGTGAGTGCGAACAATACAGCCATCCCGATCCAAAGAGCGGGCTCGGACATGCAAACCTCCTCCAATTTTTTCATTTCCGCGGAACGGAGGTCATACCATGCATTTGAAGCCTCGCTCCCGCCAAATACGGAAATAGTTTATCCCTTTTTAAGCCGAATCATACGTATGGACCGAGGCGGAATATGGAAAGTAGCGGTGAGTGTCTCCGGCAGGGGAAGATGTCTCTTGAGGAAATCCTCTTCGCGCAATCTCAATGGGAAATCGACGGCGTTGGTTCGGGAGTCGTTGAGGATCAGGATGCGATCCTTGAAAAGGCTTAAATAGACATTCGGTATGTTACCGGGATTGAGATCCATGGTGTTCATCATCCCTGCGCTGTCGTAAAGCGTTCGGTTAACCGAGAACTCCATCATGCATTGCGCGAAACGCTCCATATTGGAGTCGTCCGCCTGTATCAGCAGCAATTTCCCGGCGCCGAGGGAATGGAGAGAGTCCCGCCAAACTCGCCGATAATCCCGAGTGCAGTCACCGGCGGAAATGCCATGGAGCCATGTAACCTCTCGTCCCTCCAGATCGTACGTCTCGCCGTTTTTTCGGCGGATCAACACCCCTCCGGCATGCACCCATTGGCGGATCATATCCAGCGTTTTCGCTTCGGCGAAGGCTCCCTCCACCCACGCCAGCGTTTTAATCCCCATCGCCTGCAATGCGCCGTCCTGTATCATTTGCTCGTCAATGAGCTCATAATCCAGACGATAGCGCAGATGTTCGCCAAGTTCATACGTCATTATGGGCCAATCCGTTGACGCCTCCAGCCAGAAGGAGGAGCTTGGAAAGAGGTATGCGAAATCCGTGATGGAGCGATCGCCATTCAGTTGCTTTTTGTACTCCCTGAATTCCGGTATGGCGCCCTTTAGGTTGTCGGGATAGTCGAAATAGACTTGGCATCCGTTCGTAGAGTCCATCCAGATGCGTTTCGTCTCATCCATGGGGTCGACCGTTCCCGGCGGTTCGGTGTAATAGGGGGTTTTGTAGAAATGGCAGGCGCTGGAGACCCTGCGCGTGGCGAAATAACCGATCGCTCCGGGTGTCTGCGCACAGGCGTTGATCTTCTTCAGCATCTTCACATGTCTGCTGGTGTCGTTGCCGTAACTGCACTGCTCGCTGCCGTATCCAAGGCTGCCCACCAGCCTTTTCCCAGGGAAGTGACGGCGGATTACCTCGCATATGGCGCTGAAGCATATATCCACGTGATCCTGATACCAATTCACGAAATCCAACCATCGGCGCCGAGCCTGTACGTTTGCATGGTTACGGCCTAGCGTGGCTGTGGCGTAATTCACCGCCTCCGGCATGGAGATATCCTGTTCATTTGCGAATTCAGTTCCCCACGCCTTGTTCAACGCCTTAAGGGAGCTGTAGCGTTCGAGAAAAACTCGCCTGAAATCAGCCTTTGCGTGTGGATCGGCGCACCAGAAGCCCGGTCCGAAATGCTCTTGCGGCACGAGCCAGGTGGTCATTCCGTTCGGATAACCCATCTCGCCGTACTCCGACGGATATCCCACGCGCAGGAAGTCGATGCGTGAACCGAGAGAGTGACTCAGTGCTGCGTAAAACCTATCGTAAATCTCTTCAAATCGAGGGTCCCATGGCGACAATTGCCTTGTCGTCACCCCGTCCTCCAAACGCGCGTAAGGGGTGAAATCCGCGCCCTCCTTCGCCCATTTCGGGGGGAAGTGCACCCAGCAGAAGACGACGTATTTGAATCCCGCGTCGTTCAGCCTCTTGGCGTTGTTCGCATAGTATGCAAAGTCCCATGTCCCTTTGTTACTTTCCGCCAAACACCACGCAAGGTAATCCACGTCCGCGAAAACGCTGATACTGCGCAGGGTGGAGAGGAGGGTGACGTCCACCTCCTCCTTCGGCAGGGCGGACTCCTTCGCCGTGCCCCAGTATATCATGAAGGGCGTTACGCTGAGATTGCCGGTGTAGAAGGGGATGAGGGTTGCGCCAATGGAATCGGTGGCTGTCGCCGTAGAATCGAGAAGCGCATGGGTGTCCTGAAGCCCTGCAAGCAGAAAACCCGTTGCCATTCCCACCTTTCCGAGAAACTCTCTTCGCGAGGAACCGGAAATCCTCCTCGGAACATTCTTACCACCGGATGGTTCCTTTCGCATTGTAACCCCCTATTTGATGTCGCCTAGTCGCGAATGGATTATGGTTGGATGACGGCTCTTTTGCGAAGAGGGTGATTTTTCCTCAGAAACCCTTTCCAGCGATGAGTGCGCCATGCGATCGCCTTCTCCGCAGTCGACCAAAGACCCGCCATTTTAATGGTGTCCTCGATCTCTCTCCAGCCATCGCAGGACATCTCGGCGAGCCAATAGATCATTTCGTAATCAAGGACATAGTCAGGAACGGATTTGTTGGCGAGAACTCCGTGAATGCGAACCACGCCCTCCTTGCCATAACGATAGGACAAACCGTTTCTATGCAAGGAACCGTATAGCCATTCTATTTGCGTATCGTTTTCAGTCTGATGAAACACCTGTTTCAGAAATCCCCATCGCGAGCTTAACTCCTCCTCCGTATGGAAGCCCGGGGTTTTTAGATATCTTTCCCAGACCGAGATATCCCGGTTTTCCCGTTTGGCCTTTTTGTCCAGAATATCCTTCGCATGGAGATCGTACAGACTTCTCCAATGCAATCTACGCCATTCCGACGCGTCGATTTCGTAATGATCGCATCCGCGTTTACGCATCTCATCGTCCACGACACCTCCGCGATGCGGCTGAGCGTGCATTTTTCGCAGACCCGATCCGTATCCGTGCACATAATGCGCCAGCTCATGAACCAGAGTGGAATCCACGACGTATTCGGGGACTGCGGGATAGGCGAACAGTTTATTGATGAGAATGTGACACTCTTCATTGACGGAGTAGATGGATCCGAAGCGGTATCTGGCTCGCGAGCCAAATCGTATGCGGATCGGATAGCCCCGATTGACATCGGAATAGTGAAGCTCGATCAATCTCTCCAGTCGTTTTTTAAGCCAATCGTCCGTTCTCAAGCCATTGCCATTCATAGGACTCACTTTTCCTCCGCAAAAAAAATAACACATTAATCCAATGGGGACTGGTATTTGCGAAATTCGCCACCCGGGTGTCATCCCGAAAGTGATATGTTTGGTGATCGCCATTGTTTCCGAATGATGTAATTACATCCGAATGCAAAAAAATCCTTATGGCAGGTGATAGTAAAAATCGCGTTTCATTTTTTCGCGTATGCCGCGTTGAGTGCGCACAGCCTCGATTTCCGATTTTTGCAACACCTTATGTTCTGTAAACAAGGATTCGAAAAACCATATGGAGGTGAGGAATGGACGACAAAAGCCTGGCGAGGGGCGTTGCGTCTTGACGGGGTGAATCCATGTCGTCATCCCTCATACCCTGTCAAAAGGGGAATGGGAGATGACTGGGTAATGCATCCATTCACTTGATTGTATCCAATCTTCTCATGACTGTCAAGCAAACAAACAGTAAATACTGCTATACGGAGCTCGGTAATCCCTCCCCGAAAAATATTTTCAAAAAAACTCTCCTGGTTCTTGACAGGCAACATATTGGGATGATATGATTATATGTCCACAAGATATTGGTAAATTGATGATACATATTGAGCGGACATCTTATGTTGAAAGGTTGATGAAAGCAATGCTTTGTCCTTACTGCGGTTCGAGAGAAGATCATGTGTTGGATTCAAGAGAGGCCGCCGACGGTAAGATCATACGACGCAGACGCGAGTGCAAGGAATGCAGCCGTCGATTCACCACTTTCGAACAGATTGAGGAGACGCAGCTTTACGTTGTGAAGAGCAATGCGAGTAGGGAGCCGTTTAGCAGGGATAAAGTGTTGAAGGGTTTGCATTTGGCGTGCACCGGCCGCCCCGTCAACTCGAGCGACCTGGAGGAGATAGCGGATGATATCGAACGCATGCTCTATAACCGTCTTGAGAAAGAGGTGCACTCCAGAGAGATCGGCGACCTCGTGATGGAGCGACTAAGGACGCTGGATCAGGTTGCATATGTTCGTTTCGCCTCGGTGTACAAACAGTTCGAAGACGCAACGGAGTTTCGGGATATCGTTAACATGCTCACGCGAAAATCCAAGAAGGAAACGGAGAAGTGAGGGATGCAATCCGGATCTAAAAAACTATTCCGCATGGATTGCTCTTTCCTCGCATGGTATATACAAAAAGAGGGAAGGGTGAATCTTTCGGAACGACATATTGACGTAGGTGAAAGAGCGGTGGAATTCGCCCCCTTCACTTTCAATGATGTTCCGAAAGTACTGGATGCGGATTTGCCGCCCATTGTATTAAAGCCTCAATCCAACATGAAAAGCTGATCCACTCAGGTGATTGCAAAATTCGATTTTCGAGGTTACCCCAAGCGTGAAATGGACGGGATTAATCGTCATTTCCGAATTTTGCAATTGCAGCCGTAAGGTTTATATATATGGAATAGGTGCAAACTTCAACCAGCCGGGTTACTTTCAAGCGTGATAAGCGCGATAATTATCCGGCTCTCGAAATTTTGCAATTACTCTTATTAACTAGGGAAGGTTGAGCGGGATGAATCAAGACGAATATAACGGAAGAAGTGATGCCGCGGTGCACGCTTTTAGCACGAAGGAATCCAACGATGCCCCGAAAGGCATTCGTCTGGAGCGGCGATATACCAAGCTTGGTCAGGATGTCTGGGCGACGGTGGAATGGGAGAAGCGTTCGGCGATCATCACCGGGGGCAAGGGGGAGGTGGTATTCGAGCAACACGACATTGACGCCCCGCAATCCTGGTCGCAGCAGGCGATCAAGGTGGTCGCCTCCAAATATTTTCGGGGTCACTTAAACGCGCCGGATCGTGAAAAAAGCGTCAGGCAGCTTATCCAAAGAGTCTCTTACACCATAGCGGATTGGGGTGGAAGGAAGCGGTATTTCGCAACTGAAGAGGACACTCTCGCATTTCGTGACGAGTTAACATATCTTCTGCTACATCAGATGGCGGCGTTTAATTCGCCCGTTTGGTTCAACGTCGGTTTGGAGGATCAGCCTCAGCCGCAATGCTCCGCTTGCTTCATCAACTCCGTCGAGGACACCATGGAGAGCATCCTCACCCTCGCGAAAACGGAGGGCATGCTCTTCAAGTTCGGCTCCGGCACCGGAACGAATCTTTCCTCGCTCCGCTCCTCCAAGGAGACTCTTCAAGGAGGGGGCACGGCTTCCGGTCCTGTTTCCTTCATGCGCGGGTTCGATGCCTTTGCGGGGGTCATCAAGTCCGGGGGTAAAACTCGTCGCGCCGCGAAGATGGTGATTTTGAATGTGGACCATCCCGACATTCGTCATTTCATCACCTGTAAGGCGGACGAGGAGAAAAAGGCTTGGGCGTTGATAGACTCCGGATATGACGGCAATTTCAATGTGCACGGCGGCGCTTACGATAGCGTCAGTTATCAGAACGCCAATCACTCCGTGCGCGTTACGGACGATTTCATGGAGGCTTTTCTCGCGGGAAGAGAGTGGCACACCCGCAATGTGAAGGGCGGAGCCATCGCGGAAACTTATAAGGCGAGAGATGTGATGGAGTGGATTTCCGACAGCGCATGGATATGCGGCGATCCTGGGATGCAATATGACACCACGATTAATAGATGGCATACCTGCAAGGCTACCGGCCCCATTCGCGCCAGCAATCCCTGCAGCGAGTTCATGTTCCTGGACGATACGAGCTGCAATCTCGCCTCATTGAACCTGATGCAATTCCGCAAGGAGGATCGTTCCATCGATCTTGAAAGCTTCCTGCATGCATGCCGCATACTGATCACCGCTCAGGAAATCATTGTGGATGACGCGAGCTATCCCACGGAGCGTATCGGCTTGAACAGCCATGATTTCCGACCGCTTGGTTTGGGGTACGCCAATCTCGGAGCTCTTCTGATGGCTAACGGGTTGGCGTATGACAGCGACGCCGGGCGCGCCCTCGCTGCGGTGATCACAGCGATCATGACGGGGGAGGCATATCGGCAATCCTCAATAATAGCCCGAGATCACGGTTGGGCGTTTCCGCGATATGCGGAGAACAGGGAATCCATGCTGGAAGTGATGCATATGCATCGTGCCGCCATAGAGCATATCGATGAAAAATATTCGCCCGCACCTCTTCTGAACGCGGCGCGAAAGCGCTGGGATGAGGCGATTGAACTGGGGGAGAAGTACGGGTATCGCAACTCTCAAACAACCGTGCTCGCCCCAACAGGAACCATCGGATTCATGATGGATTGCGACACAACCGGAGTGGAGCCTGACATAGCCATTGTGAAATACAAGACGCTTGTGGGCGGCGGATTGATGAAGCTGGTCAATAACACCGTTCCCGAGGCTTTGGAAAACCTAGGGTACTCACCACAGGAGATCAACGATATCCTGGAATATATCGACGCGAATGACACCATCGAAGGGGCGCCTCATCTGCTTAACGAGCATCTCTCGGTTTTCGACTGCGCCTTCGTTCCCGCCAACGGTTCCCGCTCCATTCATTACATGGGGCATGTTAAGATGATGGCAGCCGTTCAACCCTTTATTAGCGGAGCTATCAGCAAAACCGTGAACCTGCCCAATGACGCATCCCGAGAGGATATCACCCAAGTGTACGTGGAGGGATGGAAACTTGGTCTGAAGGCGATCGCAGTTTATCGGGACGGTTCCAAACACACTCAGCCTCTTAAAACCAAAAAGGCCGAGGGTGACAAAGACGCTTCATCCGCGAAGGGGGAAACGCCCGAGTTCATGCCGGTTCGCCGGAAATTACCGGATGAGAGGAAGGCGATTACGCACAAGTTCAGTATCGCGGGGCACGAGGGATATATCACGGTCGGAATGTATGATGATGGAACCCCTGGCGAGATATTCCTCACCATGAGCAAGGAGGGCTCCACGATCTCGGGGTTGATGGACACCATCGCCACGATGACCTCCCTCGCCCTGCAATACGGCGTTCCTTTGGAGACGTTATGCAACAAGTTCGCTCATATGCGATTCGAACCTTCCGGTATGACGCCTAACCCTGAGATTCATTTCGCCAAGTCCATACCGGATTACATCTTTCGATGGTTGGGCGTTAAATTCCTTCCGAGCGATTCCCAACCTCCCAAGGAGGAGAAATCGCTAAATGGAAATGGTTCCGTCACCATGGAAACGCGGGAGACGAAGCTTACATCAAGCGGGTTCAGCGCCAAGGAGGCGGAAATATTCCAGCTTCAATCCGACGCTCCCGCCTGCTCGGAATGCGGGGCGCTCATGGTGCGTAACGGCGCCTGTTACAAATGTTTGAACTGCGGCGCCGTGCTGGGTTGTTCGTAATATCACATCTTCGGAACGATCGCTTTATCATTCATCACGAAAGGAGCGGGGCGATGTTGAAAATTGTGGAACTGCATCCGGGCGACACCCCGGGCAAGGAATACGTCGTGTTGCAAAATCTCGGCATATCGACCGTATCTCTCAAAGGCTGGGCTTTAACAGGGGATGCATGGCTCTCGGGGAATGCCGGAAAGTCGGCTCAGGAGACTTATATCTTCACGGATGACGTGCCCATCAAGCCCTACACTCGGGTAGTGCTTTTTACGGGTGGCGGGGTGGACGGATGGACCCCCACCACGGATGGAAAACAGGCGCTTCTCATCTACTGGAACCGTGGGGAGGCGATTTGGTCCCGATGCTCCTATGTGCACCTGCTCCAAGTTGCGGCGTCCCGAAAAGTGGTCAAATTCGAGGAGACGGATTACAACCGTTCGGAGGCGGATCGAACGGCCAGTCATTCTGTGGCTTATTGAGAGGATGGCATGATTCGGCAAAAGAAGCTTGTATCTTTTCTATCACGCTTGATGAAATGCCGAAAAAACGACGATTGACATTATTTTATAAGAATAAATAAATATACCGAAGATGAAACTTATTAAAGAATTCGCTGCGTATCTTAAATGTATTCGTTCACCTTATGACGGATGATACATTCTTAGGGAGGTTAACATGATTAAAAAGGCTTTTTCGTGGGTCGTGGCGGTTCTTTTAATAGGTGGAGCGGCATATGGGGTGGCTCAAGCCAAAACGAAGGCTCATCCCAAATCCAAGGCGATTCACAAGCTTGTTCTGGTGCGTGTTTGCCCAATCACCGATCAATGGGTGAAGGGAAAAGGCGCAGGCAGCGAAGTGGTTGGCAAGTATAAAGTGCTTTTCTGTTGCAAAAGCTGTCCCCCAATGTTCAATAAGCTGTCTCAAAAGCAGAAGTATCAAAAGATTGCCATGGCTCTGAAGAAACAGCATATGATGATGATGAAGATGAAGGGCATGAAGAGCATGAAAGGCATGAAGGGCATGAAAAATATGAAAAACATGTCCGGTATGAGCAAAGGATCTGGAGCGATGTGCCCGATGAAGAGCTAAGCCTATATTTGGTTTTGGAAGCTTAAAACATTCTTGTGTGAAATCGAGTAAACGGCGCCCATAATAATATGGGCGCCGTTTTATGCGCACGTTCTCCAACTGTGTTCATTTTGAGATTCAAAAAAGGTGGGCGGAGCGCGGATGGAAGTAATTCCAAGGTGGTTCCATTTTAGGAAGATTTTCGATAAGTTAAATACTACGCGGTTTTCAATAATGCTTCACTTTGAGAACGAGAGCGACAAACACCCGAATGAGCGCTGAAAAACCCCAGTTGAATCGTCTTGAGATTATGCGCGCCCTGAAATACTCCAACTGGGACGCCGTGTACGCCACTGCATTCGTCATTCTAACTGGCGGAGCTTTTCTAACTGGTTTCGCTCTTTATCTCAGGGCGAACGACTTCTGGATGGGGATCATCTTCTCCGTCCCCATGCTGGCGGGACTGTTTCAAATTGTCTCCTCCTATTTCGTGGAGTTGAGCGGAAATAGAAAGAGATTCTGCGGTACCTATTCTTTGATAGGTCGAATCCTTTTTCTGCCCATCCTTTTAATCCCTTTCATAGTTCCTCCTCATTTTCGGTTCCTTGTTTTCGCCATACTTTTCCTGCTATCCAATGTGCTTCTTAGCATCACGCAACCGGCTTGGTCCTCATGGATATCCGATCTGGTTCCTCAGGATATGAGAGGGCGTTATTTTGGTAAGCGGAATATGCTAGGCGGACTGACTACTCTTATCATCTCCATGCCTGCGGGTTGGTTTCTGGATCAGTCCACAAAGTATCACCGTTTTCCGGAGAGAATCGGGTTCGCCTGTTTGTTCGCCACCGCAGTTGTGTGCGCTTTGATGAGTTTTGCGGCGTTGATGCATCAGGCGGAGCCTCCCATGGTTCGGAGCGATGTGAACCACACAGCCGGCTTGAAAGGGGCGCTCTCCTTCTATCGAATGCCATTTCTGGATCGTGAGTTTCGCGCATACGTATTGTTTGGCGGCTTGTTCGCTTTCTCCCAGTTCTTCGCCGCGCCATTTTTTCTCGTGTATCAGTTGGAAAAACTAAAATTCAGTTACACCATCATCCAGTTATTCACGGTATACACTAGCCTCTTATCCATGATATCCTTGCCCTTGTGGGGTTACATCGGGGACAAGTTCGGGAACAAACCCATTATTGCTATCTCAACCGCTGGGGTGGCGCTATTGCCTCTCATATGGGATTTCACTACGCGCAAACATCTTTTGATGGCGTACTTGATTGTTACGTTCATCAATACCGCATCAGGGGTGTTCTGGGCGGGTGTGGGATTAGGGCAGTTCAATCTTCTGATAGCATCCACTCCTATGAAGAACAAATCCGTTTACGTTGGGGCGTGGTCCGCAGTAGTGGGATTGGCGGGGGGTGTCGCCCCGATTCTAAGCGGAATAATGATGACAGCCTTTAAGCCGGTGCATTTTGTCGTCGAGGATATCCTTGTCGGGAATTACCAGATCGTGTTTTTCATCAACACCATCTTCCGCTTTGTGGCGCTCGCCTCTTTGAAGCCGGTGGTGGAGAGGGGCTCGGCAAGCGCCAAAGAGGTTTTGGCACAGCTCGGCAGCGCCCCGGTTGGCTCCTGGAAGCAAATTAGACGCTTGCAAAAATCGTCTAACGAAGGGGAGAAACTGGAGGCGGCGCAATCATTAAAAAGCAGTCGCACCACGTTGGCTGTGGATGAACTCGTAGCAGCTTTGGACGATCCCAGCCTGCATGTGCGTGAAGAGGCGGCGATTGCGTTGGGGGAGATCAGGGATATTCGAGCGACACCCGCCTTGCTGTCGAAACTCGCCGATCCTGCGTCAGGTATCGTGGAGGAGTGCGCACTGGCGTTGGGCTCTATCGGGGATTCCCAAGCGGTGAATGCCTTGGGCGAGGTTCTTGAAACGGGTGAGACCATCGATAGTCTCGCCGCAGCCAAAGCCATCGGGAAGATAAGATGCGCTGAGTCTCAGGAGTTGCTTCTTAAAGCTTTGAATTCCGAAACGACAAAAAACAAGCCGGGATTGGCGGAGGCTTGCATTCGAGCGTTGGGGAATTCAGGATCGGAACGGGTTGCGAGAGAGCTTGAACAGTATTTGGAAAACGGTAATGCATCCTTGCAACGCGCCGTTGTGCGGGCATTGGGGGATATCGGCTCCGCGAGATCCGCTTCCGCATTGATGAAACTCTTGGATAAGCAAAACGATTCCGCCATGATCTCACGCATTGCTGTATCGCTGGCGATGTGCGGCGCCTCGGAATCCATCCCAAACCTGTTGGCGTCGCTGGAAGTCGTTCACTCTCCCGTGGCGCGAAAACAGATCATTAACGCGATCGGGAACCTGGTAGGCGTCGAGGATCGGCTCTATCCGAGTCTCGCAATGGAAAGTTACGATAGAGATCAAGCAGTGTCAAGGATTTTTCAGGAGATGCTCAGGAAAGACCGAGCGGCAAGCAGGGAATCCTTTAGCGCCAAGAGAAGATACCGATCCCTTCAATTGGCGGCGGAACACTATCAGGACGGGCGGTTCGTGGAGGCTGCGCAGATACTGATACGATATGCAAGCGATCAAAAGGAATCAAAAAGCGTTCAGGCTATCGTCGACTGGATGGAGAAATGGACGCGCGAGGGCGTGATGGGTTCGGAGGAATTCCTGTTATTGCTCTTGGTGTTCAAATAGAATTCATCCCCGATCGCCCTCCTCCGAAAATTCACAAAAGATTAATCTTCTCTTAAACCCCTTTTAACCTTCGCCTCTTATAATAAACACGATAATGAAACCCGGGGACGCATTCCGCAAAGGCGCGGTGTCAAAGGCGATATGGCTGTTCTTGAGGCTTCCTTTCACACTTGAACGATTCTGAAAGGAGATGGAAGTGTTTACGAAAAGACAATATCGAAAAGGTTTCACGCTTATTGAGCTACTCGTAGTTATCGCGATTATAGCGATATTGGCTGCGATACTCTTCCCTGTTTTCGCTCAGGCGCGATCCAAGGCGGAGCAGGCGGTTTGCCTGTCCAATATGAAGCAAATGGGCTTGGCCACTATGATGTATCTTCAGGACTACGACGGCACATTTTACCCGCATCGCTGGAACTCCGGACCGGGAACCAATCCTATGATCCCAATCACCGGAGGAGCGAACAGCCCCATCAATGGCGCGGCGACAATGAAAACCTTCTGGATTAGCATCCTACAGCCCTACATGAAGAGTTTAGACATCTTTAAGTGTCCGGATAATCCAAACGCCTGGGTTGGCACGAACACCGATGGGGTTCAATGCGGTGGATCGGATAACAACACGAACGTGGGATGCGGAGGCGTGGGATATGGCGGACAAAACAGCTACGGCCATAACGATCTCTGGCTCAGCCCCGCCAATCGTTACGCCGACAACTCCAGTGCTGTCTCGGTGGTGAACCAAGCGGCGGTGCCGCGATCCATCGTGCTCATTTGCGATGCAACCTACTATGGCGCGGGGCCGGATGTCGCCAACGTCACCGGACATCTTATCAACGAGGCGGCGAACGGGGCGGACCTCAGCTATGCGAATTACCAATCGCCTTTCTATCAGAATTACTGGAAGAACATCGGCAATTCGAAATGGAGTTGGAATGTGCAAAACGGACAGTGGGTGGACACTCCGTCCGCTCAAGCACTTACCGACGGCGCCTCAAGACACATGGGAATGGTAAACTGTGTCTTTACGGACGGTCATGCGAAGGCCATACCCTACGCCCAATTGATAGATAATATCTGTTACTGGGCGACGGATCAGAATGCACCTCACCCCAATTGTAACTAGAGGATATCTTGTACATAAGCTCGGTCATCCAGACTTGAGATGAGAGCGCAATGCAAGTCTGAATGATTGAACGGATGGAAATCGCATCCTTCGTGCGTCGGAGAGCTTCCCAATGACGGATGATACGGTTCCGGAAGACATATATAGGGTCAGGACAGCCATAACAGCGGATAGAATTCCCGCATTCAATTAAGAATAAGCCGCCCCCTTTGGAGGATGACCGACCAGGCATCCTCCGTTTTTTTAGTGTATGGGGGATAGGTGACAACTCATACAGGCGCATGGATCAAACTCCGCACTCTTTCGTCGAAGAGGGCTGGGATATATTTCAATCTTCCCAACTAAATTCAAGAGACAGGAGAAAATCAATATACGTAGGGGATGAGTCTTTTTACTCGGGTCATGTAAGCCGCATATGCGTCCGGGAAATGCGATAGCATTAGAGATTCTTCCTGCCTGAGTTTTATGAGAAAACCGCAAAGTATGAACACCCAACCCAAAATCTCTCCAAAACGTCCCGTTGCCATAGCCGTTCCAAGCACCAGCATCAGCATACCGGTGTAAATAGGATGACGGACCCAGCGATAGGGACCATACTCCACCAATGTATGGTTCTCTTTGATAACCACATCGCCGCTCCAGTTCCCGCCGATGGTGCGTCGCGCCCAAATGGCTACCGCCAATCCTAACAAACAGAAAACATCCGCCGTAATCATTAGAACGGCGTCATGCGGCACAATGCGCGCGCCAATAAAACGAAGGTACGTTTTGGGAGTGGGTGCAAAGAGCAAAATCAATCCCAGAATCACCGGAAGTCTGTTTTTTATCAGCGCCGCAACCCCTAGCCGCTCCGCCGTTTTCTTCACTCCGATGGCGCTAACGCCCCAATACACGACAAATACTATCCAACAAATGGAGATGACGAAATCCATTCCAAATAAATCCTTAACTCCACTGGTAATTGCAATAGTCGCACAACTCGCTTTCTATAACTCCACCATCGTGGATGACGCCATTACAGATTGCTTTGGAAAAATAAAAATCGGTTCGCCATGCGTTCCAAAATAGATGCTATTCTATTATAGCGACCACCTTTTTGTCGAATCCCATCGAAAGCGAATTGAAAGAGGATTGCGATAACGTTCTCATATCCTATACTGGAGGATACCTTCAAATGTCACGAAATCGGATAATGAATAGCGGCGCACGTTTCCTGGCGGCTATCGTCGTTTTCGCATGTCTCCTCATCGAAATCCTCACGCCGGTTCACGCCCAAAATCTGGGAAACACGATGATGTGGCGTCTTCCCGATTGGGGAGGACGGCCAACGATGAGCGCCGTTCAAGGGGAGGGGTTTCGCTTGACCCTGCCTGAGGGGCGCACTTGGGCGGCGGTAACTCGCATCGTTCCCGTGAATGTCGACAAAACTCCGATCCTCGCAATCGAGGTCAAATCCCTTGGTCAAGGGGCGTCCTGGGCTTTGAAGATGGACAATCGCCCGTATGACCCTCAAAACCCCCATGACATCGAAGGGAATCCGCCCGGAGGAGATAAAACCGGATTGTTTTTGGCGAACCTCAGGGAGATGGGAGGATGGAAAGGCAGGCAAAACATCGAACTGCGCCTCTTCGTCGTTGGTCAACCCGGCGCCACAGTGACATTTGGCCACATCTTCCTTGCCTCGTCCACTAATAACGGAGGGACGGCGAAAATCAAGGAGAATGAGGTGTTACGCGTCGGTGATTGGAGTTGCGGATTCTCCGCTTCGACATCCCAATTCATTATAGGGAATGCTCAAGCGAATGGCGGAATATCGATTTCCATGCCATATGAGTCCTCGATACAATCTTATTCTCTGAAAAAGGAAAGTAAAGCCAATACGATCATTGTGAATTCTTCCAAGGATTGGGCGGATTTTCAAACGCGGATGACCGTGACGCCGGGTCGAACGCCAATCCTCCACTGGACAGTGAGCGCCGACTGGAAACAACCTCACGCTTTGCCTTCGGAGGGTCCTGAATGCCATTACATGGCGAGCTTATCGGTCAACGGTGAGGCAAACGCCCAATCGTATCTTCTGTCCGCGCATCAGTTCGGACAGGCGGGATATGAAACCGGCGAGGCTTTTCTTCCCGCCAACCCGTTTATAGGCGGGACCGCGCTGTATGTGGAGAACTACTTGGCGTTAGACCCCTATTTCGAAACTGCGCATGTCTCCCCCGACGCGGCGGTAAAAGCGGAGATGAGCGGTTTCGGCTATCGAATTCCGGTGAATTCGCAACTAAAATTTCCCGCAGGAACACACCTATTACTTGCTGATAGTTATCTGATCCTGCAACCCGGTGACAGCGTGCAGCCTCTTGAGTTATCGGAGAGATACCTAAGTATGATCACTGCGATTTACCATGAGCTTCCCCATCCCCCGACGGTTCAAACGGATTGGAACGACGTGGCGCAAAAGACTTTGCATGATCTCACTCTCCCCGCATGTGTCGCCAACACGGAAAAAAGCTATTTTCGGAACTATGTGAATGAGCCTTGGGATTCCGGCGTCGAGGAGTTAATGACACAGTTGGATCCCTTTGTCGCCACGTTAAGGTACGAACGTAAAAAAGGAGACCAAGCGCCTTGGGTGGGGCAGGTCGCCCATGACTTAGGGTTTTTTTATCTCCCATCACTCCACTGGCTAAGTGATTGGAACATGGGTGACCAACCGACAAAGGCGGATAGCTGGTACCTGATATTTCCCTTGATACAGCTCTCATGCGCTGCGATTCTCGGAAACAGGCAGGCGGAGGATTTGGTTCGGGAATCCTTGCCGTATCTGATTACCTACGCCCACGTCTGCGACTATCAATTTCCCGTATTCTACAACCCTCGGACGATGGGTTCGCATGAATACTCGGAGCCGGATTGCACCGGGGCGTACGCCTATCTTATGCTGCAGGCGGATAAGCTATTCAAGGAGGGAAGTTACCTTAACGAGGCTAAGGCTGCCTTGAAGCATATCGCGCCATACGGTATGAACTATTCCTACGAAATGCATCTCACGGCGTTATCCGCCGCCGCTTGTGCAAGGATGTGGCAGATAACCGGAGATGAATCCTACCTCAAACTGAGTCTCATACCGGTGGCGAATTTCATTCGTCATTGCTGGTTATGGGACGCAAGTTACGGATATCACAAAAAAAACAGCTACTTCTTCGCAGTGAGCGCCATGCCCGGCGCCTACATCGCGGCGTTCGAGGAGTATCAGAGCATGATGGCATTGGAGGAGTATGAACGAATTGCGTCCGCACACATACCCTCCGACGCACGGGAGATGGTTTCGGAGTTTTTAAAATACGCCCCAACGGTTTTAAGATTCACCCTGCCTCCGTTTATGGCGAAGGGGTCCGTCACTGCGATGAACGGTCGAAACCATCCGAACGACCTCTCTCTTTACATACCGGTGGAGGATGTGAATGACGGTTGGACCCTGTCGGGAGGAGTGGGGCAGGAGATATACGGTTGCGGCTTTCCTATGGTGTTGGCAACTCAAAAATAGTTGAAAACTGAGGCGTTTGCAAAAATCGGAAGATGAGGCTGGCTTCGGCCATCACACATGTAACCAAACTCCCTGATAGCGAATATCGCAATTACATGAATAACGAGGATTTCAAAGAGAAATGAATAATGCATTCAACGCTGCCAACGTGGAACGTTTCAGCGGTTACGCTGATCTGTACGATCGCTTTCGCCCTCAACCCCCGGCGGATATAACGAGGATTTTAATGCAATACCTAGTTTCGGGCGTTGTGAACCGGGTTGTGGACCTTGGCAGCGGAACGGGACTTTTCACGCGAATATGGATCGGCAAAACCCGCGAGGTTATCGGGATCGAGCCAAACCCCGGAATGCGCGGAGTCGCGCTGGCTTCCTCCCCTTCCGAGGAACAGGGGACCGTTATCCGCTACATCGAAGGTCACTCGGCCGACACCACCCTTGCAGATGGCTCCGCGGATATCGTCGCCTGCTCGCAATCGTTTCATTGGATGGACCCTGTCACGACTCTTGCGGAGGTGAACCGAATATTGCGTTCAGGCGGGTTGTTCGCCACGGTGGATTGTGACTGGCCCCCGGTCATCACTCCCTTGGCGGAGATGACCTATCGGGAGACCACCGCGAAAATTAACGCATTGGAAAGAGAGCTTGGCACAACCGAGCCGATAAAGCGTTGGCGCAAGGACAAGCACCTTGCAAATATCCGAGAATCGGGATACTTTCAGTATGTAAGAGAGATATGCATGCATCAAATGGAAATGGGCGATGCGGAACGGTTGGTGGGTTTGTTGCTGAGTCAGGGGAGCGTGGAAACGCTTTTAAAAGCCGGATTGTCCGAAGAGAAATTGGGTTTGGAGGAAATGCGTATAAAATGCAGGCGCATTATGGGGAATGCGCCATCCCCATGGTATTTCAGCTACAGGATTCGCATTGGGGTGAAGGGGTAGATGTAAAAAAACCTCAGGATGTTTGACATTTGCATTGTTTGCGGATATACTACACGCTTGCAATAAAGGATTGCGAGAAGTCCATGGAAATATGCATGGAGAGGAAACGATACGCTTTGATGTGATCCGAAAAGGGGTTTGAATTGCTAAAATATTTCAATAGTTTTATTGTGATTGGCGTAATTCTATTCGTGTTAAGCATTGCGGGGTTCGCCACGAATAGCGTTCTTATATCGGAGCCAGGACAACCGATCAATCATTACGCTAGTCTGGAGTATCTTGCGGGGGCGATAATCATGTTGGCGAACGGCTTTCTTACGCTTAAATCATATGATGAAAAGCCCGTCACACAGCAGCCCTCCCAGAAGAAAACCTCCGATAAATAGATATTAGACATTTTGTCTGTAACGGAAAGGACAATGAATGAGAGTCGATGAGCAACATTTAAAGGAAGTGACCTGTTGCGAATGCAAAAAGCCGATATCCACCATTCCGGTATGGCTTGCCGGAGCCAAGGTGAAGTTTCAGTGCGAGGAGTGCCGTCAGAAGCATCCGCGCATTCCCGGAATGGCGGATGTGGATATTCATCGCAACTTGCATGATCTTGAAGAGCTGAGCCCCATCGCCGCAGCCGCTGAAATCACTTTGGAGGAAGACGAGTTGGAAGAGGATTCCGGCGAGGAGATCGAAGATTACACCGAATAAACTCGTAACAGCAAAGGAAAATGGCGTCGGAGGGGATCCCCTACCGACGCCTAATTTTATTTCTCGTTGAATTCGATTTGCGTGTTCGCAGGGAGCTTAGGCACCGCCTTCATGGCGAAGGGATAGGTGATCATCTGCACAACTATCATCCCTTTGGATGGCGAGATCAGTTTGACAGGGATGAAATGCTTTCCGTTCTTCTTTTGCAAATCCTCAATCTCCACCGCGTATCCACCGGTGGGTTTCATGCCCGCAAACACCGCCACCACGTCGTACTTGGAGAAATCCACTTTCGGCACGGAAACATCCTTGTCGCCGTTGTATCTCTTCCATAAGTCGCTGAAGGCCTTTTCATCATGAATGATCACAGTCTCTTTTTGCTTGATCGAACTCCGCAGTCCGGAGCAGGAAAAGAAGGGCTTATTTTTATCCATCGGTTTTCCTTGATCGCCTCGAACCGCAACCCCCGCCAAACTGAATAGTAAAATCATCGAGCCATAGCATGCAAGGCGTCTGTTTGTCATCAAGACCACCCCCTTCCATGCGAAGCAGACAACCTTCAAATAACGATGAATTCAAAGATCATCAAGCAATTAGACTACGGAAACCGTTGTTTGTTACGGAAAAGCCACTCCCCTCCATACTTATACGAAAGATATGGGAGGGAATGCCCGAATTGAAATATTCAGTGTCACTACGACATCCCGTTTCGAACATGCGATAGAACAAAACCCGCCATCCAATGGATGACGGGGGGAAAAAATCATAGGATCAAAGGAAGAAAGTTACCATCCCGATGATGGAATCGTATCCAGGCCGAATTTGCTGCCGGTATTCCAATTGATATTGAGCGGAATGGGTGTGAGGCACATACGCCCAGCCCAGAGTATACGCCTCCGTTGTTTCATTGGCGGGGGAGCCTATTTGATCGGATCCTTTCGCATTATCAAAACGTAACAGCATCGCGTAACGACTACCCACATAGAGGTCCCCCTCGATAATGCTGCCGAAGCTTCTCGCCGTCTCTCCGGATACGTCAATTCGATCCTTTCCCCAGACCCCCCCGAAATTTAATTCCGCCGTCAAAGGAAGTCTTTTCCCTTTGGCTTGAACCAGAGTATGGTCCAAGCTTCCGAAAACTCCGATACGGTCATACAGATCGTTGAACGAGGAGGAGGTGACAACTCCGCCGCCATTCGTCAGGGCGGGAAACGGTGTTTTCCCATGGTAGTAGAATGCGGATAGGGAGGTTCCGCTGAAACCGGGAATATAATCCCCTTGTATCAAGTAATCGGCTGCACGATGTCCTTGCAAGGTCACATCCCCCTGTCCCTGGGAGTTAAGACCATTGAGCCATGAGAACTTCACATCGGTGTTGGGAGTGTTATAACCAATCTCCACCCCTCTCTCCAAACCGCTCAAGGCGAAATTGCCCTGATTTGCGCCAACGAATGGTCCGTTCGCCCCGAATATCATCGAATCGCTGATCGAAAAATTCCGGTCGCCCATCAGTTTGAATCCGGTGAGTATGGGAATTTGACCCGCTTTGATGGTAAAGAACCCGCTTGGTGATCCGAAATTGTACTGCCCCCACGCCTCGGAAAAACCCGATTGCGCCTCCGTTTGCGATGAGAACTCATACATCACCATTGTTGAGAGATGATTGTCAATCGGAGTCGCCAGTTGCACTTCCGCTCCGTCCGCGTTAAATCCGCTGTCACCGCCTGGATTTGTGTCGCGTGCTGAGATGGTGGTCATGAATGTCATAGTATCACTCAGTGTTGGCTTAGCCAGTTTCATTCCTGCGATACGAAAACCGTTGCGAAGAAATTGGTAGCCGAATGGGTTGAGCCTCGGAATCATCGTATGGCAGGCGCTGCAGGAAAGTCCGTATCGGTGTGCGAACGGAGGTAATGCCATTGTCCTTCGAACAGACGCACTTGTTAGCAAGAGCGCCATGGGCACCCAGATTAAACTCTTTGCTCCATGGCGCTTGCATCCTGTCACAAACATCTCATCCTCCTTATATGAATGTATGTGTTGGGTCTTGATCACATGGTGGCCTCATGACGTATGAACTTTCCAGACGGTTTCCGATATGACTACGGGGCGTATGCGGACGATCTTTCATGAAGTCACGTCTTCCTGAGTTATTGTGATAACTATCACAATGTATTATACATGATTTATCCGATATAATATATAAGAAATGATAAATTAAAAAATAGTTTTCATATATCTAAGTTTTTATACATACTGCATGTTAGTATATTCAAACATCTTTCAAGATTGAACGTAAGGCGAATCAAGATAGCGTATAATTTCACAAATGACATTCCACGCTTAGCGAGGGAATACGCCCCGTGCGACTCGCAGTGTTTGGAAATTTCACTTGTTCTTCATGGTAAGATTTGTTATAATGGGGGCAATGCAATGGCCGTGATCTGCGCGGAACGACAGGAGGACGGAAATGATTATCATCGAAGGCAAGGGAACACTTAGCGTCACCGAACCCGGACATAGCGCCGGCACCTACTACGAACACGCCGAAATCCACATCTACGGTGAAGTGGTGATCTTCATCGCCCATGGAAAGCATCACACCGCCGCCACCACGATGTGCCTCATCGGCTGGGACAACCCGCCCGAAATTCGCGAAGCCGCGTAGCGCGTCTTATGGCTGGGAAGCATCGATAGAGTTCGGATTAGTGGGGTAGTGTATTAGATACTGAGGGTGTTCGTTTGGATCAGCCCAAACGAACTTACATACTGGCACGCCATATTTGCCGTCCATTCGGACGTCCGCCAGTTTGCGTGGGCGCAGCATTATGTAGGTTTCAAATACTTCCACATCGTAATTTTTATTGAATACGCCTTTCGCCTCGTTAAACGCTTGAAGCGAGATTTGCGCTATCTCACCGACAGGTATCATTGCGCCGCAGAAGAGAATGGCTTTTTTCGGGCTGGTGAAGAAAATACGAACGGGGTATCTTCTGGATCGAAAACGTTTTTGAAACATTTCGGCGAACTTGAGATGTCTTGCGTCTCGCCAATTTCCCGGGCCTCCTCCGCCCACGGCTTTTAATATATCCTCTTGCGTGGGGCTCCATGACCCGTACGGATCATCTACGTGCTCACTGTTTTTGAACCACAGGCGCCAGCACCCTGCGCTTACTGCGATTACGATTACGACCAAAGCGATGTGTTTGCCATTCATCTCATCACTTCATTTCATCAATTCCTTGGTGATACGCACGGAACGATCCACCGGTAGGAGGGGCAATATTTTACTGACCTGCATGCTATCCATTTTGCCAAGCAATTTTACGACAATCGGATCTGGCAGTTTGGCGAGAATTTTCACTGCGTCCTGAGGTTGCATCTGCTCGTAAACCGATGCCAGATGCGCCGCATTCTCATCCGCGTTCGGATCCGGAGTGGGAACCGCGTTCGCCGCTGACGAAGCCGGGTAGCTTGGCGAGGACTTCATGGCAGCGGGATAGCTTAATGCTCCGGATGTCAGCCTGGAGTTAGCGTTGGAGGTGGTGAATGTGGGCGTGCTCGTGGTAGATGTCGGAGTTGAAGCCTGTTTCGACGCCTTGGCTGTTTTCTTCACGGACGCAAACGGACCCACCTTCGAATACATCAATCCGAAGACCACCCCGCCGATAATCAGTAACGGTATCAAAACCGCTAAAACATACTTCAATGTATTCGCGACTCCTTATGGATTGGAGATCATTTGTAGAATCTTTTGAACGTATCGCTGTGTTTCCGGATAGGGTGGGACGCCGTGATATTTTTTCACGGCTCCGGAGCCGGCATTGTACGCGGCGAGAGCGAGAGGCAAATCCCCGTTAAATAGTTTCAATTTATCGGAAAGTTGCTTTACCCCTGCAGCGATATTCTCATCGGGATCATATGGGTTACGCACTCCGTATTCGTTCAATTCTTCCGGCATCAATTGCATCAAACCCATCGCCCCTTTGGAGGAAACGCTTTTCGTATTCCCATCCGATTCAACCCGAATCACCGCCCTAACCAAGTTTGGATTCAATCCATACTGGGCGCTGTATTTGGATATCAGGGATTCGATCTCGGGGGAAAACGGAGGGTTATCCGGTTTTACGTTCACTCCTCCCGTCGCCTCCGCCAACGCCACATTGAATGGCTTGTCGGATGGAAGGGTGGGAATACTCGCTCCATCCACATAGCTCTTATCTTGCAATACGGGTTGAGGTGCGGGAGGTTCCGAAGTCAAAGCTCGAATGCGCGCCTCTATCTCCGCTATGCGCGCTTGAACTGATTCGATACTCATTCCATTTCTCTCCTTCTTGCACGGATTGATGCGATGTCGTCGAGTGTGTCCTGTTCGCTCTTGAGAGCCTCGCGCTTGTATATGAGCAGGTCGTTCTGTTTTATCCTATCGATGGACTCACGATCCTGTCTCGCCTTCACTAATTCGGTTCTGGCTTGATTCAAACGCGTCATGATCTCATTACGTATGATATTTTCATGCCGTATCTTCTCCCGCAACGCCTCCAAGTATCTTTCCCTTATCAAGGGGTCTCCTTCTAACGTCATTGGCGAAAGCGAGTAGGTATCTTTCACTGTGGCTTGGAGAAGGGCGATTCGGTCATCGCATTGGGAAAGCTCAATCTCCACTCTTCCAAAAGCGAGGGCTTTCATCTCTTCTATTATGGTTCGGTGTTTCAACACCGTTTCAAATCGGAATGCAAATTTACGCATAAGCCATGTTTATACCGGTTGCTTGGAATTGAGTTCCATCCTCTTAAAGTCTTGAGTGATTACTAAGTTATGAAAATTTCCTGTAACTTTTGCAATGACTTCTTATAGTCCGCTGATTCCGAGGAATCTTGTCGCAGGAATCCGCGTATATTGTCGATATGTCTTTTCGCGCGGTCGATGAGCGGGTTCGAACCCTCCACATACGCGCCAATGTTAATCAGATCCTCCGCGTCGCGATAAGCCGCCAGTAAGGATCGCAACTCTCCCGCTGCAGTGCGATGCACCGAGGAGGTGATGGAGGGCATAACACGGGAGACGCTCTGGAGGACGTCGATGGCGGGATAGTGGTTCTGGTGAGCCAATGCGCGAGACAGGACGATGTGTCCGTCCAATATCCCTCGGACCGCATCCGCCACCGGTTCGTTCATGTCATCCCCTTCCACCAAAACCGTGTACAGCCCCGTAATGCTTCCCTTGTCCGAAGTGCCGGCTCTTTCAAGTAATTTGGGCAGCAACGCGAAGACCGATGGGGTGTATCCCCTGGTAGCGGGAGGCTCCCCGATCGCCAATCCTACCTCCCTCTGCGCCAAGGCGAGGCGGGTGACGGAATCCATCATCAGAATGACATCCGCCCCTTGGTCTCGGAAAAACTCCGCGATCGTCGTGGCGACCAATGCCGATTTTATTCTCACGAGAGCAGGCTGGTCGGACGTGGCAACCACCACCACGGATCTTGCCAATCCCTCCTCGCCCAACGATTCCTCTATGAAATCGCGCACCTCCCTGCCGCGCTCGCCGGTTAATGCGATCACGTTCACATCCGCCTTGGAGTTGCGCGCGATCATACCGAGCGTGGTGCTCTTTCCCACACCGGATCCGGCGAATATCCCGACGCGTTGTCCTCTGCCAATGGTGAGGCAGGAATCGATGGCTCTTATCCCCATCGGGAGGGGATCGGTAATCCTTTTCCTCTGCAGCGAGTTTGGAGGGGAGGAGTTAACCGGATAGCTTTGGGCTGTTCGAAGGGAACCTTTGTCATCAATGGGATTGCCCAATCCATCCAGAACTCTGCCCAGTAGCTCCTCTCCGACGTTTATATGATGTATGGAACGAGTCGCCACGATCTCGCTGCCAGGCTTGATACCCTCCATCACCCCAAGCGGCATCAGCAACGCCCTGTTTTCGCGAAATCCCACCACCTCCGCTAAAACCGGAGGTTTAAAACGATCCACAATGATATTGCATATTTCGCCTATCATCGCGGAGGGACCGCAGGATTCTATCACCAAGCCGATTACCTGCACCACCCTTCCGTTCATTTTTACGGAGTCGAATCGGCTCAGAGCCTGGCGATATCTGTCCAAATTGATAGGAGGAAGTGGTTCGGAAGGAATCTTTAAGTCTTGCATCGTGAGTTCCTTGCATCATACTTTAAGAAGTGGCGGTATTAATGGATCCGGTAGTGAACAGTTTCTCCACTTCCGCGAGTTGTGTCTCAATGCGCGAATCGATATTCCCTCCGCTCGTTTCCACCACGCATCCGCCCGGCGACACCCGTCTATCCTCAACGATCTCAAGATGGCGGATGCCATCCACCAACTGGGCTATATCCTCTCGCGCTCCGCGCACGGCCTCGAGATCGGAGCCGTTGACGCGAATGCGGATGTTATTGGTATCCACTATGCGTCTCATGGCGTTCTTAATAACGGAGATCGCCACCTCGTGATTGATACGAGCCTCATCCTTGACAATCTTTTGCGCTATCTCAAGTGCGAACTGCACAATTTGAGGTTCCGCTTCGTTCCAAAGTCTCAATCTCTCTTCTTCAATCAAAGCGATGAAGTTTTCCAATTGAGATCGATAACGCTCCCTCTCCTCTGTCATTTGAGCGATGCCGTCTTCGAAACCTTGCCGGTATCCATCCTCCTTGCCTTGATTATAGCCCTCCTCTTTCGCTTGGGCGCGAATCGCTTTCGCTTGTTCCTTCGCTGCGAGGATGAGTCGTCGGCATTCCTTTTGGGTCTCCTCGCGGAGAATTTGGATATCCTCGGGCTCTGGCGGGGAGCCGAAAATCCGACTGCGTTCCTCCTCCGCGATCTGTTCGATATCCTCGAATATCGCCGCGTGAGTCTTTTCGGTGGTTTTTATAATTTTCGACACGATTTCACTCCCAAACTACACGATTAATTCTTCGCCGCCTCCTCGGGCTACGATAATCTCCCCAGCCTCCTCCAGCCGGCGGATGATGCCGACGATCCGTTGTTGCGCCTCCTCCACGTTACGCAATCGGACGGGTCCCATGAACTCCATCTCTTCCCGGAGCATATTGCTTGCGCGCTCGGACATATTCTTGAATATCCGATTTTGCACATCCTCCCCGACTCCTTTGAGAGCAAGCCCCAACTCCTTGGTTTCAACCTCTCGGAGGACTTTCTGGATGGAGGCGTCATCCAAGAGAGTAATATCTTCAAATACGAACATTAGCTTCTTGACTTCGTCAGCAAGCTCCGGATTATTTTCCGAGAGCGTCTCCAAAATCGTCTTTTCCGTGGTTCGGTCCACCCAGTTCAGCACCTCAACCAACGCCTTCACGCCGCCCACCGCAGTGAATTTTTGCGTCACAACGGAGGACATCTTCTGCTGGAGAACTTTCTCTATCTGATTAATAACATCCGGCGGGGTGCGATCCATGATGGCGATGCGCCGCGCCACCTCCGCGCGCACCTCCTGCGGCAATCCCGATATCACAGCCGCAGCTTGATTTGGGGCGAGGTGAACCAATATCAAGGCGATTGTCTGCGGATGCTCCTCTTGAAGGAAGGAAAGCAACTGAGCGGGATCGGCTTTCTTGATAAAATCAAACGGCATCACCTGAAGTGCTTGAACCACGCGGTTGATCAGGGAGTTCGCTCGATCCGCGCCATATGCGGATTCCAGGAAACGCCTTGCATGGTCGATTCCTCCCTCGGAGATGTACTCCTGCGCCATGCACATTTCGCGGAACTCAGCGATCACTGCGTTTCGCTCAGAGGAACCCACCTGCCCTAGGCGCGCAACCTCGATCATCAGTTGCTCAACGTCCTGTTCCGCCATGTAGGGGAAAATAGTGCTGGTGATCTCTGGTCCGAGAGCCATAATAAGAATAGCGGCTTTCTGTTTGTTAGATATTGTCAAGGTTCGAGCCAATATTCCTTCGCCATCCTTTCCTTACCATTCAATCAACGAGGAGCCCCGCACTCATAAGATATCTTAATATTACTTATCCTCGCTCATCATGCTTTTGACAAGACGTGCTATAGTCTCCGGTTTTGATTTGGCGAGGTGCATGATGCTCTCCAGATTTGCATCAAACGCTTCCTCTATCACATCGAACGTGTGCACGTTCTCACCGGTATTCAATCCGATTACCTTGGGCATTTCGCCTTCGGCCAAAATCATTTCATTCGGATCGTTTTGACCAACTGTCATATCCAGTCCGGCCGTCTGCATGCCGTTCCTTCCATAACCGGCAATGCTTCCGCCGCCACCCGCCAGAGCCAATTCCCGGGATGGCATCATCGTGTGCCTCAACCCTCTAGCGAGGAGGATAAGCATCACGATGATAAGCAATATCGGAACTATGTAGTTGACATACGTATGGATCATTGCGGATGTGGCTTGTTGTTTCGCAGCCTTCTTTTCGCTCAAAAATACGGATTGGTCGAAAGGCACCGATTGCACCACAACCTGACGATTTGGGGTGGAGGGAGAGGCGCCGATGTAATTCTGAATCATACTCTGCACCGCTTGGGCGGTGGATGGGGGGATCGAACTATCAAGCGCTATGGAAACTCTTAAATTTTGCACATCCCCCGGAGCCTTGACGGTTTGCGTATCCGAAGTGCTAACGCTATCGGTTTCCGTGGTTGTGGTGTGTGAATAGTTTCCGCCGCTGGTTTTCACGTTTCCAGAACCATACACCGGGGGTGCTGAGTTAGTGGAAGTGTTCGACGCTATTCCTGCGGGTTGCGCTCCGCCGGATATGGATCCGCCGCCGGTAAGTGTTTCCTCTTCAATAGATTTGGATGTGCGCTGGCCGGGAAGAACCGTGTGAACCGTTTGGGTTTGCTTGTCCATATCCAGGCTAGCTCTCACCAAAACGGAGGACTTATGCGGTCCCACGAGTTGATCGATCTGGGATTCTATCTGTCGCTTTAGCGCATCCGAGTAGGCTTTCTCATCGGAAATTCGGTCATTGGAGCCGGGCACCCCGGAACTCATCTCTTCACCATCCCAGAGAAGGTTCCCTTCGCCATCAACCAATGTGATATTTTTCTCCGAGAGACCAGTGTACGCCGATTTGACCAGATCTACAATCGCCTTGATGTTGGCGTCCGTCAATTGGCTGCCTGGCTTCAAATGGACGATAACGCTGGCTGAAGGGGCTTTCTGATCGATATTGACCAATGGAGAATCGTCACCCGGGGCGTATTTCACGCTTGCCGAGGAAACCGGGTCCAGCGACTGGATGGCGTTTTCCATCTCGCCCTCCAGCGCCTCCCGTATCCGGCTCTTTTCCATCGCCTGTGTCTCTCCGAACGGAGCGTTTTCAAGCAAGGAGTAACCGGGAGCTCCGGAATTGAGGAGACCCTGTCCCGCCAGTGTCATTTTAAGCTCAGGCTCATCGGCTTTTGGCACTTCAATCGACGTACCATCGTTACTGATCCGAAACGGTACCTTCTGCTGCTTGAGCAAATCTAGAATTTTCGCGGAATCCGATGGCGCTGGATTGGATACAAGCGTTGTGTAATCCGGAGAATCCGCATAAAAAACAAAACCGATCCCCACCATAATCATTGCCGCGAGCAGTGTCGCCACCATGATCTGATTGGTTCGGCTTGTATTCTGCCAAAGCTCTTTCAACTTGCTTAGGCCATTTTCCATCGAGTTACCCCCATATAACAACTTACGCCGGGTATATTTCGGGGAATATATCCGGTCAATTTACAATTCAATCTCCCTCCTGAACGCGTAGCGTTTGTTAAGGGATTCCCGTTATACTTGCGTCTGCATTATTTGCTGATAAGCTTCCACAATTTTGTTTCGAACCTGCACGGTTAAAGCGAGGGATGTGGATGCCTCCTCCATGGCGATCATAACCTGATGAATGTCTATGGGTTGTCCTTCGGCTAAACGCGTCATCATGTCATTCGCGTTTTGTTGCGATCCGTTCACCTCCGCGAGGGCTTCCGTCAGGAACTGTCCGAATGATTTCCCCGCTCCCTCGCCTGAAGGGATGGTTTTGGATAGCATATCCGGTTGAGCCCCGGAGGCGATGCCGTTTAAAATATCCGGGGATATTGTATCTATTCTCATCCCGACTACGCCTTTCCTATGCTAAGTGCGCTCGATTGCATCTGTTTGGCGGAATCTATGGCGCTGACACCAGCCTCATATGCGCGAGTCGCTGATATTAAGTCTACCATCTCCATCACAGGTTCCACATTAGGCATCAACACATATCCGTCCTTACCCGCATCCGGATTGCCTGGATCGTACACTTTTTTCAATGGGGTGTTATCCGGCTGCACCGAAACCACCTCCACACCGTTGCCCATGGCGTTGTTGAGAAAAGAGCCGAAACCATCGTTTTTGAACCGCTCCTCCAGCACCACATGCTCTCTTCGATAGGGACCTCCGGATGGCGTGCGGGTGGTGTTGACATTCGCCAAGTTGTTGCTGATGACATCCATCCTCAATCTTTCGGCTGTGAGACCGGAGGCGCTGATTCCGAGTGACCCGGATATGCTCATGGGATATGCTCCTTTCCAAAAAATCCTATCTATCGTTTTGCATTAAGTGACATTGATCGCCGTCTTAAGATTCGTGAAATAATAGGACATATACTCGCTCATCGTTTCGTAGCGCAATGTGTTTTCAGCTAACATCACCATTTCACGGTCGATATCCACGTTGTTCCCGTCAAGTCTTAGCGAGGAGCTTGTGTCCTCAATAGTATCCGGTGTAAAGGAGGATACATGAGTCTCCTTCACGCCTGTGTAGGGGTTATAGCTCTGGTTTATTGCGGAGGCAAGTTGCTGCTCGAAGGGAACTTCCTCCCTTTTGTACCCCGGAGTGTTGACATTTGCGATATTGTCGCTTATTGCGGTCTGTCGCGCCGCGAGACCGTTCAGCGCGTCCTCCGCTATTTTAAATGACGAATTGGAAAACAGGGATTCCAACATTGGCATGATCGCTTTCGTTAACTGGTTCGGTGTTTCCGAACTCTTGGGAGCCACTCGTATCGAGTTCCATGGTGGCTTCTTCGGTGTTACCCGTATTATTGGCGGGTCATCACAGTATCTTTAGGGGTTTTTTGAAAAAAAATAAACTTTTTTTCAATCGGTGAACTAATGAGATTTGTCAGGCTCAATTCGAAGCTCTTAAGGTTTCCATCGGTAAAGGATATTCTTCGCATGCCAATCCTCTTCCACCGTTATCAAGTATTCCCCATCCTTCAGCTGACGCGCACAGATGCCATAGGGTATGTCCACCCATCCGCTTTTGCCTCCCACCTCCGGCCCCGGGGAGATGGAGCCGACATATTTCGCATCGGAGTTATCGTATACGCGCACCAAAGCGCTTTGCACCCCCACAGTGAATAGATATTTGCCGCACAAGCAGAAGGAGGCGGGTAACAGCGTGTCGCCTTTGGAATCGCTATGCGACACAGGAAGAACCCATCTTGGCTTTCGATTTCCCTTCGACCAATTGTCGTATCGGGCGATAACTCTTCCGATCACCTTCCAGTAGCCATGGTCGTTCGGATACTCGTTGGTGTAACCCGCGAGATACATCGTGTCCGTGGAAGGGATGTAATCGGCGCGCTGCAGATTGTTGAAAGGGCTTGGCATGGGAATTACCTTCATTGAATCGTAGGTGTAAATGGGAGAACCGTGCTTATCCAAGCCTCTTAGAGGGAAATATCTCACGCCGGAGTTATCGGTTGCCTGCCATACGTCCCCTCGTGAATCCACCGACCATCCCCACAGACTTGGGGCGTCCTGTTTCAGATTATCGAATTCACCCGCATTGAATGAACCATTACCATTTTTGTCCCTCCATATCCATTCGCCAACAGAGGGTTGGTTGGGAGGCCAATCTCCTTTGAAATGGCTCTTGGCGAAAAAGCCGCAGGGAATGGCGATGTATCCGTGCTTGTCGTTGTCAAAACGGTAGATGGCCAAAAAGCTCGAATACATGTCGCACATGTATAAAAGCAAATGTCCTTTAATCCGGCGCACCCATGTATTGGTCGGATAAACGTGCAGTCTTGGATCCTGCGGATAACGAAAACGATCCAGAGTGAACGCCTTGTATCCCCACTCTGTTCCGGGCTGCGTTTTGTGATAGTTTAAAGTGAATAGATCATGCTTGGAATACGCCATGGTTACATTTGCAGGATCGGTCTCCGATTCATCCACAAAGAGCAGACCGTATAATCGCCATAACTCCTTATCTGCGGGAGTGTAAGCCGATAACTCCGTGCCCACTCCGTCCCCTGCTACGCCATATCCTCCAGCCACGTAGATATTGCCCTTGGCGTCGCATCCCACGCCCGAGAGATCGTGGAAACGGAGGGGGGCGATCACCCCGCCTTGCGCGAACACACCGTATTTCTCTCCGAATGTTCGTGCAAGCTTGGGCTTGGAATTCAAAACATCATAGATTTTTATGTTTTGCTGAGGACCGTCATCCGCAACGAGCAGGCGTCCTTTCGGATCCAAGCAGATCGCACGCGGGGTCATCCAATTTGGAAACACAATGGATTGCGGCAGTCTTTTCCCTTTCGTATCGAAATGGAGGATACGAGCGGGGGCATGGGAATCTCCGCTTTGCAAGACCCATAAGGAGCCATCCTTCGCCAATGCCAGTGCGCCGGGACGCGGCACCCTCCACTGCGCCAACTGCGCCATTGTATCGCAATCATACACACGTATGAGGCTGTTCGCGGGATCGCTTAGGTAGAGGCGTGTTGCGGACGCCGCGATTCCCTTGATCTCGGCATGGACATCGGATGCAGTCTGGTTTACGAGCAAAAACGTGCCTCGCAGGGTATCTCCGGCTCCTCCCTTGCCTCCAGGGAAGGGATCTGCATTTTGGATGTTCGCAAGGGACCTGCGAGACACACCATACCATACATCCCCCGTCGGCGGCCAAGTGCCGGCGTCCTTGAGATGACCGCCTTCGTTATTCACCGATTGCGCGAAGAAGAGGTATTTACCGTTCGCCGTCACCGCCCCGCCACCGGTCATACCCCAGCCATGGGTGTGTCCGGCCATACCGATGATCTTGCCATTGTTGTAGACACCAACCTCTCTGCCGCCCTCGTCCCAGAATGCATCCGTGTAAACGACGCCATTGGGTGTCACGTATATCTCCTCCACCCAATCCTGCACCCATTTGTCATCTTTGCCGCCGTATGAGTTTCCGAGCCATGTGGTTTGATAATTGAGGGTTTGCGCTAGGCTAACAGAGGATTTGAGAGTGAGAAGAGATCCAAGGAATAGAATCATCTTGAATTGCGGAAGCAGCGATTTCATGAGATTTCCTCCGATATTCGCCGATACAGGGATGACTATTCAGTATATCACACGACGCATATATGGGTCAAAAGTTGTGGATCTTTTCACTTGCGGAGGTAATCATGCTGAAGCCAATCTCATGCCAAGGAGAGGATGAAGTTGTGCACCGTATCCGCGATTTTATCAGCGGTTTGCTGCGCGTTTTTACCGAAATCGATCATAGCTGGAATTTTCCAAAAACGCAGACATACGGCTAAAGCTACTAGTGATGCGGATGTTTCACCGTTCGCCCCAACGTAACGGTTGAAGTCCAAGGGCATGTCCTCGTTGAAATCGTCGGTGATTCCCCTTACGATTATCCAAGGGATTTTCGCCTTTTCCGCCTCCATCGCCATGGGGTAGCTTTCCATATCCAAGGAGGCGCAGTTAGGGTGGACGCCGGCGATCGCGCGTTTTTCGGACGTATGAATTACTATTCGGTCATGAGTGATCAATCCTCCTTTGTTTATGTGAATATGAGGAGTACGGATCACATCGTCCATCGGGATTGAGGGAGTAAGTGACGGGGTGTCGGGTGCGAGGTTTTGGCTCGCTTGCACGCAATCCGGGATGATGATCTCGCCTCTTTTCACTCCCGGAGATAATGAGGCTGCGAATCCGGCTATGATCAGCGATTTGGGTGAACCGGCGCCTATTAACCCATTTGCCGCTCGCTGCGCTCTTTCCCACCCCATTCCCGAGCGAGTGAGTATGACGGGTATCCCATCGATTTCCCCGTGATAGTAGGAAACTCCGTTGCGTTTAAATAAACTGATGGGATTTAACAGATGCGCAATCGCCACCATTTCCTGGCGCACCGATGTCAGGATTCCAATGGGACCGTCTTTGGATTCCGTTTCCATCGATGGTTTATCCATCATAGGATAATTGCGGACGTTTCTCGGGTATGACGGGATCTGAGCAGCGAAGGATACGCTGTCTTAGATTCTCCACGATGTCCTCGGGAGTGGAGAGTCCGGAAGCGATGCCGATATGATACGCCCATTCGAAATCCTCATCCCGGAGCTCCTCTTCGTCTTGTAGCGTTAAGGTGTACGGGTTGTGATGACGACACAAACTGGCAAGTTCCATGGTGTTGGCGCTTGTGCGGCTTCCAACAACGAGCATCAAATCCACCTTCTCCGCCAAATCCAAGGCGTCATCCTGTCTCATTTGAACAGGGCGACATATGGTGTTTATGATTTGAATCTCCTTGCACATGAAAACAAGCTCATTCACAATTTCGCGGCATAACTCCAATGCATGGGTGGTTTGAAAAATCACCCCCACCTTGCGCTTCAAACGGTGTTCCGCGCGTGCGGTGTGTAACTCCGCGAGGCTGTCGATGACAAGCGCCGGCTGATCCAACGCTCCCAATATTCCCTTGATTTCAGCGTGGTTTTGATCCCCGATGATAACAACCTGGCATCCGCGATTTTCCAAATTCTTCGCCGCTTCCTGCGCTCGCATCACGATGGGGCATGTGGCGTTCACAATCTCCAAACCTCGGCTGCGAGCGTCATTTAGTTTGACTTTGGGGATACCATGAGCGCGAATCACCATTGTGCCGTTGCGCTGCTCATCGAAATCGGATATCTTTTGAAGCCCCTTGCCTTCAAGCTCGTCGGTTACGGATTTGTTATGAACGAGATCCCCCACGATAAAGACGTTATCTCTCTCCGCAAGTGCCTGCCGAGTAAGGTTGATCGCTCTTTTCACTCCAAAGCAGAAACCGACTTCCTTAGCCAAAGTGACCTTTCGAATTGACTTATGTAATTGGGTGTCTTGGTTTGCCAACACCTCTTGTTTCGTTATTTGCATCTTATTTCCTTCATCGCTCGTTTGGATACGTATCCATTTTCACAATACCATTTGATTGCGCGAGCGAGAGCGTCTTCCACAGGGTGTTGCGGAAATCCCAACTCACGAACCGCTCGAGTGGAATCGAAAAACATGAATTTGCGCGCCATTCTCGCCGCCTCGACGGGGATATGTGGCTCCCTATGGAGTATCTTATCAAATATAAAAGTGTCAATATTCGCCAATACGCTTACAACCGAATGCGGGATTTGTAAGACAGGAGCTCGTCCGCTGGTTAATTGCGCAAGCAATTCTAATATACCACGGAAGGTAATATTTTGCGAACCTAGAATATATTTTCTACCCGGTTCGCCATTCCGTGCGGCGAGCAAATGTCCCATGGCCACATCTCGTACATCCACAAGATTCAGCCCTGTCTGCACGTATGCGGGCATCCTGTTATTTAGGAAATCGACAATGATTTTTCCAGTTGGCGTCGGTTTTGCATCCTCCTCTCCCACTGGAGTGCTTGGATTGACGATCACCACAGGCAGATTGTAATCCTTGAAATAGAGTTCCGCCTCTCTCTCAGCCAGAAACTTGCTGCGCTTGTAATGTCCGATCATATCCTCAAGAGTCACAGGGGTTTCCTCGTCGCCGGGAGCGCCATTTCCTGGAATGCCCAACGTACCCACGGAACTGGTGTATATCACTTTGGGAATTTTCAAATCCAAGGCGGCTTGAAAAATGTTGCGCGTGCCATCGACGTTGCTCTTGTATAGTTCATCAGGATTGCGCGACCATAGCCTGTAATCGGCGGCGACATGCATGACCAAGTCGCACCCAGCCATGCCCTCTTTGAGGGATTGCATCTCTCTCAAATCGCCCGTGATTAAATTGCACTGAAGTTTCTTTAAATTCTCGGTTCGACTTGTCGGACGAACAAGTGCCTGAACCTCCCATCCCTCTTCCCTCAAAGCCCTTGCAACGTGTGCACCGATAAATCCGGACCCTCCCGTCAAAAACGCACGCATATCCTTATTCCCTGAAACAAAGTAATTGCGAAAATCGAGTATTGTACCGTTTATCAAGCCTATATTGAATTACTGGCTCCGATTTACGAATTATGCAACAACCACCGATGACTGAGTTTAATTATTATAACCGGTAACGTAAGGAAACATTAAGCATTGAGTTCCATCCACCCTATTTCCGTAAGGAGATGCGAAACGCTGTGACCTCGGAATTGTGCAAACGTCACTTATGGTAGAATACTTTGAAGTGTCCTTGAACCCATCAGAAGACACCCCATGATTCATATTCAGTTGTGGAGGGAGGTGAAAACGTGGGATAATTGGAGGCAAGCGAGATGCTTTTTCACTTAATATGACGATAGTTCGTGGAACCCTCCTATCACATTTCAAATATAATTACGGACATCGCAGATCCTGACACCTTCGACCTTTTGATGCACGGATTGCTCCTTGCGAATTCCATGAAGGGAATGCGTTTGGACGAGAAATAAATCGGAACGCCTTTATTTCATCAAAGGATAAGAGTATGATTATTAAAAAATATCCGCATGCGCTTGCCTTGTTGACGACACTTTTGTTTATCCTTATGATCGGGGGTGCGGTCTCGGCGCAAACCATGGCTAATCCAAAAACACGTGATCTGATGAGCGACACTTGGGACGCGACTGACGCGCTTGGGAGAACTTTGCCGGGGTACAAGGAGTGCGGTCCTCCGCGCCCTGATAAGTATGTGGGAATCTTTTATTTCCTCTGGGAGACAGGCAAGGATTCACCGCTCTATGATATCTCAAAGTTGTTGAAAGCCGATCCCTCCAATCCGCAATACGGTCCGCTTTACGCATTTCATTGGTGGGGAGAGCCTTATCTGGGATATTATTTGTCCGATGATCCTTTTGTCATCCGAAAGCACGCTCAAATGCTGGCGAACGCAGGTGTGGATGTGCTGATTTTTGATGTGACCAACGCGCTCACCTATGATCCTGAATATACGGAGATATGCAAAGTGCTGGAGAGCATGAGGGCCGTAGGCGAGAAAACCCCGCAAATCACGTTTATCACTCACTCCAAGTCCGCAGAGGTCGTCCAACACCTTTATGATGTCTTCTATTCCAAAAACCTCTATCCCGACCTCTGGTTTCGCTGGAAGGGCAAACCATTGATCATCTCTTCCCAGGAAGGCTTGGATCAAAAGATAAAGGATTTCTTTACTTTTCGGGAATCCTGGGCGTGGACCAAAGGCCAGCAATGGTTCGGTGACGGAAAGGATAAATGGCCTTGGATCGACAATTACCCCCAAAACCCCGGATGGGACACAAATCCGGATATACCGGAGGAGATAAGCGTGTGCGTGGCGCAACATCCCGTCTCCAATATCGGCAGGAGCTTTCATGATGGTCACGAGCCACCGCCCTCGGAACAAACACCCGCGCTTGGGCTTTGTTTTGCGGAACAATGGAAGCGCGCCTTGCAAGTTGATCCGGAGTTCGTCTTCGTAACCGGATGGAATGAATGGATAGCGCAGCGCTTCGTCAATAACGGCGGTATCAATTTTCTTGGGAAGCCTTTACCCAAGGGGGGCACCTTTTTTGTGGATGAATATGACGAGGAGTATAGTCGCGATATAGAACCGATGCGCGGAGGTTTCAGAGACGATTACTATTATCAACTGGTGGCGAATATTCGACGATACAAGGGAGTGCGCCAGGTTCCCTCTCCTAGCCCGCAGCGCACCATCATCATAGGGAATAATTTCTCTCAATGGGATACGGTCAAGCCTGTATATCTTGATGACATCGGGGACACCGCCCACCGTGACCATGACGGATGGGGCGGGAAACATTATGTGAACGATTCCGGGCGCAACGATTTCGACACAATGAAAGTCGCAAGAGATCGATTATATCTCTATTTCTATGTTCGAACCGTGAATCCCATCACCGCTCCCAAAGGTGATAAATGGATGCTTCTTTTTATAAACACGGACGACAATCCCAAAACCGGATGGGAGGGGTACGACTACATCATCAACAGGGACGGGCCCGGGGTGATCGAAAAGAACGTGGCTGACAAGTGGGAATGGAAACCCATCGGTCACGTGCGCTATGCGATCAAGGGGAATCAGATGCAAATCGCCGTTCCCAGAAGTTTGATCGGCTTGTCGGAATCCTCCGGAAAGCTGCGATTCGACTTTAAATGGGCGGACAACGCCCCAGTGAACGGAGACATACTCTCCTTCATTGACCAAGGGGACACCGCGCCTGATGACAGATTCAGTTATCGGTACGAGGAGCGTTAAATGGAAAGGGCGTTCGCCTTGGTGCGGTGAACGCCCTTCTTATTCGAATCGATCTTGTTCAGAGGTACTTGCGTAGGTGTTTTTTTGCTCGAAGGAGTCCCAGCGATTCCTTCTCCCAGGTTTTCCAATATCGGAAATCCTCCAGTTCCACGCTTACCATGCCGTCGAACCCTTTGGTATCCAATATCGCGCCAATCTTAGCCCAGTCCGCCAAGCCCTCCCCAGGTATGCAATACCTCCACCAGTCTTCTCCGAAGCCCTTGGTGCGGCAAAAAGTTTTGCCCAGTGATCCGTGCAGATACATCGCCTCCTGATCGAAGACCGTATCCTTTCCATGGCAATGGATGACTCTTTCTCCGAACTCCTCCAGGAAACGGATATAGTCCACGCCAATCCGTATCAGATGGCTTGGATCGAAGTTGATCCCAAGCGCCGGAGAGGGAAACGCCTTAAAGATCGCTCGAAGCATTTCGGGGGTTACACCAAGAGCGGCGTAGTGCGGAGGTCCCCCAGGATATCCCTCCATTCCGATCCTGGCGCCTTTCTCCTCTGCGTATTGAAGCAAAGGAGCGAAGGTATCCTTCAATCGTTCAAAATTCGCCGCTCTGCCTTTGCTTCCGTCGGGGGGCATCAAAACAACGAAGTACTTGAAACACCCCAGAGATGTTGCGGCGTCAATGAAATTCTTCGAGTCCGCCAATGCCTTTTCCGCGTCAGCATCCGAGCCGAAAAAGCCTCCAAGGGAATGGATGTCCACCGTGCCGACCTCCAACCCCGCCTGACGCACCGTTTGCACGGCGTTTGGATCAGTACCGCCCAAGTCAACTCCGTCAAACCCGTTCTCCTTGCACCAAGCGCAAAAATCCTGGAAAGGCATCTGTCTCGCTGTTCCGGGAATCCTCAAACCTATTTTCATGTGTTAGCTCCTGTTGATATGTGATATTCAGTGATTGGCTTAGTTCACAAACGATCGCCGTCCATGCATCCACCATCCGAGAAATTCCTTAGCCAGTGTTTCGCAATCCCGACGCGATACCGCTGATAGTGACGTCAATCACCTCTCGTAACTCCTCCGCTTCCGGTGCATTCGGATCCGGCAGGGAGCGCAATCGGCGAAGAATCTCCACCTGCAGATAGTTTAAAGGGTCCACATAAGGGTTACGGAGTTTTATGGACCTCTGGATGATGGGATCGGAATCCATCAACTCCTCGTGGCTGGTGATTGCAAGGATGGAATCCCTGGTTCTGTCATATTCGTTTTGAATGGAGGTGAAAATCCGATTTGCCAACTCCTTGTCCGGCGTCAAATCCGAGTAAAGCTGGGCTATTTCCATATCGGCTTTGAGGATGGCCATCTCCGCATTGTCCAGCAAAGCCTTGAAAAACGGCCACTCCTCGTATATCTCCTTCAATCGTATTGGATCCTCCTCGGCAAGTCCGGAACCCAAACCGTACCAGCCCGGGAAATTATAACGAGATTGCATCCAAGAAAAGACCCACGGTATAGCGCGAATTTTCGTTACCTGAGGATTAGACCCCCCGCGCGATGAGGGGCGAGACCCTATGCTGAGTCGATTGATTTCATCTATGGGTGTGGCGGACCGCCAATAATCCGTGAACCCGGGTGTTTCGTACACCAATTTGCGATACGCGGCGAGTGAAGCGGCGGATATTTTCTCCATTACATTGCGCCAAACGAGCATATTCTTATGGGTTTTTCCATTAATAGACGGGTATTCGTCCTTTGCGCTCGCCAAAATGACCGCATTGGCGATCTGTTCCAAATGGCGATGTGCGAGATCGAAATTGGAATATCTTGAGGCTATGTTCTCTCCCTGCTCCGTTAGTCGAAACCTTCCATGAAGCGTTCCCGGAGGCTGGGCTCGGATGGCTCTGTTCGCAGGTCCGCCCCCTCTCGCCACGGATCCTCCGCGTCCATGAAACAGAGTGAGACGAATGTTATTTTTGCCGCAAACCTCCGCGATCTCCTCTTGGGATTGATATAACGCCCAGTTCGCTGCGAGAAATCCACCATCCTTGTTGCTATCCGAATAACCAATCATTACCATCTGTTCCCACCCGCAAGTGGATAGGTGTTCATGGTAGGCGTCTGTGGTAAACAGATTTTCAAGGATATCCGAGGCGTTGTGCAAATCATCCATCGTTTCGAACAGCGGCACGATGGAAAATCCGTCGGCGCATCCTGACCATTTCGCGAGGAGCAAGACGGTTAGCACATCCGCCGCTCCGCGGCACATCGAGATGATGAACGTTTTTAGCAAATCGCCCCCGTATACGTTATGCACTCGGGAGATGAGCCGGAAAAGCGACCATGTTTCCGCCGACGCCGAGGTCACCCCCGGGGTTCGCGCTAGTAGGTTGGGTCGTTCCGGATGCTCCCGCAATAATTTTATAAGAACCTCCAAACGCCCTTTCTCATCTTTTGACTCGAAATTGGTGTCAAATCCTATCGCTAGCAAAATCTCCCCCAATGCGGAGCGCAAACGGCTGGAATCCTCCCTTAAGTCCAAATGTGCGCAATGCAATCCGAAAATATCCAGATGATACTGCACCGATTTCAGTTTCGTATTCGTTAATCTTGTTGGAAGGGCGGATGCGATCATATCCAAAGGTCCCCGCAGATCCTCCACATTCAGACTCGCCTTGTGCGGTGTGTCGCTTAATAAGTAGTGGGTTACATTTTCTTGCGACGCCTCCTCCAAATCGGATACAAGCAGAGCGACCGCATGACGATAGGGTTCGTTTGCGTATCTCCCCTCGAGGTATGCCACATGTTCCGGCCAAGGTCGTCTCGAATCGAGCCATTGCGTTAATTTCTCAGGCGACGGCACCCTTTGCCCGTTAATGCTTAGACGTCTGGATAGATCCTGCAATAACCTTCGGTGTCTCTCCACAGCCAGCCCTCGGTGCAGTCTAAGAGTCTCCGCAGTGACTTCGGCCGTTACATTGGGATTTCCATCTCTGTCCCCACCGATCCACGACGCGATGGTTAACCACCCCGTTGGAGAGGTGATGTCGGGATAGTATTTCGTCAATGCGGCGTCAAGGCTCTCATAAATCATGGGAAGGGCGTCCCAGAAAACCTCGTCCACAAAATAGAGACCGGTGCGCACTTCATCCGTAACGGCGGGCTTGTTCGTTCGGAATCTGCGCGTTAGCCATAAAACGGAAAGTTCGGAAAGCATCATGCTCTCAAATTCAGAGCGTTCCCTCGGCAATGGCTCGGATTCATAAAAAACCTTGACGATATCCGATATTCTTTTGAGGCTGGAGAGTATCGTTCGGCGTTTCGCTTCCGTTGGGTGCGCAGTGATCACCAATTCGATATGCAGCTTTCGAAGCAGACTATCCACTTGACTTGAGGTCAGTCCCTTCTGCTTGAGTATAAGGATGGCTTCGGCTATGGAATCATCCACCGGCATGGGATCTCCCATGCGTTCCCTTTCGCGAAGGATGTGAACTCGCTGCGCCTCCTCCGCAAGATTTGCGATGTCAAAATAGAGGGTGAACGCTGTTGCAATTCCTCGCGCCATATCCGCTGTGAGTTGCGAGGCTTCGTACGCCAATCTTTCCGCAGCGTAAGTGTCTCCTCCTCGGCGTGCTTTTGCGAGAGCGCGAATACGCTCCTCCGTTTCAAACAACAAGGGGGATTCCTGCTCGCTTATGACTCGTCCGAGCATATCCCCCATATAGTGTATGATGGTTGCCAGTTCCATATGTAAATTATCCTGTCATGAAAGACGACGCATTATCGGATGGTTATTAGTTATACACGACGAACCGATTAAAAAAACTCCATATCCTTCCTCTGTGTCTGTTCCATGATTACATTTCGGCGGCGCCTTTGCGGAGGATATTCAGTTTACAATCGCGTCAGGAGAGGTAATTGCGCAAATCAGAAAAAAAGGATTAGGATCCTTTATCTCAAACTTGGTGAAGCACTTGAAAAGAGATATTGGCAATTACCCGGTACTTGACGCTTATTCTAGGCTACTTAAAGCCTCCATCCAGATATCCTTGTAGTCGCTTCTCCAAACCCATATTGCCACTTCCTCAGGGGATGTGGCGGCTTTTCGAACGCCTTGCAGTATCGCCATCGCCACAGGCTTGCAAATGGCTTTTCGCTCCTCTAACGAAAGCCATTGCGGCTGACGCATAAGATCATCAGTCATGTCCGCGACCAGGCAGCTATGCGCATGGCGTTCCGCTGCGAGGCGCAGTGCGCTCTGAACAGACTTTTCGATCCATTCCGCAGTGTATCGCTTTGTCTCATCCATCACTACCGCGACGATGGCGTGTTGAAAACGATATTTCCCGCCTGATCCCGCGAAAGCGTCGCCGGGCGCCAGAGGCGCTGCACGCTCCGCCTCTATTTGGAATTTGCCCGCCGTGGCGTCCCGCACCCACTTCGCAATTCCATATGACATCTTTAAATTCGGAGCCACCGGCACGATCACGCTCTCCGCCACCCGTGGAAAACGCCTTTCGCTCACTAAAATATCCACCACCTTGCCATCCCATTTCACCTGTTGAATCGGCTTAACACCCATAGTCCTCTCTCCTCATATCCTTTCCAGATTTGGATTATCGCACGCCTCTCTTCCCACTTTGGCGAGATCATACCACTCTCCCTCCAATTTAACCCGCACCACGTCCGCAGTGTAATCGTTGTTCGTTCCGCAAACGGAACAGTTGGAGTAAAGGTAAGAGCCGACGCCATAGACATCCGCAGGCACGCATTGCGATTCGAACTGTCTAATACGCTCCGGCGTGAAACCTCCCGTTACGATGATCTTAACATTCATGCACCACGCAAATGCGGCGTCCCTCCATTTGCCGGGTATATCCCATCTTTCGAAAGCCTTCTCCATGGCGTTGCGCAGAATGAAGCACAACCTAGGGTTCACACCGTTATCCAGTTTTGTGTCTCCCAAGGGCTCCACGCTCACATCCCTAAGGTTGCCGCTAGTGTCCGGTCTCACTCCGAAGAGAACGAATTTACGCGCCTCTTCGGTCCTGCCTTCGTCCGTTAACTCCATGTATCGGCGGAACATGCTTTCCATCACCAATAGCGAATCTCCGACGCAATCGTTATGGAAATCCACCAAAGCGATCCGCGGAATCGAGGCGGGAAGAATGGAGGAAAACGCCATCATTGTCTCCGCAGTGTCCCCTAGAAAGCAGGCGATACCCGCATGCGCCACCGTGCCGCCTCCCGCGCCACCCCACCATTCTCCCTGTTCATCGGTGGAAACAATGGAGTGAGAGGAGTGGGAATGGGTATGGTTAAAATACTGAACGGCGATGTGATAGGCGTATCCGTCCCCGGCTTGAATCTCATGAGCATCGAAGCGCGCCGGGAAGAAAAGTACATCCTTGCCATTTGCAGCCTCCAATACATTGTACACGTTGGTCGCCACTCTCGTGCACCGTGTTAACGCACCTAGGGTTGGGGTCTCGAGCATCGCGAAGTCCCGATACCTCCCTCTCACCTTGAGGACTGGAGCGACTTTGCGCGGATCCCCTCCGTACGGGGCGAGCGTGCCATCCTGTACCGCGAACACCTCTAATTTGTCATAGGTGTCCTTCCATTCTCCCCGAATGTCATAATAACCGGTGCAGGTTTGAAGCATCGCGAGGCATTTATCCACTCCCACCACCAGCGAAAACGGTTTGCGCCGTGTGAACCACTGCATCTCAACTTCGATCTCGCCTATGTTAACGGTCGAAAGATCGATGTTCATGTCCGAGAGGTCGGCGTGGGTTCCCCCGAAGCGATAGCCTCTCTTCGCCAGTTCGGTGAGAAGGATTACGATATTGTTGAAATACTTGTCGGAATACCATCCCTCCCGCATTCTTCCAACATCCAGTTTGAAACTGGCGACCGGTATCCTTTTGTCGTCAAATACGCTCAATCCCGTCTCCTGTTCTCATCATCACATCTCTCTGCGCCATGTCAATGCGGATACGAGCGTCGCCTGATCGGCGTAATCCAAATCCCCGCCTGCCGGGAGACCATGAGCGATCCGTGTGACTTTCATTCCCATGGGCTTCAATAAACGGGCTAGATAGAAAGCGGTCGCCTCGCCCTCGACGGTGGGATTTGTGGCGATGATGATCTCCTTTACTGGCAATTTGGAAAGACGGGAAAGCAGTTCACGGATCCTCAGCATGTCCGGGAGAACACCCTCCTGCGGAGAGATAACCCCTTGCAAAACATGATAGAGACCGTAAAACTCATTGGTCTTTTCCATGGCGATGAGATCTCTCGGCTCCGCCACCACACAGATGCTGGAAGGATCCCGTTTGGGATTTCTGCAGATATCGCAAAGCTCCTGATCGGTGAAGTTGAAGCACTCCGTGCAGAAGCGTATTTTCTCCTTCATGTCCAGGATGGCATCCGCCAAGGCGCGAGCCTCCTCCGGCGGTGTACGCAAAAGGTGAAAAGCCATGCGTTGCGCCGATTTTGGACCTATTCCCGGGAGTTTCTCGAACTCGGCGACAAGTCTGGCGAGGGGTTTGGCGTAATGCTGCATGATATACCGTTCAGGCTCCTTAGTGTTCCGTTATGTTGTCATTCAGATCGGAGAGGTCTCGGACATCCTCGCTTCCATAGGGTATATCCACAAAAAGATGCCTCTCCCCTATGCCGGAAAGGCAGAACATCGCCCCGCTGGACCAAGCCACTTCTGCGTCCATCGGGTCAATAATAACACGTGCGCGGAAAAAGAGGGGCAGTTGATCCTTGCGAAACGACCCGTGTGTTATGATTGACGGGCGATTCTCCGCGCCTCTTCGCCTGATCTGGCGCACATACACTTCTCGTTCATCGATAATACCTTTGCGCGAATAAAGAGCGAAGAAGCCGAACTCGCGAATGTTTGCATTGAGTTCAGCCTGTTTCTCCAAGCGTCTAATATAGGTAAGCTTGTTCATTGCCGTTTCCGTGGTGATAAATCGACGTTTGATGTCATCCCCGGTACCGCCGGTGAATTCAAACGGCAGGTCTATGCACTCCGCCCATGCGCCGTTTTTGGAATAGACGGCGCGCGCGACGGTGTTGGCGTATGACTCCCCTTCGCCAACGGTCGATTTGATGAGATTCACTGCCGCACCGTGGCGTTTTCCGTACTCCTCCGCCAGAGCGTCAAGTTGTATTTTTTGCGCGGGATTGATGTCATCCATATTAATAAAACCTCTGGGTGTGCGGGAAATTGCAAAATTCACTTTCAGGTTATTTTCCCGAGAGTGAAATGTTCGATATTCGCATTTCGTCTCGGATTTTTGCCATTACCTCGGTGTAAGTTAAAAATATGGGCGTTATGAAAACTGGGATAAAACAGCCTGACGAAGCACCCATATCCGAGCGGAGCCCTCAATTCTCTCCAACACATCGAAGGCGTAATCCACATCCGTTCCCGCCACCGTAACGCCATGACGCGGAAGAATGCAGGCCACGGGGTGGTCGGCTATCTCCTCTCTCCGCTTCGCCAAGGTCTCCGCAACGGTTCTGGCTAGGTCAGGAGAGTGAGACGGGTGTTTTTCGCACAGCCCTGTCACGCCAATGATGTCCGTCTGCTCCAATGCGGGCGGGATCGGCAGTTCCAGATGGGCGAAGATCAGAGAGTAAGGCGGGTGAGCATGCACGATACCGCCGACCTCCGGGAGCGTTTGGTATATCCGAAGATGCATGGCGTACTCTCGGGAGAGTTCCCCCTCGCCCTCCAATTTCTCGCCGTCCATGTTTGTCACTACGATTTGCTCCGGGCGAAGTTTCCATTGGGAGTAGGTTCCGGCGTATTTGGGAGTGCAGAAGATTCGATCCCCATCCCGAATACTCATATTCCCGCCCGCGCTATCCGTCAAAAAACGCGTGTATGTTAAATGAGCGATGTGACAAAGATGCTCCTTGGGGCTATTCATGATTTCAAATTCCGAAAGTATTGGTTTATGCTTATGGAAATTATGACAGAAACAAGGGGGTTTCGGCATCATCGCTGAGGTGTTGGGGGATATCGAATCGCCCGGAGGGGGGATGGGCTCCCCCTGCCGGACGTCGAACACCCACTGTGTAAAAAATGCAGGTGGCACTTATAGTATCGGAACAAAGGGCTGCGTTTTGAAGAGGGAAAAGTTTTGATGTCCGATGATTTGCATAATGCGGGAGGATCCTTTTTGGCATTGTCCGGTATTGTTGATGCGATCCTGCTCACCCTCGCGACCTCCTCATCTTCAACCGTTGTTAACGCGTGTCGTCTAACTCGTTCTTGTACAATCGCTGTTCATTTAAAAAGTTTACTATTTAATATGTATGAATAATGTTCCTTAAAGATGTAAAGCCGTCAAAACGTACGGATTCCAAGACACGGGAATTATTTTTCAGACTTTTTTTAGACCACCCGTTATGTTTTTGGAATTTGAATCGTTGTATATTATAGGAGTGGAAAAACAGCATCGAACAACCATGGATAAAGTTATCTTTCGCTGACGATTCCGTATGGCGTCTCGTTGAAATGCATTCCGGACAGGCGTTAGATCGTTTACAATGAAAACCGGCTGTGTTCGTACCACTACATCGTTAGCGGTACGAACACATGAAGATAAAACATGTTCTCGAAGAAGGCGGAATGATGTTGCAGTACTGTTTTATTTAGCCTGCAAGCATATTCGGACTTTGTTCCGGAAAACTTATATTCTTTGGAATATTAGACCCTGATTGCCTGAGAAGGTAATTACAATCCTAGTTCTCTCTGATAATCATTTCCTTAGGGAAAGAATCATGAATGTTGCTTTATGCTGATCATTTCATTGCTATGAGTTTCACATTAGATTGCATATTTTTTAAAATACGTTAGGAAATTGCAAAAATAATAATACTGTTGGCTCTATGGGGAAGTTTGTGGAAACCCCCGGGAATTATCCATAATGATACATTATGAAAGATACCGAACTCTACACACAAATATTGGGAATATCTTCTCCCTGGTATGTCGCCAGCATCGAAATGAAAATGGAGGAGGAGTCGATTTTCGTTCATCTGGCGTATGACCCCCTTGTCACCCAATGGTCTTGTCCGGAATGCGGTTCACCTTGCAAGACCTACGACACTCGGGAGCGTCGGACGTGGCGTCATCTGGACAGTTGCCAACTTAAAACATTCATAACGGCGTCTTCTCCCCGTGTGTCCTGCAAGGATCATGGCGTTCTGACGGTTAGGGTTCCGTGGAGCGAACCGAATTCTCGCTTCACGATTCAATTCGAGCAAATGGCCATACTGATGCTTCGGTCCACCCAGGTTCAGAGCAAGGCCGCAACCCTGCTTCGTCTAAGTGCGGGACAGGTGCACGACATCATGCATCGAGCGGTTTCCCGCGGATTGTCCCGCAGAGACGCTGGGGAGGGGATAACCCACTTGTCCCTGGATGAAAAGAGCTTCAGGAAAGGCCATCGTTATGTGAGCGTTCTCGGGGATCCGAATGGCAAGCGTGTTCTTGACATTATCGAGAAACGCACTCTGGAGGTTGCCGAAAAACTTCTCGTGGAAAGTTTGACCCCTTCTCAAAGGTTAAAAGTGAAATCCGTCTCCATGGATATGTGGCCTGCGTACATGCAGGCTGTGAACACAAAGCTCCCCTCCGCTGACATAGTGCATGATCGCTTCCATGTAATCAAGTATCTCAACCTCGCCGTTGACGACACCAGACGCTCGGAGAGCCGAAGACTCGCCAAAAGCGAGGATGGCACACTGAAAAGATCAAAGTATCTCTGGCTTCGAGCCCCGGAGAGGATGACCGAGAAGCAATGCAAGGCGTTCGAACGACTAAGGAATCTCGATCTTGACACGGCGAAGGCTTGGGCTTTCAAGGAGAGTTTCCGACGGTTCTTTCAATGCGCAACAGTGATCGAGGCGCAAACATTCTTTTACGATTGGTATGAAGCCGCCCTGCTGTTGAAAAACGCTCACCTGTCCAAGGTGGCTCAAATGCTCAACCGGCATATCGAGGGTCTTTTGGCTTATGTCAGGCACAAAGTTACGAACGCGTCAGCCGAGGGGTTGAATTCACTAATCCAGCAAATAAAGTCCAACGCCAAAGGCTTCAGAAGATTCGATAATTTCAGGGTCGCAGTCTTGTTTTTTCTGGGAAAGCTTGATCTCAGTCCACAAACTTCCCCATAGAGCCTTAATTTGAATAACGGAACACCATATCGGGACGGGCCTAGGCTACGACGCCTCCGGGAACCTGACATCCCTGAACGGGGAGACGCTCTCCTGGGTCGCGTGGGGCGAGCTGAGCGGGGTGACGGGGACGCCCTCCGGGAACGTGAGCTATGCGTACGACGCCTTCGGCAGGCGGATGTCCAAAACCGTCGGCTCAAGTACGACCTACTACCTGTACGACGGCGACGCCCTGATAGCGGAGGTTGACGCCTCCACCGACCAGGTCACCACCGCCTACACCTGGGGCGCGGACGGTTTGGTGAGCGACCATGCGGGGACGCAGAGCCGGTTTTACCTCTTCGACGCGCTCGGGAACGCGCGAAGTTTGATGGATTCGAATGGGAATCTCCTCGCCACGGCGGCGTACACCGCTTACGGAACGCCTATCGGAACGCCGCTTCCCTCAACCCCCTTCGGGTGGCATGGGGAGGCGGGATGCCGCACGGATTCCGAGACCGGGCTGGTCTTCATGGAGGCGCGGTATTACTCTCCCGCGCTGGGGAGGTTCGTCAGCAGGGATCCGATAGGCTTCGACGGCGGGATAAACCTGTACGCGTATTGTTACGGGGATCCGATAAATTACATCGATCCCGGTGGTATGGATGGTAGCCCCTACTTGGTATTTGACGCCCAGGACACACTTATGGGAGTCAAAATGGGGTTCGCCGCATTAGGATACGCATTCTCCTTCACCTTGTGGAAGCCCGGTGAGGAGTACACGTCCGCTCCTGGATGGGACGCCAGCAAGTATTGCGCAGGGGTTGGTGCGGGAGCCACCTACGCGGCCGCAGCGCTGGCGGCGCCTGGAATTATTGCGAAGGCATCTCCGTATGTGACGAGATTTCTGAATCCCGTTACAGCCACCACTCTGTCCACTTTAGCCGCAAAAGATGCCGAGAATCCGGCGGCGGAAGAGGAGACGATTGAGCAGGATGGAACCAATTGCCTGAATGCGATCGAGGAGGAACTTCAAAATGCTGAAAAGAGAATCACAGTTTCGCGCTGGGGTAGACCGGGATTGCAACCGGGTGACTGGGTGATGAAGGGAAAGGCGAATTATTGGAATTATGTTAGAAGTGGCAAATGGGATCCCTTCAAATGGAATCAATTCGCTCCGTTTAGTAGTGGTCAAGAATATGAAGTGCCAGTATCTTCAATAAAATGGCCTACCGGATTGGGAATTGATGGATGGTGGAAAGGGCTTATTTATGGTCAAAGAATCTATAATCCTGATTAAATTATAAGGTGAGCAATGAAAATTATAGAATATGTTATAGAGATTATATTATTATTATTTTCCATTCATATAATTTCAATAAATCTGATTATATTAATAATATGGCTCATACGTAAAAAACCTATATCATCCATGGCGCCTTTCTTTGGCGGAATACTTTGTAGTATAATAATATTAATTCAACCGATTCATATTGTAAAATTTTATTGGTGGATACCAATAATAATAGATCCATCAAATTATAGCATTGCATATTTTATTTTTTATAACTTATTTCATATGCGTTTATATAAGTAATACTTTTATCTTGTATAATTTGACGTATATCGGTTCACAAAATCAAAGAATCTCATAATATTCAAGCGGCTGACGAGCGTCACCACCGTCATCGGCACCTACTCCTACACCGTTTCGTACACTTATTCCGGGGATGGTCATGTGGCATCCATGACCTCGCCGGTCGGCGTGACCACCTACGGCTACGACGCCGACGGCAGGCTCGTCTCGATGACAAACCCCTTCGGCGAGACGACGACCTGGGCCTACGATCACTCGGGAAGGATGACCTCGCAGTCCGTCGCGACATCCGCCGGAGCGACCATCGGCACGAATTATTCCTACGGTTCGAGCGGGCAGCAAGGAGACACATCCTCCGCGCCGTTCTACCTGAGTGGGGCGAGCGAGACGGTGAACGGCGCTCCGTTCGAGAGCTACGCTCTCACGCACTCCTACCTGGATCAGGTGACGGGTCAGAGCGAGACAGGTCCCTCCTCCGGGACGGACGCCTACCAGTATGATTCACGGGGACGCCTCTCATCGGAATCCGAGAATCTCCAGGTGAACGGCCAGCCCGAAACGAACTCGGCGTCCTTCACTTTCGATCTCGCGAACAATCTGGAGGCGGGAGGCGGCGGATGGGGCTATAATAACAACGATCAGGTGACGACCGCCCCGGGGGTCGCCGGTCTCGCCGGCGGGACGGGACTTGGTTACGACGCCTCCGGGAACCTGACCTCGCTGAACGGGGAGACGCTCTCATGGGACGCGTGGGGCGAGCTGAGCGGGGTGACGGGGACGCCCTCCGGAAACGTGAGCTATGCGTACGACGCCTTCGGCAGGCGGATGTCCAAAACCGTCGGCTCGCAGACCACCTATTACCTATACGACGGCGACGCCCTGATAGCGGAGGTGGACGCCTCCAGTGGTCAGGTAACCAGGTCGTACACTTGGGGCGCGGACGGTCTGGTGAGCGACCATGCGGGGACGCAGAGCCGGTTTTATCTCTTCGACGCGCTCGGGAACGCGCGAAGTTTGCTGGACCCGAATGGGAGCCTTCTAGCTTCAGCCGCATACACCGCTTACGGGACTCCCATCGGGACGCCGCTTCCGTCCACGCCCTACGGATGGCAGGGGCAGGTGGGATGCCGCACGGACTCCGAGACCAGGCTGGTCTATATGCAGGCGCGGTATTATGCGCCGGGTCTGGGCAGATTCGTCAGCAGGGATCCGATCGGGTTCGCCGGCGGGATAAACCTCTACGCCTACTGCGACGGGGATCCTGTAAATTATTGGGATCCTGATGGTACGACGGAGTTCACAAAGGATTACTTCAAGGAATTACTCAGGAAAGGTATTGATACATTCCTTGATATAGGACCATGGCAGGATGTCTGGGGCATATTGGAAAGTTTCCATGTTCCTCGTTATGACAAGTTGGGTGAGAATAAGCTTCTACCAATAAAAGACGACGAGGATGCGAAGGATGCGGATACCGATTTCATCATAGGCACCATGGGGATGGGATCGTTCCTATCGATAGATGAGGCGCCGGCAATTGAAGCGGATGATCCTATCGCCGCAGCGGATGCTGCGAATGAGGAGAAATTATGCCCGATTACCGGAGAGCCGGTTCATGATAATGAAAACGAACGCATTGATCCCCCAACTGATCGTACCCTGTTAAGAAGGAATATGGGCGAACCGCCGGATGAGGGATATCATGCGCATCATATGTTGCCATGGAAATTCCGAAAGTTTTTCGCGCAAGCGGGTTTGGATGTGAATGACCCTGAATACGGATTGTGGGTCAAAGCGGAGAGGCACTTGTCATTCGGCTATAAATACAATACGGCATGGAGGGTTTTTTTCATAGCTAATAAAAACGCAAGTAAAGCCGATATTCTGAATAAATTGCTGGAACTGAACAAGACGGGACTCTATAAATAAAAAGAGGGAAAAATACACATGATTTTTTATGATTTCGGTGACAACTCATTTTGCACAAGAGGATATACCTGGGCTTGGTCCTTGAAGCCTCGTCCTCCGGAACTGCTGTTGCGATGTAAAAAATGCACGGCCGGCATGTCGACATATCCCAAACACCCATTAGGTCTTTCCGTGGAGGGGGGAGTGAAATACCCTGACATCCTTGGATGCGGAGGATACCCGCTTCTTATCGTATCGCAAAACGTGATCGATGACTGGGAGAAATTCGGGATAACCGGATATGAGAAGTATGAGGCGAACATAGTGGAGGCGAACGGGAAGCGGATAAGGGATTTGAAGCCACCGCAGTATTATCATATCAATATCACCGGAAGAGCCCAGTATGATATGGACGCGATGGGTTTCAGATGCGAAGTTGTGTGCAATTACTGCGGTCACACGAGATTCGTTGATTCAAACAATAACATGGATATTCCGAGTCCCACGATAATCAAGGATGGATCGTGGGACGGTTCGGATATATTTGCAGCGGATATAACCCCAAGGAGATCGTTTTGCACGGAAAAAATACTTTTTCTGGCGGGAATGAATGAAAGAACAAACTGCAGATTCGTTCCCTTGGATGACAAAGATCCTGTGAGCAACAAAGGACTGGATTACAAGGCGATCGCGAAAAGGATGCTGCGTGAAACGCGAAACCCATTCGAAAAATAATCTCACTCCTCTTTCTCCCCTTCCGCTCGAGGAGTAAGGCGAAAAGGATTTTTTTATCCAACTAAACGGAGGATGGCGGACTTTACTTGCGCCTTATGTAGTGTATATTTAACTATCTGATGCGTTTGAATGCGCATACGCCTCCGGGAACCTAACCTCGCTGAACGGGGAGACGCTCTCATGGGACGCGTGGGGCGAGCTGAGCGGGGTGACGGGGGCGCCCTCCGGAAACGTGAGCTATGCGTACGACGCCTTCGGCAGGCGGATGTCCAAAACCGTCGGCTCGCAGACCACCTATTACCTGTACGACGGCGACGCCCTGATAGCGGAGGTGGACGCCTCCGGGAACCAGGTCACCAGGTCGTACACGTGGGGCGCGGACGGCTTGGTGAGCGACCGCGCGGGAAGCGCCTTTTCCACCCTTTTCTTGATGCTGGATAATCCCATCAGAATGTCGTTAAATCATGAGATTCCATACGCGTCGTGATATATTTTCCGCTTGCATTGACGAATTCGCACGAACGTCGTAGAATATTTATGTTCGCTAACAATCTATTGGGGGTGGAAAAAAGGCTACCCATGGAAAAGCAAAGCCTATTCTCCCGCGATGTCCACCTAATCTCCTTCTCGGCGTTCTTCGCCGACCTGGGGTATCAGGGCGTCACCACACTCTTTCCCCTCGTCATCATACTGCACCTGCGTGCAGCGGTGTATATCTTTATGGATTAATCACAGCCATCAGCTTCGGGGTGGGTTCGTTTTTCGCCTTCATCGGAGGCAAGACCGGTGACCGCTACGACCGTAAGACCATCGCGATCCTTGGCAACCTTTTCATCCCTTTTATGTCGCTGATCGGTCTCTTCGGGAGCCTTTGTCTCTGCGGCGGTCTCTATGTTCTCGGCTGGTGAGCGCGTTACTTCCGCACCCTGCGCGAAGGGCGCTCCTCGTTCAGGTCTCCCCCTCGGATATGCGCTCCAAGGCGTTCGGGTTCCTTCACGCGCTCGATATAGGCGGCGACGCCTTCTCGGCTCTGTTTGCAATCCTCTTCGTTTTATATTTTCACTAGCCTATCGGAAGGTTCATTCTGCTCTCGACGTTTCCGCTTATCATCTCGATCATGTTTCTCGTCTTTATCCAACGCGATAAGCTCTATCCCATTGAACCCCCTGCGGCAAACGTGTCGGGCGAATCGCAACCATCCGATCTATCCAGACGGAACGCACTGTTACCGCTCTGCTCATCGCCGCCACCTTCTACGGATTCAGCTTCTATAACGCCGGTTTCCCGGTACTCACGGCGGCGATGTCGCACAACTCGGGCTATGTACTTGGTCTGCTCGCTTATCTCATCTACCTCGGCGTTTCCGCCATTATCGGTTACGCTCTCGGCTCCCGCAAGCTTCGACCGATCCTCGCGCTCTGGCTTTTGGGCTACCTTCCCTCCGCAATTGCCTCGCTGTTAATCGGCGTTAGCGTGGAGATGAATCTCCCCTCCCTCGCGTTTTACCTTTTCGTCGCGGGACTTGGTTTGGGCATGGGGGTGGTGGAGACGTTCGAACCGGTCGCCGTCTCCGTACTGGTGAAGCCGGAGAACCTCTCCGGAGGGATGGGATGGCTGAGCGTCTCCGGAAGTGTTGGTCATGTCATCTCGAATCTGGTCATGGGGGTGATTTTTACCTTCAGACAGTCGTTCGCATACGGTTAGGCCTTTGTCGCCTCGCTTATGGCGACCGCCGGGCTCGCCATGGCGGATGGGGGTTGAAAGACGATGTTAACGAAAAAAAGATATGTAAATGGTGATCATATTACATTTTCTTCGGCAACAATAAATTGAAACCTTCCTGTTCAAAATGATGATTGGTAGAGGTAATTGCAAATTTCGGGAAAGACGACTAACAACGCTATTTTCAAGCTCGATAAAACACCGAAAATCGAATTTTACAATTACCTGTGGTAGTCAAAGCTTCATTGATATCCCGCTCTTTCATTAAAATGAAACTTACCGCATCACAAAGGGAGTAATTCTTTTCAGCCCTTTCTTCCAAGAGAATCATCGCCGACGTTTGGATTTCCTGTGTGATCCACACAACCTCAATATTCTTTTAATTTGTAAGATCCTTCAAATATACCATTGCATCGTGGCGATTTACATTTGGACGGTTCGTGCACAAAGCAATTAATTCAGCAAGGATATAATTATGTATGAGCATATGTTGTTCTGACTTAAGATGCTTCACCGCCTCTTGATGACTATGATCCCCCTTGTCAAGGCAACAAAAAAGACCTGATGTATCAAGAAAAAAATCCTTCATTAAATCAAATCTCGTTGTAAATTATCCGCGCAAGATCGTCATCGATTTTCTCATTATCAGCGGAGTTTGGATTCCCACTATCCGCGGAACCGAAATGACGATATAAACGTTGGTGAGGATTCTCAGCGTCCTCCGCAGAGATTGCAATTGGCTTTTGTGCGACACTGGCCTTGAAACGGGCTATATATTCTTCCGAAGTCCCGCCGAGACGATTTGCCATTCTGTCCGCCATCTTTCATAATATATCCTCATAATCCGAATTCGACCTGTGTAACGAGCATGGGGATGAAACTCTCCGATCCGATGCAAATGGAATCTCTGATTAGCTTTGCGCACCGTTATGAAGCTGACGCATCAAACATTCCATTGCCCACTCACGAAGCTCTCTCCCCTCTGCGTGCGCAGTGTGAATGAGATTTTCATACATGATATCATCTAATTCAAGTGTGAGATTTTTGCACATTTCTCGGCTCCGGCTAAAATCCTGCCAACGTGTCTTATCTCATAAATACGATAACTAAAGATTTATCCTCAAGCTGTATGTGCATTCTCGCGTGCAATACATGCATGTGATGTACCCTCTTTGATAATGATGGACATATTCCTTTCGTTATGATACAACACTCCTTCAAAAGGTTCCAATTGAACATTATTCCAAGGGGCATGCCCTACAAATTCCAACTGTTCATTACGCCATTCTTTAAGCAAGTAATTGAATACTTTGCATCTTCTATCTTATCCTCGCAAAATACTCCACGCTCCCCCACGCCATCTCCAATGCGAAGTAAACGAACATCAGGGCGAATAGCTTGAACGCCATAGGAACGACCCTGGGGTTGGAGAGAGCCTTGCGAAAAGTGGAGAAAACCGCCGCGACGCCCACCGTGGAAGCCAGCCACCCTATCTCCACGAGCGCGAGGAAAAGATACTGGCCCATGAATATCCTTTTATCCAACACGACCGCTCTGGGGACGCACACGGTGATCCAGAAGGTCCACAACACCCCGTTCGCCAAAATCATCGAAACGATCTTCCCAGGGGTGAAATTCACCTTCTCCCTCGAATCGATCTCCCTGACCCTCCATATCAGCGAGGCGATCCAAATCAGCACCCCCGCCCCCACGAACGAAAGCCCCGCGAAAAACGCATATGGAAGATGCATGGATGTCAGAACGCTCATACTGAACAGTGCAACCGTTGTCTCCGTGAGCATTGCAAGGAGGATAATCCGAAGACACCTCAAGAATCCGCTCTGCAGGATCTCCGTGAAAGTCGCGGCAAGCGCCGGCCCCGGCACCACCCCTCCAATCAAACCAAGCAAAAAAGCTGCGATCATCGTTTCCTATTACCCGGGAATATTGTAAAAACTCTCATCTTCTATCGATTATAGATTCTACCCTTGCCATAGACTGATCCCTACACATGCCCTTCATTCTCGAATATCTCCGAACCTGGAGATAAATCCCCGAGTTGAGGCTTACGGATTTCCCTGTATGTCCTTTGGAGGGGTAATGGCATAGGGAGAATATCGCCTTCCGATGAAAAGTTAAAATCAACCTCCGTATGGTTCCATTGACTGTCCATCCGGTATTCAATCTCCATATCATATTCCTTCTGCACACCCTCACCCAGTCTTTGAGGGAGATCATAATTCCCCACCCGAAACTTTTCCACCTATTCATCGTCTATTTCATCGTGCATACTGTTCATTAGCATCCTTTGCCTGCAATGACGATGGTATCCACTTCAAGCGATAAATAAAGCCATTATTTCACTCAGTCCTATCTCTTTTTTTTTCATCAGACCCTAATAAACTGCTTTTAAGGAGTTACCAATGAGGGCGTCCATGCTCATCCTTGCCGCTTTCTTGTTTATAGTTCTAGCCTTTGTCCCGCCATCTTTCGCCGCGATCCAGATTGATGACACCGGCGCAACGTTACGAATATCCAACGGCGCCTTGATACTCGACATCACCAAGAATAACGGAAAGATCGTCTCCCTTCGCCGTGTTGGCGGTCCGAAGGTGTTAGGTCCCAATCGGCCGATCTACTTCGACGCTAACGGGCACGGCTCCCTGCATCCGCGAAAAGACTACTGGGGATTCTCAGACGCCGTCTATCGCCTTGTTCGCCGCACGCCACATATGCTTGAGATATCCTTTGAGCAGGATGGCGGCGACTACTTTCCTTTTCTAATCCGCCTGCACTATATTCTTTTCGAGAACGATCCCGGTATCTACTGTTATGTCACCTATCGTCACGATGTTAAAGGTCCAATTGGGACGATCGGTCAGACCCGAATGGTGATCAAATGCAAGGAGGACTACTTCACGCATTACTATGTGAACCGTCAGGAGCAAGGAGAATATCCGCCGTTCCTAAAGCCCGGACAACATCTTGTGAAGGTAACCGACGCCACCTATCGTTTCCCCAATGGCAGAATCGCAACCAAATACAACCTAGCCGATTTCGAGGATCATCAGCATTTCCACGGTCTGATGGGTCCGGATGCCGGTGTTTGGATCATCAATGCAAGCAATGAATACGTGAACGGCGGTCCGACGAAGCAGGAGTTGATGGTGCATGAGGATGACCCCATCATTCTGGAGATGTTTCATGGCGGGCATTTCCTTGACTATCACGATATGGACACGAACGTTTCCGGAAAGTGGGAGAAGTGTTACGGACCTTATCTGATCTATCTCAATTCCGGACCCACTCCCCAGGCGATGATTGCGGACGCCCAGCGCAGAGCGGAGCAAGAGGAGCGGGAATGGCCCTACAAATGGATGGAAAGCCCGCTCTATCCGATCCGAAGAGGCGGGTTAAAGGGTTCTCTTGATATCACGGATGGTAGCTCCCCGGCGAACGCCACGGTAATCCTCGCCGCGCCAACTCCCGACTGGCAACTGCAATGGAGGGGATACATCTTTTGGAGTCATGCCAAACGGAACGGCTCTTTTAAGATACCTGCGGTGCGTCCCGGCAAATACACACTCTACGCATTCACATCAGGGGTCGTCGGGGAGTATCGCAAGGACAACGTCATTATCCGCAAGGGCGAAATAACATCCGTTGGAAAACTTAACTGGACTCCTCCGATGCATGGCGTCCGTTTATGGCAGGTGGGAATACCGAATCGATCCGCAGAGGAGTTCCGATACGGCAATCTGCCAAGGCAATTCGGGCTGTGGAACCGGTATCCGACGGATTTCCCGCATGATGTTCATTTCGTTATCGGAAAGAGTTCCGATCGAAAGGACTGGAACTATTGCGAGCCTGTCGTTCAGCGATCCGACGGTTCCTATCATGCGCCAACTTGGCACGTTCTCTTCCAACTCCCACATGCGGAAACCGGTACGGCATATCTAACAATTGGCATCTCGGGGGCGGTGCATAATCCGGATCTATTGGTATCGGCGAACGGAGTGAAGGTGGCTCAATATCACTTCGGCAACGACGCCAGTGTCTATCGGGACGCCAACAAAGCCGGGGAGTATCGACTGAAGCTTGCAATGTTTCATGCATCGTTACTGAAAAAGGGCGAGAACGATATCAGCCTGAAAATCGTGGCGGAGTTACCCCGTCCAAGCGCTTATAATCCCCAAGCTTTACCACGACAGGCGATCATGTACGATTTCCTGAGATTGGAAATTGGGCGCTGAGATAAAAGAAGCTAAATTATCCATATCGGCCGATATTTAACGAATCAACACGGCCTCAACCTGTTTCGCGGGGACGGTAACTGTAAAGGATAGATATCCGTCCCGCCTCGTTATCTTCAGATTTCTATCCGATGCCAGCGCTTGCGCGCTGGATGGAAAACCTTTCCAATTCAGTTGAGACGTCTCCAGTCGTACATCGAAATCCTGAGAAGCATCGTTATTATTCATCACCGTTATGACCACTTGGTCCTTATATCGAAACCAATGCACCTCCGTTTGAGGGAAAGAGCTTAAACCGATATCATCCATGAACTCGCCATGCCAGAAGATTGAAGAAGCCGCATCGTCAATCTTCTTCGCACGCTGGATATCCGTCGGACACCAAAAGGGCACTCCCCCCATTCGAGCGTCGCCGAACATCGGATCCTGGGGAATGGTGTAATGGTACATCTGTGGGAAATAGATGGCGCCATGCATAGCCTGCCAAAAACCACCCTGTGATAGATCGACGTATTGCCCGGCCCCCTCCCACGCCCCTTCGATCCAATCCCAAAAGTCAGGATTGATTTTTCGAGCGGCGGAACGAACACCGGTAAGCATCTCGGTGTATCCCTGCGCCCACGCCGTAGCGGGAGTGGAATGACCATGAGCGCGATCGAAACAGAGAAAAGACTGAGCGGCTCCAACCTGATCCAGTTGCACGCCGTCTCCGTGGTAATCCTTAGCGATACGCTTAACCGTATCGATGATATCCCTTTGAAAACCCTTCGCGGCGGGACAAAGCACGTTGAAAGTCTCGCCGTAAGTCTCCGTCACACGCTGACCATCCGCCAATTTCACCGCCCATCCTGGATGCGCGAGATAGGTCGGATCGGTTACGTTGCCAAGGCGAGCATTCAGGTAGAAAGTCGCAAGCATGTGCATTGCGTGCATTCCATCCACCAAGGCGACAAGCTCTTTTTCGCCACCCATACGCGTGGTTGGATAGTAATCAGGGTAAGTGGAATCGTGCCCTTGGCCGAACCATCCCACAAGATGCGCCCCCTGAAATCCCGCTTCATGGAGCTGCCTGGCTTTCTCCAATGCGGCGGCGTAGGTTCCGGTCTCCATATCCTTGGTGACATCATTCAAATTGGGGTCCTTCACCGGTCTTGCAAGCACCACGATTCCTCCCATCACGGGATCTTTACGCACCTCCGGGGATATTCGAGGTGTCTTCGCCCACGAGTCATACCACGCGCGATATCTCCGAGCCGCGACATGCCAATCTCCGCGCAAGGACTGCCAGAGAACATCAGGCGAAACCCACTTGTGTCCTGGCGGTATGAACGGATAAAGCGTAGCAGCGAACTCCCGATCCCTGCCGCCGAATTCGAACACCTTATAACTCATACTCTTATCGAGTACGTCGAACGCAACGCCCTCATCACGCCCAGCATAAATCAAGTACTGCATGGAGGCTGGAACAGGATACCCTAATTGAAACGGGGCTGATGCAAGCTTACCCCAAGGGTCTTTCAACATCTGTCCGGGTCTATCCGGGAAATAGAGGCTTCCATCCGGAATATCCTCAATCCCGAGCATCGGAGGAACAGTTAGCCCCACCACCGTGCCCTTGGTGTGATTCCACAATGTGATACTCCAAACAATTTCGCGGGTTCTTTGGTTTGGGGTCGCCGTCACTAAGCCTTGAATAGGCTTCCCGCCAAATGAGTGAATATAAATGAGGATGGATTTCTTATTTCGAGTGATTTTCACGGAGTGTGGGATCAATTTCACCCATGTACGGGCTTTCCAGATATCGGGTTCATCCGAGTAATAGACGTCAATCACGGGGATAGTTGGGGATTGGGATAAAATATGCGCTCCGTCACGCCATATCAACCCCTCTTCGCTAATGCTCAATCGCATGTATCCGGTTCTCGCCTTGGCATGCGCATTGTTAAACACGGGCATCATCAGGACAAACCCGAGAAGAAAAGTCAAAACATAACCGCGGAGTGTATTTGGTTCGTCTTTGACGGACATATAGCGATAAATTGACATACGCGAATTCCTCTATGATCAAATTGGCTTTTTCTTATTCTTGATTCTACCCCTATGCGCCAATATGGTCATCATAGTGATGATAAAACGTAAGTGGCATGAATTTCGCAATAGACAAGGATAGATTACGCTTATTTCTGCTTACTGAGAAAATCGAAGAGGATGAGGCATGATTTCCAATGCGTCTAGACGCGCATTCACCAACACCTCCGCATGCGTCATCGGAGGCGTCCTTCAAAAAGGTTGCGGGTTGTGGTTGCTACACATCACCGTTTCCGGCATGGAAAGCATACGCCACGGCATGTTCGGTGAGTGGAGCGTCGTTCTCACCTTGCTGGGATACGCGGGAGCGTTGGCGGATTTTCAGCTCGATCTGATTCTCCTCACTGAGTTCAGCAAGGAAATAATCCCCCCGTCAAGAGTTCTCGGCAATGGTATCTTCATCAAGCTCCTGCTCTCGATTGTCGCTTGTACGGGCTTAATGATTTTTCTTTCTTTCACACCCTATTCTTTCGGGATGAAAATCGCCGTCATCTTCGGATCATTCTCCCTTTTCGGCGGAGTATTGGGTGTTTTCCGGGTGTACTGTCAATCAAGACTCGAATCGCTTTTCATCAACGTCATTCAACTTTTGAGCGCTTTTTTGCTCCTGACCGGGTTCGCCCTACTGATTGCGCGTCATGCCAACCTGATTGCGTTTATAATGGTGCAAGTTCTCGCCACAATCCCAGGGGATATGTACATCGCATATCGCGTCTTAAAGTCGGTTAGACCCGATTTCACCCCGAATATCTTTCTGATGCGTTCTTTTTTGACTCAAACGCTCATTCCTGGCTTAGGTTCCTTCATCACGATCATCGCATATCGTTACGATGTTATTCTTCTCTCCCTATTCCGTAGTTCGAAGGAAGTCGGCATGTACGCCGCATCGTTTCGGCTCACAGAGGCTTTCAGCTTCATTCCCGGCGCGGTAATCAAATCCATTTATCCGTTGCTCTGCCGCGTCAAGGATCCATCGGAAGCGTACCCCATCCTTTTACGCTGGATGATGATCCCGGGAGCGGCCATACTTGTGTTATTTCTCTCCTGCGGGGATGCAATCCTTTCCCTAATGTACGGCGAGGAGATGATGGAGGCGAGCGGGGTGATCCGATGGCTGGGAGCGGCGGAATGCATCATGTTCCTCTCTCCCCTCCCTTTCTTCATTTTGATTGCTTCTGGAAAAAGAAAGGAGTTTATCGTTTCAGTTTGCGTGTTTGTATCGGTAAATATCCTATCCAACAGCCTTTTCACACCTAAATACGGCGTCGTTATTGCGGCAATCTGTACAACTATCACGGAATTAACCGCCTTCACGATTGGCAGCATCATGCTTCTTAGAAGTTCCAAATTCCGTTATCCCGGGAGAACGTCCCCTATTTTCATAGGCTGTATCGCAACCATGATAATAATGAAGCAATTGGGGCGTTTGCATCCATTGCTCAGGATTGTATTATGCCTTGGAACTTACGGTATCGCGCAAATCATTACGAGAGGGGTTAATCGAGAGGATGTTCGATTATTGAGAATGGTGCTTTTACGTGAATGAGACGGATCCATCGGAGAGGAGTTCCAAATGACATATGCCATCGTATACAAATTCAGCCGGTCCACGCATCATCAATTCCCCGTTAACCAGATGTTTTACATGTAAATCACCGCCCTTGCTGCTAACGCGCACTTCATCGCAATCCGGGTTCTTACGAAACAGTTCCGCAGCGACGGCGCAAGCCCCCGTCCCGCAGCCAAGGGTCTCGCCTGCTCCGCGCTCCCAAATTCGTATCCCGACATGATTGCAGTCCTGCAGCTTGACCCACATCAGGCTGATCCGCTCTGGAAACAAGGGATGGTTCTCAACTTGAGAGCTTATCTTTTGAAAAGTGTCGTCATCGGGCAAGCAATCCGTGAAGGTGATCGCATGTGCCGATCCCGTGGATAGCGCGGATATGGTTAGTCGGACTCCGCTATCGGGAAGTTCCAACGTATAATCCAACAACTCTTCAGAGGATAGAGCTGGAATTGCCTTCGGATGGAAATTCGGCACGCTCATCCCAACCGTCACATCGCGTTCATGTATGATCGCCTGCCGGACACCCGCCTTGGTGGCAATGGAGATATAACGATCCTTTTCATCATTCATAGGAAGCATCCCTCTTTCCAAAGCGTAACGCGCGGAGCACCGCAATCCATTGCCGCAAAAATCATACGTGCCGTCAGGGTTCAGCATGATCATCCGCAAGTCGGCGGATTCCGGACGCGAAAGAAGCAGAATGCCGTCGGAACCGATCCCGAATCTTCTGTCGCATAATTTTGTCGCCAGCAAAGACCAATTCAATTCCGGATAATGCGGTTCCTCCAGAACGATAAAATCATTCCCTACGCCTTGCATCTTTGTGAAACGAATTTCGTGTACCATGTTATCTTTTATCGTTACGATCGATATTCCTTTCGCATAGCACATAGTTGATTACGACCAAGCAACCACCTTATGTACGATACGATTCTTAATTCTCAATCATTTGCGGTTCAAAGCAATTCCGCCAATGTCGTGGAGCGAAAGGCGTTCTCAGTCGCCTCCAAAACGGAATCCAACCTTCGGTGAAGCGGACAGAGGTTTTTTCCATGAGAAGTATTTTTCAGAGGACAGCTCTCGATTCTCTTCATTGGGTCGACGGCATTGATCACATCGTATACTGTGATATCCTCGGGAGGCTTTACAAGCGAAAATCCCCCCTTCAACCCTCTATGGGAATGGATCACCCCCGCCTTTGTCAGCGACTGTAGTACTTTTGACAAATAAGCGATGGGAACTTCGGTCGCGTCTGCGATCTGACGCGTGGACAGGGATGATTCCCGGCATTTCGCCATATGTATGACGGCTCGTAACGCGTATTCAGCGGTTTGTGAAATCATGAAGGCTCCTTTATATCCTTGATGCATCCTTGTTGACGGCTATCATGGATGTTAATCAACGAAAAACCCCGTATGGACCCGAACTATTTGACATGGCTAAAAAATTTTCAAATCTGGATATTGACATCCAGTATACCTCGTATGTATAATTGAATAAATCTGGATATGCATATCCAATTTTAATACGCATTCAAAGCCTGTGATATCTCAATACAAACGATTTGGAGGAAATGAATGAAAAACTTGCGATTATGGATAGTCCTAGGCATAGTCGTTACATTCTCTTTTGCCGTGCTGGGGTATTTCGGAAGGGAGATATACGTTGAAGCCCCACCAATTCCGAACCGGGTTGTGACGCAGGATGGACAAACCCTCTTCACAGGCAAGGAGATAAGAAACGGACAAAATGCATGGGAGTCCATGGGTGGTCAGGAAGTAGGCACGGTATGGGGGCATGGCGCCTACGTCGCTCCGGACTGGTCCGCGGATTGGCTGCATAGGGAAGCGATCTGGATACTTAATGACTGGGCTAAGGAGCAGGGTTTTCCAAGTTATCAATTTTTAACGGATGAGCAAAAAGCGGCATTGCGGGCTAGGCTGAGCGATGAATTACGTAAAAACACCTATGACTCCTTGACCGGTAATGTTGTTGTATCCCATACTATCGCGCAAGCGATTCAAGCGGTCTCGGCTCATTATATCGCGTTGTTCGGTTCCGATCCATCGATGAATCAATTGAGAAAGGATTACGCGATTCCGGACAATCCGCTCCCAAGCCTGCAGAGAAGGAAGGAGTTATGTGGATTCTTCTTCTGGGTGGCTTGGGCGTGCATGACCAACCGTCCCGGGTCCAACATCACCTACACGAATAACTGGCCGCCTGAGCGTTTAATTGACAACGCTCCCACTGGATCGCTTATCCTTTGGTCCATAATCAGCGTCGTTTTGTTAATCGCCGGCATAGGTGCCCTTTCCTGGTATTTTGCCGTTCGTCGAAAAGAGGAGCCCGATGAGAAAGTCATCATTCCGGAAAAGGATCCATTGCTCAATCTCAAGCCTACTCCATCCATGCTGGCGACTTTAAAGTATTTTTGGGTGGTATTGGCGATGTTGCTGGTTCAGATTGCGATGGGAATCATCACCGCTCATTATGGCGTGGAAGGCGAGGGTTTGTATGGCATTCCGCTTGCAAAATGGTTACCCTACGCAATCACGCGCACCTGGCACTTGCAACTCGGAATATTCTGGATTGCCACGGCATGGCTTGCGACGGGGCTTTTCGTGGCTCCTGCGGTATCAGGATATGAACCGAAGTGGCAGAAAGCGGGTGTAAACTTCCTATTTGTCTGTCTGTTAATTATCGTATCAGGTTCGATGGTCGGTGAATGGCTTGGAGTTCAGCAGAAGCTAGGGTTGGATGTTAACTTCTGGTTTGGTCATCAGGGCTATGAATATCTGGATCTTGGAAGATTCTGGCAGATATTCCTATTCGTGGGATTGCTTCTTTGGCTGGGGTTAATGACCGGAGCCCTTTGGCCTGCTCTTAGAAAAGCCGGGGAGAACAAACAACTCCTCAGTATTTTCATCATATCCGCCGCTGCGATCGCCCTTTTTTACGGCGCAGGGTTGATGTATGGACGCCAGACAAATCTGGCGATCGCGGAGTATTGGCGATGGTGGGTGGTGCACCTGTGGGTGGAGGGGTTTTTCGAGGTGTTTTCCACGGTCGTGATTGCATTCCTTTTCACCAGAATGGGTTTGTTGAAGAGCGCGACCGCAGCCAGCTCGATACTGTTCTCGTCGATCATATTCCTGGGGGGAGGAATCATCGGCACATTCCATCATCTCTACTTCACCGGCACACCAACCTCCATTCTCGCTCTTGGAGCCTCATTCAGTGCATTGGAGGTTGTGCCGCTCTCTCTCGTGGGATTCGAAGCGTATGGAAACTTGAAAATCAGCCATTCAAAGCCTTGGATCCAGGCGTATAAATGGCCGATATACTATTTCGTGGCAGTTGGCTTTTGGAATCTAGTGGGTGCGGGACTTTTCGGCTTTCTCATCAACCCGCCCATTAACCTTTATTACATGCAAGGGTTAAACACCACTCCCGTACACGCACACACCGCCTTGTTCGGGGTATATGGTATGCTTGGTTTGGGCTTGATGCTCTTCTGCCTAAAAGGAATGGACGCGCATAAGACTTGGAAGGACAAGCCGTTGGCGTTTGCATTCTGGGCGACCAACATTGGACTTGTTTTGATGGTGGCGCTGTCGCTTTTACCGGTGGGTCTACTACAGGCATTCGCAAGCATGACGCATGGCATGTGGTATGCTAGGTCGGCCGGATTTCTTCAGAAACCGATCATGGTTCATTTGAGATGGATGAGAATATTCGGCGATACTCTCTTCGCATTAGGTATTTTCGCTTTTTGTTGGTTCGTGGCGGGGCTGAAAACTAGATGGTCCGTAGAGCAAGACACGGCTGACAAATCTTTGGATGACTTAATCAACGCCAAATAGTTCGCCCGTTTTCATTCGTCCTAACGCTCTATGAACAGGAAAGGATAAAAAAATGAATAACCAATACCGCTTCTTTGCAAATCTCGTAGATGAAGTGAGCATAGCCAATGAGAGTATTGTCAGTAGAACGCTTAATAACGATACAGGAGGAAAAACGATACTTTTTGGATTCGACACCGGACAGGAGCTTTCCGAACATACCGCCTCCGTTCCGGCAACACTGCACATATTAAAAGGCGAGGGTTCGCTCACGCTAAGCGAAGAAACGTATGATATAAGAGAGGGGGCGTTTGCTATCATGCAGGCGAACGTATCTCACAGTATCGTCGCCAAGACACCAATGATAATGCTTTTGTACATGCATGGCAAGTAACACTGTCGTAATCAACTAATCATGAAAGGATTAATGAGATGTTAAAAATATCACCGGAAACAACGGTTGCGGAGATTGTCTCCGCGAAGATTAGCAGATCAAAGGTTTTCGAAAACAACGGAATTGACTTTTGTTGCGGAGGGGATATCCCATTGTCGGATATCTGTCGAATGCAGGGATTGAAGGTGGAGAAGGTGCTTCAGGAGTTAGATGCCAACGACATAGAGCATCCTGAATCGGAAAGAGATTGGAATACGGCTCCCTTGCACGAGTTATGCGATGACATCGTGGCTGTGCATCATGAAAATTTGCGCAGAGAGATGCCAAGGATCAAAAAAATGATCGAAAAACTCGCGGAAGTGCACAAAGTCAACCATCCAGAACTGCGAGACTTACTGGCTGTGTTCAGTTCGTTTGAGGAGGAGATAACATCGCATTTGATGAAGGAGGAGCATATTCTCTTCCCTATGATCAAACAATTGGAGACAGCGTCCGCATCGCCGGAATTTCACTGTTACACCGTCGCCAACCCAATTCATGTCATGATGAGCGAGCATGAGTCCGCAGGCGAGGCGTTGGACAAGATGCGAACAATCACCAAGGACTACATACCTCCGGAGGATGCATGCAACACCTATAAAGCGATGCTGGATGCTCTTCACGAATTGGAAAGCGACACCCATCGTCACATCCACCGAGAAAACCATATCCTCTTTCCGAGAGCGCAATCGCGGGAGAGTGAGTTAAAGTAAGTGAAAGTTTGGGGGTGAGACAAATGAGCGCGACAACTACGAATGGGAAGAATAAGGCGATAGACATTCCCTTGCCTCGCGAGCACGGAGCGTGGGTAATGCTGTACGCCCCGGTAATCATTGCGGCGTTTCGTGTCGGCTCCGTGCCTTTCATCCCCTTTTCCCTACTGTTGTTCGCAATCACCGGAGCCTTTCTCAGTCGTCACGCCGCCGAGTTAGTGTTAAGAGGAAAAGGATCCGGCAAAACTAAAATCTGGCTATTTTTCCACCTGCTGATCACGTTCGTTTCGGCGGGCTTCCTTTTGATTAGAGACGACGCCTTGGGGATTGCGATGATATTCCTTGCGGTATTGATGCTATTCGCCTTGCACGCATGGCTGTCCGTCATTCCCTCCAGGAAGCGGTTGGATCGAACCGTTTGGGGGGAGCTGCTGGGAATAGCCGCCCTATGTCTCACGGGCCCGGCGACTTGGATCGTATGCACCTCGCACGCTCCGTTCGAATCGTGGCTGGAATGGGGAGCCTGCCTGATGTTTTTCGGAAGCGGGATATTCCATGTCAAAATGCTGCTGGAAAGCGGCAAGCTTGCCAAAGTAAACACTCCTGAAATGTATCAACGTATCGTGGGTCCAAGCCGCTTCTATCATCTCCTGGTCATACCCCTCGCTCTTCTGCCCGCCTGCCTACTCGGCATGCGCGGATTATGGATTGCCCTAGCCTTCCTGCCGATTACGTATCGAGCCTGGAGAGGAATATTGCATCCGCCATGTACAATTCCTCCACTCAGAAAAGTCGGTTACATGGAAACTTTATATTCCGTCTGGTTTATATGTTGCATAATTATATAATTCTCACTTTTAACATTCAATATGAGTCTTTATAGGGTAAGATTACTTCATCGTGTGTGGGAATAAAGTATAATATCAGGTGAATAACATTTCCAAGAAGTAAATTGCAAAATTTATATCTTTACCCTATTGAGATTATCCCCCCCTCAATTTCCGCGTAGACGATTAGTTTTTGCAATTACTATACAAAAAAAACAAACGGGTTAAGAAGGAGGAAAAATGGCATCCTATTCAGCAAATTCCCGTGAAGAGGGTCGCGCACCTCTCCCAATGGAAAATCGTGAGCTGGACTGGTGGTTAATGCCACTGTTGACTGTCGTAGTGCTCACACTCTTCGGTGTTTATACCACGTTCCGAGCATTTGAGAACAATTACTACCTCTATACGAAAAACGGGGCGAATTATCTCTCACCGTTCTACTCGCCGCTTTTGCCGATCGCATGGTCTCTTCACCTTCCCCTATTTGGTTTGAAAATGGTATCCCCTGCGATCTACATTTTGATCTTTCCCTTGGCGTTCAGGCTCACCTGCTATTATTACCGAAAGGCTTATTACAGGTCTTTCTTTTGGGATCCACCGGCGTGCGCAGTTGCGGAGCCGAGGGCGGATGCTCGTATGAAATACACCGGTGAGCGTAAATTTCCATTCATCCTTCAGAATTTGCATCGTTACGCCTTTTACGCCGCCGTGGTCATTGTGATCATCCTCTGGAAGGATACAGTGGACGCTTTCATATGGACCGGTCCTGATGGTTCTCACCATTTCGGCATCGGCGTGGGATCAATCGTGTTTCTAGTTAACATTATTCTCCTTTCGCTCTATACATTCTCATGCCACTCATGGAGACATCTCATTGGAGGCAAACATAACTGCTACTCCTGCTCCTGCGTCACGCGCTCCTCGTATGGAATATGGAAAAAGGTTAGTTTTCTAAACCATAATCATGCGCTTTGGGCTTGGGTGAGCATGTTGTCTGTATGGTTCACCGATTTTTACGTTATGGCGGTTGCTTCCGGAATGTTCAAGGACATAAGGATACTGTAAATGGAAAAATACACTACATATGATCAGGATGTCCTGGTGGTCGGTGCGGGCGGCTCCGGTTTGAGAGCGGCGATATCCATATGCCAAGCTGGTTTGTCTTGCGGAATCGTAACGAAGTCCCTACTGGGAAAGGCTCACACGGTGATGGCCGAAGGAGGCGCCGCGGCGGCTCTTGGAAACATGGGCGAACCGGACAATTGGAAGGTTCATTTTAAGGATACGATGAAGGGCGGGAGATTTATCAACAATCCGCGGATCGTGGAAATATTCGCCAAAGAGGCTCCCGATCGAGTGCGCGAATTGGAGGAATACGGCGCGGTGTTTGATAGAACGCCTGATGGTCTCATTTCGCAGCGCCCCTTCGGCGGTCATACCTATCGTCGTTTAAATCACGTTGGAGATCGTACCGGGTTGGAACTTATCCGCACGCTGCAGGACAAGGTTGTTTCTTACAAACCCACCGTCTACATGGAACACACTCTTACCAGGCTTCTCATGGATGGCGACAGAGCGGTCGGAGCTATCGGATATAACCGACAAACAGGAGAATTCGTCGTATTCAAAGCCAAAGCCATTGTATTCGCCACCGGAGGATGGGGACGAATGTACAAGTTCACCTCTAATTCATGGGAATCAACCGGCGACGGTGCGGGCATGGCATATGAGGCGGGGGCTGAACTCATGGATATGGAAATGGTTCAGTTTCATCCGACCGGCATGCTATGGCCTCCGGGTGTGCGGGGAATCCTTGTAACGGAAGCGGTTCGCGGAGATGGTGGCATCCTGAAGAACAACAAGGGTGAACGCTTCATGTTCAATCCCGAATACATGCCTGAACTCTACAAGGGGCAATACGCCGATACGGAAGAGGAGGGCTACCGTTGGCTTACCGATAAAGCCAACAATCGCCGTCCTCCGGAACTTCTCCCGCGTGACGTAGTTTCACGCGCCATTTACAAAGAGGTGTTAGCGGGTCGGGGAAGCGAACACGGCGGAATATACCTTGACGTATCGCAGATGGGTGCGGAGTTTATCAAACGTAGACTACCCAGCATGTGGGAACAGTTCTACTCATTGGGCGGCATCGACATCACCAAGCAACCGATGGAAATTTATCCCACCATACATTACACCATGGGTGGCATATGGACTGAAGCGGAAACCTGCTCCACATCCATCAAGGGGCTGTTCGCCGCAGGGGAGTCGGCTGCGGGTCTGCATGGAGCGAACCGCTTGGGCGGTAACTCCCTGACGGATATTCTGGTATTCGGCAAACGAGCGGGCGATCATGCCTCCGAATTTGCCAAAAATGCGGATTTCGGAAAAATCGATTCGTCTCAAATAGAGGATGAAATCAATACACTCCTCGCGCCATTCACCAATCCGGGAAAAGAGAACCCATTCAAACTCACCCAGGAACTGCAGGAAGCGATGCAGGAGGGCGCTATGATCGCCCGAACGGAGGAGAGCCTTACCAAAGCTTTGAACACGGTAATGGAGTTGCAGGAGCGAGCGAAATCCATTCACGTGGAGGGCGATCGAGTCTACAATCCTGGTTGGCATACCGCGAGAGATATTCGGTTCATGTTGAAAACATCCGAAATTATCTGCAGATGCGCCTTGGAACGAAAGGAGAGCAGAGGCGCGCAATGGAGGTTGGATTACACGGATGCAAACGAGGAATGGGGCAAGATAAATCTCATTGCACAGAGAGACGTGGACGCGGTAAAGTTAATACATAGGCCCGTTCCGGCAATGGCTCCCGAGTTGGCGGCGATGTTTGAGGAGATAAAATAATGCGTGACAAAGTGACAATACGCCTCTTCAGAGGAAATGCAAATGGCGGCACGGAGACTGATTACGAAGTAACCACGTTTCCGGGCATGGTGGTGCTCGACGCCATACACCAAATACAGGGAACCCAGGATAGTACTGTCGCATGTCGCTGGAACTGCAAAGCCGCGAAATGCGGCTCTTGCAGTGCAGAGATCAACGGAAGACCTAGACTGATGTGCAAAAGCCATGTGGAGGATTTCGCCGACTCCAACGGATTGATTCGCGTCCATCCTCTTAAGACCTTTCCCCTAATCAAGGACTTGGTTACGGATGTATCCATCAATTACAGAACTGCGGAAAAGATACCTCCCCTCACGGTCTCCGAGGATATTCCCCGTCCGTTCAAAATGCAACAGATAGACGTGGAGCGCATCCAGGAGTTTCGTAAGTGTATCGAATGTTTCCTGTGCCAGGATGTTTGTCACGTGCTCCGGGATCATAACCGAAAGGACGGTTATTTCGGTCCTCGGTTCATGATCAAGATCGCCGCGCTCAGCATGCATCCCTTGGACACAGGGAATCGGTTGCGACAGCTTAAGGAGGAAGGCGGCATAGGGTATTGCAATATCACGAAATGCTGCGAGGAGGTATGTCCAGAACATATCCATCTTACGGATAACGGCATCATCCCACTCAAGGAACGAGTGGCGGATTACTATTACGATCCCTTGAAAATCCTGATTCGAAAGATTGTCGGTCCAAAAAAGAAATAATCTCCGTAAAATCCCGCGTCGGAATTGCCCTTTTTTCGATGCTTTCGACGCGGGATAACAAATATTTCCTTGACAACCCCCAAAACCCTTGCTACACTTTTAATAGGAGCGGTAATTGCGAAATTCATAATATGAAACTGAGATCGCTCGTTTTAGGCAAACGAAAAGGCTTAATTTGCGAGCTCTGCAATTACCTGAAATCATTAATCATCACCTCATACAGAGGATCAATTTCTTGAACAAGGGCTCTTTTCCTGGTGCGTTATCCTATCCATTCCCATCAAATATCGAACAGCATGAGAAACTTTCCAATGACCAACTGTTCGAATGGTTGATGGATATTCATTATAAAAGGATATACAACTATATTTACCGCATGATCCGGAACGAACAGGATGCCGCAGACATTACCCAGGAAACCTTTGTGCGTATCTACAAGGCTCTCCCGCGTCTGCGCAATCGAGATTCCTTGCCATTCTGGATACGTCGAATCGCCACAAATTTATGCCTCGATCATCTTCACAAGCGGATGAATTCTCCAGAGATCATGGAACTTGACAAAGAAGGCGAGGATGGATCCCCATCGCCAATTCAATTTCTTCAAGCCGATCCCGCCCAGGAACCCATGAAGATACTTCACACTACGGAACGGGCGCAAGTGCTTCTGCAAGCAATAGACACTCTTCCGGACGAATACAGAACGGTTATTCTTTTGCACCACATTGACGGGCAACCTTTGGATGAGATAGCGAGGATACTGCATGTGCCTGTGGGAACCGTCAAATCCAGACTGAGTCGAGCCAGATTCGAATTAAGGCGAAGGACCGCTTTCTACTTCGAACCTTAGTTCATGCTACAGACCCTTCTGCATTAGCCTTATCTTTTTAATCTCACGCGATCTGTCGCTGAAGATACCCCCTTATCGGTTTTGCCGCATCCTCCGGATTGCACGGTATCGAGAAGAGGAATCCCTGCATCAGAGAGATGCCGGCGCGAAGAGCGACCCGCATCTGATCAATTGTTTCGATACCCTCCCCTATCAATGTGGCTCTAACACTTTGCGCTGACATGCAGATTCGATCCATTTCCAGCCGTGCATTTGCGTTAGTCACCGCTACGGCGATCAATGTTGCATCCATTTTGGCGTAATCCGGGTTCAATTTTTCAATCAATTCGACTGCAATGCGGCCTCTGCCAAGATTGTCCAATGCGAACTTTGCCCCCATCGCGTGGATGTACCTTGCTATGTCACGCAGTATCTCCAAGCTCATGGCGCTCTCCGCTTCAACCGCTTCGAAAACCAATCTTTCTGGTTTCAATCCTATCTCTTTCGCATCCTCAAAAGTGCATTTCAGTGCGCTGTCAGGATCGCCAATGGCGTTTGGAAGAAAGTTGATGAATATCAGCGCATCGGACTGATCCACCTGAGCGGCCGAGCGAATGGCGCACTGACGCGCCATTCCATCCAACTGATCCATAAGGTTCAGCCTTCCGCAAGCGTGCAGGAGTTCGCCTGCGAATATCACTTCGCCTGTGAAGGGATGATGCGCCCGCACCAAAGCCTCGTACGCCACAACCCTCATCGTTCTGGCGTCCAAAATGGGATGAAACACGCTATACAAAGAGCCTATGTTAAGTATCCGCCTAGCCCATTCAACTTCAGTCTGTTCGAAAAAGACTGGGAGAGGTTCCGCCTGAAGGAAATCCCGATACGTGAATTGACGCCGATTAGCATCACTAATGAATATCCCTTTGATGCGAGAATGAAGCAAGGAAGGTATGCCGGTCCATAAGGCGGATTTCAATTCACTCATTCGTTGAAGCGGAAAATCCAGTAACACGGAGCAACCAAGCGATATGAAAGGGATTTTCGATTTCGCTATGGATCGCTTTAGTTCAGATTCCGATATCCGATCCATGGGCGTCAGTAACACGTTGTATCTTGGATCTATCGCTTTCCAATTCAGGCAAGGACATTCGACGCACTTTCTATTGTCGCAATCCATCTCTTCGCCTCCCCCTTGAACTACCATCTCTAAATGGATTTTCGGCGTTTATGCGAAATATCTTCATTGAAGTGACGTCGATTTGGAAATAATAATAAAAGGAGGTTTTTTTCAAAAGGAGATATTGGAATATCTTTTGAGGTGATTGTAAATTCAAAATCTAACGCTATGATCGCTCATTTCACACTCCCCTAATCACATGGAATGCGAATGTCGCCATTTTTGTGGTTTATATGGTTTTAAACGGGTTTGAAGTATGTTGTTGTCCATGCCTCTTGAAGAAAACCCTTTATGTCCGGGAGCAAATCAATCTAAACGCACATATGCGACACTCATAACCAGGATTGGTTGAGGAGCAGCCTTCCCCCAAGCTTTTTATGATGCCCCTATATTTTTCAATTCTCCGAAGTTCTCGGGGAGTGTCCATGTCCACTTTCATCGTTTCATTGTCGTACAGCGAATAGAGAGTGATTTCAAATTCAATTTCCGGTAGGGATTCCATCACCGCCTTCCTTAGAAGCGCGATTTCCGGCAAGTTCTTATCCTCCCTCCTTATCGGATCCAACAAAAAAATGTATATAATCCAATGATTCCTCTCGCATTCCGAAATGTAATCCGTGGGTATTCTGATGGTTCCGTAATCCAGCGAGAGGACGATATTAGTAGGGGGGATAGGTTTTTCGCGGAGGGTCAATTCCCTGTAGTTTTCCAACAACCTCCTCCCGTAATTCTTTAACCTAATCGAATACTGATTATCTGGCACACCCGGTGCATTCCACTCCTCTTCGTATTTGAAGATATCCTCTTCACGAGATATCACCGCCCCGTTTATACTTCTATCCCGCATATCACGAATTCGCGACATGACAAGATGTTGAAACCAACCGTAATGCCTTCGATTGAAAATGGTCGGAAAGCCAAACTGTGTCAAATAATGATATCTTCTCGGACATTTTTCAAATTGCTGCAATCCCTGCCAAGTCACATCCGGTTTATGATCTTGCAAGGTTCCCGCTGAAATCAATGAATCCTTGTCGATTAGCGGGTTAACGTCCAAATTTGGTTCCTTATAATAAACGGAGGGGGGGATGACGTTGTTTATGAGGTCAATAAAATCATTCGCGGATTTATTCAAGTCGGTATGCAATAAAGTAAGACGGTCCATGGCGCGGCTTACCCCGACGAAATATAACCGCATCTCCTCCTTATCTGAATCCGGATTATAAAATGGCAGCAACGATTGCAACGTCCCTCGTCTTCTGGTTTTCATCTCCTCCAAAAACGGAATGATAACGGAGGGGAATTCAAGGCCCTTTGACTTGTGAAGAGTCATCACACGCACGGCATTTACATAATCCATGTGCTCGGATGCGTTGATTTTCCCACCCATATCCAAGTTCTCCACCAATGCCACCCAATCTAGAAATTCACCGATTCCGGGGGAATCGCCGTCGATATGCCGATTGGCATGTGAATGCAAAAGAAAAAGAAACTGGTTGAGTACAATCCTCTCCTGCAACGCCTCAACGCTATTCTCCAGCAATAGACGACGAAGATAACCGGAAAGCGTGTAAAGATAGTGCGTGAGCAACTTGAAGGGATTTTCGATCCGGCACAGTGTGTCCATGTGGCTTTCAAAAAGGCTCGTATCTGTTTCGTCGTTCGAACTCTCTGATTGCCCCCCTTTCCCTCGATACTCCGCAAATTGCAGGATGCGATCCTTTGAGACCGCATCGCCATTCCTGCAATAGCTTAAAATAGCGAGCATATCCTTTACACTGTTCCGATCCGTTAAACTTCCAAGAAACAACGTCGGAACTCGATTGGATTCCATGTATCCCGACACAGTTTCCGCTTGGTCATATGTCCTGCATAAAATAACCTGAGAGGAATAAGGAACCCCTTGGCTCTTGTCCTCGTTTATTATTTGAACCATTGCGGATAGTTGATCATTCTTATCATTCGCAGCGATATTACGGATTGTCGCCTGTTCGTTTTTTCGATGAGGAAGCCACCTTTCCCGTTTCACCCCGTTATTCTCATGGGTTGCAATTTGATTGAGCATATCTACGATAACAGGCTGTGAGCGATAATTTCTCCGTAGATTCATCACTTTGGCGTCGTGATAACGATTGGAAAACTCACGAAAATTCTCCCCATACGCCCCCCTGAAACCATAAATAGCCTGTCGGTTATCCCCGACCGCCCATAGACCCCTGCCATCTCCGGAAAGCAATTCAATCAACACCGTTGTCGCTCGATTGATATCCTGATATTCATCCACGAGAATGTGAGGAAATTCTGTTCGGATTTGCAAAAGCGCCTCGGGGAAGGATTGAAGGATTCTCACCGGTTGCGCGATCAAATCGCCGAAATCCATCCGCCCCTCCTCTCGAAGGATCCGATCCCACTCCTCGTAGACCTGCGAGAATTTGAGAACACGATCTCTCTTCTCCGATTCATTGATCTCCCCCTTGATTTCGGAGGAATAATCAGGAAGGTTGTCCGGATATAACAGTTCGTCCTTGCATCTGGAAATGGTGTAATAGATGTTTCTAAAATACCTTATGGGATCTTTCAAACTGCAAGCGACATAAGGGGATAGGTCCAACCTTTCGAGATATCGCTCCATGAGGGGTATGGCGTCCACTTCATCAATCAGCGTCGCGTTTTGAGAGAAATTGATAAGGTTTCCGAATCGTCTAATGAGTTCGAGACCAAAGGAGTGAAACGTCCCAATCCATATCCGCTCCGCCGCATCGGGGTAGGACTCCTCCACGCGATGATACAGTTCCTCCGTTGCGTTATTGCTGAAAGTCAGGATAAGTATGTTTTCCGGATGCACCCCATTGCTCAACAGGTATTCCGCATGAGAGATCAACGAGGTCGTTTTACCGGTGCCGGGTCCTGCCAACACCAATGTCGCGCCATCCTCGCATGCAATCGCTCGCCTCTGTGAAATGTCCGCTTGTCCTTTGCGCTTCAGCACAGGCGTTTCCATGGGGATGTCCGGCAGCAAAGCCTCTATCAACTGAGTGTGAATCAACTCAGGAGCGATTCCAACATGTTCACTAATCTCCTTGGCGTCCATACCATTCATGAATAAATCGCGCGCAACGGGTATCGGCAGAAGGAACTCGACGGCGAAAACACTCGCCTCCATCTCCCGTCTCTCTTTGAGGGAGTATCCAAGCCTCTCGCTCCATACGGACGATGCAGCTTTTGGATGAGGCAGGGATGGCATGAATTCGGGCAAGCACACGGTGATGTGTCTTCGAAGATGAAGATGCGCCAATTCATGGGCGAGATAAAACGGAAGCATCGAGGGATTTGCATCTTTGGAGTACCAGATGGATTGCGCCCCCCTGTCAAGAACGGAAATGGCGCCGTATAAGAGGGGATCATTCGGGGGAAGAGCGTATTTGGAGTAATCTTCCAGTTCCAGCGCGACACTCAGAAGATCATCCGAGAAAGGAAGAGATGACGATAGTCCCGATTTGGAGGATAGAACCGTTTCCCTATACTCGCGTGCACGCTGGCGAATGAGACGCCATCTATTCATGATCTTTAATCGAGGTATCCTCGGATAATATTTTCAGCCAATTCGACTTCTCTTCATCAGACATATCCTCGCACTCCTTAATCGCCGACGAGAATGAAACGAGGGATTTTGAATGCGGTTTTGACTGCGAGTAAAACTCGATTGAATATTTTCTCGGGGGCTCGAATAACTCATCAAAAACTGACTTTGGCTCATTACCTAATCTTGGAGGAGCATAGCAGACAATTCCCATAAAGCCTAATTTAAACATACCTTCCGGTATATTAATCTCTCTATAGAGCATTCTCCAAAAACGACGCGGGATGCTGGACGCTTCCAACAAACCGTGATCCAGCTTCGCAAGGACGGAGAACCCAACCTTCAAGGATCTCGCAACATCCTCCGGGCGCTTGTTTTTCCTACGAATCAATGAGAATAGCGAAGCGTCGTTAACCGAACCTTGCTCCTCCCTGTTTCCAAGAGCATTTTGCAAAATTTGGTTTGCTCGCACGGAATAAAAGTCGTATTGAGGATCGCCTGCAGGTTCCGTTTCCAAGAAGAGTTCATTATGCTTAAGTATGGCGTACTCTATTATCTCCTCGCGGTACGAGGGATACTTATCGATCCATCGTAGCAGATCAATACTTCCGCCTGGCTTCGAATAGCTCTCTATCTCCGCTATGATATCCGTTATGTCCGTCATTATATTTCCATCCTACCGGGTGTTTGCAAAATCATTCAACAGGCACTCCCCAGCCATCGCATGATGTTCCGAATAAAAGTTGAATGAGGCAATTGACGGCTATTAAAAAAGGTTTGATGAAACAACCGGTTTTCTCCTATTTCGAGTATATCACACTTATTTTTGCATCAATGTCCGAATTGATTTAATATAATTCCTGACTGTCCTGGAGGAACATCCAATTATTGTCGCGATCTCCTCCTGAGTATAACCCTCTTCAAGCAAAAAGACTATTAAGGAATGAGGAAATGTGAGCTTATCGTATTGAATTTTCGTTAACACTATATCCTCGGGATTCCTATCATCCCGCAACCCATCCTCCAAACTCCCATTTCCTTCATCGTCATCATACTGATTCGGATGAGTCTCCATTTTCCACCTTTTAACGCTTGACCCGATTTTGGTTGATATCAGCTTGTGAACGCAGGATATGAAATTGACCTCCCAAAACTCATGCTTCTCCGTCAAATCCATCACATTTACAATCAAATCGTGGAGGACATCATACGCGACATCCTCAATGTGACTATGATTCAAGGTGCAGTGATGTTTGAGAGTGTTCCAAACAATGATCTTTCCTCGATTAAACACCTCCGTCAGCAGTATGTCCTTGGCGGCATTGTCCTCGTATTTTATGGCGCGTCGCGTGAAGTGTATGAGAGTCTCCATGCGAGGATAATTGCAATTATCCCTATCCTTAATCGTGGCGTAATAGAGCAACTCCTTTTTGGAGAGCTTGATCCATGAGCAAATCTGTTCCTCAACGAGCGGATCACGCTTATAACCTCTGGATAATACACACGGCTCGGATTGATGCCACTCATAACCCATTGTGAATATCTCTCTATAAGATATATCTGTTAAGATAAGGAAATGCGGAAACACGATTTAACACAGATATTTTAACGCAAAAAAAATTCATAGTCAATCATTTTGAATAAACCCATCCGTCTCGGATGGACAAATGAATGAACGGACTTGGTTTTTCGGAGGCAGGAAAACTTTTCCCTGCCATCCATATTATCACACAGCACTCATTGCCCGATCGTTTAAATATCGTGGAAGCGACATAATTGTCCTCGCATGACCTTTGCCGCGAACCACACCATTCATCCATCCATTTATTCCGCATTTGATCGCTTAATTATCGTCTCAACGGAAGGCTTGGACAAACGAATCTCCGGCTCTCCCCAAGACCCCCAGTCGGCGGTGGAGTTATTATTTGGACCCACGTCGCCTTTCAGCATGATACGCATAGTTTTCCCTTCGAAAGGGCTTAGGTCGGCTTGAAAATCCTTCCATTCATGCTGCACTGCGGTGATCTCCCCAATTTTCACCCTTTGATCCTTGTTGGTAATCACGTATACGGTGAACCATACCCCGTCACTAGGATCTCCTCCATCCTTAATTCCTGCGTAACAGTGAAACTCGCAAGGATCCGGGGGAAGCTGAATGGGATCGGAGATTGCCCATGTATAACCAACCCCCTCAGAGTATGGTGGATGCATGAAAATACCTCGTTTGACCAGGCCACCAACCGATAAATCCTCGCCGGGATCGAATATCGCCCCTGTATTCCCCTCGTTTGGCACCTCCTGACCTCCCCTGAGACAGATTCCCCATGAATAAGGGATATTGGAAAGGTTTCGGATCTCCGTTTTTTGATATTCCCGAACCAGTTGAAAGTCCTCCTGCACTGTTTGCGGCAACCCTACCAAACGTACGGTAAGGCGTCCCGTCTCTCCCGCCGCCAATGAGGAATAGACCCTGAATTGCAATTTACGAGGCGGATTCGACGATGAGAAGGAGTAGGATGCGGGGGAAACACGCCACCCCCTGGAGGTTGTGAGAGCCACCCTCATCTTCACCTTGGTCACACCCGCCAGTCTCCATTTTGGAGTGAGCGTCAGCACTGTTTCCTCGGTTTTGGCTTTGAAACTCCAATCCCATCGTACCGGGGGACAAATGAATAGGCGCGTCGTTCGTATATCTACGCCCGATTTTGCCTGAATATCAATCCAGTCTCCGATTTTCGCGTTAGACGGTATAACAAGCTCTCCGTTATCAATTGTCCCCTCGCTGCTATGCCATTGGTACGTTTTTCCGTTGGTCGTCACCAAGCGAACCTTGCCTCCCGGAACGGTTTCGGCATGCTCGGGGTGGATGCTCCAAGCAACCTTTCCGGAAAACCGCAGGACATATTTCAGTGCGTTTTGCACGGGTGTGATCCACGTCTGATCGCCGCTATCCTTGAATTTGGCGTCTTGCAAGCGTTGTCCATTCACGTCATACGTCTTGCATTCCAATGCAGCACCCTTCATACCGTAGGGTCGGGCGATCATAAAATCGCCGGTTCCTGTTATATGGGTGATTCCGAGTATGTTTCGGGATTTTTTCTCAATCGCCAACGCTCCATTCGACCCCGCATCGAAAGTCATATACCAATGACCCCTTCCATCCTGGTAGATGTACGCGTTGGAATGCAGATAGTCCACCTTGGATCCATCATGAAGCTCTGAAAAGCTGAGAAGGGGCCCCCTATCGCTATTTGGCTGAAACACCGCCCATCCGGCTGGCGGAAGGATGTGGATATTCTTGCCGATTCGCACTTTCCAATGATCGTGGGGACTGTCGTTCAGCCAGAGCCGAAGCCCTCCCGGATATTCGACATAGAGTTGCCGCCGACTGCCGGGCAATCCCTCCTCCACCGACTTCGACACCCCGACCAACTTGGAGCCATCCCAATAAGCGATCCGGAGCGGTTTCTTTAATCCGTAACGAGCCTGAACCTGTTGCAGCATGTAGTAAGACCTGCAAGTTCGCTCGATGCCGTATTGCTCCTCCACCAACCATCCGATATGCCCATACGCCATGGTTGTCAGGATGAAGCGATCTATCGCATTGTCTATATTTTGAGGGTCTTGCCAATTCGGTATCGCGTCGCAATAGGAGGTGGTCCAACTGACACCGATATCGCACTCCTTGGTGTGGATCTGATTAAGGTCAAACACGGGCAATAAAGGCTCGGTAGCAAGCGGCCGATTATTATATGTGTGACCATAATTTCCATCCGGTAAACCTGCGTAGAAACACTGATAGGTGCCTTCTGAAAAGATCGGACCGTGATACACCCGAGAGTCGTTTCGAAGGAGTTGGCCGTATGCGTAAAAAGTCTGAGCGAAAGTGCCGGCGCCTGGAACGCGAGAATCGTAATCGGTGCGCCCCCATGGGGGAACCGCAGTCATAACATCGGTATACGCCGAGTCGGATCGGTATCTTTCCTCAATTCGAGGTGCGATCTCCGCATCAAACTGAACCGCTGCCAATGGTTTCAACGCCCAACAACGGTACCATGCCCCTCCCCATGTTCCGTCAGGATTTAGTATCACCTTGTCTTGCGTCCAGTGTCGATTGATGGGGGCGTAATCACTATAGTTGGAGTACAGACCGCTAAGCCATCCAAGCGATTCTTGGTGTGCGACGTATTTCTCCAACGCCTTATCGCCTCCACCCACCACCGGTTCTCCGTCCACAATTTGGGAACCTCCTCGTATCGGGGCTGCGTGGGTTCTCAAGGTGAAACTCTCCCCATGGTCTCGCCATGATATCTCATGATTGCATTGAATCAGCCGTTTGATCCCATATGCGCGTAACATCGCACTGCGTTTCTCCTCCGTAGCATAGTTATCAGGGCCCCAGGATTCCTGCCATAAGCGATTTACCGCCAGTTTCGCATGCAAACCAACCGGATTGGCGATTGTGGGCAACGTTTCCTCCAAGGAAGGCGAAACCGTGATGAACAACCTTTCATACATGGGGTTCAGTACGCCATTCGTCAGTGGGGTGTATGTCACCGCGCCATTGATACGCGCGATTTTTCCGTTCGCATAATTAGCGGCGGAAAGTTGACTGCCGTTGGAACGATACCAATCCGGCCAGATGGAGGTGTACACCCATTTGGCGCCGGCCTTGCTGAGCAACACCCCGGGATCGTTTCCTCCTCCGTATGTCAAAAAGGGTATATATAATACACGAGGATCCGTTAATCCCGATAACTCTCCGTATTCAAGAGCCGTGGCGCGTCGAGTTGTATTCCTCACATCCAGCACGAGGGATTTTTGCCATATGCGAAGGGTTAGGACTGTGTCGTCCGTATATTTCGCAGTCACAATCCCATCCTTTACATGTGAGGATTTTAACTGAGTGGTCTGATTGTCATTTCCTTGAAGTCGAACGGTACCCCCATCCATCAAACGTCCAAGATATTTCCCGTCCACCTTGGCGTCAAGTCCGGACAAATATTTATTCGCGTCAAATTCGTAGGATACCGTGCAATCCTTTCCCTTATAATCGAAAACGTATCGATTGGCGGAGATTCTTTTCACATCGTCATGATATTTTTTCGTCAAATTGACGGGTAGTATTGTCTGTTCGCGCGTTGGAAATGACAGTTTGCCTTTCCCTGTGTTGGCTCCAGGGGATTGGCCAGGGAAAAGAGTCAGATTGCGTTTCGGCAGGGGAGGAAAATGCAGCGGCGAAAATTGCTGATGGTAGAATTTGATAGATTCGAAATAGATATCCCGCCACCCGGATTGCCATCCGCCATTGATCTCCATCCCCGTCAATTGCAGGGGTCTTTTCAGCGCTTTCGGCGCCAATGCGTGCAGAAGAAACCATTGCGGCCAGTCTATATGAGCGATTGCTATGGAGGAGGATTGGCCATTGGCATCGCGTATCAGCAGTGTTACGGATACGGACGGAGTGGATTCAATCGAAGGGGAATCGGGGAACGCAGATCCGAATGTCCATCGATTCCCGTAAATCCACATATTCACCGCGTCCGCATCATCGGGTATGGTTATCGGTTGAGGAGGTGTTAGGAGGATTTGGGCATTCGAGCCGTTTTTACCGTCACCATGGTAGCGCAACTCTCCCACCGGACGCCCATATAGGGTCTGCGCCAAACTCGGTTCGAAAGTCGCCTCCGCACCTCCGTAAACTTGCATTGTCCATCCGTCCAAGTTCTCGAATGTGACAGTGGGAGGCAATGTCTCCTTGCGGTGAGCCCACACCATCTCATATGGGCGCACTCCAACCTTTTGGTTGGGGTCAACCGTCGGTATCACTGTTTGCGCCATGGCGACTCCGCTCCATAATATTTGAGTCAAACCCAATAGGATAACTCCGGTTTTCATTCTTGCGAACATATCGCCGCCCCCTTGTAAGGACTTCAGGTCGGTATTTAACACAAAGAAAAGTTACAAAAAACGCTTTCTTCCGTTTACCTCTAATGATATATGGGAATGGGTTGCCGACATGAAGGGGGGGGTTAGGGTGATCCACTTGGAGCCTAAGTCCTGACTCACCATTGACGCCGTCATTCTCTCCCCGAAGCATCGCTTTTTGCATTATACACCTAATGGGAAAATAAGGGTACTCCGTTTGAGCTTCAAAAGTGTCAATCCCTTTCATTTTGCGGAGGCGCGCCTTAATCGATCCCTAACCGCCATCCACTCCTCTCCATCAGGAGGCATCTCAACGTAAATTTTCAACACTCCCGCCTCATCCAATGTATGCAACGCCGCATAGAGCCTTGATGCATATTTCCGAGCGCTCCCAGGCATCTCGATGCATACGACATCATCTCGGGAAATGGGCGTGTAAGATTGATACTTCAGTATCCCAATTCTCTCTCCCTGATGCAATTGCAATATCTCTTTTATGTCGAGTTCCCCCTCCACGCAATCCAAAGGCGCTTGAGGGGAATAGTGTTTTTTCATCATGCCCGGAGACTTCATCGCGCCATCTTTAGCCTGATCCCCTGACCCCAAAAGTGCAATCGAACCTATGACACTCTCTATCTCATTGGGGGTTATTACGCCCGGCCTCAATAAAACCGCCGGGTTTCGAGACAAATCTATCACCGTGGATTCCACGCCCACCAGAGTCGGTCCCCCGTCTATAATCATATCTATTCTTCCGCCGAGGCTCTTCCTAACGTGATCCGCAGTGGTGGGAGAAAGCCTCATGGATCGATTCGCACTAGGAGCCGCAACAGGGACTTTGGACGCCAAAATCAAGTCATGCGCCACTTGGTGCGAAGGTAATCGAACCGCCACGGTTGATCCGCCGCCAGTGACGTTTTCGGGCACGATATCTCTCTTCGGTAAAACCATCGTTAAAGGACCGGGCCAGAATCGCCGGGACAGAAGTTCCGCCTCATCGCTCCAAGACGCAACGATTTTCTTCGCATCCTCGACGGTCGCCACATGCACGATGAGCGGATTGTTGGAGGGGCGTCCCTTGGCGAGAAATATCTTCTCAACGGCGTCGATATCCAACGCATTCGCTCCAAGCCCGTAAACCGTCTCGGTGGGGAACGCGACAAGCCCGCCCGACCGTAAAATCTCACTCGCTCTCGTGATCACCACGGGGTCGGGGTTATCCTTGTTTACTTTTATAATTTCCGTTTTCATCACTTTTTCACTTGGGGACATATGGAAATTCCGGAACTCCGGATCGGGCGTATTTCACTCTCTCCCATCTTCCATAGGCGCATGTCTCTTATGATATAGCTAATATCCGTGACAAGAACGCAGGGATGTTTTTACAAACGCTCCATGCCGCTTCAATAAATGATTCAATACAGGTAACATTGTATGCATGAGGTCGCAATGAAATAAATCCAATGCCCATCAATCAATCTTGGAGGCGTAAACTCATGCAGAAAAAAATCTATCGTTACGGCATCATTGGCACAGGACGAAAACACCGTTCCGAAGGAAGCACCGGTTTTGGAATGGCGCACGAACACATACGCGGTTATCAAAGAACCGAAAGGGTGGTTCTTGCAGCCATAGCGGATATCGATCCGGAGGCGGCTAATCTCTTCGTTGCGGAATACTCCCCTCAAAAAGTATACTCCGATTACAAGGAGATGCTCGCAAAGGAGAACCTTGATATCGTCAGTGTGACAACTTGGCCGCATCTCCACTCCGAAATGGTGATCGAAGCCGCCAACGCAGGGGTGAGAGCGATTCACTGCGAAAAGCCGATGGCTGTAACGTGGGGTGAATGCAAACGCATGTACGCATCATGCAAGGAGAAAGGGGTCAACTTAATCTTCGATCATCAAAGACGTTACCTTGAGCCATTTCAGAGAGCCAGAGAACTGATTCACGAAGGAGCGATAGGGGATTTGGTGCGTTTGGAGGCGAATACAGGAGACATGTTTGACTGGGGCACCCATTGGCTGAATATGATGTTTTTTTTCAACAACGAAGTCCCCGCCAGATGGGTGCTGGCGCAGATCGATAGCCACACAGGCAGAAGAATTTACGGCGCCCCTGCGGAGGATCAGGCCATATGCCAATTCCAATTCGAAAACGGGGTTCGTGGATTGATGATAACCGGCGCTGATTCGGATATCGGTTGCGCCATACGAGCCGTAGGTTCCAACGGGATGCTGGAGATTGTATGGGGCGACCCGTCCCTTCGATACATCCGTCGAGGGGATGCCAATTGGATCGTCGTGCCCACATCCGAAGGAATACACGGCGGAGAGGCAATCTCGCGCGCTGCGGCGGACATGATCAAAAGCATGGATATAGGGGGTTCCACCATTTTGTCAGCGGACAGTGTGATTCACTCCACGGAAATCATATTCGCCTGCTATGAATCCAGCCGACGAAGAGGCAGGGTGAATCTGCCGCTTGACATAGACGACTCCCCCATTCAGGATATGCTTGATAAGAAATTGATAGGCCCCGAGAGGGCGTGAACATTCGTTTATTTACGATTTATCAGAGTTTATTTTCGTTTCCTTTCTATTTATGGCGATACGCTTCTCCTTCAGTGTATAATCATATGGAATTGTAAATCATACGCTTGGGTTGAATTGAGAAAAGATATCGCAAGTACCGAATGGAGATAAGGAAATAATGGCTGAATATTTCAAAATGCCCATGCTGGGTCAAACAATGGAGGAAGGCACCATTTTGCAATGGTTCAAAAAGGAGGGGGATGCCGTCAATAAGGGCGAACCTCTGCTTGAGATAACCACCGACAAGGCGAATATCGAGGTTGAGTCGCCTATGGATGGCATATTAAGGAAAATCCTTCACCCGGTGGATGCCACTGTATCCATCCAAACTCCAATCGCCATCTTAGGAGACGCCGGCGAACCGATTGATGCGCTCATTTCCGGCGAACAAACTTCAAATATATCCCCCACCCCCTCGGTGACGACGGAAAAAACGTCGACAGTAACATCCAATGTGACCGAATCTGCAGCATCCGCCCCTTCCTCCTCCGCCACGATGGCGATATCACCGCGCGCCCAGCGCAGAGCACGCGAGGCGGGTATTGATATCGCCGCGATGGGAATACTCGGATCGGGTCCGCAGGGACGCATCATAGAGAGAGATATCGTCGCTTTTCTATCCCAGCCTGCAACCGCCGCGCAAGTCCGAATATCTCCTTTGGCGGCTAAAATGGCGGAGGAAAGCAAGGTGAATATCGCCGAACTTGCTGCAACAACGGGAGGGCGCAGGATAATGTCGGATGACATCCGGCAAGCCGCCGTGCAAGCGCCCCAAATTCAGCCCGCTCCCGTTCAAGTGTCTCCAGGTTTAACTGTGGCTTCCGTGATCCCATACAAGGGTATGAAGCGAATCGGAGGTGAAACAGTCTCCAAATCCCGCTCCATTGCCCCGCATGTCACCGTCTCCATGGAGGCGGATATGACGGAGGCTTCCGCATTCCTGGAGAAAATCCGACCGAATATACAGCGGGAATATAACACTAAGCTCACCTACACGGATTTACTCATCATGTGCGTTGCCAAGACGTTGTGGCGTCACCCGTTATGCAACGCCTCGTTAAACGATAAGGAGATTCTCGTTTACGAGGAAAAGAATATAGGTGTGGCGGTGGCGCTGGAGGACGGTCTTATTGTTCCAGTAATCAAACACGCGGATAGGAAAACCCTCGGTCAGATATCCGTCGAATTGAAGGAACTTGCCAACCGGTGTCGCACGGGAAAGCAAACCACGGAAGACCTCTCGGATGGAACATTCACGATCACGAATCTAGGCGCGTTCGGTGTTGAGGAGTTCGATCCCATCATCGTTCCTCCGCAATCCTGTATCTTAGGCGTTTGCAAAATCCAGAAAAAACCGGTGGTGATAGACGATCAGGTGGCGATACGCCCCATGATGAATCTATGTCTCTCCTTCGATCACAGAGTTCTGGACGGCGTACCCGCTGCTAAGTTCCTGCAATCCTTGAAGGATACACTGGAATATCCCGTGAGGTTACTTATATAACCTTAGATGACATTTCATCAATCAGAGCGATATGGGAAGCTAATTTCGCTGGTGGAAATACCTGATTTTCTAAAATACTAATGTTTTGAGATGTTTGCTCCGATAATTCTTGCAAGATGGGAGGAATCAGCATGAAAGAGCAATTATCACAAAATCACATTCAGTTTCCCATATCATCCCTTGGGATGAGCCTAACGTCCTCCAACGGCATCCGTTTGGTGCAAAAGGAATATCATCCATTATTGTGGTTAACATCGCGAGAGCGCTGTTTCCGCAAAGACGCCATTTATCGCCATGCGATTAAACTCCAAAAACTTCATCATCCTCTATTCGCCCAAGTGATAGATGTTCGCGAGAAGGAAGATGCGGTTATTGTAATACGAGAGTGGGTGGAGGGCGAGTCCTATCGCCAATGGATGAATAAGAGAGCGTTTATTAATATCAACGACATAAAGCCGATCCTTTTGGACCTTGCTGACGCGATGAAAGCGGCGGCGGAATATGAACTGCCCTTTACTCGTATTAGACCCGAAGATATCATTCTTGATCGCGAAGGCAGGGCGATTCTTGTGAATTACGGCTTTGATCGATCCGCCGGATCATTCCGCGTGAGCAATCTCAACGCGCATTTGACACCTCACCGTTATTCTGATGGTGTTCAATCACTCGCTCTGTTCGCGTATGAATCGCTAACTGGATTCATTACAGAGGACACTCCGCTATGCTCCATTCAGACGGAGTATCTGCCCGCCAGAATCAAATACGCGATAGATCAAACCAAACACATGAGTCATCCCTCGCCAAAAGCGGTGAATCTATTCGTCGAAAGCCTTTACCCCCCAACTCATCTTGCGCTGTTTCGGATGGCTTGGAAACCCGCAACGGCAATTGGTTTGTTCGGCGCGTTAGCCACAGTGGGAGGATACGCTTTCTCACAACGAGATACACCACCCCCGCCTCAGCCCATTGTGATTTCTCAACCTGCTCCCTTAGGTGCGAACTTAAGCCAGGAGGATATCGCATTGCTTCAACTCGCCATACGAAGACAAGGCGTCGCCGCAATGCTTCATCCTGCCATCGCCAATATCTTTCAACTGTCCCAGGATCAGTATACTGTTATTGAGGAGAGTCTGGCGGCGCAGAGAGATCAAACAGTATACATGATCAATAGTGCGGCATCCGGACAAAACATTGATGTAACTAATGAAATGAAAGTGCAGCGGGAGGAGTTGCAAACTCGTATATTAATGATTATGACCCCAAGTCAACGCGCATTATGGGAATCTCTCAGTTCAGAATCATCCAACGGTGAGGTTCCACCACTATAATCCTCAAAAACAGTCATGAAGGGAGCATGAAATGAATCAAGATGAAAATCATTTGTCTGTGGAATTTCCTCGCACGGTGCGAGGATACTCAACCACCTCGGTCGATGAATTTGTCAAAGACATGGGGAATAGATTATCCGCATTGCAAGAGGAATTGAACAAACGGGATCAGGCATGTGAAAAAATACAATGCGAATTGAATGATACTCGCAAACAATTGGATGATTACAAGTTCAAGGAAGGCGCCATAGCCAATGCAATGGTGGCTTTACAGCAACAACGCATATCCATGGAATCGGATATGGATCACCTTCGAAAGTGCGCCGATCAAGATGCGGAGCAGGTCCGGTCTGCGGCGCGAACCGAAGCGGACTCAATGCTTGCCGATGTTGAAAGAAAAGCCGAGGAGATGGTGTTGCAGGCGAAGGCGAAATGTGACGAACAAGAAGAGAAATATCGTCAATTATGCGACAGTTTCATGATCACCGCCAATAGAATTCGCAAAACATTGGAGGCTCAAATGGCGCTTCTGCCTGACAGCAATTCGGAATTGCCTGAATTTGGAATTTCCGCCATCGCCTCGGATGTGGAATCCATCAACCAAGCGGCGTGAATGCTCTTTTGAACCACCTCATGATGGCTTCATGTTTCAAGGGACGCTTACTAATGATAAGAGAGCGTCCCTGATATTGTTTATTCTCGGAATTTTTTTAATCTCAGAGAATTTGTCACAACCGATACGGAAGAGAAAGCCATGGCGGCGGCGGCTATCATAGGATTCAACTTGCCCGTCGCGGCAAGGGGAATCCCGATCACGTTGTATATGAACGCCCAGAACAGATTCATTTTCACCGTGCGTAGAGTCGCCCGTGAGAGTTTCACTGCGGACGGAACTCCTCTTAAATCCGAACGGAGCAGTGTGATATCCGCAGTCTCTATGGCGATATCCGTCCCCGATCCGATCGCAATGCCAAGATCGGATTGCGCCAGAGCCGGCGCATCGTTGATTCCATCCCCCACCATTGCAATCACATGCCCTGCGGATTGATACTTCTCAACCAATTTCACCTTGTCACTCGGCAAAACTTTCGCGGCAACCTCTGTAATGCCCGCCTTTTGGGCGATCGCCTCTGCGGTAATTCTATTATCACCGGTTGCCATCACGACATTCAATCCCATTCTTTTCAAGCTCTCAATCGCCACAGAGCTATTTGGGACTATGGTATCCGCCACCGCCAATACGCCAATGCACGCATCGTTCCTCGACACACACATTATCGTTTTGCCTTGCTCCTCCCACATTTGTTTTCGCTCCAACAAGGGGGCGGAAATGGAAACATGAGCTTCCTTCATCATCTCTTCGTTGCCGACCAATATCATCTCGCCAGACACACATCCTTGAATGCCCATGCCAACACGCGCTTGAATATTTTCCGCCGGTAATAAATTCAGTTTGCGCTTCTCAACCTCTCGGATCAACGCCTGACTCAGTGGATGCTCGGATTGCTTCTCAACCGATCCGGCGTATTTCATGAGATCATCCTCGCTCACCAGCGGCGTCGTGTAAACGTCCGTGATTGATGGTTCTCCTTTGGTGATCGTGCCGGTCTTATCAAAAAGGATCGTATCGATTCTCCCCGCCTGTTCAAGTACTGCGCCATCTTTAATCAGGATGCCCAATTCCGCACCGCGCCCCGTTCCAGCCATGATAGCGGTGGGCGTAGCTAGTCCCATGGCGCAGGGACAGGCGATCACCAATGTGGATATGGTCGGCATCATGGCGTTTGTGATATCTACGCCAAAAATGTATTTCCAAATAACAAAGGTAAGGGCGGCGAGCGCCAGCACTACGGGAACAAAAACAGACGCCACCTTATCCGCCAAGCGCTGCACGGGAGCCTTCGACCCCTGCGCTCTCTCCACCATTTGCACGATTTGAGCGAGCACTGTTTCATTCCCAATATGAGTGGCGCGATAAATAATTGAGCCCATCTGATTGATAGTGGCGCCATAGACCGTATCGCCCGGCTTTCTTGTTACAGGCATGCTCTCCCCTGTAAGCATACTTTCATCAATCGATGTCAGCCCCTCGATAATCTGTCCGTCAGTGGCGATTCGCTCTCCCGGACGCGCAATCACTTCATCCCCAATTCGAATATCCTTGGTTTCAATCTCCGTTTCAACTCCATCTCTACGCACCAATGCCTTATCCGGGGCGAGCTTCATTAACTTTCTTATCGCATCCGAAGCACTGGATCTAGCTCCCGCCTCCAGATACTTACCAACTAGAATAAGTGTAATGATGCTTGCAGAGGATTCGAACCAAACCTCATTCACACCACGAAGAATATTGACAAGGCTGTAGAAGAACGCTGCGCTGGATCCCAAAGCTACAAGGGTGTTCATATCCGCTGAGCCATGTCGTAAAGTTTTCCAAGTTCCTCTGTAAAAAGTGGCTCCCGCCCAGAACTGCACAGGGATGGCAAGAAGCAGGAGAAGAATATTCACTTCGGAAGGGTGCGGCATCCAAAACATATTTATAGCGACAATCGGTATGGACAGGATCACCGCCACCTGTAATCGTTTTTTGAAATCCTCCATCCGATGTTTTGTTTCCAATTCGGTTTGAGCGAACTCCTCCTCCTTAAATTCACTCGCATCATATCCGGCGATATCCACAGCGTCGAGCAAACTGGATAAATCCGCCGTTGAGGGATCATACATCACCGTCGCACGTTCCGTGGCGAGGTTTACATTGGCGTTAGTCACCCCCGGTACTCTCTTCAAAGCGTTTTCCACTCGCGCCACGCAAGAGGCGCAAGTCATTCCTCTTATGTTAAGTTCGGTTCTCTGCTTACTCATTGTGATATTTTCCTAACCCTTTAACCGCGCATACAAATAAAAAGGAATACGCCGCCGCAGCGAATGGCAAGGATGTGATAAGCGGTAAACGAAACATTCCCGCACACGCATGGGCATATTAACAGTCTGTGTGATATCCTAGTTTTTCGCATACTCTTCGGCTATGGTGAATACACTCTCGATGAGTGCGTCCCACATCCAGTAGAGCCTCCGCACATTTTCGAGCGGACACTGGATGGTCCCCAAAGATTCGCTTCCCTCAGGAACATCCCCATAATTCGTCAATTTGACAAAATAGGTTGGGACCGTCGCGTAATCTCCGGATTCCTCTCGCACAAGGTAATACCCCATGTATCGTAGATCCTCCGGAAGAATGCGAGCCCCTATTTCCTCCCACGTTTCGCGCACCGCCGTGTCATCAGGCGTTTCGCCAGCCTCTATTCTCCCGCTTGGCACTGTCCACCCTCTACGGGGTATATTTGCCAATATATATTCACTCCCTAATTTCGCGAAAACAATTACCGCCCAGGCTCGATAAGGAGTGGCTGAATAGGTCTCTTTGTGAAAGGAGGGATGCATTATTTCCCAGTCCTCAATCGATTCGATTCCAGTCTTCATGAATTACACCCATAATATGGAAAGATACATCATCAGGATGCATCATACAGATAGAAAGGATACCATCTCAGGAATGTGCTCTCCAAACCTCCATCCGTTTTTTATTCCGGCTGGAACACATCTCACTGAAGGATCGTATCAATGCTATTGCATCTCAAAAGCATGTGTTATTTTCACGCCAATCCAAAACGATATAAAATGAATGAATCTTTCCATTCGTTTACTTATACATACGTTTTTTTTGTTATCTGAAAATCCGCATGTTATTCGATAATAGTTGGTATACTGTATGCAAAGGAAATTAACTATACCCATCCTATAATCTAGGGTGGCTTCGCATTCAAGTGAGCGGGTTTCTGCCTTGACGTAAGATACGCCCTGCTGGACTACAGCATGCTTAACTCTTCTTCGCATGGCAGCGCCCCGTTGGAGGTAAATTCAATCATGCGTCTTTATGGCTCCTCTCCCTTGCACAATTATGTCGAACTGATCTTTCGTTGTAAGAGATTGTTCATCGTTTCCATTGTTCTTGGAACAGTTCTTACCAGTTTGATCGTGGCATTGCGCGCCAATAAATACGAGGCTTCCATCATAGTCGCCCTCACAGGCAACCCGGAATTAAGCCAAGACCTAACGAACCCCAAACAGGAGGTTCAACTCCAGGACAACGTGAAACGCAAAGCCAATCGTCTCACCCTCTGGGTGGAGGAGACCCCCGATTTCCTCCAAGAGGTGATACGGAACGCCAACATAGACCGCGACCATCCCAACGTGCCTATGGACACACTCATCAAAGAGGTCCGCGCCGCGATCACTCCTCCAACCCTCCTGAATGATCAATACATGAAGGTTTCCATCATTTGGGATAACCAACAAGAAGCGAACGCCATCATGCAGGCTCTCTATAGCCGCTTCGCGGATCGCACCGTCGCCACTGAAACGATGGCGATCACCGATAAGCGCCAAGTGTTGGAGGAGGAATACAAACGATTCGACGCCGACGCCAACAAAAAAGCGGAGTTGCGGATGGAATATTTGCGCGACCACTATTGGCAAATGCCTACATTGCTAACGAGCGAAATGACCAGCCTTGATGACACACAACGCCAAATCGCATCCTTAAACGTGGACATATCCGAAACCCAAGTACGGCTTCAGGATATCAATCGCCAATTGGCGCAAACCCCTCGTAACATCGTGGAGAGCACATCCGTAACATCGCATCAAACGGATCCCGCGCTGGCTCTCGTGGCGCAAAAGCAGGATTTGGAAATTCAGCTAAAGCAATTGGAAAACATATACAGTCCATTGCACCCCAAAGTTCAAGCAATGCTGAAAAACATCGCAGCTATTGATCAGCAGATCAAGGAGGCGAGACAGAAGCCCGCTCGCGCAACGGAGGTTTCCAACACCACTCAAAATACCATCAACCCTGTCTGGAGCGATCTGCAGCAGCAAAAAAGTACGTTGAATATCCAGATGATGGCGGAACGGCAGCGATTGGCGGATTTGAATAATCAGATCGTAGTGCACGAAGACAGAGTCAAACAGATGCCGGTTGAGGAGGTCGCATACGATAAGATTGAACGCGATTACATGCTGGCGAACAATATCCGAAACAACACCCAGGCGGAATTGAAAGCCGCACAAATCGATGAAGAGCGTGACCGCATCACATCATCTCAATCCGTTAATCTCATCGTGAAACCCAGCGCCACAGCGGTTGATTCCAAAAGCAAAAAGGTATTGCTCTATATTTTGGGGCCAATTATTGGACTCCTCGTCGGCTTTTGCTTCTCACTAGCCTTGGAGGCTATGGATCATTCATTGCGCACACCCGTTGAAGTGGAGAGTTATCTCGGAAAACCAGTGCTTGCAGTCATACCGAAAATACAGGAATCAAAAGAGTCCATTAAGCGGATTGGAGGTGCATCCAATCAACAGCTTCCCTCCTGAAAGAAGAGAAGCCAATCATCATGATTTATCCTGATGAAAGTATAGGAGAAGGGTCATAATACATATTATGAATGAATCCAACGTCAGCAAATCGGAACACTTGGTACAATTCGCACCGAACGGCGCAAACCAAAACCATAACGGGCATTCGGGCATGGACGGACTCTCACTCATCCCGGAGGAATACGCCCGCCTGCATGCGGATATCGAACGAGCCGCAAGTCCGTCTCGATGTTTTGTTGTGGGCGTCACTTCCGCCGTTTACGGGGAGGGTAAAACCACTGTCGCACTAAACTTGGCGGGAACCATGGCGCAAAACTCCGAGGCTCGGGTAACCCTAATTGACTTCAATTTGCGCAATTGGGATATGCAAACGCGTCTCAATCTCGAGTCGGTGAAGGGTCTGGTCGACATATTGGAGGGCGCCGAGGATGACATCACCAACATTCTTCACAAGACAGACTTGGATAACCTATCCTTCATTCCAGCGGGAAGAGCCGCCGCGAATCCCTCGCGCTTAATGAGATCATCCCGTCTTCCGGAGGTTATCGATGCGTTAAAGATGAGCAGTGACTTTATCGTGGTCGATATGGCTCCCGTCCTTCCTGTCGCAGATACGAAAGTAATGGCACGCTTGTTAGATGGCGTGGTCATGGTGGTGCGGTCGGGAGTGACGCCAAGGGAAATAGTCAATCGCGCCATTGAAACGATTGGCTCGGATAAGGTACTCGGTGTGGTGTTGAATGGTGTTGAAACGGCGATGCCAAAATGGCTTCAACGATATTTTTCCTAAATGTCGGATTAAGAATGGTTCTAACACCCCTCATCGCAGCCATTATCGCGATCTGGCTGGTATTCGTCATATATCAACTTTTTCTGGTATTGTGCGCAACTTTGCCTCACCGCAGCATTGCAAATATCTCAGATATCCACCACTTCCACCTGATCATCCCAGCCCATAACGAAGAGATGCTGTTGCGTGAGGTATTGCATCGTCTGAAGGAATTGGAATATGATAATCATCTTTATGATATCATTGTCATAGCCGATAATTGCATTGACGCTACTGCATCCATTGCCAAACAATGCGATGTCCGATGTCTGGAACGATTTGAAGAGGATCGAAAAGGAAAAGGATACGCGTTGGCATGGGCGTTGGATATGCTATTAGCGGAAAGAATTGACACCCTTGACGCATATGTGATTTTGGACGCGGATTCCATCTTGTCGCAGAATTTCCTAGCCGAGATGAACCGTCTTCTCAATCAAGGTGCAAAAGTTATCCAAGCTCGATATGTTGTGCTCAACACGAATGACAGTTGGCGCACACGTCTTATGGCGTGCGCATTAGATTTGGCGCACCATGCAAAACCTTTAGGCAGACGCAACATCGGTCTTTCAGATGGATTAAAGGGAAATGGGATGTGCTTTCACGGCGAAATCCTGAGAAATGTTCCTTGGTCTGGCGAAAGTATCACGGAGGATATCGATTACGCCTTAAGACTAAACGAGCGAAGAATTCGTATTGTCTATTGTCCCGCCGCCACGGTTTCGGCTCAGATGCCAGTGGATTCCAAGCAGGCGGAAACACAAAGAGAGCGTTGGGAGGGTGGCAGGTACGGTTTAATGAAACGCGCTTTACCCATATTCATCAAATCTGTTTACAATAACAACATCCTTTTGGCGGATAGAGCTCTGGATATCCTTATCCCCCCTTTCGCGGAGCTTTTTTCTCTTCCAATTGTTTTGTTGGCCATCCTTGGAGGGCTAAAACTCATTGGTTTTCATCTCCCTTATACAAATTGGTTATTAATTGGGATTTCATTCGTAATTCTGCTTGAGATTGTTTATCTCATTGCAGGTTTGATCATAGCGAAAACACCTTTGCGCACTGCCCTTTCGCTCTTGCAGGCACCTTTTTACATATTGTGGAAATTCGGCCTTTACGCGCGGATGATCGCTTCCGGTGGTGTTCGTAACTGGAACCGCACCGAGAGGCAAGATTTTGGATCGATGGCGAAAAAATAATGCGTTCCACCGTTGCGATATTTGGAATTCCCATAGACAACCTGAATACCGAACAGACTTTGGAGAGAATTGAGGAATTCATCCAAACGGGTCGGTTCCATCAAATCGCCACCGCTAATACAGATTTTCTCATCAAAGCCTATTCGGATCCTGAATTAAAAGCCATTCTTAGAGAAGCGGATCTGGTAGCTCCCGATGGCATGCCGGTGGTGCTCGCTTCAAAACTATTAGGGGCTTCGCTGAAGGAGCGAGTAACAGGTGCGGATATAGTTCCTCAATTAGCTGAGTTGGCTGAGAAAAAAGGCTATCGTATCTTTATGCTTGGAGCCCGTCCCGAGGTAGCGTTGGCAGCGAAGGAGGCTTTGGAAAAGCGACACCCGCATTTGCAGATAGTGGGATGCATCTCCCCCCCAAACACCCATATAATCGATATGGACAGCCAAATAATTCTTGAACGTTTGGAAGCGGCAGCGCCGGATATCCTGTTGGTTGCCTTCGGTTGCCCCAAGCAGGAGAAATGGATTCATATGCATCGACACCGCCTTAAGGTGCCCGCATGCATAGGAGTTGGCGGAACCTTTGATTTTATTGCTGGTTCGACACCACGCGCCCCTATATGGATGCGGAATTCAGGTCTGGAATGGTTTCATCGGCTGATTTCAGATCCAAGACGGCTCTGGAAACGCTACGCACATGATTTGTTCAGCTTCACACATTTCATGGCTCTGCATCTCTGGGTGATGAGACGCTCGGCTAATAGTATCGAATCTCGAATTGCCGTATCCCAAATGGGCTCGATTACAGTCCTCTCCCTCGTAGGTTCGATGAACGAATCCATTCTTTTGCAGTTTCAAACCCTTTCGGAAGCGGCGTTAAAATCCAATCAGCATCTGGTCATGGATTTTCTTTCAACAACGGATATCGACAGCGCTTTTCTGGGGACGTTGATTAATTTGGCGAAACGAGCAAGATATGTATCAAGGGACATTCGGTTGATTGCAATCTCCGACAGAGTAAGACATGCATTGCAAATATCCGGGGTCCTCGATATTCTTCCGGAATACACAACGTTTACCGATGCCTTCAATGGTCACTTGTCAGAATCTTTTGAAATTCTCCTTCAAAAAACCGATAATTCATTGAACGTAAGAATGATGGGGAGCATGGACGGAAGTCATCTCACACAAATTGAGGATGTTTACAACAACCTGAAATACGGCATGGAGTCAGTGCAAATCGACCTAACACCTGTCACCTATTTAGATTGCGCTGCGATCAAGGCGCTTAACGATCTCGTTCGTCGGCTTAGTTCAGAAAGGATACGGGTATCGCTTGTGTTTGGTAAAACTGTGAGAGATACATTCAAGAGAGAGAATATATCGAATCTATTCAATATCACCATAAACGATACCGCATCGGATAAGTTCATCCAGGAGATATCCCTCTCCAAACAGACGTAATTTTTACAGACTGACGAATATGCAACATCGGTATTGTGGAGTATGAGAATCGAAGACTTACTTCATATCCATTTGAAAAAACATTGGGTATCATGACAATTCATATATTATAGTTACAAGCCTTGGGAGTGTTAAATATCCATGAAATACGAACTTCAAATCTTTTTCTTTTTCATCTTCATGGGAATCATTGTGAAGAAAATGACTGCCAGCGGTTGGTTTTTCACGATACTTGCGGTATTCTCTTGGATCATGGTCAACTGGAAAAAAAACGGGCTTACCGAGGCGTTGGCCGTGTTTTGTTTCCTTTGTCTGTTCGCATGGATATTCTTTAACAAATTGAACGAAAAAGATCCCCTTCTGAACCGTCAGAAACGATCCGAGGTGATAAAACATATCTGAAAACCAGGCAGTGTTATTTTCCTTGATTGTCTAAAGTCATTAGATAATTTCAATTCAACGTTTTCGGAACTAATTTATTTAACGGCATTCATATGATGAAATACAGGTTTAAAATTTTCCAGACATTCAAAAGCGAGGTTTCCCAACTGCATCTTTCACTGCGAATATTAAACCTGATTCTTTTCTTTATGCCTCACTTTTGCTTTAATCGCCTTAGAACCGCGTTTTATCGAATGTATGGAATACCTATCGGAAAGGGAACGCTAATTCTTGGCTCCATCGATATTAACTGGGATGGACGCCTCAATCAAAAACTAAAAATTGGCGAGAATTGCCTTATTACATGCCCTCTTTATCTGGATGCGAATGCAGAAATAATCATAGGTGATCACGTGGCGATAGGACATCACACCATTATTATCACCACCGATCATGCATATAACTCCACCGGAAGAAGATGCGGTATATCACTCTGCCGACAAATTGTCGTGGAGGATGGTTCTTGGATCGGCGCACGCGCAACCATTTTACCGGGTGTCACAATTGGAAAAGGAAGCGTTGTGGCGGCGGGATCGGTGGTGACCAAGGATGTGGCGCCAAACACATTGGTGGGCGGAACGCCCGCCAGGATCATTAGAAATCTAGAAAAATGCCCGGATGCAAGAGATTTCATGTGATAGATCAAAATGACGAAACTACGCAAACCAGTTGCATATGGCTTCCTTCTTTCGATATTTATAATCGGAGGGATGGTTGCTTATAATTCTTTATTATCCGGCACAGTATCCAGCGCGGAATACAATATCAATGTATACACTCAAGGGAAGCTGGTCTCCGGATGGCAGGATTGGTCCTGGGCAGCCCATGACATGTCATCAACAGACAGAGATTTTCAAAATTTCCCGTCTCTGAGAGCCGACCTATCCGCATGGAAAGGCGTTTTCTTATATCATGCGCCTTTTTTGACCAATGGATGCAATGCACTTTCATTTTGGATCAATGGCGGGCTCTCCGGCGGACAAAAGATCACAGTAAATCTCGTGGATGTACGTAAAAAGTTTCTTCCGAATGTGAACCTGTCCAAGTATGTCACGGATGGTTTTGTGCATGCGGGCAAATGGGATTACGTAGTGATTCCTTTGACATCCTTGCATGGATATCGTCAGTCAATCTCCGGTGTGGTTTTTCAGGCGAATACTGCCGCGAAACAATACCCTGTTTACTTCGCAGACATTCGGTTTGTAGGCCCGGGGGCACAGGTGTCCAAAGGATGCACGGTTGTTATCAATACATCGGAGGATCGGCATCAGATCAGCCCTTATGTTTACGGGATGGCAAGCGCACCTGCGGAATATTTACAAGATTTGAAGCTTGGTTCCAATAGATGGGGCGGAAATCCATCGAGTACTTACAACTGGGCGAAGGGTAATTGTTGGAACGCCGGAAGGGATTGGGGATTTCGCAATGGAAATTACGGTCATAATTCACCTGCCGACAGACGTCCATCGGGAGTTGCCGATAAATTCATCTCAACGAATAAGGTTTGGGGGGTGGCAACCGTTCTAACCATTCCCACCATTGGATACGTGGCGCGGGATGACAATAACAATACCCGCTCAATCGATGTGCCTGCGCAGGGCGGGGTGCCAATAAGTTCGGGAAGTGACGCGATTAAAGGGTATGATCCTTCATACAATCAAATGAAAGTATATGTGCGATCTTACCCTCGCAAAAACGGTCCATTTCAGTTTCCACCGGATTTATCCGATAATGCAGTATATCAGGATGAATGGGTGGCCCATTTGGTTCATACTTTCGGAAACGCCGCGCATGGTGGAGTGAAATTTTATGAAATGGATAATGAACCCGATCTCTGGGACGTCACTCATACGGATATCCATCCGGTAAGAGTGGGATATGACGATCTGCTATCCAATTTTCTCGCATACGCCACGGCGATAAAGAATGTTGACCCTTCTTGCATGGTGACAGGACCGGTTTCATGGGGATGGACAGGTTATTTCTATTCCGCTAGGGACAGAAATAATTGGGTTGCCCGCCCTGATCGCAAGGCGCACGGGGATATGCCGTTGATCCCATGGTTTTTGCAGGCGGTTCACAAGCACGACATGCAGATGGGAAAAAGAACGTTGGATGTTCTTGACATCCATTTTTATCCTCAGGCTAATGGCGTTTATCAGGGTAAAACCGATCCGGCAACCGACGCACTGCGTTTAAGAAGCGTTCGAGCATTGTGGGATCCTACGTATGTGGACGAATCCTGGATAAATGAGCCCGTAATGCTCATTCCTAGAATGCAACGCTGGATATCCAAATACTATCCCGGAACAAAACTTGGACTGACGGAATGGAACTGGGGCGCGGATAAAACGATGAATGGAGGCTTGGCGATAGCGGATTGTCTTGGTGTTTTTGGAAAGGAGAATCTATATTTGGCCAACTATTGGGCAACGCCTGCCAAAGATTCCCCTGGATATTTCGCCTTCAAAATGTATCGCAATATTGACGACAAAGGGGGTGGCTTTGGTGATATTTCCGTTAAATGCGTATCATCAAAGCCCAATGATGTATGCGCCTACTCCTCTGTAGATAGTTCAACAGGCGCAGTTGCTACGATGCTGATCAATCAGGACCCAAATAAAAATCAAGACGTTTCCCTTAGGATGGAAAATCAAACAAAGCTAAAGCACGCCCATGTATGGTTATACGGTTCATCCGATACCTCTCATATCATAGATGTCGGAGAGATGAGTTTTTCCGGTAAAACGTTAAGGATAATTGTTCCTGCATATTCGATGATGCTCGTACGAATGAGCAAATGAAATGATTATGGTTTTGAATGGATACTGAACAAAGCATGCAATCTTACCCCGAAAGCGTGTCATGTTAGTTGTTAAATTCAACCTTGCATCATTGCTGAACTGCCAATACATGAAATAATGATTTAGGTATTAGTTCCATGCTTGATTCAAATTTATTATCCACAACTGAATATATAAAAGCTAAACGAGTTCGAAGCAATCTCTTATTATTTTGCATGATTGCATCGCTTATAGTGATACTCGGTACATCCGCATTATTATTTTTTATGGATCCACATATTACCGTTTCAGGGGTGTTTGCTTTTGCATTGGCAGTATTTGCCATCATAACGATCCCTGTAATCATTTGGAATTATCCACGATTCGGATTATATTTCTTAATCGTTGCGGCAATCATCTTTGCGGAACCCTCAACGACCACGCTTGCCACCGTGCCCACAAGTCTTATCAAGCTTTGGATAAATATCAGCACTATCGGGCAAATGCATGGGACGAACGCTTTGAAACCGTTATCATTTTCCCCGGCGGAAATAGTGATGATCCTTACCACACTTGCATGGCTAATAAGGTCAATATCGGACCGGACTTTCAAGTTTCGCCCCGGCGCCTTTATTTGGCCGATACTCATATACCTATCCTTCGTATTATGGGGGTATGTCCATGGTTTAACGACGGGCGGCGACAGAGTTATGGCTCTTTATGAAGTGCGAGCTCAAGTCTACCTTCTTTTGGCGACCATTTTAGGCGCTAACCTGATCACTGAAGTGAAGCATGTCAAAGCGGTTCTTTGGTCGCTTCTTATCGGATCCGGCATATTATCTGTGTTCGGAACCATTACATACTTTGTTGTTGGCACAGCAGCTAGCGATCAATCTTTGCTTGCACACGATGACACTCTTTTCTTTGTAAGGCTTGTCCTGTTAACATTTATTGTTATGATGATCAACGTAGACAAGAAGATGCGAGCTTGGGCGATATTCTTTCTTCCATTTGCAATCATTTCAATTATCGGAAACCAAAGACGCGCCAGTATTGCAGCATTCATCATCGCGTTTATCCCTCTACTCCCTCTACTTTGGGTTAATTTCAAGGATAATCGCAAGCAAATAGGCGTCTTCTTAGTAGTTTTCGCCATGCTTTCGGCTATATATCTTCCTGTGGCGTGGAATGCCAAAGGCGCATGGGCTCTGCCTGCTCGAGCCATACGATCACAAAGCGATCCGAATGCGAGAGATGAAAGTTCAGACTTTTATCGCATGGCGGAAAGCGCGGATCTTAGATACACGCGCGACACGAATCCCTGGCTGGGCTATGGTTACGGAAAACAGTTCATAGAGGTTGTCCCCCTTGTTAGATTGACTACATCCTTCTTGGATTATCTGCCACACAATGGAGTTTTATGGGTATGGATGAGGCTTGGAAATTTCGGCTTTTTAGCTTTTATTATGATCGTCGTATTTGTACTCATAAGAGGGCCACAATTATTGTCAAGAGTATCTAACCCATATTTGAAAACGATAGGCATATTGGCTATCCTGGATGTTTTAATGATTTATATATATGGGAAATATGATTTACAGATTACTAATCCTCATCAAATGTTTATTTTATCGCTACAATTAGGTATTTTATCTAATTTACCGTTTATTAATTCTAATAATAAATTATAGATTTTAAATATATGTGTAATTCATACTGATTTATTATATATTATGCTTTATTCTACTTTGAACATCATGGATTATCTTATAGGATTATCTTTATGAAAGATATGGGTAAGATTTTAATTATTGGAGCAGGGCCAACTGGTATAGGCGCGGCTTATAGATTAAAAGAATTAGGATATGAGAACTTTATTGTTTTAGAATCAAACTCAAATCCTGGTGGATTATCATCAAGCTTTCAAGACGATAATGGATTTACATGGGATATTGGTGGCCATGTACAATTTTCGCATTATAGTTATTTTGACAAAGCTATGGAGATTGCTTTAGGAAAGGACGGTTGGTTCGAACATCAAAGAGAATCATGGATATGGATGTGTGACAGAATGATTCCATACCCGCTTCAATATAATATCAGATTTTTACCGAATGATTTATTGAAAAAAGCTATTAGTGGTCTCCTAAAACTAAATCGTAATAATATTTCAATTCCTAGCAATTTTAAAGAATGGATAGATTTGACATTAGGTGAAGGACTGAGAGACATTTTCATGGATCCATACAATTTTAAGGTATGGGCATATCATACGGACAAACTATCGAGCTCATGGGTTGGAGAACGTGTAGCAGTTATAGATATTGAAAGAGTGATTTATAATATAATTGATGAAAAAAATGATATCAGCTGGGGCCCGAACAATATTTTCAGATTTCCTATGCGTGGTGGGACAGGGGCAATTTGGGCCTCATTGGCTAATTTCATATCACCCAAACATTTTATTTATAATTCTACTATTACCAGTATTGACAGCACCAAGAATTTAATATACACAAAAAATGATATTTATTCATATGATCATCTTTTATCAACAATCCCAATAGACAATTTATGCAATATTGTATTGCCGAAGTATGATGATATCATAAGATATTCAAAACAATTACTCAGATCAAAATCTCACATTGTTGGTATTGGCCTTAAAGGAACTATACCAGATAAGTTATTAAAAAAATGTTGGATATATTTCCCAGAAAATAATTGCCCATTTTATCGTGTAACTGTTTTTTCGAACTATTCGAAATATAATGTTCCATATCCAGACTCAGGAATATTTTGGTCACTTATGGCAGAAACTAGTGAATCATCAGAAAAGCCTGTTATTTCATCAGAAATAGTGGATGCTACCATTCAAGGCTTCTTGAATACTGGATTAATTCTTTCAAAAGATCAAGTTGTTAGTAGATGGTACTACTCTGCTCAACACGGCTATCCTACTCCTTCTGTCGATCGAGATTATCTTTTGAATAGAATTAATGATTATCTTAACGAGATGAATATATCATCAAGAGGTAGGTTCGGTTCATGGAAATACGAGGTATCTAATCAAGATCACTCGTTTATGCAAGGTGTTGAATGGGTCAACTTCTTGCTTTTTGACATACCTGAACTCACAATTCGTTTTCCAAATACCGCCAATAATAATTGGGGGAAATATTAATTATATCGTATATATATTTTTCACATAAGGTAAATAAAATGAAAATATCCGCTGTTATCTGCACTAGAGATCGACATGACATGATAGAAGCCGCTATTAGGAGCATTGCTAATTCTTCATTCAACAGTTTTGATATTCATATTATAGATCAAAGCCAAAATCAATTAACCAACGACATTGTCAATAGAATTTCAACCGATTCAAGTATCCATTGTGACATTTATTATTATCACGTTGATAAACCTGGACTTTCGCGTGCTTATAATTATGCAATGCAAGTTACGTCATCAGAATTCGTCGCTTTCACTGATGACGATGTTATTGTCGATTCCTGTTGGCTTCAGAATATCACAAATCATTTCATTCAAAATCCAGCTATTGCACTTATATACGGTCAAGTATTAATACCTTCTTCATTACCGGAATTGTCACTTAATGGTTTTATAATTCCCAATGCTGTTTTTAATAAGAATGAAGTTTTAAGTAGGAGTACACATTTTAGAATCTGTGGCATGGGTGCCAATATGGCTATCCGAAGAGACTCCTTTGATAAGCTAAATGGTTTTGATCAGGCACTCGGAGGAGGGGGTCCTTTAAGATCTTCACAAGACTTCGATTATACCTACCGCACATTTCTTAATGGTTATGATATTTTACTCGCATCAGATGTCAAAGTTGACCATTATGGTAAACGATCCTTAGATCAATGGTCTGAAACCATGAAAAACTATGGAATCGGCGACGGAGGCTTTTATGGTAAACATATAAGATGCGGAGATTTTTACGCGCTAAAACACTTTATATTTAAAATTCTTCACGGTGAATTCAGAAAAATTCATCATATTATTACTAAACTGAAGTACTTACATGATCCATATTATGATCACTTAATTGTAGGATTTCAGATGGGACTTAAATACAGTATCAATAAATCTTCCAGGCTTTATATTGAAACAAGTAAATCAAAGTTCACCGTTACCAATTCTAACACCATCACATCCACTATGAAATAAATTAACTTTATTATTGAATATAAATTCACATCGCTTACATATTATTTTTTTATTAATTCACCATCATGAATCTTTCCGTCATCATACCTACATTCAATCGATGCCGAAGCCTGGAGCGCTCCTTGGATGCCCTTAGCGAGCAAACCCTTTCCAAGGATCGCTATGATATCATTATCGTATCTGACGGTTCAAATGACGAAACTGACGCGATGGTTTCGACACGAATGTCCCATTCTGATATCATTTACCTCAAACAAAAGAATAGTGGCCCATCCGTTGCCAGAAACTATGGTGTAACACACGCCCCAAACGAATTACTCGTTTTTGTGGATGATGATATCGAACCCTGCCATTCGTTCCTGCAATCCCACCTTGCGTATCACGAGCGTGACAACCGTTTGGTTCTGATAGGCCCCCAATCCCCTCCGGAGATGGAAAAGTTCAGCGTATGGATTGATTGGGAACATCAAATGCTTGAACGTCAATACGCCAATTTCCGTGCAGGGGTTTGGGGAGTTGGTCCGAATAACCTGTATAGCGGTAATTTCTCCGTAAGGAAAAACTACATGCTGGATTCCGGCGGGTTCGATCCGAAATTCAAACGCCAGGAGGATGTGGAACTCGGTTTCCGCTTTGAAAAACTCGGACTGCGCTTTGCTTTTTGTCCTGAAGCGATCGGCTATCACCGCCCTGTCCGCAGCTTTGATTCCTGGTTACAAAGCCCTTATCTTTACGGAATCAGAGATGTTCAAATGGCTCGCGATAAGGGTGAGAACACCTCCATGGACCTTGCCCGGAAACATTACAACCAGCGGAATGCACTTACTAAATTTTTGGCGAGATCATGCATTGGCTCCCCTCTCGCCGAGAATGGACTTTTTCAGTTCCTTAAATATAACATCCTCCTTTGGGATCATATGGGTCTGAGGAATATCTCCCTTGGCTTATGCAGTATCTTGTTTAACCTCCGTTATCTTCAGGGAATGGCGCAAGAAATTGGTGGTTCGAAAAAAATGTGGAACGAATTATCCGTTTCAAGAAAAAATAATACGGGGAATATCGTTCAATGAGTTATCCGCATATAGGTTTTATCATGGAACAGACTTTGGGGCATATCACGCATGATTTGAACCTTCAATCCACACTCACCACCCAAAAAACCTTCACCTACGAACGATTTCCAGTTCTTTTTCATAATAATGATATTTATGATCGACTGCCGGTAATTCGGAATAATTGGACTCTCAAAGCGAGCCTTCGCTCAAGGGGTTGGTTGAAATCAAGACGGAACGCCCCGCACTTGGATGCGGTGTTCTTTCATACCCAGGTTACCACATTGTTCTCGATTGGATGGATGCGAAGCCACCCGACGATAATATCCATGGACGCAACGCCTAAAAATATAGATTCTTTGGGAGAGGCGTACCAACACTCCCCTTCCAGATCGCGTTGGTTGGAAGTGTGGAAGGATTCCCTGAATAAGGAGGCGTATCAAGCTGCAAGGGGAATCATCACATGGTGCCAATGGGCGAAGAATTCACTGATAAACGATTATGGAATCGATGGGGACAAAATTACCGTAATTCCTCCAGGGGTTGATATGGAACGTTGGAACCTTCCTCGGGAAACAAGGGATTCATCCAAATTGCATCTACTATTCGTTGGAGGAAATTTCCGACGCAAAGGCGGGCATCTCTTACTCAAAGCTTTTGAAAAACTTCCAAACAATTGCATGCTGGATATTGTTACGCAAGACCCTTTGAATGGCATGGAAATGGATCGAGTGCATGTTCACAACGGCGTTAAAGCGAATTCCCCCGAAATGCTCGGTTTATTTCAAAAGGCGGACATATTCGTATTCCCAACATACGGCGATTGTCTGCCATTGGCAGTAATGGAGGCAATGGCGGCATCTTTACCGGTCATCGCTTCCAACGTCGGCGCACTCTCCGAGGAGGTGGGTGATGGGGTGACTGGTTACTTGATCCCTGCGGGGGACGAAAAGGCGCTGGTGGACCGCATCGCGTTTTTCATACACAATCCGCAATCCACCCGCGAAATGGGAATGAAAGGGAGGGAGAGAGCACTTAAGCACTTCAACTCTGAAAAAAATTATCAAAGTTTGGTTAATTGTATGTTGAATATCGCTGAATAGCCCTGAATGAATCACTTGAGCGAGCGGGGGCATAAATTGAAATCGATCTTGATGTTGATACCTAGTTATATAAAACGCGACATCCAGGATGAAGTTGCAAACGATAGACATCCTGTGATGGATTATTACGCCTTGCAGCATGCACTTGATGCGGACTTGGCGGATTACACCATGGTCGATGATAGCCATAGCATTCCTGTGCGTCTCGCCGCCTTCGCAGGGAAGGATGCGGCACTGGCGATGATAGGATTCCTTCATAGAAAGAACTACTCGGCAATCTATTCGAATGGTGAAAATGTAAGCATCCCCTTAGCCTTTCTTTTTCTGTTTTGCCGTACTCGCCCGTATCATGCATTAATAGGTCACCATCCATCCACACCGAAAAAGAGGTTTCTTTTAAAATTCCTTGAGAATAAAATGGATGCGATATTCACCTACTCCTCGGTTCAGCAAAAGTATTGCATCACCGCATTGGGATTCCCCAACGGCAAGGTACATCTGATACCCTTTCACGCCGATCATCGCTTTTATCGCCCTATGAATGGCACAACTCGCAACTGTATTTGCAGCGCGGGATTGGAATGGAGGGATTATCCCACCTTAATCGAAGCGGTGAAAGATATGAATGTGGAGGTGTGCCTTGCTGCTGATAGCCCATGGTCAAAACATCGGAATGAAACCAAAGGGCGCACTCTGCCGAGTAATGTTAGAGCAAGGAGATATGACTATAACGAACTACGTGATCTTTATGCATCATCGCTATTCGTGGTTGTACCCCTTTATGAGAACGATTTCCAAGCGGGGATTACAACCATCCTGGAGGCGATGGCCATGGGGAAAGCTGTGATTGCCACGAAGACTATCGGGCAGGTGGATGTAATACGCGACGGGGAAAACGGAATCACCGTACCGCCGGGAGATCCAATTGCATTAAGATCCGCCATTCAACGACTGATAAATGAACCGGAGTTGGCGAAAAACATGGGGGTCAACGCCAGAAACGAATTGGTGGCGAACATGACCTTGGATCACTGGACAAGCAGAATTGCTGGAAACATCTTAAACACTATCAATTTGAAAACCATTGACACTCCAAGCAGCTAAATCAACCGTATTGTTAAAGGAGGAACTTGCATGAAATATGTCAGATTTTTCGCCTACGTATTGCTAATACTATCCCTATTTATGAATTTCGTCCTTTATTATCGTTCCGAGAATAGAAGGATGCAAATGGTGGTTAATGGGCATATGATAACCAAAAAAGACTATCATAACTGGCTGGAAGGGCATTACGGCTTGCAAACCTTGGTCACCATGGCAAAATACTATCTCGTTATGGATGCCGCCAAGAAGGACGGCGTACCTCCCGATGAAAAACAGGTGAATGATATCCTAACCACTTCAGCCGAGGTAAATCCTACCCTCGCAAGGGAGTTCTATCTGGATCCTTGGGTGAAAACGGACGATAAACAGGCGTTGGAATATAATATGGCGATGGATAATCTCGCAACCAAGGATATCTCGGTGACGGAAGATGAAGTGCAATCCTACTTCAATGCAAACCCTGGCAAATGGGATAAGCCGGACAAGATATTCATTAAGGCGATCCAATGCGCAAATATGAATGTGGCAAATCAAGCCAAAGCGATGATGCAGACCGCGCAAGGCGACGCCCTAACCGATATTCAGCGTCAACTCGCCCCAAATGCGGTTGTTGTCGGAGTGGATGGAACCATGGCGTTCCTGAAACCCGTCGGAGCGCCATCCCCCGTAAAGATCGTGAATCAAATCGCCGCCATGAAACCAAATCAAATATCCATCATACCTTATGGACAGACCTATCTCGTGGTTAAATTCGACCATATCGAGCCAGGGAAGAAAGTGACGTTAGCGGATGTTCAAGATCAAGTGGCGTTGGCGGTTAAAAAACAACGCGCCGTTCCTGCGCAGGAAGTGCTGCAGAAATTATGGGATAGCTCCAACATCATTACCGACCCGCCAAGCATCAAAAAACAAATTGAGAATATCTTGTTCCCTGATCGCGCATTGCAAAACGCGTCAAATCAATGAACTCATGTTTTACCCCAACGTTGAATATGGATCGGTGTAATATGAAGAATGCGCAACATACTCTGGAAGGAAAACGCAATGGATACGCCAATGACTAAAACGGAGGAGATTGTACGGAAAAAAATCCCCCTTGTTCAGTGGATTCCATTTATCCTGCTTGCGGTGGGTACCTACTTTCTTTACCATAAAGCAATGCAATGGTGGTATTTTGAATGGACGGCTGATGGTAGTTACTACTCCCATGCCATCTTCATCCCGTTCTTCGTGGTGGCGATTTTATGGCGAAGATGGGGAGAAATCATACGTTTACCGGTGAAAAGGTCTTGGTGGGGCGTCATCCCTATCCTCCTTGCGGCGATACTCATCGTCTATTCCGGCAGAGCCATCGTAACCGTCTCGATGTCGTTTTCCTTCATGTTTTTTATACTCGGTGTGTTTCTTCTGACCGTGGGAACACGGATCACACGCGCTTTGATCATGCCGTTGATCTTTACATTCTCCGTCATTCCCATTATCCCCAACCAGGTTATCGGACAAGCGGCGTTTCCTATCCAACTCACATCCACGGTTCTCGCAACTCATCTTCTAAAACTGCTCGGATTCACAGCGGAAAGGGTTGGCACCTCAATACAAATGGACAGCTACTCTCTGAATGTGGAGGTAGCATGCAGCGGTTTCAAGACTTTAATTGGTCTGCTGTCATTCGCAGGCGCTTTCGCCTATTTAATAGAAGGCGCTGTGTGGAAACGTGTTACGCTTTTCATAATCACCGCGCCGCTATCCATTTTAGTCAATGGCTTGAGAATCATGCTAATCGGCGTCGTTGGCGAGTTGATTAGCTCCCAGGCGGCGGGAACCTTTCATGATTACAGCGGGTTCATCGTACTTGTATTGGCGTTCATGTTTCTTTTTAGTTTCGCAAAGTTAATGCAATGCGAAAGCTTCCTAGGACTTCCAATCGTGGATGATCCTTCCAAAATCCCGCCGAAAATCCCGCCTGAGGAGAGGGAAAAACAACTGAACGCTCAATTCGGCGATAAAAATCAGAGGCTATTCTCAAGTTGGTCTTTCAATACCTGGCCCATACTCATAGTTACGGGATTGCTCATCCTCTTGGAAATGAATATCCATCCTCTTACAGCGGACTATCCTCTGCTTCAACCATCCGACATACCAGCGAAACTGGCAAATGGTTGGTATCAGGAGGGCCAGGACATAAAAATGACGAAGGTAGTGTTCGATACGTTGGAGCCGGATACCTATTTGGAGAGAGACTATCTCAATCCCACCCTTGGCGACGCCTCCATCGATCTCTTCTTCACTGGGGGAAACAGCCGCCACACATTTCATGACCCTCACGATTGTTTTCGAGGCAGCGGTTTGATTTTGAAGGATTTACCTGTAGAGGAGATCCAAACCTCCGTCGGACCGGTTCCCGTACAGGTGTCCGAAGCCAAGGACCCGTTCAATGGCACAAAATCATTGATCATGTTTGTATACATTGTTAACGGCAGGACGGAGCACACCATGGCGCATGTCCAGTTGACCACCGCCATAGATGCCCTGCTTGGAAAAGCGGTAAGACCCTATTACTTCATACGTTTCCAACAAAGGCATACGGGGACTGGGAATAACCGAAGACAGGAGTTGATAAGTTTCGTCCAAGCGGTGTGGCCGCATATTGCGCCCAAGGTTTTAGCTCCTCATTAGCTTGGAGGACAAGTATTATGTCAACGGACGCGCTTGTTGAAAAGTACGCAACAGGAGTTCCATCCTTTTCGGTGGCGCCACCACAAATGGCTCCTTCGTTCGTTTGATGCGCAATAAATCCGTGATATCCACATTCTCACCGTTTCGCAAATGACGGAACTCGCAACCGGTCGAGAAACAGAGGCATAATGTCGCGGCCATATCCACAATTCCTTCATAAAGACCTATCGCGCCTGTCATACGACCGGAGCCCACATAAGCCAATTCAGCCGCGATACTGCCAAGGCAACGTATGCGGCACTCTGCCGCCTCCGTATTCAATACTTTTATAGCGTTACTGGTGAGGCATAAAGTGTCTTCTTGATGCAGTTTTGATCCATCCGCGGATGCCAAACGCTCTCCGTTACAATACGCCCCTTCCCCTCTAACCGCCCAAAACATTTCATTTAGTACAGGAAGGTAAAACACACCCATTTGCGGGTGTCCCTCTTCTATTAATCCGAGCGAGACGCCCCATATGGGGATATTCATTATGTAATTTGTCGTTCCATCTATTGGATCGCACGCCCATATGGGATTCCGCTCGTCGCCATGCAATCCATATTCCTCGCCTATGAAGGAGTGCCCGGGATATCTTCTCTTTACTTCATCACGAATGAGCAATTCAATTTCACGATCAGCATCCGTCACCACGCTTTCATCGGACTTATATTCCACAGCCACCTTGCCGTAAAGCTTCAAGGCTAATTCACCCGCGCGATGCGCCAACTCCTTGAGATGCTCTATGTCATTCTGCATATGAATTCTGTTTCGCACTCCATTCGTTAATTTAAGCCAGTGTCAAATGCGACGCCGATGCCGGTTTGACGTAAAAACTCCGTCAGAATACGTATGTCGTCCTCGGTGAATGTATAACGTTCCCGCATGTATATCTCAACCACTCCGACAGTCTTATGCCCATATTTCAGAGGCACGCCAAGATAGGAGCACAATTTGTCCCTTTTCAACCATGAATGCGCTTCGGAACGCGGGTCTTCATCCAATACATCCACGGAGAGATATCGAGCGCGTTTCGCAACCCATCCGGTTAATCCATCCCCCACCACAACCACCTCATCCGGGCGAAATGACGAACGAAATCCGCTTATAGCGTTCAAATACAGTTTCTCGTCAACAATACGATATATTAGGCAACGCTCCGCTTTCATCACTTCCTGGCATATATCCGACAGCAATTGAGGAGTGGAACTCGAATCCGTCACGGAACCCAATGCACGCGCAATTCTGTGTATCAGGCGGCGCATTTCGGTGGATTTCACTCTGGCGTTGTGGTACAGCATCGAATTGACTACGCCGACGGACACCTGATTGGAAATAGTGTAAAGAAGTTCAATCTCAGCGACGGTGAAAAATCGCCGAGTGGAGGACATGGCTAGCATCACTCCGATGCACTCTTCTCCCACTGACATAGGGGCGCATATTACGGAACACACTCCGTATTGGTGTATGGGGCAGGATCGGTTCCGTGAATCCGCACTCACATCCGCCACGGCTGTCGGCGTCATCCATTCAAACACCCATCCGGGGATGCCTTTGCCCACCTCCGGCTCCAACTTGACGAAATCGGTATCGTTCAATCCCACGGACACCCGAGTGACTAGTCTTTTTTTCGTCTGATCGTATAGCATCAAAGCGAATCTATCCACCTTCAACAAATTGGTGACACTGCCGGATATGAATTGAAATATACGATCAAGATTGAGAGTGGCGTTAACGTGCTGTGATAGCTCGTATAACGCCGTCGCCTCCTCGGCGCGATGCAACTCCTCTTCGTAAAGAGATGCGTTGGCGAGAGCAATACCCGCTTGAACCGTCGCCGCATTCAACATCCTCAAATCGTTTCGGGTGAAGGAGGAGGGGAGCGAGCTTGTGATAATAATGAGTCCGATCGCTTCCTGACGATTGCCTATGGGGGAAATCATTATGGAGCGGCTTTTCTCCACCCATGGAATATCCTGAGCGTATGCCAGACACTCCTCGTCAACAAATAACGCAGGTCGATCCGAATCCAGAATGGTGGATATGATAGGGGCCTCGGCGGAAAGCTGAACCTCTCTCTCATCTTCGTTCAATCCGCGATCGGCGGCGATAAAAAGATGAGTCTTTTCATCATTCATTAAAAACAACACAGCGGACTGGTATTCAAGGTGCTTGCATATCGCCCCTAATACTCCGTTGATCACTTCATGAACGTTTAAAGTTCCATTCACGGCTTTAGTCGTATCGTATAATACGGTTAACTCTCGTATCGCCTCGTTAGCGGAATCACGGATCGAATCATTCTCCAAAGCTATTCCGGCAAGACAGCTTAGGCTTTCCAGAGCCGCGATGTTCTCCTCGGTGAAATCCCCCTGATCGGTTCGTTTTTGAACAATCAAAACACCATGAACATCCCCTTTGAGAAAAATGGGCACCATGGAATTGCGTGTTTTTTCGCCTTGGGATGTATCGGTGATAATCCCTTCATCCATGATCATGGTGCGTCTCTGTTCCAAAACCTTGCCTGCAATGGAATCATTTGTGCGAATATGCAATCCAAGCAGTTGATCTGTCATCTCTCCATCAACTGCGCAAAAATTAAGTGTATCGTTATCAGAGGCGTGCAAAGCTATCGCAGCGTTAAATGAGGAGGTGATAACACGCGCATTCCTAGTTATTTGATGGAGTATGTTGCGCATGGATTCATGCGAGGCGATCATGGAAAGCGCATCAAGCATATTTACCCATGAATACGCTCCATTTCCAGTTACACTATCCGAATCGTTCATACAATCGTTCTCCAAGCGTCCGCATCAACTTATCATGCCACAATTCCATTATTCAGTAACTGAATGCTCTTTACTTACGGAGTGGAACCCACTTTGCTTTTTAGTTGTTGAATGGTTTGGCTCATACGATTTAAAGCGTCATTATACTCCTTTTGTTTGGCTTGCGCGTTTTGCAATTCACCGGATAGTTGCTTAATCATATCCTTTACAGTTCCGCCATGGGGAGAGGGATTGGCATTCATAGGATTGGCGGGAATGATTGCGGATTGAGTGGATGTCTGATTTGCCGATCCCGCGCTGGGCAACGCCGCCACTGCCTCCTCCAAAGTGGGACGCATCACAATTCTGTCGCCCGTGGCGAGAATCACTTCGCGTATCTCTGGAACGGAAGCCGACCCACTGCCGGTGGATTGAACGTACAAGGGCACAGCGAACACTATCGAGGAGTTCATTGGAATGACAAGCATATTCCCAAATAGCACATGGGAGCCCTGCTGATTCTGCAAGGTTCTAAATTGAGATATCTCAGGCTGAGAGTTTATCTGCGCCATAATATTACCTGGACCGTTAATGGTGCTGTTCTTGGGAAATCGATAAACCAAAAGATGCCCGTAATCCCCCGGGTCGCACTTGGCGCACATCCACGCCGACATGTTAGGTATCGACAAATAGGTGAAAGGCGACATGATCATGAACTCCTCGTGCTTCTCTCCGGGGAGCCTCATGATGATGTAATACGGCTGCATACGCACTTGGGAATTTTCCATTCCCATGACACCAGAGGTATCGGTGGTGTCCGGTGATGCTGTGGGGTCGGGGGGCACCATCCAAGCATCATTCTTTTGGTAATACTCCAATGGATCATTGATATGATAGATCGTATATATATTGCGCTGAAACCTGAACATATCCTCAGGGTAACGAATATGCTGCACCAGATCAGGAGGCATTTGAGACATCGGAACCAGCAGACCTGGAAATATTTGTGCCCACGCCTTTATAATGGGATCGTTCATATCGGAAACATAAAACGTCACCGAACCGTTGTATGCATCCACCACGGCTTTTACGGAATTACGAATATAATTGAAAACCTGATCCACCCCGTCGATTCCAGTTCCAACTTCGGTGCTCTTACTGTATGGGTATCGATCTGTCACAGTGTAGGCATCCATAATCCAAACTAGTCTGCCGTTATCCACAACCAAATAAGGATCATTATCCCAATTCAGAAATGGAGCGAGAGTCTCCACGCGATTGCGGATATTACGTCTGAATAGAATTTTACTGCTATCCGTGAGATCAGTGGATAGAAGGAGGTTTGCATCTCCCGTTCTTAACGCCCATATGGTGCGGTTAACGATTCCTCCGAGTTTTATCCCGCCTGTGCCGTCATATTGGGTCATAACATTCTTATCGCCGGAGGGATAATCGAATTCCTGCTGCTTCGTATCCACAAGAACGTAGCTGTTATTCAATTGTCCGTAATAGATTTGCGGTACAGTGACATTGAAACCTGGAATTGAGGATTGCACGGGAATTTGACTGAGAAAATAGGAGGGCAATCCATCCGAATCCACCTCATTGACGGGACTCATCACCACGCCGTAACCATGCGTGTATTGGAGGCGCTGGTTTTGCCAGGTTTGTGCAGAATTGGGCAATCCGGCTTGGTTCATTTCCCTCGCGGCGAGCATCACCTGACGATATTCCCCGCCTAAATGATAGCGATCGACGTCTATGTCAAAACCTGTGGCTCCGGAATTTGGATTGGCGGAAAGATTGAATGTGTAGTAGGTCTGCCGCGCCTGCTTGGCGGTGTAAACAGCCCCTAACTGAGGCCAATCCCACAAACGAATGTTCTTGATCGTCGCTTCGTTTTCCTTCAGCACATTGGCGTCGGCGGGTTTCACCCCAGAAAACGGAAGAACCTGCACATTGCTTAACCCATACGCCTGCTGCGTGTACTTGATATCATATGCGATATAGGGTTTCTCCATCCCGAATTGGTTTGGCACCACCGTAAATCGTTGCATCAACGAGGGCCATATCCCTCCCGCAAGGAAGGCAATCACCACCCAGGCTCCAAAGCCTGCTATGGGCAATCGGAACGGACGTCCCACCCAAATGTTCACCAAACATAAAATAGCCACAATTAGCATCACAACCGCGCTGATGTTCGCTGCAGGAAGCCTCGCATGGATATCCGTATAACCCGCTCCGAAATAGACCCCGTTGTCATTGGTAAGAAGGTCGTATCTCCCTAATAAAATCCCCCACGCGAATATCACCGCAAATACCGTCAAAAGAGCCAAAATATGCTTGCGCACAAATGAAGCGATGGGGGCTGACCCGGATCCTAGAAAATCGATGGTGTTGTAAATATAATGCACGGCGAACGCCCCGACTGCCGCGCATCCGACTGTAAACAGGGCGAGACCTTGAATGTAATCGAGAAAAGGAAGACGGAAAACATAAAATCCGATATCGAGATGAAAAAGAGGATCTGTCACCCCGAAAGGAATATGATGGTGATACAGGAGATACTCCGACCAATGCGTGGATGCATTTCCACCCACTAGGAAGGATAGCAGAATGCATCCCGCCAGCGCCCCCCAGCGAACAACGCCTTTAGCGGCGTCCGTGAATTGAACGCGGTCATCATGCATCATTCGAATAATGGAACGCGATTCGCAAAACTTTATCGCCAACCAGATGTTCACATACACGATAATAAAAAAAAGCGCTCCAAATCCGAAGAACAACAAAAGTTTGGCGTCTATGCTTTTATAGAAAACGATGCGCTGATGTAGCTCTCCAAACCACTGCCAATCCGTGTAGATGCGAACCAATTGCGTGCCGAAAAGCAAGAAAAAGAGAACAAGGAAAACAAATGCGTAACGTAGAAACTTAAGCCAACCGGGCGTGGTTTGAGGAACATTCTTCGAAGCCATTTAATCCATCCTCGGGTATTGCATTTATACTAGCTTACAAAGTATATCACAATCCTTGCTTATGTTCTATAAACTTGCGTCGTGAATACTCATCGCAATCCCCATCCCGAAAACATCATGGGCATTTCATGAATGAAATCACCTCCCATAGCGATTTCCAGAAACTATCCCATCATCAAATGCTCGCCCTCCGATTTGAAACGCGCATCACTCCCGTCGTCTTGTAGAAACAGAAACGAATCCAAGTCGATGTAATCAAAAGCGCCCGTGCCGCATGCGAACGCTAGCGACACCTCGGTATTCGCCCTCCCTTCCATCATGCAACCCAGCATTAAACGCATACCCGTGGCTTGAGCCAACGCAACCATGGTCATAGCTTGGGATATTCCGGATTTCATTAGCTTGATGTTATAACCATGCGCCGCCCGTTCCTCGTAAATTCTTAACGCATCGGAAAAAGTACGCACCGATTCGTCCGCGATAATTGGTATGGGGGACACCTCAGTCACTCTTCGCAACGCCTGCAAATCGTGCGCGGCAGTGGGCTGCTCCATCAACTCCAGCTTGAGTCCTATGCTTCGAATCTCGTCAATCACCTTAAGGGCTTCCTCAGGTTGAAACGCTTGGTTTGCGTCCACTCGCAAAATCACATTGGGATATTTGTCGTAAAGTTGTCGGAAAGCGGAGAGTTCCTTCCGCTTTCCGATAACTCCCATTTTCACCTTGAGGGTGGAAAACCCGTTTTTCACAGCCTCATCCAAATCCGATTCGAATTCGGCATTAGGAGAGATGGTGAAATCCGTGATCACCTCTCGCTTGGCGCCTCCCCAAAGAATCCAAAGCGGCGTTCGAGTTATTCGGCTGATGCTCCTCCAAACAGCGATCTCCACCCCCGCCATCGCCGCAGGGGCAGTCTTCCTGAATTTGTCGAGAACGTCCGCAATAACTCGGTGACACAGCACATCAGTGCCTATGAGCTCCGATTTCACATCCTCCAGAGCCTTCACGGATTTTTCCGATGTCTCACCGCAAATGTAAGGAGGAGTCACCACTTCCGCGGTTTCCAAGGAGCCATCGTTCAAAACAAGCCCCAGATTGATCGCTTCGATGGCACCGCGCAGTGAAGTATCTCTGCTCGTCATAAAATGCTTTATCAACGGCTTGCTTATTCTCGTTATTTGGATGTCCTGGATCAAAGGCATTTAAGCCACCCCTGTAAAGAAAAAACCGATTACATCTCCATCACAACACGCCTATTTCCAGATGATAATCACGGGTTTCTCCGGGCTTCAGACGCTGCAACCTTCCAGCCTCTTGTTCTCGTTTTCTCCCCAGAACCAAACAGTTCCCCGGCTCCAGCCCCACCACATACTCACCATATCCCAACATTTTCCATTCCGTAAACCAAGGCAACTCCCGTTTGTCAATGCGTACGAACACACCCGCGCCGTTCCCTAGCTTGGGATTAATCAATGAGGCGGTGGCATGATGCGTTTCGTCCTCTTCCAAATCGATAAAGTAACACTTCTCCCGGTAGCCTTGCACGGGGGAATGCATGGAATTATAATGCTCGGCGTCAATCTCCGCATCCGCGTCTCTTGGGGTTGATTTGCCTTTCGCCACCAACTTTGTATCCGCATCCACGATGGGAAAACCAAAATTGATATGATAAAGTATCATATGCGGGGAGATCAAGCTCCCGATATTCTCTACGGTGTCATGAATACGGATTACTTTCTCGCCAAGCTTCACTGTTATTTTTCGCGTTAATTGTAACTTATCGCCGAATACCGAGGTTTCCCGAACGATCCCGCTTACTTCCAGGAAGTAATCGTCCCCTCTCCATTCCCCGCTATAGCTAACATTCGTGGCGGGCAGGTGGCTGTATCGTCCGTGCAATCCCAAAGCTTTCCCATCGTCCTCGCAGGGAGCGCCGTTCCAGGTGAGCCCGCAAGTCGTTACGAGCCCGCCTGCGAACGTTTGAAGCCATCCGAGCCCCTCCGACTCGAAAAAGGCGGGATTCCTGTCCATGCACCCGGAACGCCATGCCAAGGACATTCCGTTGTATCTGGCGGATGAGATATCCAATCCTCTGTCGGCGATAACGGAAAACTCCAAACCGCTGCCATTGGTAACATCCAGTGCGTGCACCCCGCTTTCCGGTCCGTCTTGAAGGATGTGAGGCTTCACCCTGGCGATTTGTGAAATATCCCCCGTCAACTGGAGAAGCTCGTGTTTTGTGAGTTTTCTGTTGTAAACTATTGCCATCGTACTATCCTCCTAAAAGTTAATATGGTTAGAGAGAGACGCAACATGAAGTTAAATACACCTTCCAAGCGTTATTTCCTGCTTGGATTTGCCTTTTTTTTGAGTCTGCCATGTATGATTTTACTCTCAGGATGCGGCAAGATACATGTTATTCCCCAAGCGGCGGCGCAATCAGCACCGAAGGGGTTATCCGCCATCAAAGCCGATTTGAGTAAAATCCATCCCAACGAAATGGGTGACATTCCCATTTTAATGTACCACTCAATCGGCGACACGGCTCTCAAGGGACACGTGCGCTATGACATACACGGATGGAATATCTCCCCCAACACTTTCCTCAATCAATTAAAGCTAATGTATTCGGCGGGATGGTACCCCGTGGATATGGATGACATCCTAACCTCGAAGATCAATGTGCCTGCGGGCAAGACCCCGGTGGTCATTACTTTCGATGACTCCCGGGGCAGTCAATTCCACTATCTGCCAAACGGAAAAATCGATCCGAACTGCGCCGTTGGAATACTGCTTCGATTTCACAAAATGCATCCAGACTGGCCTCTGCGCGCCACATTCTACGTGTTGCCTGATTCCTCCTTCAATCCCGAACCGTTCCATCAGCATCAATACGTCACGTCAAAGCTCCAATTCCTGGAGAAAAACGGATTCCAGATAGGCAACCACACAACCACGCATCGCCCCTTGGCTTTCATGCGCGCCGCCATCATACAGTGGGAACTCGCTTACAACATACGATATATGCGCAGGCGGGTGCCGAACATCGTCGAAGACTCTCTTGCGCTGCCCTACGGATCTTATCCGCATAACAAAATGGACATCCCTTTCCTGTTGCATGGCGAAAACGACGGAGTGACTTATAACAATCGAAGTGTGATGTTGGCGGCTGGAGTGCCGAACCCGCCCTTTATCTCACGGAAATTTAATAAGCTGCGCATCATGCGAATGGGGGCTATGCCGGGTTATATCGAGGGCTGGATTAAAAAACTCGCGCGGAATAAGCCTTATCCTAGGTTTGTCAGCGACGGATATCCGAATATCGTCACCGTTCCGAAAAAATATGCAGATGGCGTCAACCCAAAAGCTTTGGATGGCGCATATTTATATGCATACTCTTCGAGCGGGAGTCGAAATCGGGTAGGCGGGGTCATTACTGATCCCGCCTCCCACACCACCCGGCATGCGGGTCCGCACCGGGCGGTTCACA
>DAIDHP010000006.1 GCA_027459625.1 Chthonomonadales bacterium
TGTGAACCGCCCGGTGCGGACCCGCATGCCGGGTGGTGTGGGAGGCGGGATCAGTAATGACCCCGCCTACCCGATTCATTCCTCCACTCGTCCCCCTAAGTGTTTCACAAGGAACTTCTCCGCAGCCGTGTAAAAGATAAGACGATTTTCCGGTCTGGCGAAGCCATGTCCTTCATCCTCGAAGAGCATGTACTCCACCTCCTTGCCTCGCTCCTTGAGAGCGGAGACTATCCTCTCGCTCTCCGCCTGCTTCACCCTTGGATCGTTCTTACCTTGAGCTATGAGCATCGGGCACTTGATTTGATCCGCCTTATAGAGAGGGGATCGGGAATTCAGGAACTCCACCTCCGTATCCGGATCTCCCACGCGCACGATGAAGACTTTTTTCAATGGCTCCCAATAGGGCGGTATGGAGTTGATAAGCGTTATGATACTGCTTGGTCCCACGATATCCACCGAGCATGCGAAGACACCTGGTGTGAAAGCCGCACCAACCAAGGCGGCATATCCCCCGTAGGAGCCGCCGTATATCGCCACCCTTTTTGGGTCCGCGACGCCTTGAGCGATCGCCCAGTTCACGGCGTCTATCAGGTCATCGTGCATTTTCCCGCCCCACTCTCTGTCGCCTGCGTGCAGAAAACGCTTACCAAATCCCGTGGAGCCTCGATAATTCACCTGGAGGGTGGCGTATCCGCGATTAGCGAACCATTGCGATTCCGCGTCGTATCCCCAATTGTCTCTCGCCCAGGGTCCTCCATGCACGTTTAACACCATGGGGAGGTTTTTCGGCTCAATTCCGATCGGAAGCGTTAGATAACAGTGCAGTGTCAATCCGTCTCGAGCTTGGATATGCACCGGTTTCATCTCCGCCAGCACCGCCTTTTCGAGTTTCGGACGGGTGGTGAACAGAAAATCCAACTTCCCGACTTTTCGGTTATACAAGTAATAACCGGCGGGAGCCTTGTCCTGTGTGTATAGAATCACCCAAAGATCATCGGCCAAGGTTCTAGAGGAGATATGCATCTCTCCTTCAATGGCGCTCTGAAGGAACCTTAAATCCTTGTCGATCGATTCATCCAGGCATCTCCATTCCAATTTATCCTCGTTAAAACCCACCGCTTGAACGCGATGTTCCGTGGGATGAAATATCGCGTCACTCAAGTCCACCACCGGATGAGAGGCGAGAGTGGATTCCTCGGCGGTGGCGATATGGATCTTGCGTAGTTCCACGGTGTTAGCATCGATGCTGCTACCAATGTAAAGAGAGGAGCCGTCCTCCGTAAAGGAGTACGGGCTACCCTCCTCGTCGGGCCCCCACGTCACCAGCGGTTTCCAAGCCGCGTCCGTGGTTTCACGCACCCTAAGTTGAAAACCTCCATCCGGCATCGCCGCGTAGGAGCCGCGTATTTTCATATCCGCATCCGCCACCCATCCGACAATATCCCCGGGGTTTTGCTGCTCCTCGGTGAGTTCGGCGGTCTCGAGGTTAAGGCGATAGACGTCATGAATACGCGGATCGCGTCTATTCAAGCCGACCAACACCTCGTTAGGATACTTGTGGTTTAATCCCAGAACCTCTGTCATCACTTCCGGGAAAGGGGTCATATCCCGGTTTTCATTCGTTAGCATATTGGCGGACCAGAGGTGCCAGTTCTCATCTCCATCCTTGTCTTGGATGAAAAGCAGATGCTTCCCGTTGAACGCCCAAAAGAAGAAACGAACTCCCCTTTTTCGATCATGGGTTACAGGGCGAGAATCCTCCTTGCCAAGGGTTTTCACCCAGACGTTCAACACCCCCTCGTCCGGCGCTAGCCATGCAAGGTATTTGCCGTCGGGGGAAATTTGCGCGCTTGTTCTTTCCGGATTGCCAAACAGATCCTCTCTTGGGATGATGGGGGGCAGATTGAAAGATAACATCCGATATCTCCTTTTGTGAAATGTAAATGCGTCATTCCGTCGTTTGGTTTATTGTAGCATCCGCAGCGCGGATTTTGACGGAATCCACGGTTTCGCGCCATCAGTTGGTCTCATAAACTTCCAAAAAAAATATTTCATTTTCATTAAACTATGGCATGCAATATACAGCATAGCTAAATAAATATCCGGTGCGTTCAAAATTCTACGCAGGAAGGAAGAAAGGAGATATAAATCAATCATGAAAGGTAAGTTTCGTATTGAATTGTGGATCGCACTCATTGTTGCACTCATATTCGCCGCATCCAAGGCTCACGACACCACTTTGGAGTTCGGCAATCTTACTAACGCCGGGATGAGTAGTATTGGAAGCAACACACCTCCGGGGTATGGAGACAATGTAACCTCCACCTCGGACACTTATGGAAGTTATTTGGAGGGAACCGGATTTACCCCGAATATTACCACCAACTATTCCATCGGCGGCATTTTCGGCGGAAACGGAAAGGCTTTATAGGGGTATGATAGCAATACGAACCATATGCACCCAAAACACCACATTTTATATTCATAATTCCACTGGTGGCACTTTGGATTCCATTTTGTTCGATTCCAATTCCGTCATCACTGAGCCCGTGAATTTAACCGCACCGAAATGACGATCAAATGGTTTAACTGGAACATAGGCATCAACAATGTGTCCTTCAACCAGCAGGCTGTCGCGACCACTAATGTGCCCGAGTCCGGAGTTCTTGCTTTAATGGGAAGCATGAGGGTCGAGGATAAGGGATTATTCTTACGCAGGCTGCGTTTTGCCTAATCCGATTTGAAACATTAGCCTCTTTCGGCGCAGTCGGTTGCGGAAAGAGGCTGAATTATGCAATCCCCTCAAGCGGTTGTTGATGTAATGGAGTAATCGCCGGATAACATGTCCATTACGACGTATCCGCGCTCCTCGCGCACATGGCTGATTCCCTGGCATTCAGTAATGGGTTTCATGTTTTCGTGGAGGCATTCAATTTTCATGCCTGGAATCCAAACGGTGGCTTGAGTGTTCACTGGGATGAGAATTCTCCATAGCAAACCTTCCGACTCTTTTCGCCATTCCACGCGAATCTTCCCATGTATGGATTGGTAATCCACTTCCGCCCAATCCAACTCCTTGTAATTATGTGGATGGATAAAAAAGCGCTTGAACCCCGGATGCTCCGGATCGGGCGCTATTCCTCCGACGCTCTCGTGAAACCAAGAGGCGAACCCGCACTGCATGGGATGGTTCAGGGAACCGAGTGAGCGCGTAGCGTTTGGATCACCGGGAATCTCATCCCGAAACTCCTCGGGCATGGTGGTGTGTCCCTTGACGAATAGATCGGCGAAACCGGGGTAATCGGGCATATGCATGATGTTCATCGCCAGGCTTTGGTATTCGTATGCGTTAAGCAGGGAGAGAATGGATTTCGCCCCGTGTATTCCCGCGAACATGTGCCCTGAGTGGGTCTCTTCGATATTTCTCACCAAAGCCCTAGCCACGTCCCCTTTTAACTCTTCAGGGGGCATTTTGAAACGCAGAGCAATGGCGTTTGCGGTTTGCGAACCGTAGCTTTTGGTTTCGTTGTCGAGGAACGTTCGATTGAAAGCTTCGCGCGTGGATTCCGCTTCGGATGCGTATCGGCCTGCGTCATCGTTTCTACCCAGCAGCTTCGCCGCTTGAGCCATGATTCTCAGCGCTTCGTATTGGTATGCGGTGCTTGAGAGCTCCACCGGACACTCCATTTTTTGGTTCCCTCCTGGCGGACACCAATCCCCGTATCCCTCCTCGACGATATGATCCTTCGCCAAAGCCATCACATAATCCGTCCATCTCTTCATCAACGGATAGTGTTCCTGAAGTGGTTTAGTGTCCCCGTAATAAATGTAAAGGAACCATGGCAGCATCACCGTCGCCACTCCCCAGTCGGGGCGTGCCTCCTCGCACAGCCGTTTACCCACGGCGATGTTGCAGGGGATGCCCTCCGTCGCGGGTCTGCCAGTGTAGGTTCTTCCTCCCCTCCCCAATGTGGTTTCAATGTCGCCTTCAAACTTCGTCCAGAATTGAGCCATGTCGAAATTGAAGATGGAGGTCTCCGCCACCACATGCGCGTCACCAAGCCAACCGCATTTTTCCCTGTGCGGACAATCCTCGGAGACGCCGTGCAGGTTATCCTCGATGGTCCACAGGGCGGTTTGATAGATACGGTTTAGAAGGGGATCGGAGCTACGGAAATTCCCCTCTTTCGCCACGGAATTACGCACAAGTTCGCCTTCAAGATCCGTCAATTCGGGTTTGTGTGTCAAGCCTGCGACCTCCACATAGCGGAACCCGTGATATGTGAAGCGCGGCTCCCAAACCTCCGTGACATCACCGCTACATACATAGATGCAGGTCTGCTCCACTCCCGTGGCGAAGACTCCGGTGGAGCGAGTGGACAAAGCTTTCTTATCCGGTGTGATGGCCTCGGCAAATCTCATCGTGATTTGAGCTCCCTGCTCCTCACGGATTTTGATGCGCAGCCAACCGGCGATATTCTGGCCCAAATCCACAATCCATTTGTTTCCGTCGGTGGGATAGAGCGCGACCGGATGAACGGTTCGCATTTTTTTAATGGGGGGAATCACTTGCGCCTGCAATATCCGCGTGACAGTATCCGCCTCCAACGCGGATTGCCAATCCGTATCGTCGTATCCGGGCAGGTCCCATCCGATTCGCTCAAGATTCGCGTCATAGGTTTCCCCTGCGTATACGTTGTCAAACAATATCGGACCGGTCTCAGCCTTCCAACCGCCGTCCGATACGAGAGTGTCCCGTCCTCCGTTGACGTAATCAACAACGATTTTGCATAGAAGCGTTGGCGGACCCCAACCTAGATCCGGTGCCGCGAAGGCTATATTTTGACCATGGAATCCGTTCCCAAGCCACACTCCAATGGCGTTGGCACCTTCCTGAACAAAGGGCGTGATGTCATAAGATACATAAAAGGCGCGAACATCATAAGTGGTTATGGCGGGGTCCAATAGATGATCTCCTACCTTCTGCCCGTTGAGATAGAGTTCATAGTAGCCCAAGCCGCAGACATAAGCTCTGGCATGTTTGATTTCTGAACTTGCGTGGAACTCGCGACGGAACATCGGAGAGGGATAAGATTCCCAATACCGAGGCTCTGGCATGTTCTCGGTTTGAACGGGGCGTTTGCTTAACGGGGAGTTTCGAGTATCCTTCGGCATCCGAATCCACTTTGCGGATTCCCAATCCTCGGGATGCAGCAAGCCCATTTCCCAGCATGCCGGAGGCGACCACTCGGACGCCACCCCAGTTTCATCCCAGACTCTCACCTTCCAATAGATTCTTTCCATGCTGCGCGGAGGAGGTCCGGCATATGGAACCAAAGTGTTTTGCGAGGAACCCACCTTGCCGGAATCCCATACAAGCAACTTCCCGTTATTTAGTTCATCCTCGCTATGGGCGGTGAAAATCTGATAGGCGGATTGAGCCGTGCCCCGTCGAAAGGATTCCATCATCCAACTGAGACGAGGCTTGACATTGTCAATTCCGATAGGATTAGCCAAGTATTCACAAGTTAATGAATGAATTCGCATCTTCCCCTCCACTTAGGTAACAATTGATTAGGTTTGAATAAGGATATATGATTGCGAAGGAGACTGCGTTCCATCATACACAAGTAAAACGATTGAGACCCCTGCATGGTTCCAAATAAGGCGGGAGAACGCGTATATCTGAAATCCCTCCAGTATTCGGCATTTCCCGATGATAACGCGTTCTCCCAAGACGCCGTTTCACATCAAATGAAATCGGCTTGTACGTGTGCTGTGAATGCTTTGAAGTGTCAGTTTAAGAGTTTGCTTTGACGAAATCAGCCCAAAGCTGATCCAACGGCTTGCCCGCCCACTGTACGAACAGATCGTCATTGTAGGTGCCCGCCTTGCACACCGCATTTGCTTCCTTGACGATGTTCGGATGATCCTTGACCAGCCAATGGAGGAAAGCGGCGGTAACCTGATACCCCTGCTTGTAGCTGGCGTGAGTGAAATCGAGATGCGCGCGTTTGGACGCCGGTTCGTAACACCACCAACGCACGTAGTCCGCCATCCCCTCCACCAGCCAGCCGGGAGCGGGCTTGTCATAAGCCTGCACTACGTGAGTTAATTCATGCACCACGAGGCCGATATCGTCTGGGTGCTGCTCGATCCAGCAGACATTGACAGTAGTCACGTTGCCGGAGGTATACGCCACGCCGTCGAAAGCCTTGAAGACCAGCTTGACCGGCGGAGGGGGGTTCAACTCTTTCGCTCCAATAATCTTAACGATCTTTGGATACCATTCGATTTCCAGAGCTTTCGCTTTTTGAGCCCATTGATCTATGTTAACTGTTTGGGAGGTGTCCACCGTGACGGATAGGGGAGCCTGTTTGGCGTTAACAGCCCCACCGAATGCAAACCATGCCATTGTAACCAATGCCACGGCGAAACATGTTCGGAAATGCATCTATTCTTCCTTTCATAGAGATGTGTACAATATATTATTAACCAAAGGTTTACAATTTCCTGCATGATTTTAACGTTTCCATATATTTTATTCTCCGCATCGGCTGGCTCGATTATCAACAAAACATGTGAAGATGGCTCGAATGGTTGCGAACCGGAACGTGAATTTCGATTTTTTAAATCATGCGTGGATATGACTACCCGTACCTTGGGATAATCTGTCAAAATGTACGTGAGACATGAAGCGGTTTGTCGCTTCGTAACATGGTCAGTGATAATCTCTATTATTGCGAGGAATGCATTATGGCTAAAAAGTTAAAGGTTGGCGTGATTGGCGTTGGCGGAATCGCCCAAACTCATTTTCCAGGTTGGCGGAACAGCCCGGATGCCGAAATGGTGGCGTTTGCGGATATTGATCCGAAAATTTTGCGCCGCGAGGGGAAGGATCAGGGGATCGAAACGTTGTATGACGAGGACGATGATATCATCAACAATCCTGAGATAGACATCATCGATATCTGCACCCCGAACATGTTCCATCGCCCCTTGGCGGTCCAGGCGTTGCTGGCGGGGAAGCATGTAATTTGCGAAAAGCCGTTGGCTCCCACCCCCGAGGATGTCAGGATGATGATCGAGGCGAGGGATAAGAGCGGGAAGAAGCTCATGACCGCGCAGCATTTTCGTTTTGAGGCGAAATCCAAGTCGATGAAGGCTGCGATTGACAGGGGGCTGCTGGGCAGCATCTACCATGCGCGAAGCTGGATGTTACGCAGAGCCGCCGCACCGGTGAAGGACACCTTCGTTTACAAGAAGAATAGCGGCGGCGGACCCTGCATCGATATCGGGGTGCATATTCTCGACCTCACCCTGTGGATGATGGGGCATCCCAAGCCGATATCCGTCTCAGGCATCACCCAGGACAAGCTGATCCATCAACCAGGCGCATTCAGCGTGTGGGGCGGAGATATTCCGAAGGATTTGGATGTGGAGGAGTTCGCGGCGGCGTTCGTGCGTTTTGAGAACGGCGCCACCTTGATACTCGAAGTGAGCTGGCTGCTCCATCACAACACAACTGGTGAAGACATGCGTATGTGGCTTTACGGCGACAAGGGCGGCGCCCTCTGGCCGGATAATGACATCCTCACCACGGATAACAAGATTCGGCAGCAGTTCAACACCAAACTGCAACTCAACCCAAGCTCCGGCGAGGCGCATGCGGCGGAATGCATCGCCTTCGCGGATTGCGTGGCGCATAACAAACCCGTTCCCGTTCCTCCCGAGGATTCCATTCCCGTCATAGGGATACTGGACGCCCTGTACCGCAGCGCGAAAACCGGCAAGGAAGTCACGTTGGCGTGAAAAATCGTGTTTGGGATTCATAATGGAGCCGGGGCGCCGCTGTAGATGGTTAGTGTCGGTGGCGCCCCGGATCAAGATTTAAAGCATAACATGACGCTTGCTACAACTCGATCGTATCATTTTCCACCAACGGATAGATCATATCAATCTCTCTCTCTATCTCCATGGTTTTCCCAAGGGCGGTGACGATGCGGCAGTACTGTCGGATATCCTCCAATTCAAGACGGCGTCCTCTCCGATCCTTAATCCACTTTTCGCAGACCTGATACCCCCCCACTTTGTATTCCCATACCGATTGCGTCACAGGGGCGAAGTATTGGGTGGCGTTAATTTGAACGCACTCTTTCGAAGCGACATAGCGCAATCCATCTTTCGCACCTTTGAGGATTCGACGATCGCCGGTTCCCTCGAACTTACACGCAGGCACATCGAGTTCAGGGGTTCGCAAGAGATGCAGAGCGACAAGCCTATATCCAATTTCCGCAAATTCGCGGAAGAGAGACCCGTCGGTAGTGAAAGGAATTCGCGGGAAATCACTTTTTAGAAACTGTTCGTATTTAGCACGGTACAAGGTGGAGTGAAGAATGGCGTAGACATAGCGGAATATCTCCTCCGGAGATGGCTCAAACCCGTATGACTTCGAGAGAGATTCAATCAAGTCCGGATTTAGGTTCGCACTTCGATTGATCGGCTTGTGGTGGTTGAAAAGGTGAATTCGCTCCCCATTTTCGTAAACATAAAGCGGAAAATGATAGTCGATAGTTTTCAAGGACACTGAAACATGATCAGAGATAATATCTGTCACAAAAGTATGTTGCCAACTACCTACATGTTCAACCCGTTTGGGGGATATAATCGCCATGTTCTCGCCTTCCAGCATATGCCACATCACTTCGGTACGGGGCATGCAGAGGAAACCGCGTGAATGACCTGTGTAATAGGTGTAACGAATATCGAAAGGCCTATAAAGAATGGACGCAATTTTATCATGAACAATTCCGGAATCTCTTAAATCCTCTTGTGCCATGGTTACGCTCCAATCCCGTGAATCTCTTCCCAAATTATATCCTTGCCGCGCCATATCCGGCTCCATGCGGGAGAAGACATTGACAGTCTGCCACACCTCTTCGGCCGACCAGTGGATGGTTAGTTTATCTCGTGCGGTCACGATCCCAACGCTGTTGACTGGGAATATGTCTGGCAGGGATGGAGAGCGGCGATAATCGGTTTCCAGCGAGTCATCCCGTATTGTGAAGAGATAAAGGGGAGAGGATGGATGTAACTCCCTCCATTCGGTTCGTCCAAGGTTATTTCCCTCAAGCCACGCATATTTGGAATCCCGCAACCCCCATATCTCGGCGAAATGAACGTCAGCGAGCTTTTTAGAATCCTTTTTCGTCTGCGTTGGCTGACTTCGTTTGATGAAGAAAGCGATGGCGACTCCTTGACGGATGTCAAAAACGTTCGAGTCCCTGCCGCCATCGGGACATATCTCCCTCTTCAGGGAATTGCCGTGAAGGTTTAGAATATGGATTTTGTCAAATGTTTCCATCAGGCTTTGGCGCATGCCTCGGAAAGTTGGGTTGTCAAGGTAGGCATGGTTTGTAATCATTCCAACCACCCCGCATCCTGAGCGCTCTATCTTCCATTGGGCGAAACGCAGAAACTTAACATAGTCATCCTGCAGCCATTTGGGGTTTTTCTCACCCAATGGCTGTCCATCAACTCGCTTGTAATCCTCAATAAGACTGCGTATCCAGTCCCCTTGATTGCAGGATTCCCCGGAATATGGCGGATTGCCGAGAATGACTAGAACGGGTGTTTGTTGCTTGATTTCGCCAGCGAGTCTGGATTCGTCGGCTAGAGCTACGAACCCAGGCAAGCGGCTCTGCTCCAATTCCTCCATGTCGAAAGTGTTGGTCAGATAAAATTTTACTCGCTCGTCATCATGGAGGCGGTGGCCAAGCTCTTCAAGAAAGAAGTTCATCTTCAAATGCCCGACGGCGTAAGGCGCCATCATCAACTCGAAGGCGTAAAAATTACTCAGAATATGCCGTCGGATAAATTCCCCGCGCGCTCCGGAGCCGTAATGACTTTCGAATTCTCGCACCGCTTCCTGAGCCGCGCGGGCGACGAAGGTCATAGTGCCCGCTGCCGGATCAAGCAGTGTGACGCCATCGGACGCCAAGCCGTCGGTTTTGCCGAATTCGGTTTTTAACAAGTCGTTCAAGGAACGAACGATGTAGGAAACCACCGGTTCCGGAGTGTAATAGACGCCTCTTCGCTCTCGCTCCTCCGGATCATATCGCTCCAGAAATGTTTCATAGAAATGCACAATTGGATCGCCACCCTTGCCTTCACGGTAGTATCGCTCAAGAATACCGGGGGCGTCTGCGACGGCGAGGACTTCCGCAATGTCATCGATACACCAGGCAAGGTCATCGGATGGATCGCCGAGGGATATGAAGCGGAATAGATCGCGCAACACGCCGATGGTGTGAGGAATATTATCGAAAGCGGCGCGGCGATTGAATCCGTTCCCAGCGCGGGTTCGCGCGGCGAATAGACCGTAAGTGATGGTTTGCGCGAAGAGATCGGCGAAATCCTCTTCCGATAATGTGCCGATGAGGTAGGTACGGAACGCCTCGAAGAAACTGGCAAGCATATTTGGACGTTCGATTTCCAATTGAAGCTGCCGAGCCACCACATCACGCATGAAACGAGTACGCTTAGCCAGTTCCATGGCGAGGGATTCCGCTGTGAACGCTTTAGGGATGGAGAAATCCAAAAAACGCTGAAGCAGTGCATACAACTCTTCCGCTTTTTCAACAGGCGGCGTGGTGTGAAGTTGGTTCAGAACCATCGGACGAGCCACTGTAACGGAATCCATCCGCTCGCCATTGCGATAAAGCCGAAACTCCAGGAAATTGGTCAGGATGAGGTTGGGAAAGGTGGTGCGATAACGCAGGAGTTGTTCGGAGTTCTCGATGCTGTCCAAGCGCTCCTCGGTAGGTCTTTTCGCTTCGATATAACCGATGATCCGGTCGGTTCCGTTCCATATGCGAAAATCGGGATTGCCCGCGTCGGTGGCGGCGGGAAGGGTGGTTACGTGGATATTCGATCTCCCGCTCGCCTGTGCCATCTCAACGAGCATATCCGCTAAAACAGGGTAGAAACTTTCCTCCCGCCAATCCTGTTGAAGCGTGACCTGAGTTAGATTCTTTAAATATTTATTGAATAATCTCTTATGATCCGCCATTTTTCACCATAGATTCCCGAAACACCCTATAGTCCCTTTTTCACTTGCGATTTGTAACCGCACGCAACACACACATTGTACCTTTCGCCAGGCGCGTATCGATAGAATGGTGCTTTTGCGCCGAAGCCAGCTTAAAATCGTTGGAGAGCATCCTCAGCCTAATTGCGGCGTATTTCGAGCCCTTGTTCGCATGACCAACGCTCGTATCGACACCCAGCGTCATTCAGTAAAGTTGAGTTTTCATCAAAGGAGCCATCGACGAGATGTTTCAAACGAACAGACTGTTTGGCGTTAAATATGCAATAATTGTCATTGTATCCTTGCATGTAGCCCTATCCCCGTCCCGTCGCGGCAGCCAATCGTTCCAGGCTCTCATGAAAGTGGATCGGCTTTTATCTTTGCACCACCGATCACCATAACCATTTCCATCACACTTATATCTCCGCCTAAGATTCAACTGGTCAAAGGGATCACTGGATGCGTTAAATGGGGATTTCCCGAGTTCAACACGGAAAAACTATAAGGTACGAAACAGTATCGTGGTTCTATGGAACAACTTGGTCATTATGGCTGGGAGAATCCTGGCGTATGGAGAGCAGGGGCGATAGTTTCACATGATCCGAAATACGATGATGCTCGACATACAATGGATGATTACGACCATATGATATAAATAATTGGGAATGAAATCGTTAAGGATGTTATTGCTTATTCACCTAAGGCAATTGCCTGATTTGTTATGATATCAAGTCATTAGCTTCGACAGGTTATGTAGCTTTATAGTCTCTTTGAGGAAAGGATGAATATTATGCAACAACCTTCAAATCAGATTTGCCCGGAATGCGGCGCCCCGGCCGAGATCGACGCAAAAACATGCCAGCAGTGTGGACACGTATATCACGCTCAGTCCGCAACTACGGAAAATCAGACACAATCGGCTACCCCATCAATAAACGAACCATATCCTATTCAACCGCAATTTTGGCAGTGTCCTAACTGCCATGGGAATGTTCCTCTTAACTACCGTTATTGCGCGAATTGTGGGTTCCAACTCAAGAGCATGGAAACGATAAAGCCGCCGCATATGGCATTAATAATTATTATGTGGGTGTTTCATGTTTTATCGATGTTGACTTACTACACAAGAATCCCCGGATTGAGTATTATCATCGATTTTCCGTCATTGATTATTGCCATTGTGCTGGTGAATCAAAAAAATAAAACTGATAGGATCAATGGATGGATTGTGATCGGGCTTGAAATTGTCGGATTCGTAACTGGTTTCATACGCGGATTTATAATTGGTTTTATGAGATCCGCCGGTCGATCCGGATATTAAGTGAAGGTCTCTTTCAATGACGCCAAGATGCATGGTAATCGGGTTCCTCGTGTTGAGTGCGAACGATGCGGGGTCAAGACCGCGCAAGTTCCTTGGCGCCGCCCCGAAAGCGGTTTCACTTTGTTATTCGAGGCTGTCATCATAATGCTATGCAAGACCAAGACCGTGAAGTTGGTCTCCGAGTTAATAGGCGTTTATGACACCCGTCTATGGCAATTGTCCGACGTTAAGCGGAGGATGTTCGTTCAAAGCCGGACATGAGCGAGCAAATGTGATCCTTCCAAGTCAGGAGATCAGGATGAACGATCTTCCAAACAAACAGACGGTACATCTGGTAAAGGCGACCAGAAAATATGCTTAACTTTTCAACGTCCAAGGCCTATCAATCGAAAACAAGTTTACAAATTAATGAAGCCAAACGGCATTGAGATTTGGGAGATACCCGACAGAGAGACGGTTGCCGCTCATCCGGATGCATGGTGTCCGTGGGTGACGCAAAGCGATATCGTGCTGAGCATGAAAAGACTGGCGAATACGAAAAGGGCTTGCGCTTCCCGGATTCGAAATTACTTTCCGCACCGACTGACAAACGGGCTGATGGAGGGGAGAAATCCCATTAGCAAGGAGGTCAAGTCTAAGGCGAGAGGGTATCGGAATTCGAATTATCTCAAGACAATCATTCCTATTATCGCGGGCAAGCTCCAACCAACCCCAGCGTCCACCATTGGAACTGGAATTTAGCATCCTCTGTGAGTTTCTCCGCATCGACAGATGTTACCGGCTCGCCTATGATACGGATGATGGATGTGTCATAAGAGCTATGAGCGTCATACGCAAGCTTTGTATCCGTGGACCAGGTTCCCTTGTTGGCGGAGGATTCCATGCCGTTAACGCATTTCAAGCAATTTCCGTAGGTGTCTTGAAGTCGGTTTTTAATGAGGGATATGGCTAATTGTGTGATGTCTATGCCAATCCATTCTCGGGGCGCCATTTCGCTTTGTCAAAATTTATCCATCCGCCCACCATTTTTTCCAATTGCTCAAGCGTGTAACCCCAACCGTGCCATTCAAATTTTCCAGAATCGTTATTTGGTCTGCTTGCTGTTTAATCTTGGCCTGTATAAAGCCTGCCACAATTATCTTTTTTATAACGTTTCAATTGCGCTTTACTATATTCAGTGCGCACACTATTCCATATATGATACTTTCCTTTAGTACAAAATAAAATCACATCATGAATTCTTCCATATCTCCCGGCAGAATTGTGTGCAATTGTTCGTTGCTAAATAATTTGATTTTTGAAAAAACCATGACCAAAGATTGCTTCCCAAAGAATTTGTAAATATGCTGCAGCAGTATCATCACAATGCAAATATAACGAACCCGTAGGGTTTAAAACACGACGAAGTTCTACAAGTCGTGGCGCCATCATCGCCAGATACGCCATCATATCGTTCGTGCCAAGGAAGGTGCGGAAAGCCTGCATGACTTCACTGACCTTGCCGGGTTCCAGAATCAGTTCCTCATATACGTGCTGGCTTTCCCGGTTCCAAGTCCAGGTGTCCCCGAACGCTTGAATCTGACTCACGGTGGTACTGCCGTCCTTCTCTTGGAAGAAAGCGTTATAGTTTTGCGTGGAGTTGAATGGCGGATCGAGATAGATTAAGTCCACCGATTCGTCATAGAGGTAACACCGGTGAATATCTAGGTTATCGCCGTAATAAAGTGTGCCCATCTCTTATAATCCTATGCTTTCTCCTATTTCACCTTGCTCGGTGTCATTTTTACCTTCCATTCGTTGCTGTCTCCTTAGCAAAGAAATTTCTTCGCTTCGATGGATCTCGGCATGAGCCCCTCCTCATATGCGACAGGAAGGTCGTCCCCACCCCTACTCAATTTGACACGAGCCACCCCTTCGGGTATAATAGTAAAGCTGTGCGAGGGTGTAGCTCAGCCGGTAGAGCACCGCCCTTTTAAGGCGGGTGTCCTGGGTTCGAATCCCAGCGCCCTCATGGAAAGCCGGAACGTGCGTTCCGGCTTCTTTCATCTCTTAGAAATGATCCGGCATCCAGGGAATGGGTCCGCCGAAGATGAGCGAGGCGCGATCCAATGCAGATCGATCCCCCTCCAGCCAGCCAATGCGATGCAACTCCGTGGCGGTCAGGAAACTCGCGTAAAGCGAAGCGAATGCGTCGATATGCAGTTTCAACTCTCCGCTTCCCCCTTTGGTGACGCTCCCGCTTCCGTCGGCTACCTCCAAGCGATATCTTCCGATGTTTTCCGGAAGGACATCGTCAGTTATCTCCAAGTCGAGAGAACAACTTAGACTTAAAGGATATCCTCTCTCCCGCAGAGCCTTTTCCACGTTCACGATCCGTATCATCCACACCATGTAGTCGTTTGGCTTCGCCGTCTGTTCCGGCAGCATCTGCACTATCGGGTCCGTCGGGGCGCCGCGCCACTGAATGTGATGAATCATCGACCGATCGTCTGCGAAGAATGTCATGATGCGCGCATACGCCGCAGGATCCAGCGCCGCCATGTCTCGGATGTTGGCAAGGTCGTATCTATCCCCGAAGTTGTAGATCAGGTAGCCCACGTGCGTGTCATCCATCAGGATAAAATAGCCGAACTGTTTGTTGGAAGGGTTCAATATCCGGTTCCAAGTCCAGTCGTTTCGGTCCAGCATCCCGTTTTGCATTTGGGCGTATTTATCGTAGACCGGCATTACCTCCTTCCATTCATCCGCGTCCATCTCTATCATCTCGCACGTTCGATTCAGCTTGAGGATGGAGTGCACCTGGCATTCGTACCCCATGTAATATCCGGCTCTCTGGTAACCCACGGTGCGGTAAAGCGCTTGAGTTGCCGGATAGAGGGTGGAGATGGCGTATCCCCTGTCGTACATCTCCCGCAATGCCCCTCTCAGCATGAAGCCCGCAGCCCCTTTTCCTCTGGATTCCGGGGCGATTCCCACGCAGGCGACGCCTCCCATGCTCACACTTTTGCCGCCAAACCATTGTCCCATGGGAATGATTTGCAACCCACCCACCACTCTGTTGTCGCAGCGCACCACTCGGAAGGTGTCCGCGCCATGGTCTCCAATCCAATCCCTTGCAGGGTCCACCGCGAAATGAAGGGATTGCGGAAGGATTTTTCGCACCCTCTCCCCTTCATCCATTCTCATCGCGCCGTATTCGTATTTGAGCATTCCTCTCTCCTAATGTGATCCGTATTTTCAAAAAGCGGGCGTTCGGACGTCGGTCGCATCGCCGCACTTACATCTCTCATTCATTCTCCTCCATGGCGGGATGGTTCATTGATGAGTTGAATAACTCCATGAGGAAGGCGTCCGGGTCGGTCCAGGTTTTGGCGCCGGATTCCAATAGGGTATTCCACATGGCGGTCGCTTTGCCGTCCGTGAAATCTCGCGTCTCAATCGGCGGGGAGGCGGGAAGATAGACCTTGGCTCCCTCTTTCAGAGCGTCCAAAGCCAGTTGCAGATTCACCAAATTCCCTCTGCCGAACGGGCAATCCGTAACCAACACCCATTGCGCCTTCGAAATGAGTTCCCTCGCCCTTGCCAGGCACTCGGCTCCTATAGGCGAAAAGGGTGCGTCCACGATCTGCTCGACGCCCAACGCCTCCGCCGTCTGCTGATCCGTATCCAGTCTGTTGAGCACCCCCGCAGTTACCTTGATTCCGTGGCGATAGAGCGCGGCGAGCGCTGAGGAACCGGTTCCCCCGCCGCATATCACGTGCACCCGGGCGTCCCTAGCGAACTCATTTTCCTCGATTGGCATCGGGGATGCGAAGGGCGTGCCGGTGGCGGGATTCACGGACACATGCAGTCGCGATCCGTATGCGCGTTCAAGGAGTTCGGCGCTGAACACCTCCTGCGGCGTTCCCACCCTTAGTATTGAGCCGTGCGATAACAGGATGAGCCTGTCACAATATTCCGCTGCCAGGTTTATGTCGTGAAGCGCGGCGAGTGCTCCCACCCCTTGGTTGCGAGTTCTGTTGCGTATGAGGTTCAGCACCTCCGCCTGATGCGTGAGATCCAAATGCGCGGTTGGTTCATCCATCAGCAGGGTGGGGGTGTTCTGAGCCAACGCCCTCGCCAGCAGCACCCTGCGATGCTCCCCTCCAGAAAGCGCGGTGACCGTTCTTTCTGAGAGATGCAGGATATCCGCCGCCGTCATCGCCCGCACCACAATGTCGAAGTCCTCCGCTGTGTAACTTCCTCCAGGGGGGCACCACGGGTATCGCCCCATGAGCACAACGTCCCTCACGGTGAAATCGAAAAGCGTCGGCTCGCTCTGTGGCATGAAGGTCACATGGCGCGCCCTTAGCCGAGCGTTCAGCTTGGCGCGATCCCTTTCGCCGTAGAACACTTCTCCCTTGGAAATAGGTGTTACGCCGGTGATTCCCCGCAGCAAAGTGGATTTGCCCGCGCCGTTCGGTCCAATCAACCCCACCAACTCCCCAGCGTCAAGGGTCAGGGATATGTCCTGCAGAACGGTGCGATTGTCATAACCCGCAAATAGATGATTAACCTGAATCAACATATTTCCAGTATAGCGCCAATCAGAGCGAATTGATGAGGAAATGAGGGATCGCCGGAGATAACCGGGCTTATCTCCGGCGAAGTATGGATTACTTTGATTTCAGCGCGATAATGTTCGCGAGCATCAGGATGTTGCCTTGGTTGGCGTTATTGATCAATCCGCTGGGATCGATGAAATAGAGGCTCTTCACTTTGCCGGGATCGAACTTCGCGTTGGCGTTGGCGGAATCGTTGGACACATGGAAATCGTCCGTCGATACGGAGATATGGTGGAACTGTCCATCCCCCGGAATGTCGGCGGATGCGTAAAATTTAAATCCGTCCGTCTGCTCCGCCTGAAGCAGAAGCGTCATGGGGGCTTGGGAGGCTGCGTCGAAATCAAGGGAGATCATTCCGGAAAGAGAGCCGACGGGAAGATTGCGCATCATTCCCGCAGGTATGCCCGGAGTCTGCTGATAGGTCATTCGCATGTAGCGGGTGCTGGGCTTGTCCCCGTCCATAGGGGTGAGTTGTACTCCGCCAAGCGGGAGCCACATCGCCTGCGGTCTGGCGAAATTATCCACGAGGTACCCTTTGTCGCTGGCGCCGAAAGCCAAGGGAAGAGGATTGGCGCTGATTGAGACGTCATCCAGATAGAGAGTGTGCCGACCCGGGGAAACTTGGAAGAACTTGCGCACCTCCGGTGAATCCATCTGCGAGAAGAAGACCCCCAAATCGATGATTCCCATTGCGGACACCTGATTCATCTCCAGCTTGCCATCAGGATCCGGAGGATCCCCCGGGTTGTTGGAGAGCACGAAATCATTTACGGAAAGGGCTACTCTCTGCCATCTCTTCTTCTCCGTCATAAAAAACGCGGTGTACCTCGCACCATTGGATTTCTGGAGCACAAACCCCATCGGGGTGGTGTAATCGGAGTATATCCAGAACTGAATGGATTTCGCACCCGCAAGACTCGTGCCAATGGTTGGACACACGAGGAGATTGACATCCCCCTTTTTCACATCATAGTCGAACTCAAGAGCGTATTTCCCCTCCTTCACGTAAGCCACGTCTTGGGTCCGGGTTACGGAGGAGGACTGACCGGCGGCGGACCATCCGTCCAGGCCTTTTTCGAAATTCATGGAGAGGATGGGGGGCGTGTCAGCGTGGGAGATTCGAGCGGAACCATGGAGGATCAAAGAGGCCAAACAAAACAGAGCGGAAAAGACGCGTTTAAGGTTCATTACAGGGTCCTTATCTATCCCGGGGGCCACGTCATGAAGCGCCCGCCAAGGATGTGCACATGCATATGATATACGGTTTGGCCGCCGTTATCTCTGCAATTAATCACAAGTCGAAAGCCATCGTTGTCAATATTGAGTTTCTTAGCCACCGCTCCCGCCGCCTGGATGGCTCTTCCTATCACGGCGGGATCCTCCATATCCATAACGGTTGGATAGTGTTTTCTGGGAATTAACAGGACATGCACCGGTGCCTGCGGGTTTAGATCACGGAACGCAACGAACTCCTCGTTTTGATAAACAAATTCCGCGGGAATCTCGCCCGAGGCGATTTTGCAAAAAACGCAGTCACTACTCATTTTACTCCTCATAGCCTGTGCGTATCCGACACTGCTGACGGAAACTATATTATCTTATGGATTGTATTGTGTCAAATATGATAATTGCAAAGTCGGCTTAAATCTCTTGTTTAGCGTTTGAGAACATATAAAATCTTTCTTGCAATTACTTTAAATGAGATAAAAAAACCGGGAAAGCGCAGCCTTCCCGGTCTGTTCGTTGTTAGGCGTAATGCGGATCGAGGACGCGTTGCTCTTTGATCTGGCTCTTTTCGGACGATGTGGCTTTGAGTTCATCGAGCAGCTTATTGAACGCCGCGCGATTCACCGGAACGGAAACCGTCTTTCTCGTGTGCCCGGAGAGGATCATGCCGTCGATAAGCTCCACAGCGTTGAGCCCCTCCTCGCCAGGTGAGATCAAAGGCACATCAAAGAGAATGCTCTGGCAGAAATTCCGAGTGATGTCCGCATGCGCCCCTCCCGTTCGATTGTATTCCATCGGCACGGTTTTAGCCTCCGGACTGCTCCACATGGAGGTGTTCTCCTTGTTGTGCTGGCTGATTGAGGGGTTAATTTCCCACAAAGTGAGCTTGCCTTCGGAGATAAGTAGCTTCCCCTTATCGCCACAAATCTCGATTCTTTCGCAACCGGGGGCTTCGGTGGTGGAGCAGTAGATATATCCGTGAGCGCCGTTCGCATACTCCAAAATGGCGAACGCCTCATCCTCCACTTCGATTTGATGCATGTGGGTGCGCGTTTGCGCCGTAAGCTTCACAGGCAAGCCGCCTAGCCAGGAGAACATGTCTAGGAAATGAGGCGCTTGGTTGATAAGCACCCCTCCGCCCTCCCCGTTCCATGTGGCTCTCCATCCGCCGGAATCGTAATAGGCTTGGCTGCGGTACCATCCCATAATCAGCGAGGTGCGATAGATATCGCCGAGTTTCCCATCGGAGATGATTTGGCGAGCCAACTGGTATGTGGAACTGGAGCGCATCTGGTACATCACGCTGAACTTGCATCCCGATTCCTTCGCGGCGGCTATCATCGCGTCCACCTCGGAAACCTGCACGCCAAGGGGTTTTTCTGAAATTACGTGGATTTTTCGCTTGAACGCCTCAATGGCTATCGGAGGATGAAAGTAGTGCGGCGTGGCGATGATGACCGCATCCACAAGCCCGCTATCCAACAAGCCCTCCGCCTTGTAAAACGCCGGAACCTGGTACTTATCTGCCATCTCATCCGCGACATCCTTGCGGATATCGCAAACGGCGGTTAGTTTCGCCTCCATAATGGTGTGCATCCAACTGCAGTGACCGGATCCCATTCCGCCAACACCGACCACTCCGAAGCGTAACTTGCTCATGAGTAACTCCTTCCATAAAAGGCGATTGTTAAATGCCGGGGAAATCAAGCGGATGTCGCCTGTGAACATTTCGCCCGAGATCGTTAGGCAATCGCCTGATAGTGATGAATTGATAGCGAACGATCCTCTCCGCCAAGATCGGATATTCGGTCTTTCATTGCGGGGATTGAGGCTCCCTTCCAAGCGCAGTCAAGCGACAGCGATTAGCCGGACCGGGAAGGAGTGCGCGGACTTAAAAGATTCGGCGCGCACCATCCGAAGCTTTGCACACGAAGAAATCGGGCTTGAGATTGGTCAGCTTGACGTACTCCTCGCCAACCTCTTTCTGGAATCTCTCCACGCTTTCGTCTTTTACGAGGCTCACAGTGCATCCTCCGAAGCCGGCTCCCGTCATGCGGGATCCGAGTGTGCCCTTCACTTTTCGCGCCGCCTCCACCATCACATCCAGTTCACGGCAACTCACTTTGTAGTCATCCCTGAGGGAATCGTGGGATTGGTTCATCAATTCCCCGAACCTCTTGACATCTCCCGATTTCAGAGCGGAGATGCTCTCCAGAACTCTTTCATCCTCCGAAATGACGTGCCGTGCGCGTTTGTATGCTTTCTCGTCCATTTGAGGAGCATACCTCTCCAATTCCTCGCTTGTCACATCGCGCAACTCTTTGACTCGGGGCAGATCCTTGCGAATCACATCCCTGGCTCGATAACACTCGTTGCGTCGGTCATTGTATTCGGACCCTACAAGCTGTCTTGGCTTGTTGGTGTTGCCGATAACGATCGAAACCCCGCTCTCAGGCAACGGCACCGCCTCGTATCCGAGCGTTCGAGTGTCTATGAAGAGCGCATGCGATTTTCTGCCGAGTGATGAGATGAACTGATCCATGATGCCGCATTGAACCCCCACATACTCCCGCTCCGCTCTCTGACCGATCAGCGCGCGCTTGACGGGATCGATATCAAACCCGCCTGCGGTTTCATACGCCAGGCAGGACGCCACCTCCATTGCCGCCGAGGAGGAGAGTCCGCTTCCCAGCGGAACATTTCCCGCAATCAGTATATCCATTCCCTTCAAATGGTATCCCTCGGGTTGAAGGACGTACCCAACCCCTTTCACGTAGTTGCACCAAGCTTTGTCTCGAACGGAAAGATTATTCAGGCTGAATTCGCACATTTCATCAAAGGTCACGGAATAGGCTCGCACCGTATTGTCATTGCGCGGGCTGCCGAGAATGGTCACATTGAAATCCAATGCGCACGGAAACACATAGCCGTCATTGTAATCCGTATGTTCGCCGATGAGGTTCACGCGCCCGGGCGCTCGAACGGCGAATTCCGCCGGAACTCCGAATTTGCTTTCATAAACCGGTTTGAGATTTTGTATGTTCATGGTCATGTTCACTTTGCGTAGGATGATTTTGAGATTTTTCAGTTAATCCAACCGATTGCTGCGTTCATGCAGTCACCTTGCGGTTGCTGTGGCACGCTAACCGACAAGACTGCGCATCTTTTTAACTCAGTGGGGATCCAAATCCCCGAGAAAGAGTTGATAGGTGTTCAATTGCCCGTCGTGATAATCCATGTGATTTGCCGGCGCCAACAACCCCAACGCCAAGGGCATTCTTTCGCCCCATGGCATGATAATGTTCTCCTCCAAGCGGTCATCGGTGATGGACGCCAGATTGTCGCAGATTGCGGTCACGCTTGCATTTAGAAAATTGATAGCCTTTTCCAATGTGTCGCAAGCGGCTATCGCCTCCTCCTTTTCCGCCTTGGTAAGGTATGGAAGAGGGGAACCGGTGTACGCCGAGGCGAAGAACAGGTTGGAAGTGGCGCAATGAGCCACGATGCCTACGCAATGGGGCATGTATTCCGATGGGCTCCATAGCCTTTTGTCCGGCGGTATCGCATCCGCGGAACGCGAGAGATTGTCACAACTTCTCAGCGTGGCTCGGATCGCCACCTCCAAACATAAACGAGAAGACACGTCTCCATCCTTTCCACCATACCGACGCATAGGTTGGAACTATTATTCCTCTTCGATTTTCCGCACGGTAACTCCGCAGGTTTCCAGCCAATCCAAGCCCTTCCGCATGTTCTGCGGCTCGCCACTCAAATCAAGAACGATAAACCCTCCGGAATGCACCTCTATGTTCGCTTTGCGAATATTGGGCACCAGTCCGAAATCCTTGATTAGCCGATAGAGAATCGGCTCCTTCACCCTTTCCAGAGGATAGTTGAGTTGGACGCGGCACGTTGTCCGTTCTTCCGACATATTCGTTTGTTCCTTCCATTCCCAATCAGCATGTTATAAGTCATTTGCATTCATCCGTCAAATTCGCAGCAGGCTTAAATATCCCTGCCCACCGCCTGAGCGATCGGGCGACATTCCTGAATGAGTTCGGCGAAATGCTCATGGTTTAGAGATTGAGCGCCGTCCTTGATCGCTTTGTCCGGTTGGGCGTGCACTTCGATTAAAAGTCCGTCCGCGCCGCATGCGATGGCGGCTCGGGTCATCGGATTGACCAAAGACGCTCTGCCAGTCCCGTGCGCCGGATCGGCGATGACAGGCAGGTGCGAGAGCTGTTTTACGGAGGGTATGGCGGAGAGATCCATCGTGTTGCGTGTATGGGTCTCGAAGGTTCGTATCCCTCTTTCGCAAAGCATCACCTGTGTGTTGCCTCCCAGCACAACATATTCCGCCGCCTGCAACCACTCTTCGATCTTCGCCCACATTCCGCGTTTGAGAAGCACCGGCTTTCTAACCAACCCCACCTCTTTCAGGAGATCGTAATTCTGCATATTGCGCGTACCGATTTGGAGAATATCGGAGTATTCGCACACCAAATCAACGTTTCGAGGGTCCATTACCTCCGTGATGATCGGCAAGCCCGTATCTTCGGAGACCTGTTTCAGAATTTTCAAGCCTTCCTCGCCCAACCCAGGGAAGGAGTAGGGGGAGGTGCATGGCTTGAAGGCGCCCCCGCGCAGGATTACCGCCCCGCCCTTTTGCACCGCTTTGGCGGTATTCAAGGTCTGCTCGTAGCTTTCAATGGTGCAAGGCCCCGCCATGAAGACGATTTTAGGACCGCCGATCTTCACACCTTTGACGTCAATGATTGTTCCTTCCGGGTGTATCTCCCGACTGACGAATTTATAGGGGCGTAATATTGCGATCACCCTTTCCACATAATCCAAGCTCTCCAGCCTTTCCGCATAATCGGCTTTGTCCGCCTCGGGCACCCCGACAGCGCCGACCACTGTCCTCTCCTGCCCGTAGATGGTGTTAACCCCGTAGCCCCAATCCTTGATTCTTTGCTCCACATCCATTATATTTTCAGCGGTGGCGTGCGCCGCCATCACAATAATCATTCCAGTTCCCTTCGTCCTTTATTTGCCTAGTGTCTCTTTCAATGCGGAGAGGAACACCTCGTTTTCCCCCTCCGTGCCAATGGTGATTCGCAAGTAGGTGGGGGCGTTAAAGATATCCCCCGTGCGCGTGATAACACCTCTGCGCAACAGGGACAGGAAAATCTCCTTGCTGTCTCTTTCCACATCCACCCATACGAAATTCGCCTCGGTAGGCACGTATTTCAAGCCTAACTCCTCGAAACCATCATAAAACCGTTTTTTGCCGATCTGGTTGGTTGTCAGTGTCTTCCTCAGATGTTCCTTGTCCGTCAATGCCGCAAGAGCCGTCTCCTGGGCGAGAAGGTTCACATTGAACGGTTCCCGAGGCTGGTTCAGATAGTTGATGATTTCGGGACGCGCCACTCCGTATCCAATCCGCAAGCCCGCCAATGCATACGCCTTTGAGAAGGTTCGGAGTGTGATCAGATTATAGCCTTCCGAAATGAGACGAAGCGTATCGGGATAATCGGAGCTCTCCACATACTCGTAGTAGGCTTCGTCGAAGACAACTATCACCCTGTCGGGAATTTTTTCCATGAACTTGCGGACTTCCCGCTCCGTCACTATCGTTCCTGTGGGGTTGTTCGGGTTGGCGATGAACACAATTCTGGTTTTCTCGTTGGTTGCCTTGCGAATCGCTTCGAGATCGTATGTCCAGTTTTTCAAGGGCGGCTTGACGGTTTTCGCTTGATTCAACACCGCCGCGGACTCATAACGCGAAAAGGAGGGATCGCCTAAAATTAACTCGTCACCCTCCGAAAGGAAGGTGATGCCGATTAATTGTATGATCTCATCGGAGCCGTTGCCGAAAATCAAATGGTCGCCGGGCACATCCAAATGAGTCGCAACGGCTTGGCGAAGCTCGTAACAGGACCCGTCCGGATAGAGTTGCACATGAGCTGCGGCATGGCGAATGGCTGCGATGGCTGCGGGGGAGGGTCCCAGGGGATTCTCATTGGAGGCGAGTTTTATCACGTCCGTCAAGCCTAACTCCCGTTTCACCTCCTCGATGGGTTTGCCTGGCGAGTAGGGAACCAATTGACGGATATTCTCCTTCACCTGCAGTTGCCTCTTTATGCTATCGCTCATTTTTATTCCTCCGTGAGCTTTCTCTCCAAAATCTATTTATAGCATGGTGATGCTAAAATCAGAATATGAGGGTGAGAGCGCATTTTTCGCTCTCGCCAAAACACATGAAATGCGGATTTTGCATCCAGCCATGTTTCCATCATATGGTCGCCAATAGATCGATTGATAACCGTATGCAGAGTGTTTAACTTTTATAACGAAAGACGTTGATTTTTGACTTTGAAAGGTAATAGCAAAAATCGCGTTTGGACGCAGCTATATACGATGATGGCTGAATTGACGCCTTTTTTCCGACTTATGCATTTACCTTTTTCGATATAAAGTTTACCCTATGAAAGCGTATGGCACATAGATTATGCGCATCGGTTCGTGCGGGATTATAGTCTCCGATAACGGTTTGATTCAGCCGTTGAGCTTAGCGTGCGCATAGGTGTTAATAATCCGGCGAACATACTGTAATTTAGATCGTATACTACGTAAGTGATTGTAAAATTCCTCGCAAGATGCATACGCGCATGTTGCAAGCCCAAACGGCGTGCATGGCGAATTTTACTATTGCTAGATCCGTTAATATCCATCACACCTCGGGAGAAAAAAATGATCATCAGCAAAAAAATGAACGATGCCATCAACGAAGAGATCGGTCTTGAATTGTTCGCCTCCAACCAATATATCAGCATCGCCTCCTACTTTGACGATATGGCTTTGAAGCTGCTTGCGAACCTCTTCTACAAACAGAGCGATGAGGAAAGAGCGCACGCCATGAAGTTCGTTAAATATCTCAACGATGCCGGCGGACCGGTTGAAATCCCCGCTGTTAAGAAGCCGAAAAGCGATTTTAAGGGCCCGGAGGAAGCGATCAAGCTCGCCTTGGATTGGGAGTTGGATGTGACAGCTCACATCAATAACTTAATGAACTTGGCGATTGAGGAGAAGGATTATGCGAGCCAAGATCTACTCCGCTGGTTCGTTACGGAGCAGGTGGAGGAGGTTAGCGCCATGGAGAATTTGATGAAGGTCGTCAAAATGACTGGAGATAAGAACGTTATCATGGTGGAAGCCTACCTGGTTCATCAAACCTCTTAAACGAAATACGGAGAGTGCCATGAAGCATTCCTCGAAACACTCTATTTCCACTTTTTACCAACCATGGAGAGTGACCTTCCTGGACCATTGCGCTCGAATGGGGGGCGGGGAGATTGCACTTCTCCATTTGGTCGAGGAACTGGATATCTCAAAGGTCAGCCCTTCCGTCCTGCTTGGGGAGGAGGGGCTGTTGCATTCAGAGCTTGAACGTACGGGGGTGGATTGCCAATGCCTTCACATCCCCGTAAGCCTGAATGGCATTCACCGTCAGGAGGTGTTGCGAGAAGGATTTTGCAAGCCGTTATCCGTTCCTCGGCTTCTCAAAACCTCCCTATGCGTTGCCCGACAAGCTCGAATGAAACGCGCTCTCCTTCTGCACTGCAACTCTCTTAAATCCGATGTGATTGGGGGGATAGCGGGAAAATTGGCGAATATCCGAGTGATATGGCATGTTCGTGATCGCCTCCATACCGGATACATGCCGCAACAAGTTTGCCGAATGCTCGGATCGCTCAGCCATATCGTTCCCGACGGGGTCATCGCAAACTCCCGCTCCACCATGCTCAGCCTGTTTCCAGAGGAGAATATTGCGAGCGCACCCTCTTTCCAATGCCGAGAGGTGATCCATGACGGCGTTCCTTTAAGTGCATTCACATCGTTACTGCCGATTCGCCGGGGCTGTGAATTAACGGTGGGCATGATCGGCAGAATCGCACCATGGAAAGGGCAGCGCATCTTCATCGAAGCGGCAAAAGGAATTCACTCCCGATTCCCCGGAGTGCGTTTTCAGATCGTGGGAGGAGCGTTGTTCGGCGAGGAGGATTACGAACGAGAGATTTCCGATATGGTGGCGGGGGAACCATCGGAATACATTCGATTCCTCGGGTATCTGCCTAATCCGGCGGAGGTGATGCGACATTTTGACATCCTGGTTCACGCTTCGATCATTGGTGAGCCGTTCGGGCAGGTTGTAATCGAAGCGATGGCATCCGGAATTCCCGTGGTTGCCACTAACGGCGGTGGGATTCCCGAGATCATCACTGACGGTGAGAACGGATTGCTGGCAGAGATGGGAAACTCCGTCGACCTTGCAAACTGCATTAAAAAGCTCATCGTTGATCCGGATTTGCGCACCGGATTGGCGAAGTCGGGTCGCGAGTGCGTATTGGAAAGGTTCACGGTATGCCAAGTGGCTCGCAAGGTGGAGAAGTTTTACGATCATCTTCTAAGTGCGCCGGATTAACAACTACGGCTGCAATCTCGCCAAAGCGGTGAGCGCCGCCGTTTCCGTGCGCAGCACCCAGGGACATAAGGAAACCACGCGACCCCCATGCGATATCCACGAACAGATCTCCCCTTGAGAAAATCCGCCTTCCGGGCCCACGACCAATAGGACAGCGCTTCCACTCCCTGCGGATTTCATAGCCTCGCCATCCTGATGAAGGAGAAGGGGATATTCGTACTCGCCAACTGAAAGGAGCAGGTCGCTGAATTCCATAGGGGCGGAGATTTCAGGCATTTTTGCCCGATGGCACTGTTCCGTCGCCCCCTTTATGATCTCCCTCCAACGCTCAGTCTTCTCTTGCTGGTGATCCCTGGATATTTTGACGACGGTTCGCTCCGTCAAAAGAGGGATAAACCGGGAAGCGCCTATTTCGGTGCAGTGCTGCAGAACTCTCTCGAAGCGATCCCCCTTGCCGGGGGCTTGTGCGACGGTTATATGGATTACGGGTTCGGGGGGCAGTTTATGCTCTTCAAGTATTCTTGCGGAGAGAGCTTTGTTCCCGACGCTTTCAATGCAAGCCCTCCATCCAACGCCGGAGTTGTCGAGTAGAACGATCTCTTCGCCCACCTGAATGCGCAAAACATGTATCAGATGGTGGAAGTCGGGGCCGTCGATGGTGACGATGGCTTGGCGTAACTTTTCAGGTGGCGGGAAGATGTGGTGCATGACGTGGCTATTTTTTGTGAATGAGGGCGCGCCAAATGTCCTCTTCGCGAACTTCGAGCAATTGGAATCCGACCTTCTCTGCGGCGCATTGCACGTCGTTGAGTCGTTCCTCCACGATGCCGGAGGTTATCAGAACCCCTCCCTCCCTCAGCCTGGTGTAAAAGGAGGGCAAAAGATCGATGATCGTTTCCGCGATGATATTCGCAACAACCAAGTCACAATCGCTGACGAGGGAGTAGAACTCCTCCATCTCATGCACGGTAACCTTATCCGCCACTCCGTTTAGTTCCGTGTTTTCCCTGGCGACGCGTCGTGGCAGGCTGTCTATATCCATTGCATGCACCTCGCCGGCTCCAAGCTTGGCTGCGGCGATGGATAAGATACCCGAACCAGTGCCGACATCGGCAACCTTGTCGCCTGGATGGATGTAATCCTCCAAGGCGATCAGGCATAGGCGGGTGGTGGCGTGGCCTCCCGTGCCGAAAGCCTGCCCGGGATCCAATTCCAGAATGATTCTGGTGCGCTCGCCTTCATAATCCTCCCAACTCGGCTTGATTACTAGTTTGTCTCCAATTTCCATCGGTTTAAAATACTTTTTCCATTCATTAGCCCAATCGGCTTCATTGATGCGGTGAGTGGTGATGGAGGAAGGAGGTTCCAATCCAAACTGCGATATCTCCGATAATTTTCCGCTCAATTCCTGGAATTTGATGTCGAAATCCGGCGTATCCTCCATAAATGCGCTGAGAGTTTCCGGCTTCGAGCTATCCTCCGCAACCCCCTGGCAGCCTGCGTCAAGTAATATGGCGGTGGCGGCCTCAAGGCTTTCGTTTCCGAGGCGGATATTGATTTCCATCCAGGTCATCGGCGGTTAGCCTCGAAATAGCTTTCCAAGGAAACTTTTTTCCTCGGGTGTCTCGATGTTTTCGCCCATGCTTTGAGCGAACTGGCGCAGAAGGGCTTTCTGATCGTGGCTGAGTCGGGTCGGGGTTGTCACCTTGAAAAGAATATATTGATCCCCTTTACCGCGTCCGTTGATATCAGGGATTCCCCTTTCCTTTAAGCGGAATTTATCTCCGCTTTGGACTCCCTCGTTCAGTGCGATCTTATCCTCGCCGCCTAAGACAGGCACGGTGATCTCACCGCCAAGGACAGCCCGAACCATGCTGATGGGAATCTCGCAAAAGATATCGTTTCCTCTGCGATCGAATATGTCGTGCGGCTTTACATGAACGACGATATAGAGGTCCCCGGGGCCGCCGCCGCGAATTCCCGAATCGCCCTCGCCGCTCAACCGAATACGGGAGTTGTTATCCACTCCCGCCGGAATTTTGACGTTGATATCGCTAACCTTGCGCATTCGACCCGATCCGGAGCATTGAACGCAGGGCGAGGCGATCACTCTGCCTTTGCCCCCGCATCTGCCGCAGGTGGCGGTTGTTTGGAAGGTGCCGAGAATGGTGTTTTGCGAATGGCGAATCACTCCGGAACCGTGGCAACTGGGGCACATCTCCGGTTGGGTGCCGGGACGGGCGCCGGTGCCGTTGCACGCTTCGCAATTGCGGAGATGGTTATAGCGGACTGTTTTTTCAACTCCCTTTGCCGCTTCCTCAAGGGTTAATTCGATGTCGTATCGAAGGTCGTCACCGCGTTCCGCCATGCTGGAGGGTCCCGTCGCGGTTCCGCCTCCCCCTCCGAAGAAGATATCGAAGATATCACCGAAATCGCCAAATCCCATTCCGGGACCAGCGGGACCGCCACCCTCCAAACCTTCCATGCCGAACCGATCGTAGGTGCGTCTCTTCGCCTCGTCGCTCAGCACTTCATAGGCTTCGTTGATCTCTTTGAACTTGGATTCCGCATCCGGTTGCTTATTGACATCCGGATGATACTTACGAGCCAAATTACGATAGGCGCGCTTGATCTCCTCCGCGCTTGCGGATTTGGACACACCCAATAAATCGTAATAGTCTTTTTTTTGTGACATGATCGCGATTTTATTCCTGAATGAGTTTGTTGTATATGAAAGGGGATATTTTCTAATCCCTACCCCCGTTTCATTCATCTAATACGGATGCAGTTGTGACATATCGAATGATCACGGTTTGACACGATCGCTTAACTGCGGAGCGCTAAGAACTCATTCGTCGTCGCCGTGATAAACCTGTTCCAAATCCTCGTTGCTGTCTTCGTTTGAATCGATGTCGGAATTGTTGATGCTTAGCGGATATGCATCTGTTTCGGCACCGGATTCAAGATCCACATCAATGGAATCGTCTGGAAGAGGCAAAATGTCATCCGAGGACAACACGTCCTTAACGTCCGTGCTTTCCGCATCCATCCATGAGGTTGAGGAAATATCATCCTCGTCATCAAGGGAGGCGTTCAATCCGCCTAGCACTGGAGTTGGCGGCAGACTTGCGGGCAGTTTCTCAGGATCGCCGACCATCATGGGAATGATCTCCCCCGCCGCAATCTCCTCCAAGGCGAGAGTGAGGGGATTGATCGATTCCGAATCCTCAATCATCAGACGTGCACCATCTTTGATCTGTTTGGCGCGCTTTGCAGAGACGATCACCAAAGCGTATTTGCTGTATTTTCCATCCAATGTATCCGCTGCGGGATATATCATTTCTCTTCTCCTTCAAACTACGGGTTGGGAGAGTTTTCGGCGGGGGGATGCTCCCCCTCGGATTCCGATTCCTTCTCCATCTCAAAAATCACCTTGACACCGGACATGTTCACACCGCGCACTTCAGTGAGGTAACGAACACGCTCAAGGCGCTCGATATCCTGATATGAATAGAGACGCCTGTTCTTTTCCGTGCGCGTCGGGACGACAATCCCTTCCTGATCCAAAAGCCGCAACATCCACGCAGGCAATCCCGAAAGCCTCGCCGCCACGCTAATGACGTATACCGGCACATCGCTTTCAGTATCCATGAAACGGGCTTCTCCGAATGGATTGTATTTGTAACGAAGGGATTTTTCGCAGGAAAACTCCCTTCGGATAAAGCCGTATGGACTTGCGGCAATGTAAAATAAGGGGTGACGGGAAACTTCTCATGCAAGTTTTTTTCACACGCCGACATACGGGACTTCAACGCGACCCCGAGCTTATTTCGTAATTACTCCAAGTTAAATATTATGAGCGAAACGGAATGACGAGTCAACCGTCATTGACACATGTCATGGGAGGATCATTCGCGATCCTCCCATGCATATATTACGATTCAGTCCGGCTAATGAGTTCTTGAATACGCTATATCCCCGCCACTGCGGGCATTGTGGAGTATGAAGGCATGTATCGCGCATTCTCTCGGGCGGGGATTGCGAGCCGCAACTCCGCTTCGCGAACCACCTCAGGTGTGAGGATGTCCTCCACCACTTCCCTGGCGGAATAGTGTCGAGTTACCTGCTTGCCGCTAACCCCCAAGGTGAGAATAGGCGGCTCCTCCTCGTTATAGAGTCCTGCGGTTGAGAATAGTGCGTTGCACAAGCAAACCCGATTCTCCGTGTTCTCTTGCTTACCACCCAGTTTGAGATACTGCTTTAACGGCATAGCTGGACAGATGTAGGTCTCCTTCATGGTGCCATCAGGCAACTCCTCAAAGTGGGACTCCGTAAGGTACCCTCGATTGCAAATTCGCTTTCGGTTTTTATACACCTCTTCATCCGTCAAGGTTCCTTGCATGGAAACGGCTTTAAAGGGGAACCCGGTTGGCGATAGAACCTGGCTCGTCTCAATTTCCGATCCGCCGTTGGTGTTCGTATTGATGATTCGAGTCCGCAGATCAGGACGCATTCCGGATTCCTCGCACAGGGCGAAACGCGATCCCACCTGTATTCCGTAGGCTCCTCGTTCCCGCCAGTATAGATAGTCCTCGCGATTGCCACCATTGGGGAACGATCCCGCCACATAAACCTCCACTCCCATGTTCAACACACGGTCGAAATAGCGGTCGATGTCGTCCTGCTCGCCGAAATTAACCTTGTTCCTTGGAGGTGCGTTATGTCCTCCCGCCAAGTGATTCTCAAGCACGAATGCGAAAGGCTTCGCTCCCTGGTACTGTCTCTCCCAGATGTCCATAATCCGCTTTGGAAAGGCGAAATTGGAGAGGATCGGCATTAATTTCGGAGGTTTCATCCTCTTGAGAAAATTCTCCGGCTTGTCATCACTGATATCCAAACGCACATTCGTTCCTGTGCCGTGAAGGGGTTGGTACGTCATGTTCATTCCGGACCGTATCTTTTGCACGATGTCGGGCAATTCCATGGGAACCCCCGCCCCGCACAAGAGTGCGTCCACGCCCGCAAGCATCGCGCCGTATATGGTGGGGAGCACAGTCAGCGCGCATTTCCACATTACGTTCACCCCAATCTTGCCGCAATGCCCCTTCTTCGCCTTCATCACCTCGACGTAAGCCGCGATGACGCTCAGCCGCTTCGATATCGCGCCTTTAAGCTCATCGGGATGATCCATGGGAACGGGACGATTATGCCTCTCCCCACCCTTGGCGAACTCCATCAACTCATCCACATAGTGTTTGAATGGAAATGTGTGCGCTATTTCAATTGTTTCCTGATCCCCGCTGCGTACCTGTTCGGCTACGATGTGGCGTAATCCTACTCCGGAAACCACCCCGAGAGCGCCAAGTCTTGCCGTAACGTTGGCTAATCGGGCGCAGGAGATATGCACTCCCATGCCCGCTTGGATCAGCCTGGGCATATCTTCAATTAATTCCGTCATCCCGTCACTCTTTCCTTATATAATCGATTGGCGGGTTGCAACACTGGCGTTCATCTTTTCCACGAGCCGTTCGTTGCATTCCCGCCAACGAGAGATAGGCTTTGTTTTTATTGTCGGCATATACCGACACAAATTATATTGTATCACACATTTCAGGAAAATATGAAGGGAGGGATTGCCTCGCCTTGGGAGTCCTCGCACGGATTGTTTGATATGATCGGAAGTTGTAGCTTCGGGAACATCCGCCGTCCAGTTCCGTCTCATCACGCTTTCATGGAAAGGGCGTCTACAATGAATCCATTTTTCCGGATTGAACAATCTATCTATGGGCGACCCTTGTGGGCGCCCATACGATATGTCATCCAAACGCATGAGGTATCCATCTTTACCGAATATGGGGATACACACAAATTGCATCCATATGCTACGTTTGGAATGGTATGAGTCAAATACCTCCGATGCATCATAGCGGTCTCGTGTGCCTAAATCGCATATCCACCTGAAATAATGCAAGGCGGGATTTCCACCAATCGAAGGTCTATTACGTATATCGCACCACGTCGATTGTTTTATATCTCCTGCTCGTGAAGCCATTTAAGTTAGAAATCAAAACCCGCCGTCCCGTTTCGCCCCCGGTATAGGAGTGGCGCTCTTGGCGCTTATAAGAATGGAAATGATACCGAAATAACTCGATTTTTTTGAAAAAAACTGTAACGAAATGGACGCGGAATTTGTTTGTATATATGGAGGGGTGAAAAAGGCTAGTTGAAGAGGTTGCTATGCGTCCTATACAAAGATAGAGTGGAAGGATGAGGTGACTACTTATTAAAGATTTATATTTATATAATGTATAATGTGAAGCTTCCACGTTCCCATACAAATGCGGGAGATTTGCGTCAACCAATCACTGAACCAATCACAACTGCCTCTTACCCGTATCAGTTAGCTTTTCAACATAAATCAATGATAATATATCAAGGATCAGATTATGAATAAATCGTCAATAATAATTACATTTTTTAATTGTGTTTTAAACGTAGCGATTATTTTATGAATTGGATTATTTATCGCATCATTCCGTTTGCCTATTTTTAGCAATCAATTATACGTTAATCCAAGCATTCATATTTTTAATCCGGTGGATCCAGGAAGCGAACTCACTTACGAATTCACCGTTCGTAATCTTCATCCATGGTGCGTGAACATTATTGGAATTGCAGGTGATTGCGGTTGTACTAGGGGATTTTTCGATAAAAAACCGCCTTTCGTACTTTATCCTTTGGAATCCGCAAAAATCAACGTAGGAATTAACACAGCGGGTAAAATTGGGGTTTTTGAAGAAGTGGCAAGAATTATTACGAAGGATAACAGACAAGGAACACCTATCGCATTAATTGCTATCGTTCGTTAAACCTATTTCGATGAAAGGATAGATAAATGAAAAAGTTCAGAATGTTAATATGTTTATTTTTCAGTCTCGGCATGCTGTCCATAATCATTCCTGGTTATGGTGATTCTCATTGTGATGGTAATCCTTAAGGTGTGCTATTTGCTCCACTACTCCGCCTAATTATGTTGTAAAAGAAGAAGTGTCAACAGGTTATTGTCAATGTTGTAAAGACTTAGACGGTGATGGAATTTATCATTATGTTCAATGTGATTGGACTGATTACTCATGTTTATTATATGTTTTTGATTTAAGTAGTACAACTTTATATTTCGAAACTAGTTTTCCATGTTCTACAACGATTAATTGCAATGTTATGACACCAATATCTGAATGTTATCCAATAGGTTATTGATAAAATAATAATATACAACTCACATAATATATATAGTTATTGATAGGATGGAAGTTAAAATAAAGGATTTCAAAATGTCGTGTAAGATTGACGGCGTAAAATTGCGATTGGGGATATTATTAATCGTGCTGGCGCTAATCGGTTACCAGTACGTCCGTTCTCGTCAGCCTGGTTTGCCTCCTCCTCATCCGCGTTATATTCCCCCTCAGGGCGTACCGGAGGAGATTGACACGCACGGCAAGGTTCCCGAAAACCCCGCAAGGGAGCTAAGGGACGCGAAACGCCTATACTCCCTTATTCAGATATATCGAAAGCGACACAATGGGGAATACCCCTGCAGTCAAAATCCGGATTTTATAAGCGATTTGATTGAACACGCACCGGATTATGGAATTGGCGTTGGAATGACGGGTTTGAAACGTGCTTCGATAACAAGGGATTTTATTTCGAGTTTTAAAAATCCTGATTTTAAGTATGCGGATGATCCAGCATTACGGCATTTAAGCCCTAATACGGGAATGATACCATTTTTTATATTTAACAATCGTCCAAACGGAGAACCGGTGGGAGGGCCGAAACAGCCTGGCACACAAGATGTTCTTGCTTACAACAATCTCTACGTTCATCAAAACGTTCGTTATTACAAAGGCGATCTCACCACCAGCCATCCCGTCGGCTTCTACATTGTGCTTTGGGCTGACGGCAAGGTGACAGAGGTGCCTTACAATAAGATTCTCTTTTATCCGCAGGGTTTTGGAAACTACAAAAACGCATTCCTGGGACAGGCGGGGGTTCCATCCGACGCGATAACATACGACACCTATCAAAAAACGGTGATGCATCGTTCGCCCAAAGCTCGCGTTCCATAATCCATTGAGGTAATTCCCGAATAACCATGCAATCACAATCAATCATCCGACGATTTATTTGCAAGAAACCTCAATCCATTGAATTAGTCGATTCGAACGTCAATATACGAAAATATCGTTATGAAAGGCTCGCCTTTTTTTGTCTTATGGCTGGCAATAATCTCTTACGCTCTCTTTTACGGATATGTCACGATAGAGCGTTATTATCGTTATGACACCACCGTTTTCGATATGGGCATCTTCGATCAGGCGATATGGTTGATCGCCCACGGCAAGCCGATCTTTCTCTCCACGCGGGGATTGACGATCTTCGCGGATCATTTTAGTCCGATCCTCTATCTCATCGCGTCGTTGTACTGGATATGGGACAGCCCGAAAACGCTTCTGATATTGCAGACCGCGGCGTGCGCCTTGGGAGCGCACCCCGTGTATCTGTATGCCAGGAAACGACTGGAAAATCCTCTTCCCGCTTTGCTTTTCGCCATCGCCTATCTTCTCTATCCCGCGCTTCAGGGATTGAACTGCTTCGATTTTCATCCGGAATCGATTGCGGTTCCCCTTATCCTTTACGGATGGTGGTTTCTGGCGTCGGACCGTTTCACGCCATCCCTGGTTTGTATTTTTTTCGCGCTGCTTTGCAAGGAGACGGTCGGATTGGTGGTTGTTCCCTTGGGGATATATGCGTTTTTCGCAATCGACAGGAAAAAAGGCGGCATACTGGCGACGGTCGGACTTACGGCCTTGTTCGTTTCACTGGAGACAATCCGTCTCGCCAACCATGGGGTTTCATCCGCATACATCTCTTTCTATGGCGCCTACGGAAACTCCTATTCATCCATTTACATAAACCTGCTGACTCATCCCGCTAAGATTCTCGATGCGCTCTCAACCGGGGATAATTTTCGATGCATCATGGACCTCTTCGCCCCCTTGGCGTTTTTGTCCTTCTCCTCCCCGGAAACTCTCGCCATCGCCGCGCCCGCCATGCTCTCCAATTTTCTGTCCAATCGCCACTCCATGCACACCATCTATTTTCAATATGACGCGACGGTGATCCCGTTCGTATTTCTATCCGCCATCGCCGGATTTGATCTGTTTTACCGCATGTTTTCGGACCGCCCTTACGTTCAAGGAATTTGGCGCGCGTTGGTAATCCTGACACTTATCGGATGCGTTGCGTATGGCGTTCGGAATGATCAGGCGATAGGGAACCCAGCGTTATTCAGGATTTCCAACCGATATTACGACGCCGCCGCAATCAACGATGGTCTCTCCCTCATTCCCCTGAACGCATCCGTATCCGCTCAATCCGCCATCGCCTCGCATCTCGCCCATAGGCTCCAAATCTATATGTTCCCAAATCCCTTTCAACGGGTATGCTGGGGAAACAGCGTCACCGCATTGAATCAGGAGGAGGGAATGGATTTGCAAGTGAAATCACTTGACTATTACAAAACGGCGATTGAAAATGAAAAAGTCTTGTATATCGTCCTAGGTCCTTTTGATTCATCGCATTTCCCGCTTCAGGGGGATATTTTTCTTAAGCTAGTCCATATTTTCCTGTCGGACAAGCATTACGGAGCGATTTGGGCGAATCAGATTATCATCCTTAAGCGTGGGGCGGATTACAATTCCGGACGTCGCCTATTGCAACATTCCGGGTTTCCGGAATATATAACCATGCAATAAAAAAGATAATTACTGGAAATCGCAAAATTCAAAATCTGAGATTGATACCGCTCATTTCGACGTTTGAAGAAATAGCCGAAACGCGAATTTTGCAATTACCTGATTAAGCTGCAATGGATAATTAGGTCAAATGACAATTCCTCCTCTCTCACGCTTCAAGAGATTTAATCATAATTACTTTAAAAACCAACTCAATATTCCGTGGTTTTTCAATGAGATAGCGCCCGCATATATATTCAGCCGATTGGGTTTGATCCTGGTTGGCGTGATGGCGCTTGCCACGCTTCCCTTTTCAACCTATCCCGGCGTATGGCAATTCTCCGCCAATCCTTTCATAAATATGTGGTCTCGCTGGGACGCCGGTTGGTATCTATCCATAGCCGAAAAAGGCTATTCCTATCATCCCGGAGTTCAAAGCAGTATCAACTTCGCCCCGCTCTATCCTGTGATAATGGGCACTGTCTGTCGGATTTTTCATGGCCATTCTCACGAGGATATGCTCCTCGCCGGAATCATTCTTTCGAATGTCTCACTTCTAGTGGCGATTATTTTTCTTTATTTGCTTGTCAAGCTGGATTTTAATGACCGGATATCCGCCCGCGCGACGTTATTTCTTCTGATCTTCCCGTCCACACTGTTTCTTTCCGCCGTCTATCCGGAATCCCTCTATTTGGCGCTCACCCTTATCGCTTTCTATAACGCCCGATGAGGCGTATGGTTGCTCGCCGGTGTGTTTGGAGGCTTGGCGGCGTTAACCAGACCTTACGGCATTATCCTTGTCGTTCCCTTCCTCTATGAATACATGGATCAGCGAAACTTCCGTTTGCGTTCCGTTCGGTGGGATATCCTTGGCATCGGATTAACGGTCGCCATCTTTTCGGTCTGGCCCTGTTATCTTTATAAAAAATTCGGCAAACCATTCCTTTTCCTACTCTCTCAATCCTACTGGCATAGAATTCCGGCCCCTCCGTGGATTGTCATAGCGAATTTTTTCAGCGCTCCCTTGACGGTGCATGGCCCGGGTCATTCCCTGATAGATTTGTCATTCACAATACTTTCCATCGCTTTATTCATTTATTCAATCGGTATCATGCGAGGCAGTTACGTCGCATACGAGGGATTGGCCTTACTGTGTATCATTTCCTCGGGATTGCTGGTTTCGATGATGCGATACGATCTGGATATCTTCCCGTTGTTCATCTCCCTGGCTTTGCTGGGACGCCATCGGGGTGCGCGGAGTTCAGTCACGACTCTCTTCGCATGTCTGTCCGGCTTTTTCATGGCCGCGTTCGCACTCTGGTATTGGGTGGCGTAAGGAAAGAAGAGCGGAGAATCTCATGCCAGCATTATTAAATCAAAAAAAGATGTTGACTTATTAGCTTGATTTTCTTATAATACGCCTGACAAACTAAGTCTTTAAGCCGTTAATGATGAAAGGAGAGACAGATGCGCTGCACAAGCGACCCGTGTGAAGCCTGTTTGGAAAAGGAGATACGGTATTGGTGTGATCATTACCATATTGACTACCATGAAAAGGAGGACTGTGTTAGTGTGTTTGTAATTACAGCCCTTCTCCTGGATTCCCGTATAAACAAAGCGATCCGAAGCAAAAAATGCTGAACAAGGTTTGTGTCGATTTGCGCAAGACGCTTCTCCATCGGTTGCGCCAGGAAGCTTGAAGCGGATAAAAAGAAATTTGCGCCCATGAATGATTCCCGAACGAATAATTGTCTTCGCAACAATGATTCCAACCAGCAACGCATAGATCCTGAAAAAGAGGCATTGAAAAAAGAATTTTGGAAACGAATTGATGAAGCGATGGAACTCCTCAAACCGCTTGAAAGAGAGACGCTCTCGCTAAAAATAAGAGACGGGGAATCAATAAGTTCAATTTCATCCATTTTAAAAATATCTGAAAATTACGCGCGTCAAATCATTTTTCGCGGACGTAAACATTTGATCGAGATATTAAAAAGGCAAGGGATGTCATACAGGGTAATAAAGGATTACATGATGTGTTAAAATGATAATTCGCTGGCATGAAAATATTCTCTTCGCAAGGGATATTCACCGCTTAACACCTTATTTAGGCTGAGTGATATTCGTAGGGGCGACCCTTGTGGTCGCCCGCAGGGTGCGGATTCATATATCATGTACAAACATTCGGAGGATGTTTCGTTGCCGGGCTTGCGGGCGACCACAAGGGTCGCCCCAACATTGGGTTTTACAAGGGATAGCAATACGCCCCCACTTACTGCGATCCCGTCTCTCTTAGTTAGCACTACTCATCGCCGCACTGTGAGCGCTATCGTGCCGGCGGAATGCGCAGGCAACATAAACTTAGCCCTTCCCTCGCTAACGGTCACGTCCAATGGTTCCACCCTCACATCATCGGGATGCTCCTGCGTGTTACTTGCATCCATGGACTCAGCCGTGCATGCCAATCCGTTTAGAGCCTTGACAATGTGCAAACCCGAAAGGCTAACGGAAACGGACGCGGACGAGACTGGATCGTAATTAACGACGTTTACCGCGATACGCTCGCCATCTCTAACCGCCACCGCGCTGACTACTGGAAGGGGGTTGGAGGAAGCGCCCGGTTCCTGCGGGAAATTGAGGCAACGCACCTCCGTTTGAAGCGTTACACCGTGCGCGAGCGGCTCGAAAATACGGTAAATGTCGCCGGATGCGGTCATAAACGCTCCGTCGGAGCCGGGATGGAGTATCTGAAAATACCAGGAGTTCAAGCACCAGTAATTCGTTTCCTCGCATCGCGGCTCCAGGAGAGCGCATTGCAATATTCCATCCACCATCAAGGCGCTTTTCAACTCGAGAAGAGATTTTGCTGAGATATCCGTCATGCCGTACATCGCGTTGAATTCCGTAACGAAGACGTGTATCTTTTTTGATAAAGCCGGGGAGTATTCCTGAATTGCTTTGTTGATATCCTTGAACCTCGACTCGAAAGACACCGGCTCGCCTGCCAGAAGTTGCATCTCAGCCGTTGGAGTGAGCAACTCTATCGGTGTCCGGCTTCCATCCGCTTTTTGCAGGGACACTCCTGAGACGAATAGGTTTCTATCTTCCGTCTTGGTCATGACGTCATTTGTGAAGCCGAAGGTGAGCTGATGGTCGCCTGCGGGCAAGTTCAAGGGGACAAAGTAATTTTGAACTTGCCCCTTTTTCTGATCGGCTGAAACGCTCAAATTCGCCACCACTTTGTCATCCACGCTCACTTGCAGATTCGGCCAGACGCCTTCGGCGGGAGTGCCGGAGGCGAGGAAAACCAATTGGAAGGGACCGCCTGGAGCGGTGAAGTTCACCGTGCGGGAGCCGTTGCTCCAGAAGGTGGCTCCCTGCATGTCCGAACCGGGACCGTAAAAATGATAGATGAGAAATCCTATGTCCTTGCCCGCCATGGAGAGGATATCCTTGAGCCAATCGAAGCCAAGCACTGCGCCGATCTTTACGGAGGGATCAACAGCGTGCATTGCCACCGCATACTGGTGAACCCTCTCGGCGTACTCCTTGCCAGTCACTCCCGCTCCCTGCCCAATGTCGTTCACCTCGTTGCCGATCTCCCAGTAGAGGCATTTGTAGGGTGCGGGGTGCCCGTTTTTTGCTCGCAGACTCGCCCAATAGCGACTCGTGTGATAGTTCACTCCGCGATAATCGGTCCCGATCCTGACATCCGGGCCGTTTACTCGAGCATTTGCGTAGGCGACCCATGCGGCTGCCTCCTGCGGGCTTCCGCCCCAGATGGGGGAGCCGGGGAAATAGGTGGCGTTTACGGTGATCAACGCCCCCTTTGCGCCCATGTCATGCACGAATCGCATATGCTCGTCGAAACCGTATAAGGAGGGGGCTGATTGCCCGTTTTTCAAGGTCCAAACACCGTTCGACGCCAAAGGCTGAGCGCTAAACCACACTAGGTTGGGCTTACGATCGTTTTTGGGACCGATTCCCCATTCCCAATGGTAGCAGTTGGTCAGAGAGCCTCCGGGAAAGCGAATCAAACCGATGTGAAGTGGTTTCAGCAATCGGGTGATCCCTGCCACCGGTTTGTTTCCCCGAGCATCCCACAGCCCGTCGCCGTATGAGGTCCATTCGATGTTCTGTCCGTAAAAGAGAGGGGGAATTGAGCGCCCCGAGGAGTTGCCTTTGACGGCGATGGATACGGGAAAAGAGTCCGCCATCGCCGTTTCATTGGCGAATAGGAGTAAAAGAATGAGAACGCTTATAGACATTAAGAGATGACGGATCATAATATCCCCTCCGCATTGACGAATTGGAAAATCCAGTGGGTATATATTACCGATTCCAATTGGAAAAGCGCATTGTCGGTTGGCTTGAAGGTGGTATGAGATGGACTTCCGCGATCTTTTGGCATATGTGTCTACTCCGTCATCCCGCAATCGTGGGTATGTCGTTATTTTTCTTGTGTTCATAGTGATTTTATCCGCTGCAAGTTGCCTGGGAGCGTCCTCTGCTAAAAAAGCTGATTCCATTGCGCCCTTGCCTTTCGAGGACGCACTCGCAAACTCCGACACTCAGTTCGGCGATATACAAGGAAAATTCGGTTGGAGTTACGGATACATGAGGAGCAATACTTCAAACATAACGGAAACTGGCAAATTTCAAACTTTCTCCAAGTGCATTTATGGCATATGGAGAAAGTCCGAATCCTCCTCGCCATGGATAAGCCGCACCTCGATGTCCCCCAGACGAGCCAACGGGGCGATATGGATTCCCGTCCGCAGATGGAGAACCGTAAAGGAGGGAAGCGTGCGTCTAGTCGGATTCCTTCAAAGACAGCACGCGGGGGCGGAGACGCTGGATTGCAAAGTGTTCGTGAACGGAGAGGAGCGTTGGAGCTATCCCCTGGCTCCGAATGACACCATCCCGCATTGTTTCGATATCCTATTGCTTGATACACCCACCAACGCGAATATCGATATGGTACTGTTCCCCTCATCCGCTGATAACGATTCGGCGGTCACATGGACCACACAGGTTGTTCCCGAGCCTTGCACCGCCTGGAACCCCGATCTGCCGATCGGTCCGACCTTTACTCCCGAACAAAAAGAGGCTCAACGCGCTGCGGGGACGGCTTTGCTTCAGCAAATACAAACCGCTGCTTTAAAAAACTCACCCTCATTCACCATCCCACCAGGGGATTACCGTTTTTCCGCCGATTGGAACGTCTACCCGCATCTGAAGAACATTCGGAATATGGTAATCAATGCGAAAAACGTTACCTTTTGGTTTGACCCCCCGGACGTATTCGGCTTGGAGTTTGACGATTGCCGTAACGTAACCGTGAAAGGTCTGACGCTGGACTATGATCCTTTGCCCTTCTTCCAGGCGAAAATCACCGATATCGACTCCGCTAAAGGCACAGTGACGGGCGATATCATGCCAGGGTACGCGCCAACGGAGACAAGCGGAAATCGCACTGTGTTCTATTACCGCCCGGACGGCTCCTTCATTCTTAACGGGGTTATCCAATGCCAATGGAGCCGAGATGGAGACAAGGTGGATGTGAAAGCCCCCGCGCCGGGAGTCGAAACGGGGGATTACATGGCGTGTCCTATCCGCACGGGGCAGACACTTCGAGTTATCGGCTGTGGCGGGATGACGTTCGAGGATTGCAATCTTTATTCCGGCGGCGGAATGGGGGTTATGGAGGCTGACGGCCCTGGCGGGGATGTTTTCAAGAGGGTGCGATGCACCCGCCGACCCGGTACTAATCGGTTGCAGGCGTTCGGAGCGGACGGATTCCACTTCTCGGTTCTTGGCAGGGGGCCCACCTTGGATGAGTGCGAGGCGGCGTATTTGGCGGATGACGAGATAAATGTGCATGGCAGGTTCGGCTCGGTAATCAGGAAACTCGCCCCCAATCGTTATATCATGGCGGGAGAGGATAGCCCTTTTGTGCAAGGCGGGAGGCTCTCCTTTTGGGATTTCTCCACCCTCATGCCGCTCGGGGATAGCATCATCAAGTCGGTGTCGCCTTCGCCGGACGGGAAGGATTGGGATGTCACACTGAAACAGAATCTGAACCTGCCCGTTGGAACGTTAATAGACCCTCATAGGATGGACAGCCGTTATTTCGTCATCCGTAACTGTTGGTTCCATGACACCCCGCAACGCTTTCTTATCAACGGCGCGCCATATGGCTTGATCGAGAACAACACCTTTCAAAACACTGGCGGAAACGTCAATATCCACGAGGAGAGTTGGACGGGTTGGACGGAGGGGTGTTTCGCCAGCGGGACGATATTCCGAAATAACCGTATTCTTGGGTGCGGAGTCGGAGGCGCTTCAGCGGAGGCGTATTTCCAAGGAGCCATAATGGTCGTGGTGGTTCCTGGCGGAGGCAACTACCTTCGTCATTCCACACCGATTCAAAACTTCACCATTGAGGATAACTACCTAGAGGACGTTCCAGGAGTGCCCATCTATGTGACGAACGTCAACGGTTTGAAGATAAAGGGGAACGTGATTTGCAAGCCATTCAACAGTCCGGGTTGGAAAGGGTTTGACAAACCACTTGCGGATACCTGCGGAGATCTTCCGAACGCTCCTATCTTTCTGGCCTCCGTCAGAAACGCATTCATTGATGATAATCGCGTATATGATCCATTGGATTTTGTGGATAACAGAATAGTGGCGACCGGACCAATCATTCAGAACGTCTCCGTTAACGGCAAGCCGCTCTGGAACACCATTGCGGATTTTATCACCGGATGGACTCCCGAACCTTCTCAAGGCGGTAACGGCTGGTACTATGGATCTATCGACGCTCGAGATATTCTCACCGACACCTATCCGGTCTCGGATTTTCACCCATTCGCCGTGAACGCCGATGGGTGGCGCGCCGCACCGGGGCAATACCCCATCATTTGGCGCACTCGAATGCATCCCGGCGTTAATCTGGCGGCGGTTCGGCGTTGGGTCAGTTACACTTCCAACAATCTGAAAATCGAAGGTGTTGTGCAATGTCCCTCCCCATCCAGCGCCGGAGACATCGCCTGCATTTATCAGGACGGTGTGCGGGTGTGGGAACAGGACACCGAAGATCACCAACCTCACAAGTTCCGCATCTTGTTAAAGCATGTAAGGAGAGGCACGGTGATCGATTTCGTTGTGGCGCCACATGGCGGTATCGATTACGACTCCACGATGTTTTACGCCAAGATAATGTCCGAGCCTCGCGTCACTCCAAGGAGTGTTGCACCGAAACGCAACAAACCGAGAGCTATGAAAAGGAGTTGAGCGTGTGGAATCCACCCGAAAACCAAAGGAAAATGGATGAAATATAATTATGGAAAATCGCTTTGTGTTTGTCTTTTCGATGATGCTTCTCTTGCTCGTTGCCGGAATGCAACGGTCGTTCGGCGAACCGGGAGTGAGCAAGGTGGAGAACAGAGGGTTACTGTTCACGGATAATCAAGCCGGAGTTAGCGGGGTGGATGGCGGCTACTCCACCCTGATGGGGGATAAGATCCTGTGGTTTTTCGGCGATGTCTTTCTTCTAAGCCCAACATCGCCAACGCAGGCTTACGTGGGAGGGGTCACCAATTGCGGCTTGCTGACGGATGCCGGCAAGGGAGTCGAGCCGCTATCCCATTATCGGTTTTTCACCGATCCGAAAACAGGCGTTGCACGTCAACTAATTCCATATCTTCCCGGGGAGGACAACTCCCTGCGCATGTGGCCGTTCGGCGCATGGTACGATCCCTCCGCGAGGCGTGTGTGGGTCTTCTACGTGCTTGTGCGCACCAACTCCTCCGGGGGACCGTTGGGGTTTACCACTCTGGGAACCGGTTTGGCTGCGGCGGATGCGAAGGATCCTGATAATCTTCAGTTTGAGAGGTTGACCCCCAAGAATGGCGAGGCGTCAAATCCGCTCCGAATCTGGTGGAACAACGCAACAGTACCCATCTTCGGAGAGGCGGTTTTCACATCCCCGGATAAAAACGATCCCTTTCTGTATATCGTTGGAAGTCAAATGATAAAAGGCGTTCAAACGGGCTACATGGCGAGGGTTAGGAGGAATCATATCGGGGATATTGGCTCCTACCAGTATTTCATTGGAACGGCGCAATCTCCGGCATGGAGTTCGGATATCTCTAAAGCCGCGCCCGTGGAAGGGTTAACCAATTTCCCCACGGAGCTTTCAGTCTCTTATAACCGCTACCTTGGCGCCTATTTGGCGGTGCATTCGCAAAACCTTGACGAGAAACTTGATCTCAGCATTGCCCCCCATCCATGGGGACCCTACCACACGATCGCGCAAATCAAAGCCCCCCATCGTGCATTCTCAAAGGCGTTTTGTTACGCCGGCAAGGAGCATCCTGAGCTTTCCAAGGATGGGGGCAGAGTGATCTATGTGACCTATGTGGATAGCGAACGGTACTGGCTGCAACTCTACCGTGTGACGCTAACACGATGATTTGAAAATAATTTTCTTGTTTTATTTGTTATATTCGGATAGGAATCAGGCGGAGATATTGGAGCGTCATTCTTTGTTTCTGGCATGAAATATGCAATATTACATTATCAATAGTGGTTCTTCTCTGATAATCAGACAGTGAGAACGGGGTGGCGGGAGAGAGGATTTCCATGTACCGATTTTTCCCGTGATGTTCCACGTCGCAGCCTCTATGACGTATAATAAAAAAGTATCGTGTCCAATTCTTCAGTCCGTAATCATTTCGGCGTTCCGTTAAGAACCTACAAGAAAGAGCAAGATGAGACTCAACAACAAAATATTGATATCGATGCTCGTTTCCATACTATCAATGGGGAACGCAGGAGCTGTTTTGCATCTTCCGCCAGGTTCTTTTCTGAGATCTCCTGTCCGATCACGACAGGAGTTGTGCAAGGAGTTGCAGAAGGACCAGTTGGTCCGCACTCGTTACTCAAGAGTCTTTCAGATAACATCTCAAAACGTATTGGATGCTTTTAAAACGCTCCATGTGGCAAGGTTGCCGAAAAACATGAAGTTCAAGGTCTACTATGTCCATAAGGGCGATGTGATCGGTTACAAGGTGCGGACGATTAAGAAAGGGGTTAACGTATTCGCTCTGTCAAATGGCGAACCCGTGTTGCTTGGGATATGCGGCAACCCCCTTCGGAACAAATTGCCGGTGGTGAGAAAACAGGTGAATGCTATTCTCCCCCCGAAGATAACCCTACCGCAAAAGACTCTGCAGGAGGCGTTGGCTCCAATGATGTCGTCGAGCTTGGCGCTTCCTCCGCAGTTTACGGGTTCAATAATGGATCATACAAACGATCCGGGCAACTTGTGGTCGCTAACCCCCGCTGGTTATAATAATTCACTCTTCGTTCCTCCGACGGGATTGCCTGGCGGCTCCGGGTCCGCAGGCGGGGGAGGGGGTGGTTTTCCCCCGATCTACCCATTCACGCCTGGGGGCTCCTTCGGACCATCGTCAACGCCTACGCCTCCGGTTCCGCCTCCGCCTTTCACGCCGCCGAATATCGTGCCACCTCTGTTTCCCCCTGCGGTGCCTGAACCGGGAGTGGTTCCCATGCTTTTTGCCCTTGGGGGTGTTACGGGATTAATGTGGCGCGGAAAGGTACGGAAATCTCGTTCCTAAGTGGGATGGCATCCGGAATGCCCTGTGATTTTGCGACTTGACACAAAGAGGAAAACCGGGTCATAATAAAAGCGTATGATGCGGGGTGGAGCAGTCCGGTAGCTCGTCGGGCTCATAACCCGAAGGTCACAGGTTCAAATCCTGTCCCCGCTCCCATTTTTTTGTATAGTCCTTCGTTCCTCGCGAAACTTCGGAGATGCATGCATCCTCTGTTCGCGAGGCTTTTTTTTGTATCCCCGCCGCTTTTCCAGCTATGATATGGTTCCTCGCATTGATGGCGAGGATGGGAAGGGTATTATGACAAGGCTGTTAATCCCCTTTGGATTCCCCTTGCACCCTTCGAAGCTCTTTCACCAACTCATGAACCGTAGTCATCGGGCAACAACGCGAGTAAGGCGTGCCCGGAGCGTGAATTGTTAGCAGGCTCTCCGCGTTCCGTATGGCGTCAGCCTCGCTTCCCTTGGATTGCATTTTTTCATAATTTCCCACATCTCCTTTGGCATAACTCCCCAAGTGGCGCTTAAGCTTGGCGCAATAGTCATCACGCGATGTAGCGGATTGCAGGTATTCGAAGTGAAGCAGATACCATAACTCGAACGATTCGTTTGAAAACGCCACGTGAAATCCCTGGTCTGAAAGAGACTCCGCCTTTTTATGGCGTTATCAAAATCATCCGCCGGAAAATCATCCTTGTCGAAGACGCACCATACCTGATCGAAAGGGCCTTCTTTTTCATTTAATCGAATAGCTTCTTCCACGACTCGGATGGTTTCCAGCCCTCGGCCATATACATCATTCGTAACCTTGAATGCAAGAAAATAGTTCGGCTCTGTCTTGCCGCCTTCGCAAACGATCAGGATGCGCGGACGCATTGCACGTCGATCTATCATACGTTCGCGGGTTGCGCGAGTTCTTCTGCCAGGATTTCCAAACTTTTTCGATCCGCTAGACTTCCCTTGTTTTCTCACGAGATCGCCTCCGCGTTATCCTGTCCTTCGGATCGACGATTGTTTTTATTAAACTCCTCCAGGAAGAGGCGACCCAAATCGCCAAGATAAGGGATAGCGCCATACCGCCCTTGTATGTAATCCTTCTCATAACTCGCGTCATTACGGATACTGCGTCCTTTGCCTTTAATCGAAGGCAACTTAAATTCGGCAAGGGAATACAACCTTGTGGCTTCGTTACCGTCCTTCTCCATAAAGTATATCTGGTCTCTCCTGAACCTTCTGCGGTCAAGAAGATTGGTGTCATGCGTTACGCAAATGAGTTGTGCGTTTTTTGGGTTGGTCTCGGGGGAATTAAACAGACGTATGATCTCACTCGTTATTAACGGATGCATGCGAGTATCGATTTCATCGATAAAAAGCGTCCAACCATTTGTGAGTACATCTAAAATCGGTACCAATAAGGCGATAACCTTCCGAGTTCCTTCCGATTCCATCAGATGTCCGAAGAATGGTATTTCACGAACGATATTACCTTCGTTATCGCGTTGTGCATGATATGTCACGAATTCCAATTGGGTATCCATATTGGATGAAATGGAGATGTCCGCGCCAGGAGAAACTCTCTCTTTTCCAAGGTTGGAGGATTTAGCATCCTTTTTTTCCTTTATCGGTTCTTCAATGACCGATATATCTCTAATCCCTAAATCCAAACGACGCACTAACTCCACAATTTGTTTTTTATAGCGCCCTTTTGCAATGCAGGATATCGTGAAAGGAAGATAACCTTCATCCCCAATAGTATTGAGGGCCCGGCAGTTCATGGTAAACCACTGTAATAATCGTTTGGCAACAGGTTTGTTGAACTGTGCGGATACAGAGAGGAACAAGGCGTTATCCCTCGTCATCTCCTCCAACCCCCGACACTCGCGGAACCGATCCTTGACATATATTCCATCCGTATCTCGGGTGAACAACTCCACTTCCACCCTGGTGGGCACAAAATAGAGCCACTCCTCCGTCACTTTTTGGCTGGTGGCGGCGAAACCGTAGCGATATTGAACTCCATCAAGTAAAAACACAACTTCAAACGCGGAAGGTTGATCAATGGTTGAGGTATTCAAGCTAAATGGTTTGACTGGTATCATATCGGTCGCTTGTCCCTCGCGAGCCGAGTTCGCTACAAAATCACGCATGAAGTGTAACGCTTGCACCAGATTGCTCTTGCCGCTAGCATTGGCGCCGTAGATGAGCCCTGATCGAAGCAACGCCAGTTTATTGTTGACCTCAATGACATTGTCGGTATCAAGCTGCTTGTCGGATGATCGGAGTTTGGCGGCCACCATGCTCAGGGTGACTCGCTCCTTGAACGATCTGTAATTTTGCACGCTGAATTCCACAAGCATCGCCTTCGTCACCTTTCCTAGGTTGTTAATTCAACTATATGAGTATATACCACATATATATCCATTATGTTATCATATAATGCAGATATTATGTCTTTATTTGTGAATTTTTCACATATATAGAGTTTTACGAAGAAACTGCCGATAAACATCCTCGCAGGAGGAGTTATCTTAGGGAAGGACGAACTACGAAGATCTTAAGGGTTGAGGGGAACGTCTGCCAACACATTCAAACATGCAAAAATCTCTAATCCGCACCTTGCAAATGAATAGATGTCAGCAAACTTTACTTAAAAATACCCGAAACTTTTCTGCTAAGCATTACGTCTTAATGGCGTGCACTTCCTCGTAACCATGTTCACGCCATCCCTCTCCGGTCATTACGGAGAAATATTGGCTTAATCATTGTATTTTTTGACATTAGCAGACGGTCAACCATTCCTTTGGTTCGTTTGGTTAATACACATGCATTCACCGCGTTAAGGGAAAACACAGGGTAAGTAACGACCGCTTAGGATAACATACTCGTTCCTTGGAGGAAAAAATGCGCTTTAAAAACGTGGGGCTGCAGTACTTACGTCAGGCTCTCAACGACCCTGACGCCGATTTCCGTGACGGACAATGGGAGGCGATAGAATCCCTGGTCGTCCGCAAGTCACGTCTGCTTCTCGTGCAAAGAACCGGCTGGGGCAAAAGCCTCGTCTATTTCATCGCAACCCGCTTTCTGCGTGAAGCAGGGCACGGGCCTACGCTACTCGTCTCCCCGCTGCTCTCCCTCATGCGTAACCAAATCGAGATGGCGTCACGCCTGGGAATCAACGCGCAAACGGTCAATTCCAGCAATTCCGGGGAATGGGAGACGGTATATGAGCGACTGCTGTCGGACAAGGTGGATGTCCTGTTCATCTCCCCGGAGCGTTTCGCCAACGAGGAGTTCCTCGAAAGAGTGATGCCTCTCCTCTCCAAAGGGAACGGGCTTTTCACCGTGGATGAGGCTCATTGCATATCGGATTGGGGGCACGACTTCCGTCCCGATTACATGCGCATCGGTAGAATGCTCAAGGAGTTCCCGCCGGGGTCCCCCGCATTGGCGGTTACCGCCACAGCGAACGATCGCGTGGTGGAGGATATCGTCAGTCAGATTGGTCCCGATCTCGAAGTCATCCGCGGCTCCTTGCACCGGGACAGCATTCGTTTGCAGAACATCCGACTCCCGAGTCAGGCGGAAAGGATGGCGTGGCTTTCGGAGAATTTACCCAAGCTGCCTGGCAGCGGAGTGATCTACACTCTCACGGTCAAGGATTCGGACAGGGTGGCGAACTGGCTCCGTCTCAAGGGGCATAATGTCCAACCTTATCACGCCGGAAAGGATGGCGATGATACGGACAGACCTCTCCTCGAACAAAAGCTTCTGAAAAACGAGGTGAAGGCGCTCGTGGCGACGGTCGCGCTTGGAATGGGGTTCGACAAGCCCGATCTCGGCTTTGTTATCCACTTTCAACGCCCACCCTCGCTCGTTCACTACTATCAGCAGATTGGGAGGGCTGGCCGAGCGATGGACGTGGCGTACGGCGTACTGCTATCGGGGAAAGAGGATAACGACATCGCGGATTATTTCCTGCGTACCGCGTTGCCTCCGGACGAACGCATCGTCGAGGTGTTAACCGAACTCGAGAAAGCGAACGACGGTTACTCCGAGCCTGAACTTATGAACCGACTGAACGTTCGTAAAAGCCTGATGGATAAGATTCTGAAGATTACAACTATTATCAATCCGTCGCCTGTGGTGAAAAGAGACGGGCGCTACTATCGCACCGCGACGGAATGGAAACCTAACACCGATAAGTTCGAACGACTCACCGCAGCGCGATTGCAGGAACAGATGAGCATCGAAAGTTACGCCCGCTCCTCGGAATGCCTCATGGAGCTAATCGAGCGGGAGCTCAGCGACCCCTATGCGAAGAGATGCGGTGTGTGCGCCAACTGCGTCGGAGAACCCCTCCTGCCGATCTCTCCGAAAAAGGAGGTGGTCATGGAGGCGATTGAATTCCTGAGACAGTGTGACGATCCCATCACACCTCGCAAAATGTGGCCCGCCGCAATTTCACAAACCCATGATGGTTTCAAGGGCAAAATCAGCGCTGAATTGCAGGCTAAAGAGGGCAGAGCGCTGTGCTTCTGGGGGGATGCTGGTTGGGGGGAGCTGGTGAAACGCGGAAAGATGATTGACGGCTATTTCCCGGACGATCTGGTGAAGGCGATGGAGGAGATGATTCGACTTCGTTGGAAACCGGAGCCCTTTCCGACCTGGATCACGTGCGTATCCTCCCTCACGAAACCTGGTCTGGTGCCCGAGTTCACGGAAAGACTGGCGGCTAAACTGGGACTTCCTTTCAAACCATGCGTCATCAAACATACGACAACAAACAATCAAAAGGAGATGGAGAACAGCCATTTCCAGCTTAAAAACATCCTTGATGCGTTCGAAGTCGTGCCGGATAAAGTTTTACGGGGACCGGTCTTGTTAGTGGATGATATGGTAGACTCGGGATGGACATTAACTGTCATCGCAAGGCTGCTTCGACTTGCGGGGGCGGAGTGTGTGTACCCGGCCGCCTTGGCTAGGGTGATAGGCGATTAAAGGGGGGAGAGGAAAGTGATGGAATCGATAAGCACGGATGCGAAGGCGACGCTACTACTGGTTTCGCAGCTAAGACAAAAGGCTAACGGAGACGCGAAAATTCTATCTCCAACCGAATTCGACGCCCTGATGACTTGGATGGTATCACAGAATATCTCCCTAAGCGACCTATTTGGCGCTGAAAAGATCGAGAGCGAACTTGACGGTTATCCGGAAAAGGAGCGAATCGTCAGCCTCATGTCTCGAAGGTTCACGCTTTCAGTCGCCCTGGAGTCTTGGAGTTCCCAGTCGATCAGCGCTCTGTGCGTCAAGGATAGTTTGTACCCCGTCAAATGGATCGAGAAGCTCAAGCGCGTCCCCCCCATCGTGTTCTTCGCTGGCAATCTCGAACTGGTGAAAAAGGGGGATGTCGCCATCGTTGGTTCGAGGAATATCGAGGAAAGCGCGGAAGATTTCACGCGCAAACTGGGGAAAACCTGTGCGGCGGTTGGCGTTCAGGTTGTATCCGGCGGCGCCAAGGGGGTCGATCAGATCTCGTTGACATCCTGTCTTGAAAACGGAGGGACGGCGATAGCGGTGTTGGCGGACAGCCTGTCGAAAGCCACTCTCTCCCCCGCCTACCGCGAGTATCTTCGCAACGGCTCCCTTTTGCTACTGTCGCCGTATGATCCCGAGGCGCATTTCATGGTAGGGAACGCCATGGCGCGCAACAAGCTGATTTACTCTCTCTCCGATATTGCCGTGGTGGTGAGCTCGGAGGCGAAAACCGGGGGCACATGGGCGGGCGCCGCGGAAAACCTTAAAAACGGATGGGCGAGGTTGTATGTGCGATCATCAACCAACTTGGTTCCGGGAAACAAGGAATTGCTTGCCTTAGGAGGGAAGCCGTTAAAAGATACGGATGCGGATAATGAAGATATCGTAAAAACAATATGCAAGCAATGTGAACCGAATACATGCGCCGCTGCGGAAACAAAACAATTGGACGGACAACAGACTCTTCCGTTATTTTAACACTGAGGTGATAATGACGTCGTATCTGGTACAATTCGCCTAGGTGAACCGCCATTTCACAACCGATATCAACGCCATTGAGAATAGGTTGGTACGGCAACAGCATGTCTCGCGGTAGCCTAATAGTACTGACATCACTTGGAGGTCTCTCATGAAATACCCGAAAATTAGATTTGCCGTCGCTATTGCCGCGATTTCAATTGGCATTTGCCTCTTGCTTCCCGCATATGCTCAAGACAACTCCGCCATAAGGACACAGAAGGATGTGGCATACGAACGCATCGGCGATGTCACCGAGGCCATGGACATCTATCAGCCCTCTCAAACCGGAGTCGTATATCCGGCGGTGATCCTCGTTCACGGAGGGGGATGGTCGGCGGGAGATAAAAAGGACTTCACCACTCTCGGCGAGGGGCTGGCCCGCGCGGGGTATGTCGCCTTTAACGTCAACTATCGCCTCGCCACGGCGGAGGGAAACAAGTATCCCGCGCAACTGGACGATGTGCAAACCGCCGTGCGTTGGATTCGCGCTCACGCAAAGGAATACGATATCAATCCCAACAAGCTTGGGGCGTTGGGCGCCAGTGCGGGAGGGCATCTCGTGGCTTTACTCGGTACGATGGATACCAGGAACAACAGCGACAAGGCTCTCTCTAAATACTCCAGTCGAGTTGATTGCGTGGTGGATTTCTTTGGTCCTGCGGATTTCACCCCGAAGCACGTGAAAAACTACAACCCACTTGTTATGAATATCCTTGTAAACTTTTTCGGCAAGACACCACAGGAGGCTCCCGCACTGTATCGGGAGGCATCCCCCGTCACGCATATCAATTCCAAGACTGTGCCGTTTCTCATCTTCCAAGGGACAAGCGACCCCTTGGTGCCCTACAGCCAGTCGGTGGAGCTTTACAACGATCTGAAGGCAAAGCATATCGAGGCGAAACTGGTGCTTTTCAAGGGGGAGGGACACGGGTTCAGCAAACCCGAGGACAACCAAACCGCCCTCAAAGACACCCTTGCGTTCTTCGCGAAACATCTCAAATAACAGGCATTCGATAAATATCTTCGGCGACGGGATAGCTGCAATGAATAACAAAGAAACCTCAGTCATCTCTGAAAAGTGGCAGGATGCGTATTACCGAAATCTTCCGATGGCGGAGGTGGAACGGTTATCCCCGCCCCTGCTGGATTTTTTCGCCAAGCGGGTCGTGTTTCAGGGCATCCCCATCATGGCGTCGGAAAATGTGGAGGATATCGCTCTTCTTCTCGCATACGCCAGGTTGGAGAGACTGCTGGGCGATATTCCCCAAACCACATCCAAATTATGCGAGGAGGGGGTGGAGCTTCATATCATTGGCAGAGATGAGGTGACCTCCGACCTCCCGGAAAACCGCGAATGGAAGGGGAAACCCTTTGATGGCGAGAAGACCATCGATGAGCGCACCCGTGGTGTGGGCGGGAAATACTGCTCCTGCGGCGAGGAGAACCTTATGGGCTTGGAGCCGGACCGGTACGCCGACAGGGATATCTGCATCCACGAGTTCACTCATGCAATCTTCGGGCTCGGATTGCCGGATCGGCTGCGGGAGAGGGTGGAAGCGCAATATCATCGCTCGTTGGAGAGGGGGCTGTGGCGCACCGCATACGCCTCCACAAACTCCAATGAGTTTTTGGCGGAACTAACCATGTGGTATTTCGGCACCAAAGGCGATCTCGGCCAAATGTCCCCTGCGCCGGAGAGAGGGCGGGCCGGGCTTCGCGAATACGATCCCGAGGCGTTCGCATTGCTTGAGGAGATATACGAGGGGAAGTGGTCGGATAACGAAGAGTGAGTGGGGAATGTTAGGGGATATGCGACCAACTCTCCCCCGCCTGTTTCTCGTAATACAGGCAAGCATTTTGATTACATTCATTAAAGCTGACGCTCATTGTCCTCTCCACCCTTACGGTTTTGAATATCAGAGCGCCATAGGCCATCATCACAACAAATGCGAGGATGATTGCGGTCCGTTGAAAACCCTTCACCAATCCGACGGATACGGGCAGCTTTCTCCTCCAGCTTACGATGCATATCCCGATGATCCACATCGCCATGATGATGAGCAATATGCACATGGAAACAATGAAGATAATGGATGGTTTATCAATCAGAGAAGCGATTATATCTCCGGAATTCAACATTAACCACCATGTCATCAGATAGCTGATTACAACACCGACTACTGCGTAAACAGGCAAGGAGATCAGAAACGACCGGAGCCAGATGGTAAAATCCCTCCTCTCTCGTCCTTTGTAATTACGCCAAACCCACCAAAGAGCGCACGCCAAAATGAGACCTGCGATCTCTATTGCGGGGAGCATGGAAATATGTGCAACGCAAGCAATTCCGAAAAATGATACCGTCAATACGATCAAACCGAACAACGCCCCTCGACGAGTCATTGAATGGAAGGAACTGCCTTGCCGGATGCGTTTGAACATTGACAACGCCGTTCCAATGATCATCAGTAGGATCAATAGAATGACCGTTTTCAATAATCTGACACCAGCCACCCAATATAATGCAAGAGATTGCTCTCCATTCCATAAAGTATCCTTCTGAATAACAGGCTTTAAGATACTGAGAGTGGATTCGTTGGCGTTATACTCGCGTTTCACCCATTTCGCTTCATTAGCCCAGCCGTGTTGTTTCAAATAAGCGATGTAATTCGCAAGAAGCATCCGTGATGAAATTCGAACAGGATGGTGTTTTAGCGGGATATTGGAGAGGTAGCTTGGCAGTTTGCCACCGGGATTCACCAAGGCGATTTTTGAGATCGCGCTTTCAACTAATTCATTAAGTATGGAGTGAGAATCGGCTCTGATTAGCCCTCCAAGATGAAGGATCGCGTGTCGAATCGCGACTCCTTGCAGTAATTTATTTTGCTTTTCAAGATGATGAGTTACGTAATATATCCCCACGTCTGTTATGCCTCTCTCAACGGCTCCAGGCGAGGATAAGCGGGCATAAAAATTCTCGGTTAATATTTCAGACGCACTCATTTCCCCATAAGTGAATTGGAAAATACGCCGAATTCCATTCGTCACCGCGCCTTCATATAAATTCCATTTGGGCTTGTTGGACGATATCAAAAGAGCATTCACGCCCTCTGAATAATCATGCAAACTGAAATCAATCCCGGTCATCATGATAAACCAATATGCGTTATTCGGATCGATTTTCGCTCCCCTGTGCGCTATTTTCAGAAGTTGGAGCAAAATCTTTTTCCGCTTGCCGGAGGGAGGAGGACCATTCAAGCGCCAGAAGGAATCCATATGATAATCCGGTTCGATCGTTCGCTGACAGGCGGTTTTGAGGATCTGAGCGTAAAGGACGGGATCGTTCGGATACTTTGGTTCGAGATTCATAAGCTGTTGAGTAAAGGGACCAAACCCATCGTTGCTCATCAACACGGAGGCGATTTGAATATCCGGGTCGTTAGGATGCTCATGCAACACCGCGTCGATTTGACGGGGTGTTAGGGAGGTGTCAAATGGCCGGGCATGCTTGAGCGTATTGGGGCTCCATGCTAGGTCCGCCTGAAGCCTCATAATCCAACCGGTGCTCGGAATAACGGATAGAATTAATGCTGTGAGAATGAGCCCACCCAAGCTTATCACATTCATGGTTTTCAACGGGTAGCTCATTAATGATTACCTCACGAAAAGGTGTCAATCATCCCTCATAACGGGTGGAAATATGAATCGGTAACGCACATGCGTATCGAATGCGAAGGATACGCATCCCAATCGAATTAAGAGTGGATTTCCGATGGTTATGAAATTCCACGTCGAACGTTATGCTATAGTATAGAATGTATGCTTGGCTTCTTCCAGTATTATAGATAGATTTTTCCATTACAAATGATTCAACCCATCAGAATTTTACAAATCGTTCGTCCTACACAAGGCGGAATACGTTCACATCTGCGCTTACTGTGCCGAGAGCTCCTGCATTTCGGGCATTCCGTCCACATCATCGCTCCGGAAGGGTTTAGGCTGGAGGATATTCCGGGCAGCCTGTCCGGCGATATAACCATCCATGTTGCCCCGCTTCGCTCAAAGCCCAGTGTGATTTCGGATTTGAGGGCGGCTTTGAGAACCGCTCGCATCGGCAAGAAGGTGGATGTGATGCACGCCCACGGTGTGCGAGCGGCATGGATCGGAGCCATGGCTTGCCAGCTATGCGCAAAGCCATTGGTGTTCACCGCCCACAACCTTTGTCCGCCGCCAAGGAGAGACCTCAGCTCCAAATTAATTCGCTGGGCGCTGCATCAATGCGACGAGGTGATAGGAGTCTCCAAAGCCGTTGGAACCTCCTTACAAAAATATGACGATGATTTTTCGAATTTCCGCGTAATTGCGAACGGTGTGGATTTGCAGGAGATCGACGCCATGATCGACGTGAACTCCTCCTGGATCCAATTGGGCATGAAGTTTGAACCGAAATCCACTATGGTTATCGCAGCCGCAGGCAGACTGGAACCTGAAAAGGGATATGATTATCTCCTGCATGCGGCGTCTCTTATTCACCCCATGTATCCCGAAGTGACTTTTTTGCTCATGGGGGATGGATCCGAAAAAAACAAACTGGCGTCACTAATTCCCGGATACGGACTGACGCAGAACGTTCTGATGCCGGGACAAATGCGTAACATCCCCGCGCTTTTCTCCAAGTCTCAATTGGTTGTCGCCCCGTCACTTTCCGAGGGGCAGGGAATCACCGCTCTCGAAGCGATGGCGGCAAAAAGATGCGTTGTGGCGAGCGATACCGGGGGGCTTAGCGAAACCATAGAGGACGGGGTGACCGGAGTGTTAACTCCCGCAGGAGATGCTCACGCTCTTGCGGATGCCATCGTCCGTATGATCACCAACGATGAACTGCGTGATCGAATGGGCAAGGCGGGACGAATGCGCGTGGAGCGTTTATACACATCGCGCACAATGACTATCGAGACGGAAAACGCATATCAATCCGCCATAACCAAATCGTGATTCACCGTTCAAGCTTTTTAGCATTACGATATTTATGTTTCAATGTCCGAATAATATGCCGCATACACGCATTGCATTACGGCATGCCATATGCAAATAACGTTTATAACGGCGTGCCCGATCTGACAAGATCAAACGACATATTTGCATCTTACGCTTCACAGATTTGGTTGAATCCGTAATACTGCCGTTACACGAAGGAAAATGGAACTGCAACCCTATTTCATCAATGAATCCAACAGATGGCGCGATTTTGCCGTGAACGTAGCGCTTCGATCCGACTTTTTCGACGGAGAAGCGGCGATCATTGGCGCCAGATCGCCTTGTCGTTTGGACCTCATGGGGGATTTTGCCGAATATGGCGGCGGGATAGTGGCGGGAGAGACTGTTGGGGAATACGCCTTGACGGCGGTTCAGCGTCGAACGGATGGAAAAATTAAGCTTGGCGCTCTTAACGCCAGTAGAGAGGGATGGAGATCGGAGGTTGTCTTGCCGATATCTCTCCTCTTTCCCGGGCGAGACATAACTTCACCGATAATCATTCAAGACGCCTTGGGAATCCAAGAATATGAAAGCTGGATGGCGTCTCTTTTGGGATGCCTCCATATACTAGTTTCAAGCGGGAGAATTAACGTTGAAGATATGCTCGGTGTGAACATACTCGTGGATAGCGACATTCCTCAACATTCCGGTTTGGGGGAGATGTCCGCTCTTGAGGTCGCATTGGTGATGGCGTTACGGGGTGTCTTCAACCTCTCAATGAGTAGCTCTGAGATCGCGACGATATGCATGAAGGCGGAACAATCCATTTTAGGCGAACTTGGTAGCGTGAAGGATCCCATGAACTGCATTCTGGGAAGACGGAACGAGATTTTCATTTTGAAATGTCAGCCTCACGAGCCACTTGGATACATTCCCATTCCGAAGGGATGGCGTTTCATCGGCATTGAAACCGGGATGAAACACTCGAGAAATGGCTCTCTCCTCGCGCATATCAATACAGCCCGTCAAATGGGTTTGTCAATGATGCAATCATTAACAGGGGAAAGCTGGGGGGGTTACCTTGTAAACATAAGCGAGGAAAAATGGGAGGCTTTCCGAGACCGCATTCCCTCCAAGATGAGCGGCAAGGAGTTCTGTGTCAGGCAGGGGAGTTTACCGAATGCAAGAACGGAAATTGATCTTAACCGTCTCTATAATATACGATCAAGCGCCGAACATGCAATCATTGAAAACAACCGCGTGAAGGAGTTTATCGCACTGATCAACCTCGCGGGCGATGAACCGGATGAGATGCTCATGCAGGAAACAGGCGCTCTTATGTATGACGCTCACGCCGGTTTCCAAGAAATGATGGATACGGATTTTCCCGAGGCGGACTTACTCGTTCACCTATCTTTGGACCGCGGACCAAAACGAGGGATTTACGGAGCGAAAAGCGCTGGAGGCGTAGGGGGAGTGGTTGTGGTCCTTTGTCAGGAAGATAAATATGAAGAGACGATCAAATGGATATGCGTTGAGTATGAACGCATAACCGGTATCCCCCCTAGAATACTCCCCGAAACCGCTCCCGGCGCCCTGGATTTTGGCTGGATGATTATACAATAAGGAGTGGTCGGCAAGAGACACTCACTCCGACCACTCATGGTTTTCATCTGAGGCGACGTTGATACGCTTCGCTTAAAACTTTGCGCGCCGCATCCACCATTTCCGGATACGGGGTGTCAGTTACGTTCAAGAATCCTATGTTGTAATTCTCACCGTCAAACGACCTTCCAGTTAATGGCTCATCCACCAATTGGAACCAATGACACCCCACGAATGAGGGGTTATCCAACACGCTATGCAGGTAATCGATATACATCGCCGCCCGCGCCTTTTGGTTTGGGGTGTAAACTAGCCCGGGACTGAACATTCCCCTGTCAAGCGATCCGAAATGAAACTCCCCGATAATACACGGTTTGTTAAACGCTGCAGTGAACGCCCACGCCTTCGGGTCAAGACGCGGGGCGTAGATATTGAAGCTCACGACATCACACACTTTGGCGGCCGCGGCCATCGCCTCGGGTGTTTTCCAGGCGAAACGACAACCTAGATAGAGATGGTTCGGGTCCAATCGATGCAACTCGTCATGTATGATGGTGAAATACTTCAATGCGAGCGCGTAGACGAAAGCGCCGAAGTCCTTTGTCATAGCCGGATTTAGATGACCGATCGGTTGCCAAGAGGGTTGCATATCCTCCCAAGTTGAAAAGGTCGTTCCCCAAGCCTTGTTGAGCGCGGAGATATCGCCGTATTTGGCTTTCAACTCGGCGATAAACGCTTGTTTGGCCGGAGATGAGCCGTCCTCTTTTAATGCACCGTATGCCAGACCATATCTTCCGCCGTCATCGCCCCCTCCGCCCCAACTAAGCTCGTTATCGATGAAGTATCCGATGCACCACGGATCGTTTTTCACTTTTTGAATGAGAGGATCCAGACTGTTACGCACATCCACAGCGAATTGGGGATCGAAGGGATCGTGCATCTTGCCCCAGTAATCGGAGCCGCTGCTGATGCGCCGATAATTCCCACCGACGCCGCCTGTCGCTACATAGGGGATGCGCTCATTGCGATAGTAGGATTGATCCGACCAGTTGCCGATGGTGTTGAAGCCCCATGAAATCAAACGTGTAATTTCACGTTTTTTCCAGATGTTTTGGAAATCGGGCCCGTATTTGCGATATAAATTGGCTTCGAAAAAATTATAAGTTTTGCCCTGTTTCACCGGTCCGTATAAAACGGAAGAGGCGTATTCGTAAAATTGCGACAGAGGATCTCCCTCCTTGGGCAACCAGGTGAACATGCTCTCTCTTCCGGTGATCATGGTATAATTCGTGGTATTTACGCAGTCGATACCCATGGAAAAAAAGAGATGCCCGCTGGGATCGACAAACCACCATTTCCCATTGTATTTGGTGGTGCGGAAGAAGCCTGTTGCTTTTAGTTGCGGGCCCTGTTCCCATCCTCCGTAAATATCTCGCCCGGGCATGGCGGGATGCTTCGCCAAATCCCTATTCTCCTCCTGCAATCGTGTCTTGAATTCAGATTCGTCCAATAGTTTGCCAGACCATTCGCCCTTGGCATATTGTCCGAATCGGTCCACAATGCCATCAAGGTTTACCGGTGGGGAGAGGCGTATGTTATCTATGATTAATGTTACGGGTTGCGACGGATGGTCGAGGAACACCTGAAAAGCGACGATATGTTTCGTGTTCAGCACATATCCCGACCCTACGGACATCTCCGTGCAAGAGGGATCTGCGGAGGGTAAACCTCGCATACCGTAATGCATCGGATTTTGGCTGAAAGTGCAGATAAACGATTTGGTCTCTCCTGCCTCGATCTTTCCTGTCCCCGTAATGCAATGGGTGACGCCATCCGCCTTGACATCATCATCAACGCGGATATGGAAGGTGACCGATTTCTTGCCGGGATTGGTGATATCCAGCGCTAATCCGCCGTATTCGTGCCAATCCTGTGGGGGGTCCATGGCGAAGAAAACGTTCGGCCATTGCTTGGTTTCGAAGTTCACTTGGAGGGCTTTTTGACCGTTAGTCACTCCTTTGTCGGTGGATTGAATCGTGGCGGAATGACCTACCGCGCTGTCTATGTCCTCTTGCGTTTCAAAGGAGTGAAGCAACTTCCAAGTATCCGCGGAAGCGGTTAAAGTGGTGAAACATAATAAAATGACCAGGGATATCCCCGGGATCAGACGCATCTCAATCTCCTTTCACGCTGTTCCTCCAACGAACGAATCATTGATGTTTTTCGAGGGTTTGCGGGAAATGCTCGCGAAGCATTCTCTCTGCTCCCGTTTTGTCGTCTGCGGGCAATTTTCCGTCCAATATTTGATTGACTAGGAAATCCTTCGCCATCCTTACTTGGGGGGACGGCGGGATATTGAGTAGCTTCATGATTTCCCGACCATTCAAAGGGCTTGTGATCTTCGTCACCTTCTCTCGCGCTTCCAGATCCGTCATGCGTGTTCTCAAAGCTTCGAGATCGGTTACAGGGGCGTTTGGGTTCATTGCCGCCATGTCGCACCTTGCCAGATCGAAAAGTGAATCCATATGGTCTCCCACGGCTCGAATTAAGCGTTTGACGGCGGAATCTGACCATTCAGGACGCGATTCGCCTAATCGCATATGCAATTCCACCATACGGGAGACGTCATGCACCACATCGTTGGGAAATTTAAGGCGTCGCAATATATCGGTCGTCATTTTCGCCCCCACGAACTGGTGCTCGTAAAAATGCACGCCCTTGTCATCCTCCGTGCGTGTTGATGGTTTCCCCACATCATGCAGAAGCAGCGCCAAACGCAGGTTCAGTGGCGCATCAGGAGGGTGATTCCGGAGAACGCCCATGGTATGATCCCATACATCATACAGATGCCATGCGTTTTGGGTTACCCCGATCATATCGACGAGTTCGGGTAAAAATTGTCGCAATAAATTGGAGCGTCGCAAGAGCTCCATTCCTTCGGCGGGGTGGGTCGACATCATGATTTTGATGAATTCATCTCTAATTCTCTCCGCGGACACCACAGGCGACGGATTATCGACAAGGTTCAACCTGCCCGACTCCTCAAGAATGGAATCCCAGGTTTTGAATTCGATATCGAATTCAAAACGAGTGGAGAAGCGGATCGCCCTTAGCATGCGCAAAGGGTCGTCGTAAAAAGTGAGTTTGGGATCCAACGGAGTGCGGATCAACCCGGCATGTATATCTTCGTATGCTTTGCCTGTGATATCCAGTGTCTCACCGGTGTGCAGGTTGCGGAGAAGCGTGTTGATGGTGAAATCCCTTCGCATAATATCATCATGTAGCGAAGCGAATTTCACATCGGGCTTGCGACTATCCGACTGATAGCTCTCCGCTCTTGCGGAAACCAACTCCACTTGCACCCGGTGAATAGTGAGCATCGCGGTTCCAAAGCGGGGATAGACTACCGGGGCGTGGTCTGACAGACCTCTGGATGCGAGGAATTGCGCCAAAGCGGCGGCGTCCCCCTCCAAGACCAAATCCACGTCCTCGCTAGGCGGGAGCCCGAGGTATTCGTCTCGAAGAGAGCCACCCACTAGGTATAAGTGTCCGCAATATGGCGTATCCGATGTGACATCGCGTATCAAATCTAGTACTTGGTTCATACAGCTATTATAGCGCCTAAGGACTATTCTCCCCGTAAACCTCATTGTTTGTTTGATTGTTCGATACGGGTATTACGCCCTGCAAACTCGGCGGAAAGGAGGAACGCTATCACTCCCAGACTCGCCATCATGAGGAACATGCCAAGTCTAAGTGTGAAGGGTTCGAAACGAAATTGAATCAAGTGATTGCCTGCGGGAATGGTTATCCTTCGATAGACATTATGAGCGAGGGAGATCGGGGTTTTTTGACCGTCCACCAGGCATAGCCATCCCGGATACATCTCGTCCGCGAGTGTCACTTCGCACGGGGATGAAGTTTTTATTCGAAAAGCGACGCGGGTTGGATCGTCCTGAAGCCATGTCGCCTGCGCTTCGGGCGAGGAGACTTGAATGCGTCCGGGACCTGTGAGCGGATCAATATAGATATTATCCAAATGAATTTCGCCATTCAATCCCAAAGGGGTGTCGCTAAGAGCCCATTTCGCCCCGGTGATCGACCAGGCTTGGTCGGGAATACGCTTGACGAGTACCATATTCCCCACTTCCGGCGGACTGGAATCCTCGCCGTCGAGTTGGTCCATCAAACGTTTGTATCTTCCCGGAAAAAGCGAATCATATCCCTGAACATCCCTCAATCCGAACACCGTGGCTCCGTTCGGAGGAAGCACGCCCGTGGGGCCGAGAAAGCTAAGCCCATGCGTGTTTAGGGGGAGGATTCGGTCGTGCCCGATATGGGCGGCGAGATAACGCAATGCCGAGGTTTCCGAGTAGATCGTTGAGTTCCTGGCGGATTGGTTGTAGTTCATGCCGGTTGCGGCAAGATCGGCGATGAGAATAACGACGAACAACAGCGGTGCATATTTCAGCGATAACTGTTTAGCAGTCACCCCAAAAAAGAGTAAAAGGGAGAGCATGAAGAGGGCGATTTGTCGAGTCAATTGCGGATCCCAAATCAGTTCGCCTCCATGGGTTGTAGCGAAGTTCATGGCTTGATTCAGGGCGGGCATCCCCATCGCCATGGCGGCGCCGCACAATGCGAGTATCGCCGCCAAAGCCACCCCCCCTTTTTTCATCAGTCCTGCGACATTATCCTGAACCTCCTCCAAACCGATTGCCCCTAATCCTGCCATCGCAAACGCCCACATGGCGAGCGATCGGCCAGGAGAGCCGCTTTGCGCAAAGCCAGGCACTAGGAAGTAGAAGAGCCGATCCAACACCGATCCCATCGCCATTAGCAGAGCGATTACCGCCAGAATCCCTAGGAAAGCTGCCAATCCGTGACGTTTTCGCAGAGCGGTGAGACCTACGCCGATGAGAATGAGAGAGGTAATTCCAACGTAGAGCGCCCCTTCGGCGTAGTTGAAATACATCCCTCCAAGACTTTGCCCGAAATACGGTGCGTCGGGGCGGGAGGGGTTGCCGTAAAAATCGGGAAGGAAAAGTGTGACGAGAGAGTTAGGATTAACAGCGTACGCGACATATGCAGCGTATCCTTGCGAGGTTGGAGGGGTGGCGCGATGGGATTGTCGAGCCAACTCCATGGAGGGGAGCATTTGAGGCGCCGCCAGAAAGAGGCCTAACACCAAGGCGAACAGGCTCCATCCAAGGATCTGATGGAGATGATTTTTATATTTCATTCCTCCCAGCCATCCCAGATAGAGAATGGCGGTGATGAGGCAATAAAAGGCTATCTGAAGATGCCCGCCCAGCAAACACATTCCCAGCGATAAGCCGAGAAGAACGGAGTTTTTTACGCTGGGATTCTCAGCCAGGAAATGCAAGGCCAGCAATATTAATGGCAGCCAGCAGAATGTGCAGAGAAACGTCGGTAGCTGAAGCCACGACACCTGCCAGGTGCAATAGGAGATAAGAATGGCTCCATAGGTCGCCGAACTCTTACGCAATCCCCATTTGCGCAGGAGTAGCCACATGAACAACCCCAACAGCCCCAAATGAAGAGCGGCGGACCAAACAAACGCTTCGCGCACCGGCATCAATAAAAAGAGAATGTTTCCGGGATAGAAAATGGCGCTTTGGCTGTTGGCGTAAATCGGGTAACCGCAAAACTGAAACGGATTCCAAAGAGGCAACCAGCCTGAATGCATCATCCGGGAGTAAAAGAGCCTCCATGGATAAAATTGACCTATGGCGTCATAGAAAAGAGGGTTCCAGGGAGGGAGCGTATTGCGAGGATGTGATTGCGACCACGGAGCAAAGTATCCTAGAACGTAGCCGGGAAGGAAGGACCTACCTGAGAGAAAAGGAAGACGCAGAAAAATCAGCGAAAGGCAGACAAAAGTAACCCAAACCCAAATTCGAGAGAGTATTGGTTTGATTGCCACACATTCCCATTCATGACTGAGTGATTGAAGTTATCTATTCGGAATCAGAAGAAGATGATATTTTTCTGAGCGGTTTCGTTAGTGGGATCCATCCGCAATACAGCGGTGAATTCCGCTTTCGCTTCGTTGTTCATACCTAACATTGCGTAAGTGAGCGCCAAGTCGTTTCTAGCCTGAACATTATGTGTGTCCAAGGAAACGGCCCACTGAAGTTCACTCAGCGAATCATCAAATTCTCCGATGAATCCGAGTACCAAACCAAGTTGATGATGAGCCTCGCAAGAGTTGGGGTCTGTGGAAACTGCGTCTCGGAGTTCCTTCTCCGCTTCCTCATAATTACCCGCTAATTTAAAGGCTATCGCTCGGTCCAGATGCTGGTTCATTACCATGCCCATACAGGATCTCTCCCCTTAATTCTTAAACGATTACAAGGAATAAAGGTATGATTGCCGAATAGAATATACTTCTTAGCTGATGATTAACTCATATTATCAGAGAAGAGGAAAAATGTCAAGTACTTTTAAGCGATTTGTTATTGCTCAGCGAAAATGTCCGGGTTAGTTGCTCAGCGATTATGTCCGTATACTGAAAGGTATGGATGCAAGGACGCATATGGCAAAATTCGATAACTGGTTTTCTCTTTAAGCGTATAATTGTATATTCCATACAATCAGCGGCAACCGAAAGCCGGTTGAAAATGAACCCGTGTAGTCGGGGTACGCTAACTGCGTGTTTCCATGACGATGTGTTACTCCTCTTTCGATGTTGCCCGCCAATGAGTATTCTTTACGGCACCGTTGCGAGGCGAAAGGCGAAGGAACCATGATCCCTCATCCAATGCGTTTGTCCGCTTATCGGCAGTTCCTCTTGAGCGCATTCTGGTTTGCAATCAATCTCCTATGGGGTGGGCTCTTAATGATCATCATCCCCAGCCAGATAAAGCATATCTCGCCATTGGCGCCCGCGCAAACCTTGGGCTTCATACTAGGTGTCGGAGCCTTCCCCGCAGTTATCATCCCTCTGGTAGTAGGTCCATTGAGCGATCGGTGTCGATATAAATGGGGGAGACGCAGTCCGTATATGCTTGGCGGAACAATAGTGAATTTGCTCGGGTTATGGTTTATTTGGTTCGCGGGTTACAAGCTTAACATATGGTTGTACTTCCTCGGATATCTTGTTGTGCAGGTTGGAAACAATATCGCCACCGCAGCCTACAGCGGAATCATTCCCGACATCGTGCCTGAAGCCCAAAAAGGCGAGGCAAGCGGATGGATGGCGATGATGAGCCAACTCGGAACGATTGCAGGGGCGGGGGTGTCAGGAATACTCATGAGATACGGACACCCGGGGGCTTGTTTCCTATTCATCGGGTTTTCGATGGCGTTTTTTTTGTGGATCACAGTTGCAGGAACCAAGGAGAAGCCGTTATCCGCACCACCCCTGCGGATTCCATTTCGGGATACGGTGAGGAACCTATGGATCAACCCGCGTAAACATCCTGATTTCGCTTGGGTATGGATAACACGCGCGTTTGTGGTGATGGGGCTGTGGACTATCCAGGAGTATCTCCAATACTACCTCACGGATATGGTGCATGTGAGCGACAAGAACAAGGAGATCGTGGCTGCGGAGTTGTTGATATGCATCCTTCTCTGCGCCTCCGTCACCGGAATCATAGGTGGGGTCATCTCCGATCGCATCGGGAGAAAAAAGGTTGTATACGCATCGAACATCTTTATCGCCACGCTTGCCATATCCATGCCTTTCGTGCATACGTTATCCTTGGTGTTTGCGCTCGGCAGTCTGTTGGGCATGGGGTATGGCGCCTATTACAGTGTGGATTGGGCTTTGGTGTGTGACGTGTTGCCTAATCCCGAGGATAACGCAAAGGATATGGCTGTTTGGCATATCGCCTTGGTGCTTCCGCAATCCGTGGCGATGCCGATAGCCGGCTGGTTGCTTGGTTCCTTCGGCGGGCATAGTGCATTGACCCGCACCGGAGAGCCGATCATGCATTACACTCAGAGTGGCTACGAGGCTCTGTTCGCATTGACGGCTTTGTATTTGATACTCGGCGCCTTGTTTTTAAGAAACGTAAAAGGGGTGAGATGATGCCGTCGCGATATTCTGTAATGCGAAAAGTCAGTGTCTTCTCTTTTTTCCGGAATGTCGAATTCTCCTTGATAAAAAAACTCGTATCATTCCAGCGGAGGTATAGGGGATAATCACATTTATCTGTCATAATATTAATAGCGAGGATTAAGTCTATGTTGTCACTCTCCGGGTTGTCTTCGTCCGAACTCGGTTATTCTCCGATTTTCAGGCATCCACCCGTCAGTATCCCGACCTCGGGTATTGAACTTTTTGTCGGGTACGAGCTTCTTCTCGCGCCGAAAACATTAGCAAAACTAAATATCTCATGAAAAAGGTCGCTTCAATAGAGGCGCCCTTTTATTTTTTGCCTGTGAATCAGATTTTTGGTTTCTATCACCGGCGAAAAGCAGGTTCCGAACCTCAATGACGCCTCAAGTCCCACTCGAGTTCGATTGCGGATCGGAAGCGACATCAACTACATAACGCGGTTAACGTGATTATTTTGAAAGGATACCGTGATGACACGCAACCTGGTCACGATAGATGGTAACGAGGCGGCGGCGTATATAGCCTTCAAAACCAATGAAGTGATCTCAATTTATCCCATCACCCCCTCCTCTCCACTGGGAGAGTTAGCCGACGCATGGGCTGCGCAGGGGCAAAAGAATATTTGGGGGACCGTCCCCTATGTCCAGGAGATGCAATCCGAGGGAGGTGCGGCGGGCGCATGCCATGGCTCACTGCAATCGGGATCTCTCACCACCACTTTCACGGCAAGTCAGGGACTTCTCCTGATGATGCCTAACATGTACAAGATCGCCGGCGAACTGACCAGTGCGGTGTTTCACATCACAGCACGATCAATCGCGGCGCAAGCGTTATCGATTTTCGGCGATCACGGAGACGCCATGGCTATCCGATCCACCGGTTGGGCGATCCTTTTCTCCAACTCGGTGCAGGAGGCTCAGGACATGGCTCTGATAGCTCAATCTGCGACGCTTGAATCTCGCGTGCCGTTCCTTCATGCATTTGACGGCTTTCGAACCTCCCATGAGGTGATGAAAATCGAGCAGTTATCCGACGAAGACATCAAGGCGATGATCGATGACGAACTCGTTCGAACTCATCGCTCTCGCGGGCTATCCCCGGATCGTCCGTGCATTCGCGGAACGGCTCAAAACCCTGACACCTATTTTCAAGGCAGAGAAACAGTCAATCCGTATTACATAGCCACGCCCGGTATCGTGGAGAAGGTGATGGCGAAATTCGCCTCCGTAGTTGGCAGGGAATATCACCTATTCGATTACGTGGGTGCACCCGACGCCGAAAGAGTTGTTGTGCTGATGGGTTCCGGCTGTGAAACCGCCGAAGAGACCGTTAACCACCTTGTAAGCCAAGGGGAAAAAGTCGGTGTCATAAAAGTCCGACTTTACCGACCGTTCTCCGTGGATCATATGATGCAAGCGATTCCCTCCACCGTGAAAGCGATCGCCGTGCTGGACCGCTGCAAAGAGCCAGGTTCGATAGGCGAACCGCTCTATACGGATGTGGTAACCGGTGTCGCTCAGTGTGTGGCGAGCGGTAAATACGCTTTGAAGAGTTTTCCGAAAATCATCGGCGGAAGATATGGTCTCTCCTCCAAGGAATTCAACCCGGCAATGGTCAAGGCGGTGTTTGACGAATTGTCCAAGCCTGAGCCTAAGAACGGTTTCACCGTCGGAATCATTGACGATGTAACGCACACCAGCTTGGACTTCGATCCGAATTTCATCACCGAAGGAGAGGATGTGGTGCGCGCGATGTTCTGGGGTCTAGGTTCCGACGGAACGGTTGGGGCGAACAAGAACTCCATCAAGATCATCGGCGAAGAGACGAACAACAACGCGCAGGGATACTTCGTGTATGATTCCAAGAAATCCGGCGGCGTCACCATTTCGCATCTTCGCTTCGGGGCAAAGCCGATACACAGCACCTATCTGATAAGCCATGCGAATTTCGTGGCGGTGCACCAATTCGGGTTCCTGGAGAAATATCCTGTGCTCGAAGCCGCCATGAATGGAGCCACGGTTCTCATCAACAGCCCTTATCCTTCGGATAAGGTTTGGGATAGGATGCCGCGCAAGGTGCAAGAGGAGATAATCCGTAAAAAACTGAAAATATACGTGATGGATGGCTACAAAGTGGCGAAGGAAACAGGTATGGGGGTGCGCATCAACACCATCATGCAGACCGGGTTCTTTGCATTGAGTGGTGTTTTGCCACGAGAGGAAGCGATCACCCAAATCAAGAAAGCCATTAAGAAAACTTACGGCAAACGGGGCGAGGCGGTTGTGAATATGAATTACGCTGCCGTGGACGCAGCCCTTGCTCATCTGCACGAAGTGAAGGTTCCCAGTCATGTCACCAGTTCGATCGAACTTCCGCCCGTTGTGTCCGAGAATGCTCCGGAATTTGTGCGTAAAGTAACCGCTGAGATGATTGCGGGCAGAGGGGATTTGATCCCTGTCAGCATGCTTCCGGTGGACGGAACCTATCCCTCCGGAACCACTCAGTGGGAGAAACGCAATATCTCTCTCGAAGTGCCGATATGGGATGAAAAGCTCTGCATCCAATGCGGCAAATGCACGCTCGTTTGTCCGCACGGGGTGATACGCGCGAAGGTTTACGATTCCTCACAATTGAAGGATGCTCCGGAAACCATTAAATCCACCGATGCGAAATGGAAGGAGTTCGCCGGATCAAAATACACGATTCAAGTGTCGGTGGAGGACTGCACCGGTTGCACGTTATGCGTGGAGGTCTGTCCCGCCAAGGACAAATCAAACGCATCGCGCAAGGCGTTGGAGATGGTTTCTCAGTTGCCTCTCCGTGAATCGGAGAAGAGGAATTGGGATTTCTTCCTTGGGTTGCCCGAAACCACGCTAAATAACAGCCTTATCCGGTTCAACACCGTTAAGAATGTGCAGTTGCTGCAACCCTTGTTTGAATTTTCCGGCGCCTGCGCCGGATGCGGGGAGACCCCCTATGTCAAACTGTTATCCACGCTGTTCGGGGATCGAGCGTTGATTGCGAACGCCACCGGATGTTCCTCCATCTATGGCGGAAACCTGCCGACCACGCCTTGGACGGTGAACCATCAAGGACGAGGTCCGGCATGGAGCAACTCGCTCTTCGAGGACAACGCCGAGTTTGGTTTGGGGATGAGGCTTGCGGTTAATCATCAGGCGAGATACGCAGTACAACTGGTTGAGAAACTTCAATCCGTCATTGGCGAGGATAGGGCGCAGGAGATTATACATGCGGATCAGGCTGATGAGATGGGCATTGAGAAGCAGCGTGAGTTTGTCGAACAATTGAAGGAGAAGCTCAGAGGGAACAACGATCCCGATGCCAAAGAGTTATTGAACGTTGCGGACATGCTTGTGAAGAAGAGCGTGTGGATCGTCGGAGGCGACGGATGGGCGTATGACATCGGGTATGGCGGTTTGGACCATGTTCTCTCCACGGGGCATAATGTGAACATACTTGTGCTCGATACGGAGGTTTACTCCAACACAGGAGGGCAAGCGTCCAAATCCACGGCTCGCGGTGCGGTGGCGAAGTTTGCTGCGGGAGGCAAACCCGCATCTAAAAAGGACTTGGGACGCATGGCGATGACATACGGAAATGTGTATGTGGGCCAAGTGGCGTTGGGCGCCAACGACGCTCATACGATACGCGTTTTCCAAGAGGCGGAGGCATGGAACGGCCCGTCCCTTATCATTGCATACAGCCATTGCATCGCTCACGGATATGATTTATCCGCTGGTTTAACTCATCAAAAGATGGCGGTGGATAGCGGATACTGGGAGCTGTATCGCTACAATCCCGCGCTTGAAGCCGAGGGCAAGAATCCTTTCCAATTGGATTGCAAACCCCCAACCATTCCGCTGAAGGATTACATATACACGGAAACCCGATACAAAATGCTCACACAGAGCGACCCCGAAGCCGCGAAACGTCTGCTTCAGGAGGCTCAGAAGGATGTGACCACAAGACGCCGTCTATATGAACAGATGGCGGCATCCGCGCCGTTGACATCGGTGAAGGAAGGAGAATAGACAATGGACCTCACCACTACATACATGGGATTGAAGTTGAAGAACCCGTTGGTCGCTTCGGCATCCCCTCTTTCCAGATCGTTGGATAGCATCAAACATCTCGAAGACGCCGGAATAGCTGCGGTGACGATGTATTCGTTATTCGAGGAGCAGATCGATCAGGAAAGCAAGCATTTGGATCATTTCCTGAGCTATGGATCTAACAGCTTCGCGGAGGCCCTCAGCTATTTCCCTGAGCCGACGACATTCAATCTCGGTCCCGAAGAGTATCTGGAGTTAATCCACCATGCCAAGCAATCTGTTGGCATCCCTATCATCGGGAGCCTTAACGGCGTGTCACAAGGCGGTTGGACTCGATATGCGAAACTGATTCAGGACGCAGGCGCGGATGCCCTTGAACTGAACGTCTACTACATCCCAACGGATCAGTCCATGCCGGGGTCCAAAGTGGAGGAGATGTACGAAAATATTGTCTCCGATGTCAGAAAAAGCGTCAGTATACCGCTTGCGGTTAAAACAGGTCCCTATTTCAGCAATATGGCTTATTCCGCTAAGCAGATTGTTGATGCAGGCGCGAACGCCCTAGTTCTTTTCAACAGGTTCTATCAACCAAATATCAATTTGGAGAACTTGGAGGTGGAACCCGATCTGAACCTCAGCACATCCTTTGACATCCGTCTGCCTTTGCGATGGATCGCCATACTCTTCGGAAGAATATCCTGCGATTTCGCCCTTACATCAGGGGTGCATACGCACGAGGATGTCCTGAAGGCGATGATGGCGGGAGCCAACTGCACGCAAATGGCTGCGGAACTGCTGGAGCATGGATATGACAGAATCGGACAAATCCTGCAGGATATGACAAGGTGGATGGAGGAGTTCGAGTACGAATCCGTGCAGCAGATGAGAGGCAGCGTGAGCCAGAAAAACGTAGCGGAACCCGCCGCGTTTGAAAGAGCCAATTATATGAAGGTGTTGCACTCCTTCCGCTTGGATCCAGCTGGCTGGTCAATATAAATCTAAGGGTTATAGCCCTCGTCGATGATTCGACGGGGGCTACTCCTTAACTAAAACCCTCGTTTGATAAGGGGACATCTTCACAACCCCATGCCTCTCAAGTTCAAACGCCCGCCCGCCCAACATATCCTTCCATTTCCCTTCCATGTGGACGTGGAAAACGAGTTCACTCCTCGTGGGTTTCGGATTGAAGCTGATCAAAACCAACGCGCGTGTTTTTCCGTAAGTTCTCAAGCAGGAAAAGACCCCTCCGCTCGCCTTTACCGCTTGATAGTCCGCTTTGCCAATGCTGAGAACAGGCATGCGGTTGCGCAGACCGTATATCTCGGTGAGATAGGCGATGTTATCCTCTCCCTTACCGCCATACAATGCGGGGTTTTCGTCGCCTTGGTAGAGCATAGGCACGCCTGGGATGAATGCGCAAACCGCCATCAAAGCTCTCATTTTGGGAACGCCGTAGATTTTGGCAGGACGCCCCTTTTGGAAAGTCCACGATACGGTGTCGTGGTTGCTTATCCAGCGCATCTTTAACGCCCCTGGTGGAAGGGTGAGTTGTTGATCGCCAAGGAAGGTTTCCAGGCTTGACGCCCATTCCATAGGCGTTGCGTTATTGGATTGCAAATCACCCATCAGATAATAGAATTGTGCGTCGTAATCCAAATCCGCATAGCGATAAAAAATATTCGCACCGGTGTAATTTTCGGGCAATAAAACCGCGTCGCCGTTCACCTTTACAAAACCATCTCGAATGGCTTGGTTCATCGCCAACCCGCCGCCCAGTGTTGAAAAGCTTGGGCGGTATGGAAGCCCTGGTTTCCAATTTGGGGGTCCGCCTGCTCCGCAATCAACGCGCGCCCCTACGGCGTCAAATGTTTTTGCGTCCCATTCCGCCGCGCGTTCCATGTAATTCCGCCATCCCGGCTGAGCGTAATCGAAGGATAGTTGCCCCCACTCGTAATGGTTGGTTCCATCCTGATTTTGTTCAATCCATTCGGGATGGTCCTTCGCCAAAGGGGTGAAGTCCGGAGGACCATGAGGCACCAAATCGAACATTAACCCAATTCCGTCTTTTTTAGCATCCGAGCCTAGTTTTTGCAGTTGCTTCTGAGTGCCAAGAAGCGGATCCACTTTCAGTTGGTCGAAGGGTGCGTATAGATTCCATCTCTTGCCCGTTCCATGGTACCAAGTGGGTAACAGCCACATCAGACTTATTCCCATTTTTTTCAGAGTGGGGAGATAGGCGTCCATCGCGGGGAACCCTCCATATCCCGAGAAACCCATTTCCGGCGTTCCGCCTGGGAAACCGCAATACAGGATTTTGCGCGCAAGATTGGGCAAATGGTTGGAAGGTGCTTTCAGACCGATTAAGGAGTAAACCTTTTGCACTCCTTTCAACACCGCATCCCTCGTTCCATCCAACACCCATATGTATTGAACACCCGGGGAAACTGAGTCTCCCGGTTTTAATGTGATTTCAATCTGTGGTTTGTGCTGGATGGTGATGCCGTCCGCTATCCTTTGCACGGAAACTGGGGAGAACTCCGCTTCATCGTAAAACCATGCCCCCGCGCCGATTTTGTTATCTGCGTCCCATATTATCGCCAATGGGTCTTCGCTACGAGGTGAAAGAACCCCTCTTCGGGGCATGTAAATCATGGAGTTATCCCCGACGGGCAGCGTCCCGGGGAAGATCACCGATTGTCGACTGCCGAGAGCGATGGGCGGAGTCACACAATATAGTCCGTTTAAGGTGATATCCTTTGATGAAATATTACGGACGGTCAATATCCTAGTGAGATACGGACTGTCGCCCAGCAATGCGTATTGAAGTGTGTATTGCAAATCTCCTTGATGGGTGGTCAACGCAAGGATTCTATTCGAACCTTCGCGCATGGAGGAAAAATGATCGAGCTTTCGACCTGGCATTATGGGGTTGCGTAACGCCGAGGTTAATCCAATGAGTACCGGTCCTTGCGTGATTCCTCCATCGAACGCCCCATTTGTCACCTTCACCAATAGGGTGTTCGTTTGACGTAAAAACGATGCGGGGACGGGATAGACTCTCGGGGTTTCCCAGTTGAATGGCGTTTCAGTTCCAATAGCCCCCACCTCCTTGCCATTCACGTAGGTGGTGTCGAAATCATCCACGGCGCCGATAATCATAGTGAGATCTTTGCCGTCCCAATCGTTAGGAAGGTTGAATGTGGTGCGATACCAAAACACGCCTACGCGATTATGTAAACGATTGTCCCCCACGCCCCTTTCACTTGGTATGGGAGTGGCGATCCAGTCGCCGGTTTGAAAATCGCCTTGCAGATATCCCGCCGCTTCACCGCCGCTTGGAGGATCGGGGGTGAATTTCCATCCTTGCGTCAGAGTGATGGTATTTCCCGCTTCCATCGCTTTTGATATCTCATCTGTGTTCAATCGCGGCAGCCAAAGATGATCCATGATAATATCGGATGAACCTGCGGCGAGAATCTCTCTCCCGCTTTTCCGATCGATGAATCCTTTCCATGCTCCGGTCTCCTTGTCAAATTCGAGTTTAATGGATTTATTTTGTAGAACGATCATGCTATCCTTCATTCCAAACGCATTGATGTGGCACATCATCGTTAACGAGCATAGTAACATGCAAAGGCACTTTTTCATTGCAACCCCTTCCCGCATCATCCTCAAGCGCAAAGCTCGAAAGGATTATATTCGAATTTCCACCATCGCATGACAATCCAATTTCGGAAGGGTGAATCGGACCCACCCGCCGTCGCTTTGAAAATCAATGGGTGCATTCTCTGGCGCACTCGCCACCCCCCGAACCTCCTCCCGAAGTTTCAATGTGCACGCCACGTTATAAAGCGGATACAAATCCTCGATGATATCCACCGACTGCAATCTTCCTCCCCAGCTTCCTTGGTCGGCTCCCCGTCGTACGGGTACACCGAAAAGGAGATGGAGCACATACCGATTTTCGCTCTCCTGCTTCATCAGTGAGATTCTAGCGGTTGTGGGAAGATCGACAATCACGGACGGTGATATAAGACTATTCATCGCGTCCTTCACCATGTCACGGTAGAGCGGTTGCCCGTAGAGCCGATATCGCGTGAAAATATTGTGGGCGAAATACGCAATGTCTCCGTTACTGATGATGGCGGGGTAGGGGCTTGGACTTTCATCCGGAGTATGCTGATGGGAGCAGAAATGATCCCAATCCCTGTTAAAATACGGATTGGACTTGGCCGCCAATATTTTGATGGCGGCGTCGGTGGGGGTCACATCCCATGAACCATCATGGATCACAATGGGCGAACGGACCGGAGGGTTTGGGCAAAGATCCGTTGGCGTCAGATAATCCGGATCCCACTCACTTCGCCCTTCCACTTTCAATCCGAAGTCGATCGCAAAATCATTGCATTCCGGAGTCATTCCGCTGCAACCGGAGAGAAGCAGTTTGCCGCCCGCTTTTAGATATCGGCGCACCTTGTGAAGAAACTCGCCGTAAAGTGTAATCTCATCCGGAAGGATGAGCAAGCGATAGCGTTCAAGCTCATGATCCAGGTCAATTACGTCAAAGGGGACGTGCAGTTCCAAAAGCATTCGAGAGGCTCCCTCTTCGGAAGCATTGGTCCGCCCCGGCCCCCCGGGCTTGTCCGCGATCAGAGCTTCGGTGGAGAGCAAAGCCACGTCATTCACGGGAATAGCCCCCTTGCACCATGGCTCCTTTGCTTCGACTTCCGCGTACGCAGCTCCGATCATATCGTATGTATCCATATTCATAGCACCGTTCGGGTGGAGTTGATCCCCCACGCTGCATTTGCTCCCGAATGCTAACATCGCAGAGCATTCGTAACGCAGAGCGTTCTTTCGCTTGAATCCGCCAAACTCCCCCCAGGTGGTATGGAACTTTCCGGTCATTCCGAGCACATCCATCCCCGTGGTGGCGGCGTATTTAGCGGAAATGGGGAAGTGATCGTATCCCCAGCCTCCCGTGGGAAGGCTTTCCAACTCCAGATGCGTGTTCCATTTTAATACGTTCTTCGCGCCTTTGGAGATATGCCCGGAGTTATGGAAAACCCTTCGATTGGGCATGTTTTTCTTCGCGGATTTCGTGGTCCGTTCGTAATACCTTTGTAGAACCATGTATCCATATTCGAGAACCTCGTCCTTGTTTTTGGGGTCCATCCCTTCCATTCTCATTCCCTCCAAGCACTGCCTGCAGTAACAGGCGCGAGGGGCGATGATATCCAGGAAAATACCGTCAGGAGCGTTAAAAAGATCAATCACCTCCTCGATTTGGGCGCAAAGGTAATGAAGATACGCGGTGTTGAAACAGAGGAGCTTAAATCCTGGTTGCAGAGGAGGGAATGTTTCGCCATTCGGGCCCTTGACACCCCAATCCGGATGTCTGGAGAGGATGTACTCATCGAAACCCGCTGAGATGTAAATCGGGGTTTTAACCCCAATCTCACGACATGCGGAGATTTGAGCTCGCAACAGATCAAAGTTCAGTCCAGGATGACGTATTCCCACCGTGGTGTCGTGATAAGACAAGCCATGATGACATTTCGAAAAAAGGGTGATGGAGTTCACATGTCCAAGGAGCAATGCGGATTGAAACTGTTTGGGATTGAACTTATCACCGACGTTTGGTATCTTCTCGCTCGTGTGAAAATCCAAATGAACTTGCCGGTACCGAAGCGGCTCGAATTCTGGCATTACAGGCTCCTCCGATGGAAGTATTGACGTTTTCATCATGTCATGCAATTGAGGAAGGAATCAAGCTTAAGGGGGGATTAGGGAGAGAAAAGGCTACGCATTAAGACAAAATATGGACGCCGTCTGGGGTGTCCATACGGAATTCACTTCGCGTAAAAAAACGAGCGCAATGGTTACGCTTATTTGGCGGGAAGAACGGTGATCTCCGTACGATATTCATTGTCATCAAGCCACCGGATGCCTGCGTCCACCATGCCGATCCGCCAGATCATCTTGCCTGGATGCTCCACCTTAATGTATCCGGTGACTGTTGCGGTCTGACCAGGCTGAAGCGGCTGGGGCAGTCCCCAATAATAGGGCCAACTTCCACCCGTGCGCTCGGAATCAACCCTCAAATAGACCGATCCCTGCTTTTCCTGATAACCGAGTCCCCAGAAATTCTGGTCTTCGTCGTAGGTGAAATTGTCGGTCGGCTTGCGGGCGGGCAGGGCGAACGGAGCGAAGTTCTTCACGGTGAACACCACCTTAAGCAATTCGCCGACATGGAGCGTGGTAGGCGAGAAACTCGCGGAGATGATGTGCGGCACTTGATCGACGGGCACCTTCACTGTAAGAGGCATGGGCAGAGAGGCGAATTTCCCATTGACCACCACTAAATTGAGGGATACGCTGGAGAGCTTATGGCTGGGTCCGTACAGAACGATCTCCTTGGGAGTGGCTTTAACTATGTCCGCAGGCTCATTGTTAAGCAACACTTTGGATTTGCCTTCGGAGTTCGTAAGGTATTCGCCCTTGATGACTACTTGTTCACCCGGAGCCACAGGGTTGGGCGAAATGGAGGTGATGCAGGGCGCGTTTTTCGGATAATGGTAGGGTACGGCGAATGCGTTGGACATCTCGCCGTTCATCCACACCTTCACAACCGGTTTGGGACGATAGGTTAAGTTCCATAGATCGCAGGGCAATCGGAAAACGACCTTGGAGCCTTGACTTGCCACGATCTGCATGGGAATCGAATCCACCATGATCAGCGGTGGGGCGGAGTTTTGCGCACCCGTGAACCCTGTCGCGGTGACATCCCAGCCCATTCCGGACGGAGCGGGGACGATGTTCTTGACTTTAATGTTCAGCCTCTTCTTATTCATCGGCAGGGTCTTGTTGTCGCTTTGAGTCAGCATGCTCGCCATATCGGTCTGTATGAAGTTCACATCCCGCATGGTTGTGAGCATATCGTTGTTGCCTACCACGTTAGCGGTGGTGTGGTTCAGGTAGATGGGACGATCGCTGTTATAGAAGAGATTGTTCTGTATGAGATAGGGGCCCGATTTGATTTCGGGTCTGCTGGTCAGGCGAAGGAGAATCTGAATCTCCGATGGATTGGTGGTGTTTCCGAACAGGTTGCGCTTGAAAATATCGTTTTGCCCGCCTTCGATCTCCATTCCTCGGGTGCTATTATTCAAGGCGATGCAATCCAGCACTCTGTTCCAACGGCTTAGCCCGAGCCAGAAGCCGTAATTGCTGTAGGAGCAGTTATCCCTGATGAATACATTACGGTCGCAAAGATCCGCCTCGATCGCATTGTTAGGGCTATAGGAGCAGTCGCATCCGATGATCTGGTTGTCGTTACTCGCGTTTTTAGGCGGTACGGGCACGTTGGGAGTGATCGGGCCCTCGTTCGCGCGGATGTATACACCGTCACCACCGTAGCGCAGGTCGCAATCCTTTACAAGGTTGTGCATGGATGCATGTTCGATGAGAACCGCAGCGGAATCGTATGTCTGCCATCCCGATATGGATTGCCAGAGTAATCCCTCGCCGGTGGTGCACCAAATGGCGCGGTTGTGTTCGAATCGGTTGTGGGAGGATAGCCAGAAGTGAACTCCCCAGTTATTGAGATAGGAGAAATCGCAGTATTCGATGTCGTTGTTATTGGAACGCACCAAATCGATCCCGTCCCACTGGTGGTTCGCAGTTACATGCCTCACGACGCAGGAATCGGAGTCTCGCAGGAGGATTCCGCCTCCGTTATTATCCTGAGGCTGAGCCCCGCTCTCGTCAATCACGGTGCCGACGGGCAGATCCGCATTGCGGCTGAAATCGCCATTTGTAATCCTCACTCCATGGCTTTTTTCCACTAGAACTCCCCATTTGCATTGAGTGACGTTTGCGTTTTCAATAAGCACATTTGAGGAGTTGATGACATGAATCCCCACGCCTTTGCCGTTTCCCACGATGTCGCTTCCGGCGAGATTAATCGTGATATTGCTTCCGGATACCACGATGATTCCCTTCCCCGGGTCGGTCAAGCGATAATTCGCTTTTTGGAATGTCACGGAGTGTCGAATAGTCATTCCCGCTTTAATATGGACGGCGGAATGTGCGGCGGGAAGGCATGCTGCGAGGATTGCCATGCCGATAAGACAGGCATTTAACGTGGATTTCATTTTTAGATGGTTTCCCCCTATGATAGTTGTCCGGTTGAATTATCCCTTCAATCCGGTTAATGCTATACCCTGTATCAGATAGCGTTGCGCTAACAGAAAGATAATGATCACAGGCAACAGGACCAATACGGAAGCCGCCATTTGCAGCGGCCAGTTTGTATTGCCAAAGGAATCCTTGAAGAGGGAGAGCCCCACTTCAAGGGTGCGCATGTTAGTGGTGGTGGTCGCCAGCAATGGCCAGAAAAAGTCGGTCCATGTGGAGATAAACGCGAATATACCCAATGTGGCAAGAGCCGGGCGCGCCAAAGGCATGGAGACCCTCCAATAGATGGCTAAGTCGTTGCAACCGTCTATGCGTGCGGCGTCATCCAAATCCTTGGGCAAGGTCATGAAGAACTGCCGCATGAGAAATATCCCGAACGCACTGGATATCCCCGGAACGATCAGAGCCCAGTAGGTATTCAGCCATCCGAAGGATCTTACCAGAAGAAAGAGCGGAATGACGGTCACTTGACCCGGGATCATCATGGATGCGAGGAAGAGCACGAATAGCCAATCCCTTCCGGGGAAGGATAGTCGTGCAAATCCGTACCCCGCGAGAGAGCACAATAGGAGTTGGCAGATCACCACAAAGAAAGTAACCAGCAGCGAGTTTAAAAAAAAACGAACGAACGGCACCGAATCCATTGTGAGCACGGTACGGTAATTATCCCAATGCCATACCTTTGGCATGAGATGGGAAGGAGTGGGAGGGCTTCCGTGGGAGGGATGCAACGATGCGATGAGCATCCACAGAAACGGCGCGAACGTGAACAGTGCAATGACGAGGACCATCAATAGCTTAAAAATGGATATGATCCAATAAAACCTATTCGGCTTATGTTGTTTCATTGCAGGCTATACTCCTCCAATCCTTTGCTAACCATCTTAAATTGGATAACCGTAATGACGAGAATCACAAGGAATAAAACATAACTTTGGGCGCTGGCCATGCCCATATGGAACTGCCTCCACGCTTCGGTGTAAATGTGATATCCCACCACATCCGTCTTCCACATCGGACCCCCCTTGGTCATCATGTAGATCGGCGTGAATATCTGCAGCGCGCCGATGCTGGAAGTGACAAGAATGAAAAACGTCGTGGGCAGCAGCAATGGTAGGGTGATATGACGAAAAGTTGCCCAATATCCCGCTCCGTCTATCTCGGCAGCCTCATACAGGGCGTTTGGGATGCCGGTTAAACCCGCAAGATAGAGGATCATTCTGGGGCCCAGCCCGGTCCATATGCTCATGAAGATGAGAGCGGGCATCGCCCAGAACGGATCCTCCAACCAGTCGGTGTGAGCCCATTGATGCATCCCCATGGAACGCAGCATCCAATCAATCATCCCATGATCCGGCAGATAGATGAACGTCCATACCATGGAGATGGCGACAGTGGATGAAACCGCTGGCAGATAGTAAATTGCGCGAAGAGCCTGCATACCTCGGGTGTTTTGTTGGACGAGCAAAGCCACTCCCAAAGCCACGATCATCCCCAAAGGCACGCTGAACGCAACGTAATAGAGGGAGTTGCCCATGGCGTTCCAGAAGAGCGGGTCGTGAAAAAGCACGACATAGTTCGCGAGACCCACCCAAGGTTTGTCCGGCTTTAATACATCCCAGCGATGCAAGGATAGGAAGAGGGCGAAGACTATCGGAAACAACACGAAAATCGAGAGATGTACAAAGGATGGAAAGATGAACCACAAGCCACTTTTTGAATGTTTCCTTTTCATTTATCTTCCTCATGCTTGTGCGTTTTCATTCATTGCTCTCCAACTCCGCATTGGCGCGAGCCGTGGCGGTTTTCAACGCCCGTTCGGTGGGGACATGCCCAATCAGAACCTCATCCATCATTTCGGTGCCGATGTCCTCAATCACATCATAATTCTCCACCCTGGTTCCCCAAGGTGCAATGCCGTATTTGATGTTATCTAGAAACTCCGGCTCAAGGGGATTCGAGTTGCGATAGGATTCCGCCACGCTTTTTATAGCGGATATCCCGATTCCAAGTTTGGCTTTCATCTTTTGAACGTAATCCCCGCACATGAACTTCACGTATTCCCATGCCGCGTGAGGATGTTTGCATCCTTTGGTGATGGCGTATCCGCTCTCGTATATAACGGTCACCTGGCGTTTGTTTTGAGGCAAGCCGACCACCCCCACATTATTCATGGAGATCGTCTCGCTTGCCCGCAGTGGTACGAGGTCCCAGTGACCACTGATTGTCATCGCAACAAGCCCCGATGCGAAAGGATCCTCGCCTTGTGCCTGGGATGCCGACAAATTCGGAGCCAAGTGGTTTTTCTCCAAATCCGCGAAAAACCGCACCGCCTGTATGGTTGCGGGACTGTCCATGTATCCCGAAGCGGTTTGTCCGTTTGGGGAGAGCACATCCCCGCCGTTTTGCCATATCCAAACGATCCACCCGGGCATCCAATTTTCCGCAAGAAAACCGTAGCGGGTTGGCTGATACGCGCCTTTTGGCCAAACTGTCAGTTTTTGGGCGTCATGTAGAAAATCGTTCCAGGTCCAACCGTCACGGGGATAATGCAACCCTGCCTCGCGGAAAAACTTTTTGTTGTAGTACATCATCATCGGCGTGAAGTCACTCGGTAAAGCATAGAGTCGCTTACCTCTCCGTGCGATATCCAAAACGTTTGGATAGTATCTTAAGAGATTGAAATGCTCTTTTTGAATGAATGGGGTCAAGTCAACCAGAGTATTGTTATCGATGAAGGATGCAGCGGAAGCGTCATCCAACTGCATAACATCCGGCGGAATTCCCGCTACAAACTCCGTGAGGACTTTTGAGACATAGGCGCTGCTGCCGGGTATGTGTTCCGGAACGATACGTATGTTAGGATGGCGGCGGTTCCATTCCGCCATGATTTCATCCTGGATACGATTGTATCGCGGATCGGCGGAGGCTCCCCCCCAATCGGAAACATGCAGGTATATGATTTTCGAATCAAAGGCGTTGCGTTGATGTGCGCAACCACCAACGGACAGAACTACAATAACGGAGAATATCCATATCAGATGTGAACGCATCAATGCCGTTTCCCAAAGTATTTAGTGGAAATCACAACGGTCGTAGGTTTTGGGTCTATGGTAACAATAAGAAGTTGTCGAGAGACAGCCTTGCGCTCCACGCTTTGCGGTTAGTGCTGTAGATAGAATTTTATATTATCTCTCAACGCAAAACAATATTCACAGTGCTTTAGTGGCATGGCGGTTGAGACTACAGCCGCCATGCCGTGAAGGGCAACAAATGGGTCTTTATCAGGGAATATTATTATTTCGCGGCAATTGCAAAATTCGGAATATGGGCTTCCCTATCAGTCCAACTAACGATTGAGGAAACCCCGAAAATCGAATTTTGAAACCACCTTTTCTATTTATTTTCACCCTTTTTCAAATGAAACAACATTCAGCGCGTGACAGGCATAGAGGGCACTCGATGCTGTGCCGCAGCGGGGCCCCATCCAGGCGGGAGCTTGGGAACCTTAGTCTTCCCTCCGTAATAACTACCGGTGCCGTTCCCGTAATGTACGCCAATCACAATCGCGATAATCACTATAATTACTACCGCCGCGATAACCACCGCCGGGTGAATATTTTTGAATTTCACCGCGATCCTCCTTAATTCATTTTATTGATCTTCCAAAGGCTTGCAATACATCCCGCCCCAGCCAGGCTCCTGTATCTTGCCGTTGGAATTGATGATCACCCCACCGCCACGCACATTAGACATCTGTACGGATTTTGCATGCCCGTCCGCGGCAACGACTGAAATTGAGGCGCTGATACCTTGATCGCCCCAATCATCCTGCTGCCCGGGTTGCTGGGTGACGAAATGGTTCTGTCCGTTCCATTCCAAAATATCCGGGCATGTCCAACCAGGTCCGAAATCATCAAACCAAGTGACACCGCCAGGGGTTTCGGCAACCATCATTGTCTGTGCAGGTACTTTCAACCCAGCCAGCATTCCATTTAAATCCCAGATCATATGACCGCTAATGGCGTATGTGGAGTGCATGTATCTTCCGGCAACCCCCCACCCATCAGGTTCCGGGAAAGGACCGGTGTAACTGGGGCATCTAAGAATCTGATAGGATTTCATATAAGGCTGTATCCAGTCGTACCAGCAATTGAAATCCGCAGGGTTGGTATCCGGTCCTCCCCCTCCTGCATTGTTATCGGGGCTGTTCATGATCGCTTCATCATAGTCCTGCGAATACATCAGCAATCCCAGACCGATCTCTTTGACATTAGAAATACACGATATCTGTTGCGCCTTGCCTCTTGCCTGGGCGAATACCGGGAATAGAATAGCCGCTAATATTGCAATAATAGCAATAACTACTAGCAATTCTATTAATGTAAAACCGCTTCTTGTTCTTCTCATTTTCAAGAACCTCCCTTTGTTGAGAATTAGAAAAGTTACAAAATATCCACTTTGTAAAAGTTATGAATTATAAGCATATGACTCCTTTCAGGTATTTCATGTGAAATCAATCCTTGCATTCTTGTATCATAACGCCATACTCTTCACTCAAATCAGAATGAAACGGTATTGTTGACTGGCGAATGATCAGGCTTGTTGGGATCACGACTCGATTCATCTCTCCATCCTGCAAGGATGCATTTTCCGAACCCTCCAAAATATTCAGTAACATCCCCGCTGCGGTTCTGCCCAATTCCTGCCATGACACCCTCAAGGTGGTGAGTGGCGGATCAAGCATCGTTACGAACGTTTCGTCATCATAGCCTGTAAGTGAAAAATGATCAGGGACTCTGATTCCCTTTTCCTGTGAAATCTGCAGTAGCTTCGCCGCCAGAATATCAGACCCCGCAGCGATAGCGGTAGGTCGTTTGTCCGGTGGCATGTTAAGCCATAGGTTCAAGGCGTCGCACACCGTCGGACCTTTGCGTCGTACGCAAACGACCAGTTCGGGATCCACTTCAATGCCGTTTTCGCTCAGGGTGTCCAGGTAGGCGTTTCTTCGAATACCATAATGATATGGGTGCAAGGAATATATAAACGCGATTCTCCGATGTCCCAATTCAATTAAGTGGTTTACCGCCAACTTCATGCCGCCGTAGTTATCATGCACCACTCGCGGGATCTGCAAAGATGGCTCATAATCCGCCACCACGACCGCATATCCTTGCTCCGTAAGCCATTCCAGACCTCGTTCGGGCATATTTCCGAACACGATGGCTCCGTCAATCTTCCCCAATCGACACCACTCCGCCAACGACTCCACTGAGAACTTCTTGGAGGCATCTCCGCTGCCAAGCGTGGTCATCAGCATTCCCCAGAGCTTTGTGCTTAGCGTGTGAGCGGATGCCTGCAGCATCTCCAATTCCGCCATCGTGTAGGTGGGTCTCGAACCCCACACCTGCCAGCAATTGATCAAGGCGATCACCTTGTGCTTGCTGGTTGGCTTGGGTTTGCTTCCATCCCCATTCGTTGCAATCACCGTTCCCCGTGCCACCGAGCGTTGAACCAATCCTCTTCGAGCCAACTCCTTTAACGCCCTTTCGGCGGTTTGATAGGATATATGGTAATGAGAGGCGATTTTCCTCGCCGACCATAAAACGCTTCCGTCTTGAAGTTGTTTGCGGCGTATCGCCTCCTCAACCTGCTCCACAATCTGTTCGTATAAGGGGCTTTTGGATAAGGGATCCAAATGAAGAGATATCAAATCACTCACCTTATGGGGATCGTCATGGAATCCTGCGCTATGACTGCTATGATATAATCATAACATGACATCGTTTATATGTCAAGCGCATTCTAAAATATTTTTAGCAAGGAGTCATCAAATCCTTCGGCGCATATTTATCGATCAGTGGAGAGGATGAAGTTGGGAGATCATGCGTGTCGATCCAAAGTGCGGGGAATGCAAAGGGGTGAAGAGGATTCGATTTAAATAGTGTGATTGTCACCGGATAATAGTTTCGGCGCCGCGCATAATCTTGCGCAGCACCGAAGGAGCTTAAATGACGGACTATTACTCGTTTTTAGGCGGGATCTACGCCTTGATATTCTTCGGTGTTCCTACCTTGATGAGCACCGTTCCGTGAGGAGGCACTACGGGGGAGAAACCGTCGGCGAAATAGACCAGGTTCTTTTTCAGCCACAGGTTGCGCACCAACTGTTTGCCCTTCAAGCCGAGATCGGACCAAAGCACCGATCCCTTGTGCGTCTCCTCGCCCGTATTGAAGAGCGCGACGGCCATGAGAGAGGCCTTGCCCACATTTGGATCGTGTTATGCTGCCAATATCGATGCCCTGCCTTGCCCATGGGGTACTGATCCACATCCAGCACGCCATCATTGCAGAGTAAGCTTAAACAGTCTTTGTTCCTGCATCACTCCGTATCGGTTGCCGCCATTGGGCTGCAAAATGTGGGCCATCCTGCGTAATGGGCGTAGGCGGTATGAAGAGCGGTTATGTCGATATGACCCACGAACATCTTGGGGTTTGAAGCGAAAGCTTGCATATCCAGATAGGGCAATATCCGCACGGAGTCTTCGCCGCCCCTCGCTCAAAAGATTCCTTTGATTTTCGGATTCAGAAAAGCGTTCATTAGGGCGGAGGCTCTGTCCCGGTCTGTTCCCGCCATATGACCGTAAGCATCCAGAACATGAGCCCCCATTTTCACGTTCGACCCTCTTGCTCGCAGTGCCTCCGCGTCGGCATCCAACGCATCGCGGTTCACTCTTCCCGCCGGGGCGATCAGCGGAATGGAGTCCCCTGGAGCCAAGACCATGGGTAGGGAACCACCCACCTTATTACTCACATCCGTGTCCGTCCGCATCTATTAACGTGTCCCCATCGGGCGATACGGGGCGCCGTTTTGCATGGGGGTAATTCCAGGTTGCGGGTTCTGAGGAGCGGTGCCGGGCAGATCCACGCTTTTCTGCAGATTGAGGTCCGCGGAGTATTTATACAAGGTGTTACCGTGCAATACGTACACTGAACCGTCACGCGCGGTGGTGATCGCGGCGGGAATGTTAATAACAGGGTTCATCATCGGCATCATACCGGGTCCCATGTTCATGCCGCCCCCCATCATTGGATTGGGCATGTTTTGAGGCCCGCCCATCTGGCCTGGCATCGGAGGAGGCGCGAAGGGGATTGTCCCCTGCGCGTTTGGATTGACCGTTTGGTTGTCCATGGGATGAGAGAGCGTAGTTGAGGACACACCCATTTCTGGTGTCACGGATGAAGTGTGAGCGGTTTTCGCGGCGATTGCGGCGCCGATGGCCAGAACCACCGCCAATGAGGAGATGATAATCACAACAGGCTTTCGCATGATATTTATCCTTTCATTCATGATCGCCCCCGAAGTTCAAACACATAGAGGCTTATGCAATGATTATACAAGGGATTCTACGCACTTTGTCTTTCTTTATCCGCATTTTTCGTTTCTCGTAAATTGCGTTGTGCTGAATGATCGATGTCTGGCGTGAGGCAACGATCCCATAACGCAACAAGCACCAAGAAACGAAACATGTTTGAGCGGTCGCCCGCAACGTACCGTCGACGTACCATCCATCGTGTACGCGTGCCAAGTTGTAACGACCAACCCCTTCGCACCATCACATTATGCGCAATGTACCGGATGTTGAATCAATCGATATCTTGCGGCGGGTCGCCCTGCCGGAAATTCAACTGGCATATAGAATCGCAACATGCTGAGTTATTGCTACCTTGGGCGGGCGACCACAAGGGTCGCCCCTTCGTATGGATTCCAAAATTGTTCAATAGCATATGCGCGTGGATGCAATGTGAATGTATGTGACGCTGAGTTGATTTTCGTAACGTGTTTCATCTCATTACCAACGTTTCTCCGTATTTGACTGCGCTTTTTTTCTATTCCAAATAGCCATTGTTATCATACGTTCCATTGCCTCTCCATTGGACACGCCCCGAAATAATATGGTAATAATTGCCGATTGGTTTCGTTTCGCTTTGCGAATCAATGGAAAGGTTATCTTGGATGCAATCCTGGGCGCAACTCTTCTTGTTTCTCGCAATGACCCCGCTTGTTGTTTCAACGCCGCAGGGAAAACCTCAACCCGCCAAATCCGACAAGCCCGTTCCGGTTAAATCCTCTCCACCAAAACATGAGCCCCGTAAACCGCCGAATAAGATGACATGGTGGAAGGATGCCCGCTTCGGCATGTTTATAGACTTCGGGCCGGGCAGCATTACCGGAAAGGAAATAAGTTGGTCGCGGAAAGGGTCGAAGCCATTGGACACCACCGGCGATCCGGCGGGCTACGTAGAGGATCCTGCGTATGACAACCTATACAAGCAGTTCAATCCGACGAAGTTCAACGCCAAGGATTGGGTGAGGATTGCAAAGAATGCGGGTATGAAATATATTGTTGTGGTATGCAAGCATCACGACGGCTTCTCGATGTGGGACAGCAAGGTGTCCGACTATACCATCGCCCAAACCCCCTATAAGCGCGATATGATCAAGCAACTCGCCGACGCCTGCCATGCGGCGGGGATCCGTTTCGGCGTATGCTATTCCCCTCGGGATTGGCATAACCCGGACTATGGAGCGGGGAACGATATCAAGTATGAGCAATATATGACGGACCAGATTACGGAACTGCTTACGCACTACGGCAAAGTGGATATCATGTGGTGGGATTACTTTGGCAAGGGGGATTCGCTTTCCTATTGGCATGCGGACAAGTTCCTCGCTCTGATTCACAAACTCCAGCCGGGTATCATCACCAATAATCGATGCTGCGCTTTCGACCAACCCGACAAATATCCTCAGCTTGCGGGTGATTTCGATACAGTGGAAAAAGACGTCGGAAAATACCAGCCTGACCGTCCGTGGGAATCATGCATTCCCCTTTCGGACGACCAGTTTTCTTGGGATCCGGACGGTAAGGTGATGAGTTTCGACGATGTAATCCACTCATTGGTGGAATGCGCCGCTGGGAATGGCAATCTGATGCTGGGAGTTGGACCGATGCCGGACGGGCGGATCGACCCGAGCGAGGTTGATGTATTGAATCAAGTGGGCAATTGGTTACGCAAATATGGAAAGGCGATATACGGAACGCGCGGCGGTCCCTTTCCGAGCGGAGACTGGGGCGGTGCGATGTATGTGGACAATATCATTTATCTGCATCTCTTTCACTTTGTGCGTAAGATCATTTTGCCCCCGCTGAACGGCAAGGTGCTTATAAACCATTGCATTTCAAACGCCGCATATATGGCAACCACTTTGCAGGACGGGCGCATGGAGTTTGAAATCCCCGAGGAATCCGACCTTGACACGGATACAATTATCGAATTGACAATGGATAAGCCCGTGACTTGCGTTACGGGACAGGCGGAGGTTCAGGAATGAGCGTGAAATCTATCATCAAACGAAACATCTTGGGAATATGTGTCATCGCCCTTTTCGCTGTGCTTGCATCGTATCACAACGCCAGCGCGCAAACATCGCCTGCGGGAGGTACGATACTGCATGTAACATCCCCCGCGATTCGCTTCTCGCCCGGAAACTGGAGCGGGGACAAGGGACGAGGCGGGGATATTTATCGGCAGACATGGAATAGCGGGGCTTACTTCACATGTGTGTGGTCAACAACGGCTCCAACCTCCTCCATTTCCATTCTGTTCGATAACACCGGTCTGGCGCCCGCCGGAAATCTCTCCTACTCTCTGGACGGTTCGTTCACGGATGATACGCCGATCCCGACCACGGTTCCGCAAGACGAATTGACCATACCCGTTAACGGTGCGGGGAATCATACGCTCATCGTTTACGTACGCAATACCGAGCAGAGGGATCGCTGGGTGAATGGCGGTTATGGAACGAATATCGTGCGGGTTTCAGGCATCCAGCTTGGTCCGAACTCCGTTCCCGGCATAGCTCCGGCGATAAAAAATTGGATATTGATCATAGGTGACTCCATCACCGAGGGGATCATGGCGAATAACGGCAGGGATTCGAACATCGCCGACTACTCCCATCTGGTGGGCGAGGGGCTGAAAGCCTCAATGGGGTGGGATTATGGTATCAGTGCATGCGGGTATTCCGGCTGGCTTCGTCCGGGCGACGCCACCGGCGATGTGCCGGGATATTACATCATCTCCCACAGCATTAACGGAGAGGGCGGCGATTATAATCCACTTTCAAGGTGGAATAAAATTGATGGCTCCACGAGTCTGCTCGATTCTCAAGGACACATTAGCGCATACGGCTCGAAAAATACGGCACCTGCGGCGATATTGATCAACTACATTACAAACGAAAACGGAGCGGGAGCGAATAAAAGCGATACGCAAGCCTCGATCACCCAAGCGTTAGCTGCATTGCGAAAGGCTGCGCCTAAGGCGTGGATATTCGTATTAACCCCTCTTGGACTGCACAATCCCCAGATATACCCGACTGGAAACATCTACACGAATGTACTAAGAAAAGGATATGAGGGGTACAAATCCGCGCATCCGCAAGATAGAAAGTGCATCCTGATCGATTTTGGAGCTTCGGTATCCAATGCGCTTGCGTCTCAGTTATACGGTGCGAACGTTCACCCGAACGTTTACGGGCAGGCGTACATGGCGGCGTTGATTTCCCCGGTGATCAAGGGGTATCTGGATAAATAGCATCCTGGCTGGTTTCCGCGGAAGCTTCCGCCAAAACGGCGTTGGCCAAGAGCCCGCCTGCGGTGTCGCTCTCCTCCGGTTCGAAATTCTCAAGAACGGGAAGCTCCTCAAGGCTCGATATGGCGAAATAGTGCAGGAATTCCTGCGTGGTGGCGTATAGGATCGGTCTGCCGATGGTTTGTTTTCGTCCGACTTCCGCCACAAGTCTTTTCTCCTGAAGGGATTTGACCACTCCGCTTGCGGAAACCCCTCGCACCGCTTCAATCTCCGGGATGGTGATGGGCTGCCGGTACGCGATGATCGCGAGGGTCTCCAAAGCCGCGTGAGAAAGTTTGCCGCCGTTTCGCGTGACAAGGCGTCCGATTGTTTCGGAGTATTCCATGCGCGTGGCGAGTTGCCATCCCCCTGCGATACTTACCACCTGCAAACCGCTTCCACTCTCGCCAAGCCGCAACTGGAGTTCGCGCAAAGCCTCCTCGGCGGTGTATTCATCGCATAGCAATGCGCGAGCCATATCCTGCAGGTTAAGCGGTTCCCCCGCCACAAAGAGAAGACATTCAACGGCGGACGATAGGTTCATGCAGCGTCCTCTCGAATATGCAGGATAATATCATTCCCGGTGGTCTCCTGTTCCGCTCTCAACGCCCCTTGTCGCACCAATTCAAGCAGGGCGAGAAAAAGGAGAACGATATCATACAGATAGGCTGGGTGTTCAATCATCGATTCGAACGGCAATCCTTCGGGGCATGATCGCACCTTTCTCAGCAATTCCGCCATTTTCATCCTCAGACTTACTCTTCTTCGAGGGGTTACCGCAGTGACCTTCTCCTCTTGCACGCCTGCGGAAAGCAAAGCCCTTTTCAATGCTTCCTGGAGTTCGTTCAAGCTGATATCCCCCGCTTCTATCGGCAGGAAGTAATCCTCCGGGTTCTCCAAAGCCCCTCGGAAATAGAGAAGTTTGCGATACTCCTCCCATCCCTCCAGCGTGTCCACTGTAGCTTGAAACTTTCGATATTCCAAGAGACGCTTAACCAACTCTTGGCGGGGATCCTCCTCCTCCTCCTCGGGATTTTGAGAGGGAGCCTGTGGAAGCAACATTCGCGACTTGATCTCCATCAAAGTTGCAGCCATCACAAGATACTCTCCTGCGATAGCCAGATCCAGCGATTCCATCAAGGATAGAAAATCCAGATACTGTTGCGTGATATCGGCGATGGGGATATCATAGATATCCACCTTGTTCTCGCGGATGAGATGTAGCAGCAAATCCAAAGGGCCGTCGAAAACAGGAAGATGAAACTTAAGCGGATTGGTGTTGATGCTGAGCATCCTATGCTATCTTTCTCTCGGTGCGGTATGATTTATGGGATATCCGCATTATGGAATGTCTAGTAAACGTCTCAGATCGATTTGATTATCGCATATTATATCGGGTTCTTCCGCCAATAAATCCTGTTTGCTTGCCGCGCCCCAGGTAACCGCGCAGCACCGAACCCCGGCATCTCTGCCCGCTCGCATGTCATAAATGGAATCCCCTATGAATATGGCGTCTTCAGGCTTCACTCCCATTCTTCTCAAAGCCAAAAGAATTCCTTCGGGGTCGGGTTTGGGGTTGCGAACATCGTCCGCACTGATCACGCAATCCAAATAATCGGCGATCCCCAAGCGAGGAAGTGTGTTGGCGATTTCACTGAGGTTCTTGGAAGTTACCAATCCCGTCTTGATCCCCGCCTGAAAACCTCGAATGAGAGTGTCGGTGACGATTGTTAAAACTTTTTCCTGATCTTTTCTCTCCTCCCAGAATCGGATGAACTCTCTTTCCATCTCCTCTTGCGTGGTTCCAATGGTGGGGAAATCGCCGAAGATTTGCAGTTGCTTGACCAATGGAATACCGACCAACGCCCGTATCTCATCGTAGGGCAGTGTTTTTCCGACAAACTGACGGTATACATGATCCAGACCGCTGATCACCAAATCGGTAGTATCTATGAGCGTACCATCTATGTCCCATAAAAGAGCGGTGACGCTGCGGGTTGTCGGTTTATGCCCCTCCGCTTTTTCCATCGTCACCGTTCCAGTTCTGTTATCAATCATAATAAAAGTCGAATTGTCCCTCCTATATAATATCAACCTCGTGCACGCCGCGATGCACTTCGCCGATGAGCCCCGCCACCTCTCCCGCAGTGGTCAATCTCGCGATCGCCTCCATGGCTGCGGCTTGTTCCATGATCAATATATAGCCGATTCCCATGTTGAAAGTGCGGTACATTTCCGGTTCAGGCACGTTGCCGAGTTTTTGTATCATCTCAAAGATCGCAGGTGGCGTCCACAACCTTCTGTCAAGGGTCACGCTGCAGTCCACTGGAAGGATGCGGGGAATATTCTCATAGAATCCCCCTCCCGTGATATGCGCCATCCCCTTCACAGGCAACTCCTCCAATAGAGGAAGCACCGCTTTCGCATAGCAGCGATGAGGCTGCAAAAGCGTATCCCCGATCGTTTTCCCGTTCAGTTCATCGGGCGTGGAATGTACGCTCAATCCGGCCTCTTCAAACAGCACTTTGCGAGCGAGTGAGAAACCGTTGGTGTGCAATCCGCTTGAACCCAATCCAACCACCGCGTCCCCGGCTTGGATGCTAGTTCCATCCACAATTTTATTTCTGTCCACCACTCCCACGATGCACCCCGCCAGATCGTAATCGTCCTCTGAATACATCCCCGGCATCTCCGCAGTCTCGCCGCCAAGCAGAGCGCAACCCGCAGCCTTGCACCCATTGGCGAGCCCTTTCACCACATCCACCACGATGGATGCATTCAGCTTTCCCGTAGCGAAATAATCCATGAAAAAGAGAGGGCGAGCTCCTTGCACCAGAATGTCGTTCACGCAATGGTTCACCAGGTCCGTTCCGACCGTGTCGTGTTTTCCAGCCATGATCGCCACCTTGAGTTTGGTGCCCACGCCGTCAATGCTGGATACTAATACGGGATCATCGTAGCTTTTCCAATCCAAGGCGAATATGCCCCCGAAACTGCCGATGTCTGTTAAAACCTCGGGCGTGTAGGTCTGGCGCACATGATCGCGCATCTGCAGAACCGCCTCGTTCATTGTGTCGATATCGACCCCTGAATCACGATACGTTATTGGCTGGTCCGCCATTGGGTTGGCTCCTTTTGTCCATTGGATTGATTGAGTTGAATGCAACTTGCGTAGGGATTGATAATGATAACCTGTCTCGACTAGTTAATATCTTTTTATGGTGATGCCATCTGCAAGGGAGCCGGATATGCGTCCAACAATTCTATCCCCGTTCGTGATCGTCCCCGCTACGGCACCATCCTGTTGAAAGCTTATTCTGCCTACGTTTCTGCGATTGTCCGAAATGGACGCCGATCCGGACAATTGCAAAGGTCCCCCGAAAACAGGAACCAGGCTGTTGGAGAACTCGAAATTCGTCTCGATATTTACGGCGTACCCGGAGTCGAATTTTATCGTCACGGAATCCGGAGCGTGAATTAGAACTCGAGCGCCGATTAACTTGCCCGCATGAATCCTTCTCCCCCCGCTTACCTTGGCGATTTTCGGCAGGGTCAACTCATATTTCAAGCATGCTTCCGGCTCCAAACCGGTGGTGACGATTGTCGCATCGTATCCGGTTTTAGGCTCGTAAGCGTGTCTTTCATACCCCACCGGATCCATCAGGGGGGCGCCAATGATCCCTTCGGTTGATTTGTACGCCATGTCTATCAACCAAGCGCAACACGCCGCCAATGCAGCATCCGGCGATTCCTTCGCCATCTCATCGGTGTTCATAATCCACTTGGGATGAACTAACAGATCAGCGAACCGTTCCGAGATATTAATCTTTCGGCTTTCCGCATACTTTGTGGCTACGCTGAAAATGCCCACCCCGCCTGCTGCGACGGCCAAACCCAGAAGGGCGTTAAACGTCTTTTTCATCATCTTCTCCTTGCAACGATTTTCCATATCTCCTCAATGGTGACTGGCTCATCCAAACATCATCACAAGAAAAGACGTATAACAGCGAAAATCGTTTCGGATTCGCTCAAAGCGTTTCCAATATGGGCTCGGGAACCTCCAGGATATCCTCGGTTTCCATTTCATTTCTTGCATTTGCAGCCATCGGCTCCAGGGCGAGCTTGGTCACTTTCACGTCACGAGGCACGCGCAAAGGATATTTTCCATCGAAGCAGGCGCGGCAGAACTTATCCTTGTTCAACCCAATGGCGCGCACCACTCCCTCAAGAGAAAGAAAACCCAGGGATGTGGCTCCAATTAACCGGCGTATCTCCTCCACGGAATGCGAAGCCGCCACAAGTTCATTTTGATTTGCCATGTCAATGCCGTAATAACATGGATGGCACACAGGCGGTGCGCTGATACGCACATGGACCTCCAAGGCCCCCGCTTCGAAAAGCATGCGGACCAATTTGCCCGTCGTGGTGCCTCGCACGATGGAATCATCCACCATCACAATTCGCTTGCCCGCCAATGTCTCCTTGAGAGGGGTGTATTTCATCCTCGCCCCCAAATCTCTCATTCTCTGGTCCGGTTGGATGAATGTGCGCTGAATGTAGCGGTTCTTCACCACCCCCTCCCCGTAGGGAATGCGCGACGCTTCGGAGAAACCGAGCGCGGCGGGTGTGGCGGAATCCGGAATCGGGATCACTAAATGCGCGTTAGGACAAGGATGCTCCTTGGCGAGTTCATGCCCCATGCGCCTGCGGGCGTCATGTAACGTCTTGCCGTAAATCTGGCTGTCCGGTCGTGCGAAATAGATGAATTCAAAGAGGCAGGTGGCGTATCTTGCCAGTGGAACGGCTTGAGTTTCTCTCATCCCTTGGGAATCCACCACAACCATCTCACCAGGCTCCACCTCTCTCTCGAAGTGAGCGCCCACCACATTCAGAGCGCAAGTTTCGGACGCTAACACGTAATGGTTGTTGTTTATCCTTCCGATGCAAAGAGGGCGAATACCGTGGGGGTCGCGCACCCCGATAAGCTTGTCCTTGGTCATGATTACCAAGGAGTACGCTCCATGTAATCGCTCCATGCATTTTACAACCGCCTGCTCGATGGAGCTTTTATGATAATGGGCGATCATGCGAGCGATCACTTCGCTGTCGTTAGTGGTTTCAAAGATGACTCCCTCTTTTTGGAGTTCATCGCGCAAAGATGCGGTGTTTACCAGATTGCCGTTATGAGCTACGGCGATATCGCCGATTGATGAGGTGCAGAACAAGGGTTGAGCGTTGCGTATGATGCTGGAGCCGGTGGTGGAATAACGAGTGTGTCCAATGGCTATCCCCCCTCGCAGATATTGGAGGATATCTTCATCAAAAACTTGTGTGACAAGCCCCATCTCCTTATGTAAAAGAATACGATCGCCATCGGACACGGCGATCCCGGCGCTTTCCTGACCTCGATGCTGCAGAGCGAAAAGTCCGAAATAGGCAATTCGCGCCACTTCCTCACCCGGAGCGTAAATTCCGAAAATACCGCATTCCTCTTTCGGGCTTTCGCTCCAAGCGTATCCAGAAGGTTGAGGCATATTGATCATTCTTTCCTTAGTGCCTTAGACAAGCGTATCGGGCGCCGAAGCGTCCCCGCCTTCAAGACCCATGTACATTTCAACAATCCAACGGATTAGTTTTCCCGCGTCATGATATTTGCGATGGCGTTACGCCAAATCGCTTGTAACTGAGAAACAGGGCTATTGATGAGGTCCTTTCCATCCAGCGTTATTCTCAAATGATCTCCGCCCACGCTTCCCACCCACAGGGCTTGCACTCCGTATTTATCCGCGATGGATTCTATTCGCTTGAGGTGTCTCTCGTTCCGTAATGAGACAAGGATACGTGACTGCTCTTCGCCGAAGAGTATGGCTGATGCCTGCAATCCTCCAAGTTTATCGGATCGAATCAACGCCACCGCGCCTAAATTCTTGTAAAAGCAACTCTCAGCCAGACAAACCGACAACCCGCCATCGGAGCAATCATGTGCGGACACTATGAGCCGATCGGCAATCGCCTCCAACAGGCAGGAGTGAAGCCTCTTTTCCGCTTCCAAGTCTATCATCGGCGGCTTTCCGGCTTCGATACCATGGATTCGGGAGAGATACTCGCTGCCTCCCAAACCTCCGCAAGAGTCATTTCCAGCCCTAAGCAACACAAGTACTTCGCCCTCCTCCTCGAATCCCGCCCCGCAACACCTGTTCACATCATCCAAAATCCCCAGCATGCCGATAACCGGAGTGGGGTGGATCGGTCCATCCGGGGTTTCGTTGTAAAAAGACACATTGCCGGACACCACTGGAGTTCCGAAAATCTCCGTCGCGTTGGCGATACCCTCCACCGCTCGTTTAAACTGCCAGAAATTCGAAGGCTTCTCCGGATTGGCGAAATTCAGACAGTCCGTCACCGCAACAGGCCGCGCTCCGACGCACACCACATTTCGAGCCGCTTCCGCCACCGCAATCTGTCCACCGACAAAGGGATCAAGGTAACAGTACCTGCCGTTGCCATCCGTCTTCAAGGCGATGCCCATCTGCGTTTCGCGTATTCTTAATACGGCGGCGTCTCCGTCTCCAGGTCCAAGCGCGGTTTGAGTCTGCACCATTGAATCATATTGATGGGTAACCCACTCCTTGGAAGCTATGGTTGGCGAGGCGAGGAGCATCTCCAATGCGGCGTTATAGTCGGCAGGCTCCGGAACGGATAAGGGATCAAACGCCTGCACGGTCCGGATATATTCAGGCTCGGCGGTTTCCAGTTGATAGGTGGGACAATCATCGGTAAGGGATTTCGCGGGTATTTCCGCAGCCAGTTTGTCGCCGTTCCACACATGCACAATGCCGTCATCGGTTACTTCACCAACGACCACGGCGTTCAGTTCCCATTTTCGGAAAATCGAGGCAACCCTTTCCTCGGTTCCTTTGCGGCAAATCGCGAGCATTCTTTCCTGCGATTCGGAAAGCATCACCTCGTAGGGTGTCATGCCCGTTTCGCGCTGGGGAACTTTGGATACATCAATGCGCATTCCCGTTCCGCCCTTTGTCGCGGTTTCACATGTGGAGCATGTCAAACCCGCCGCCCCCATATCCTGAATTCCCACGACATCACCCGTTGCCAATGCCTCAAGCGTGGCTTCGATAAGCAGTTTCTCCATGAATGGATCGCCCATCTGGACGTTGGGGCGTCGGTTTTCCGAATCCGGTCCCAGCTCCACAGAGGCGAACGTGGCGCCGTGAATGCCATCCTTGCCCGTGCTGGAGCCCACATATAATACGGGATTCCCGAGCCCATGCGCGGCGGCGCTTGCGATTCCATCCAAATCCACCACGCCAACCGCCATTGCGTTCACCAACGGGTTTCCAGCATAGGATTTGTGGAACATAACCTCGCCCGCGACGGTTGGCACGCCGACGCAGTTCCCGTAGTGCTGGATGCCGTCAACCACATGCTCGAATAGAAAGCGGTTGCGTGCACACTCATCGCCGCCTTCGATTTCACCGAACCGCAGGCTGTTGAGATTGGCGATGGGGCGGGCGCCCATCGTGAAGATATCTCTCAGGATCCCGCCTACGCCTGTCGCGGCACCTTGGAAAGGCTCCACGGCGGAGGGGTGATTGTGCGATTCCATCTTGAAAACTATTCCCAAACGGTCATTCAACGGGATGACTCCGGCGTTTTCCAACGCACCCTTCTCCTGCGCCTCGCGATAATTTTTGAAAAGAGCCAAAATTGGACGGGAATACTTGTAACCGCAATGCTCGGACCACATCACGGCGTACATTCCCAATTCGGTTTCGGTGGGTTCGCGTCCCAATATCCCTACGATTTGCTGATACTCGGTGTCGCTCAATCCCATCTCACGATATATGTCAGGATTAATCACTGGGGTCCCCTGGAAATCTCGGTTTGATCGCCCTTTGGGCGTTGGATGAATAGGTGAATCGTAAAAAAACTCATATTTGCTCGGGTAATTGCAACCGTCATCATCTATGCGCAATCCAAATCAGGAAATAGGAGATTCGGATGCTTTTCGATGCTCCTTAGTTAGTATATCGTAAACCTTGCCGAATGGTCAACCGCAAGCCCGCTACGAACCAATCATGTTCCTTTCTTTTCGTCCAATGAAAAGGCGCCCCATGAATCGAGTGTGATAAGAAAAAATAAAAAAAAGAGGTTTGACAGCGTATTTCAAACGTGATATAATAAACGTGTGCGGTGATACGTGTACATCCTATTTACGCATTTAAGTGGTATTCTGAAATCATGAAAACCAGAGTGACAATCAAGGACATTGCTCGCCAGTTAAATTTATCCCACGCCACGGTCTCGCGAGCGCTAAATCGGTCGGATGATCCTTTCATCTCCGCCGCAACGCGTGAACGCGTTCGTAAAACCGCGGAGGAGATGAATTATCAGCCTAATCAAGCCGCGCGTGCATTGGTGACGGGAAAAACCGGCATTATCACCATGTGGCTTTGGTCTGAAGGGAGGCAAGGAAGCTATCACGCCAGAGTCTCTCAATTCATGCAGGCGCAATTGGAGCCTGAGCCGTATCAGCTCATTATCGATTTGATGAGTTACAAAAGCCTTGGCTTCGGCAAGGAAAAGCTGATGTCCCCCTGGGCAGTGGATGGGATTATTGCTCATGAAGCGGATCCGGTCCTCCGTAAATTAAACGGCTACAGCGCCACATTTCCCATTCCCATCGTGAGCATGGGGGCGTATCAGTTAATGTACACACACGACTTGGTGGGGGTGGATATTCGGCCGGGATCGGATGCGGCGATGGATCATCTAATTTTAGGCGGAAGAAAACGGATTGCCTACCTTACAGACGATCTTCCTCATCGCGTCACGGACGCCCGATATGTAGCGTACACCGTCAAAATGGAACAAGCGGGTTTCCCGACGGAATTCATTCCTTTGGAGAACCCTCTGAGAGCTGTTGTGCGCACCAAAATGCGTGAATATTTGGAAAGTCACCAACCACCGGAAGCCATATTCTGCCATAACGATGATATGGCTATCGCCGCCTACCGCGCCTTGTGCGACTTGAGCATTCGATGCCCGGACGATGTGGCGTTGGTGGGTTGCGACGGCATAGAGGATACGGAGTACTTGGAAACGCCCATCACCACTATCGTGCAGCCGATGGAGAGGATGTGCGAGCTTGCCTGGGAGTACCTCAGCCGTCGAATGAAAGACCCTTCCACCCCAATCCAACAGACTTGGCTGCCTGCGAAGTTGGAAATTAGGAAATCATCCATGAGTTAAGGTCATTGCGAAATTTGATGTCAAGTTTTATCAGCGAATAATTGCATAGCGATATTAGCCTCGTATTCCGAATTTAACAATTGCCGATTTTTTTGTTTATGGTTGGAAGGATTTTCCATTAATATCATTTGATTGAGATCAATAACTATGTTTTTGCGGAAATTTGTGATTAATTGCCATTTTTCATGACAGACCCACACTTTCGTATTGCGTCGATTTATTTGGAAGGAGCATAAGGATGAAAAAAACAGCGTTTACGCTTATTGAACTGCTCGTAGTTATTGCTATTATAGCTATACTTGCGGCAATCCTGTTTCCTGTCTTCGCCCAAGCCAGGGAAAAGGCGCGACAAGCGGTATGCGAATCCAATTTGAAACAGATCGGACTTGGCTTGATGATGTACACCCAGGACTATGACGAAACCTATCCTCATGAAAACTATATGTCCAGTTGGCCCTGGTACACTTGGTCCAGCGCATGGTGCATACAGCCGTATCTGAAAAGCAAAGGGATATACACCTGCCCCTCGGATAGTTTTCAAACCACGAACATGACACCGCAACAATTCGGATTGAGGCCCACCCAAACCCCGTCGCCGATCAGCTACATGCCAAATGCGATCGGTCCCAAATGGGGTGGCATGTTCGGCGTGAGCAACGCTCAAGGACTATTTTCCTACCAAGGATACGCGGGAGGTGCTGGAGTGAATGTGACGGACGCCAGCATTCAGGATCCTTCGAATCTTTTCGCGATTGTGGAAGGAATGCCGCAAATATACGGTCATTATTGGGGATGCGGACAATGGCTCAACAGCGAGTGCGACTGGTGCTATCAATGGTGGAACGGCCCCACCAATGCCATCACCATGGATTGGGAGGTGTATGTGTACGCCTTCGCCTCCTCCGGTGACCCATCCTATCCTGCGTGGCAGAAACATTCGGGAGGCAGCAATGTGCTGTTCGCTGACGGGCATGTTAAAGCCGTACGATCCGGGGAGTTTATTAAGCCCGCCCATTGGATTATTAACATCAACTGACATGAACTGCAAAAGGAGCGACAAATGAGGAAAATAGCGCTTTTATGCGCCTCTTTCGTACTTGCCACCATGGCGATCGGATTCGTGTCCGGATGCCAGCAACAGAATAACGGGTTGGATAAGTCCGAGCAGCGGATGGCAGATCGACTTACGGAGATCGCGCGGAAATCAGGCGGGGACTGGAACAAGGTGTCCCAGGCGGACAAGGATTATGTTGTCAATCAGATTTGTCATGGCAGCGTGCAGTCCGCTGAGATTCTGGTGGCGATGAAAGCGCATAAACCACAACCTGTCACTCCGGGCGCTCGTCCCGGCCAACAATAATGGCATGTTATGCGGATTTGTGATATAGTGATGAGTTGATAAATATTATGAGGGGGATCACCCCCCTCTTTTTTTTGTTCGCTTTCATTTCACCTTACATCATTTGAAAGGCTATAAATCGATGTCCGATGTCATACCCATCGCATCCGTCCCCGGCGTAGTCATTGACCATCTTCCCGCTTCATCCGAATGCTACATAGGATCCCCTTCGCTCGCCGTAATGCCGGACGGAACATATGTGGCGTCTCACGATATTTTCGGCCCTGGGAGCGGATTTAATCAAACCGAAATCTTCATCTCATACGATCAAGGGCGAACATGGATTCCACGATCGGAGATCGAAGGACAATTCTGGTCATCCCTGTTTTTACACAATGGATATCTCTATCTTATGGGGACCTCCGAAGAGTATGGGAATGCGATCATCAGGAGATCGGAGGACGGCGGAGGAACATGGACCACTCCAACATCCGAATTCAATGGTCTTTTAATGACTAACGCCAAATATCATTGCGCACCGGTGCCCATTGTTACACACAATGGGCGGATTTGGAGGGCGATGGAGGACGCCATGGGGCAAGGGGCGTGGCCGACGCACTTTCGCAGTTTCATGATGTCCGCTCCAGCCGATGCGGACCCGCTTCGAGCGGATAGTTGGACATGCACCAATTGCATTGAGAGGAATCCCAATTGGCTTGAAGGGTCGTTTCAGGGCTGGTTGGAGGGAAATGCAATGGTGTCGCCAACGGGGGAAATCGTGAATATTCTGCGAGTTGATTACCCCGGGGACAATGAAAAAGCTGCATTGGTGCGTATTTCCCCGGATGGATTAAACTCCGAGTTTGACCCTCAAAATGATTTTATCCCGTTTCCGGGGGGGAGCAAAAAATTCACCATTCGATACGATACGCTCTCAAATGGGTATTGGGCGCTCGTGAACCCCGTCATCGGAGCGCATCCCGAACTGTCTCCGGGAAATGTGCGCAACATTCTCGCGCTCTCATTTTCGTCCGACCTACGCCATTGGGAGATGAGGTCCATTTTGCTTAGCTATCCGGAAATGCAATATCACGCTTTTCAATACGTGGATTGGCTCATTCACGGAGAGGACATCATCGCTGTCTCACGCACGGCTTATGATGACGGTTTAGGCGGCGCTCACACCCAGCACGACGCGAACTTCATGACGTTTCACAGGTTCGAGGGTTTTCGACAGTGGAACGGTGTGTGAGAGGAATCGCCGTTTTAGGAGGCCTTTATATGAGTAATAGGACTTGTGTAATGCCATGATCTCCCATTCATCCCATTGGTGTTATCCATTAAAACCCCACTAATCATTTTTATCCAGTGCCCTCATTCACGCCAAATTCATTGCGAAAATGCGCAAGTCGCTCATCTCCTCCATCGCATACCGCACACCCTCTCTGCCTAATCCCGAGCTTTTAACCCCTCCGTATGGCATGCCGTCCATCCGATAGGTTGGAGCGTCGTTAAGGATCACCCCTCCCGTCTCCAGTCCCTCGAATGCTTGGAACGCCTTGCGAATGTCGTTAGTAAACACGCCCGCTTGCAATCCGTAGGACGAGTCGTTCACCTTTGCCAACGCTTCATCCCAAGTCTTATATGGAGAGACGATGACCACCGGTCCGAATACCTCCTCGCAGGAGACCTTCATGGATGGCGGAACATTGGCGAGCACGGTCGGCTCCACCAATCGTCCTGTTCGAACTCCGCCGGTTAATGTTTCGGCGCCGTTTTCGACAGCCTCGTTGATCCATCTTTCCACACGCTCGGCCTCCCTGTCGCTGATCATAGGACCCACTTGAGTCGCTTCATCCAGGGGGTTCCCCATGCGCAAGTCTTGTACCAAGGGGACAAATACGGAGAGGAACCTATCGTAAACCTTCTCCGCCACGAAAATACGTTGGACGGAGATGCATGTTTGCCCTGCGTAGACAAACCCTCCCGCGACGCAACGCTGAATGGCGAAATCCAAGTCCGCATCCGAATCGATCACCACCGCCGCGTTGCCTCCAAGTTCCAAAGTCACCTTCTTGTTTCCGGCAAGCGAGCGAAGACGCCAACCCACCTGAGCGCTTCCAGTGAAGGAGAGCATCCGAGGGCGGGGGTCGGTGACGAGTCGTTCCGCAATTTCGTTTCGCGGGGCGACAATGTTCAACGCCCCCTTGGGAATGCCAGTATCCTCCGCCAACTCAGCGAAGAGGAGAGCGGCGCCCGGGGCGAGAGGGGAGGGTTTCCAGATAACGGAACAGCCCACGGCGAGAGCGGGCGCCACCTTGTGCATGCCTAGGTTCAGCGGGAAGTTGTAGGGGGTTATCCCAACGATAGGACCTACTGGGAATCTCCGGATGATTCCCAGCCTGGAAACGGACAAGGAGTTCAGGTCCAGAGGTGTCACCACTCCGCCGATGCGCTTCGCCTCCTCCTCTGCGAGAGTAAGGACGTTGATAGCGCGATCCACTTCCACGCGAGCGTCCCGAATCGGCTTGCCCGCCTCAAGGGAGATGGTTTGAGCGAAATCCTCATGCCGTTGCCGCACACCATCGCATAGACGCATAAGAATTTCCGCTCTCTGATAACTGGGCATGGCTCGCATTTTCGGGAACGCCTCGCAAGCGGTGGATATCGCATTCTCCAAATCCGCCTCACTGGCGTAAGGAGCTATGGCGACCGTTTCGCCGTCATATGGGTTTTGCACCGTTAACTCCTCATCACCATCAATCCATTCCCCCCCGATCCACATCCGATATCTTCTTGACATGCCATTACCTCCGCGAATACGCTGCATACGCACCATTCAAAGGTATTATACTGCAGGCATGATGTCAGCCATGATGAATTAGCTCCATAGGATTCCTCGGATCGATTTTCATGAGGTCGTTTTCGTTCAAAAGTGTAACAGGGAAGAGGTTATAAGCACATGGGGGAGAAAGTCGAAGTCGGGGTGTGTTCCATCAATTCCATGGCAGGTGGTTTCTAAAAGATACCGTTCCATTCAAATAGGAGAGGATTTTCTTCGCCGCGTTGACATACGATTCCGGGGTGGCGGGAATGATCGTCACACTATGGTTGTTGTTTCCGACAAGCAGATGGTTGCCATGCGGGGAGTAATCCAACCAGTTAATAACGCCCGCTTGATTTTGAATAAGCATGATGGGATTAGCCATTCGATGTTTTTTCCAGGAGGCAAGCACATCGCTCACGTTCCAAATTCGGATCGTCCCATCCATTCCACCGATCGCAATTTTATCCCCCTTGCGATTGAAAACCGCGCAAAGGGCTTCGCCCAACCCGCCTTGTATCTTTCCAATGAGGGTGCCGGTGTGCGAATCCCAAAAATAAACGTGATGATCGCTATCCGCAGCAATGGCGATTTTTCCATTTGGCGAAAAACACGCCATATAGGGATGGTTTGATATTTGCGTGAAATAACCCGCCACTCTTCCCGAGGGAAGCAAACGAAATAGAATTCGACCGGTTTTGGCATCCCAGATGATGGAACTTCCATCCCTGCTGGAGGAGATAATGCGCTTTGCATTCGGCGAGAACAGAGCGGTGTAAATGTTGGCTAAATGCCCGGTCATTTTAATGATGCGCGCGCCGGTGCGAACATCCCACAGGCTAATCGAGCCATCATATCCGGCGGTGAGCATGATCTTGCCGTCGGGCGAATACTGAACCGATTCAGCAGCGCCATCGTTCGTATGAAACTGCCTAAAAACATCGGGACTGCCCGAGTAATAGGTGACTCGCCAAATTCTTATCAAGCCATCCACGCAAGCCGCTGCAATCTCCTTTCCATCAGGAGAAAGGTCGCAATATGTGATCGCGGATGGAGAAACCACACTCATTAGGGGATAATTTTTCTTTCGGTTGATGATGTTGAGATCACCACCATGGGAGGAAAAATAAAATTCATCGCCTTTCTTGTTAAATGAGACATCGCTAATAACGGCTCCGGTGCTAAATTGAATCTGATTTGTGAAGAGCCACACTTTGGCGGTATGGTCCTGACTTGCCGTGACTAACTCCCGGGAATGGGGGGAAAAGCTCGTCGCCATCACCGGTCCTGAGTGAGCGTCAATCGTGTATATTGGCGATTGATTTCCATCGGTGGCCCACACAAATGCAAGATTGTCCTTGCCCCCCGATGCCAGATAAGTGTGCATTGTCGATCCCTCCACATCCCAAACCCAGTCCCTTTGTCCGAGATAGTTTTTATATATCCGGTTCTCACGCCATTCCCACGCTCTCACCATGCCTGACTTATCGGAAAAAAGAATTAGACTGTTGTACCATGCGAAGTTGACGCAAAGAATTGGCGCGGGGCTGTTGGGCGCAGCATATTGAGTGCCATTCGTAAAACTTTTCAGCAACATGCCGGTTTTAAGGTTCCACACTTTGATGATGCCATCATTTCCTCCCGTGACAACCTCCTGGTCATCATGTGAAATCGCCACCGACCAAAGGAATGTCATATCCATTTCGGAAGGATTCTTGCAGAGAAGCCAGGAAGTGTGATTATGCAAATCATAGACCCGCGCTGTAAACATCAAATTATGCATTGCGACGGTTACCACGTACCGGCTATCATCCGATATGGCGGCAGTCATGACGGGAATATGTGAATCGGGTGGCGCGGTCCATACAGGCGTTCTACGATCTGACACGCCCCCTCTTGCATTCCATAATTGCACGCCGGATTCATCGCTTGCGGTTAAAATGTACTGGCCGTCTCTGCTAAAAACGGCAGAGTTGATGTTTTGGACTGCATTCGGATTCCTTTGAACGAGAAGAGTTTGTAACAGTTTGCCGTTCTTCGCATCCCAAATATAGGCGTATTTACCCTTTCCGGCTGTTAGGATGCGATGAGCATTATGCGAAAAGGAGGCGCAGAAAATGGGAACGGGATGTTTCAATGTCAGACGAAGGAAAATTCCTCGGTTGACTGCATTCGCCAAACCCTCCACAGCCGTTAACGAAGGGCGTTGATGCTGTCTTAACGCAGGCTCCACCGCTCTCAATCCGTATTCCAACGCCTCCACTCCCGTGGAGACGTTAGTTGCGAACGCTGAGGCTATGCGCCCGGACATTGAATCGATGTAAAGAGCGTCCTTTCGACTCCGTTCTCTTTCCAGCTTCACCTCGTTTTTTTGCAATTGGAATTGCGTTTTAAGACGATGCGTGGAGTTATAAACGAAACTCAATTGCCTTTCCGCAGTGGTTTTTTTGCGTCGGGCGTCGGACAGGAAAGTCATCTCTCCTCTGATGGCGGATTTCAGTTTATTAATACCCGTTTGGAGAATAACGGTGCTGTGAGTGAGTAGTCTGTTTTGAAGCATGACGCGCTTGGCATCCATCTCCGTTTGTTTGGCGTATATCGTTTGATGAAATGCAAACCAAACAAGAATAAGCATTAACAACCAAAAAATGGTGGCTCTTAAAAATCCTACGGTTTCCGCTTTCCTTTGACGCCGCACCTCCTCTCCGGGCATATTGGCGTATATCCATTTTTTGGAGAACACTCGCTTGTATATTCTATTCCGGGAACGGAGTATTCCGTCCTCCTCCTTTACCACGCCTGCCAAACGCAATATGCTCGCCATGATATCCGTGGGCTCAAAACGAATCGGCGTTTTCCCCTTGAGGATTTTCGCATAGAGGAGCAAGATATTCACTTGATCGACTCCCTCCTCCTGGAGAAGGAAACGATTTCTTGCGAAAGCGAGGTTATCATCCATGCGCTCCGCTTGGGGGGTGAGAAAGGTTGCGGAACAAATCCGATCCACATCGTGCGGAGTGCGGGATTCCGAATCCTCCACGACGGCGCGGCATAATCGTTGCGTAAGATACGGATGCCCTCCGGTCCAATAAAGGATGCGTTTGATCAGCGTCTGTCCACTGCGCCCCGTCGCCTCCAATCCCTTCATTAAAGGTGTCACCTCCTCCTCGGAAAAGTCCGAAAGGTCGATGCGGTGCCCGATATTGAATGGAGTGGTGTAGGGATTTCGGATGAGATTTGATGGAATGGCGACACCAAGAAGGCAAAAGGTCAACCGCTCCATTTTCATTTGTTCGCTCCGTCGGTTGGCGCATTCGCGTATCGCTGCGAAAAATTCATCCGCGGAGAAGGGGAGGCTTCTTACGGTGTCAATCTCATCCACGAAAATGACCAAAGGGGAGGGATCGTTAGCGAGGATGATATCGCGTAGCGCCGACATCCAACGTTGCACCGGGCTTAAATTGGTGTTAGAGACCCAAAAATCCTCGATTCGAGCATCCAAGTTGAACATCTCCGCAATGGAGTAAAGCAACCCAAAGTACCACTGCTCAATGGATACGTTTTGCCCTAAGGAGGAGAGGTCCAGCACTGTCACTCGCACTCCGTCGTTTCGAAGTCGGGACGCCACTCGCACCATGAGGGATGATTTGCCCACCTGTCGAGAATCAAGCACATAGCAGAACTGACCGGAGGAGAGAGAATGATATAAATCCTCGTCCGCTTTTCTCGCCACGTACGATGGGGCTTCCGGCGGAAGCGAACCACCAGTGATAAAATATGAAGACGATTGTAATGAAAAATTATCGTTGGTCTTCATGCTCACGCGATGATTGCCTTATATTTTCTTTTTCAGATATACCGCATACAGTTCGCAACGTGGCTGTGCATTAAGGGGGGATTCTCCGCTTAAAACACCTGCGCTTCGCAGCCTGAAGAATGCCTCCTCCGGACAACTCTTTCCGGTGAGCGTCGCCTGCATCGCACTGAGGAGTTCGGAATCCTCTCGAATAAGAGAGGTCATATGCCGTAGGTGATCACCAAAGGGACCGTTGTCCTCCTCGGATTGGCGAATGAAGGAGTGGAAGTCCTCCTTTTTAAGAGTTAACTCATAAAGACCGCGTCTTACAAGATATGGGTGTCCGCCCGTCCACTTATAAAACTTTTCCATTTTTCGATCGTCATCGAGGATTGAATCGTGCAGTTCATTGAGTTTGGAGATATCCGCGTAAGTGAAATCCTCCAATGTGATCCTTGTGCCCACGTTGAAAGGCGACTTGTTGAGATCACGGATATATAGATGGGCCTCAGTAGCCAATGCGAGGGCTATGGAGAGTCGCCGCCAAGGTTTTTGCGGTTCCAAACTGCGTTTCTCGTGCCAGGCGCGTAACATGGAGAAAATCTCCCCGTTGAAAGGATATTTGAATAACCTGTCGACGCCATCCATTCCCCATACCAACGGAGTCTTGAGGCTTGGTATGGTCACCTTGATAACAAATTGCTCAAGATTGAAAATTGGACTATGCAAGGGGTTCCACCTTAGGATGTCCGGTGTTTGAATGTTCAGTTGCGCCGCCATCATCTCCATCAGTGAGCGGCAAAGGCTTTCCATGGAATTGAAACTTGACTTGTCCAATATCTCGAAATTGGTGACAAGCGTTTCGGCTCCGCACTCCCGGGCGGTCTGCATCGCGCGAGCCAGAAGGGAGGATTTACCGCTTTGGCGTGATCCTTTGATCACGAGTAAGCTATCCATTTCAATAATGGCGTTTTTCGTGATTGTATCCACATATCGTTTGATATAATAATGGGAGTTGAGGGGTTCCGCCCCCCCTACCGATTCGTTCTGAGAATCGGGAGAACCATCCCCATTTGAATATACATTTTGATTTTCCACTATTTCGATATACTTTCTTACCATTGATTTGGAAGGCTCGAGCCCGATTGGTTTTAGGTAATCGGTGTATCGATTGAAAAGGTTGATCGCTCTGATGCGCTCCCCGTCTGCGATCATCATCCCCATCAAATCGTTCCATCCGTTTTCCTCTGACGGATTGTTCTTCACGTATAGCGTTTGGAATCTAATGGAATTCGCATAATCCCTTCGCTCCATCGCAATTTTAGAGAGTGTATGCAAGGCGTTCAAATAGTCCATCCTGTATTTCTCTCGATAATCCATAATCCAAGGATCGTTCCATTCCTCCAATAGCGGAGCGGTGTAAATTTTAACCGCTTTTTGCAAGGAGGAGATTGTGTTATCCTCAATCAATTTGGAGAAAGCGAATATGTCCGCCTCAATCCCCTCTGTGTTAAATCCTATGGATCCCCTGTCCCTGGTGATGCGTTTGGACTCCTCCCCTAGATATCCTCTAAGGTTGGATATGCATTGCCTTAGTGAATCTGATTTCGTATCCTCCGACCAAAGGGAGTCGAGCAGATACGTGTTGGACACCTGCTTCCCTTTTTTCATTACAAGGAAGACAAGAAGCCTGTCCACTCCACGCGTCTCCATTTTTTTCAACTGCGCTCCATCCACGGTGAGTTCAAAGGAGCCGAATAGTTTGATTTTGATCATCATAATCGATTGATGAAGCCCTATACCGAGCATTCCATGTTCCATAGTATTTTACTCGGGCGAAAGTGCGAATTGACCCAAGATCGGTTATTGTCACAATTCTGTCACACTTTACCCTAAGAATTTGCGGGAAACCATATCCATCCAAGTAAACACCGCGCACCTACTCAAATAAGAAAGCCAAGGGATTTCCCATGGCTTTCTTATTTGATCTTGTTTTCGAATTCCGTGGATTAATGCACTAAGGTTGCCTCGCCAACACTCTCTTTTTCAAGTCTGCGGTTGATTTTCAAACTCATCAGGAAGGCGATTCCCATCAATACCGCTGATGCGTAATAGGGCACCCCCTCGCCCATTTTTTGGAGCATCCAAGTGCCCAGCAATGGCGCAAACACTCTCGCCAAGCTTCCCATGGATTGCTGCACCCCCATAATCGATCCCCGTTCCTCAGGACCCGCCGCCTTGGAAACCAGGCTGGAAAGAGAGGGGGTGAGGAAACCGTTGCCCATGGAAAGCATTGCGGCAAGGATGGTTAAAATGGTTAAGGAGTGGTTCGCACCAATAAAGAAGAGAGAAACGGTAAGTATCAACGAGCCGATCCATACTAACCTCACCTCTCCAACTCTTTGAGCTAATCCCCCCATCACCGCTCCTTGCGAGAGAACCGCCACCACTCCCACAACGCCAAATATCGGACCCACCATTGCGGCGGCGTGTTTTTCCAAAACACTCTCAGCAATCCTCCCTGCTTGCCCGGGCTCCACGAAGCGAAGCAAAATGAACCAGGTAAACGTTGCCTCCATCATCGAAAAGGCGAAGGAGGATGTGGTGAAGACTGTTAGTAACTCTCCCAATGTGGCGTGCTTGAACGCCTTTTTCATGCCGGATATATTAAATAACACAATCTTGCGAGCATGCTGCGTGTCACGATCTTGAATGTGAGATTCCGGAAGAGCGAAAAAGGACCATATGAAGTTAATCAAAGCCAAACCGGAGACGAAAAACGCAGGCGCCCCGAGTCCATGCTTTCCGAGAACTCCGCCTATCCAAGGTCCAGTGGAAAAACCTATCCCGAACGCCATTCCGATCAGAGCCATGCCTCGGGAGCGTTTTTCGGGCGGCATCACATCGGCGATGTACGCTTGGGCGGTGGGGAGGCTCGCGGCGGTTAATATGCCCGCCATGATTCGCGCAAAGAAGAGCATCCACATTTGCGCCGCCAAACCGTATATCAGAAAGGAAACGCTTGAACCGATAAGACCTAGGAGAATGAACGGTCGTCTGCCATGAAGGTCTGATAGCCTGCCCCAAATCGGGGAGAAGGTGAACACCATCAGGGAGTATACAGCCGTTAGCCAGCCGGCCATGATCGGACCTCCCCCGAATTGCTTCACATATAGAGGAAGCAATGGGAGGATGATACCGAAACCCAACAGGTCAATCATGACTGTAATGAATAGTATGATGAGGGATGACTTTTTCATTGATTGTTTATACGTGCAAAATAATAGAAATGTAACCTTTTTACGAGTTGCATGGAAAACAGCCGCTTTGTTTCATCCGCTTTTCACAGAAGGATAACTCTAAATTCCTTTTGACCTTGCGTATGGCGCATGCAACTTCCGATATTCAATATATCGCTCAATCGCCTGATCCAGTGCAATCGCCACTATCTTCCTACCCGCATTGGTGGAAATTAACTTATCATCGTGACGCGATGTCAAATCGCACATCTCCACCAATACGGTGGGTATACGGGCGAAAATCGATCCGGTAAGTACGCCTCCCTGATGTGATCCCACAAAGGTGGAATCATCCGTTCGCACCGGATTGGCATGCAAAAATCCCTGCAATTTCGCTTTTAACACACTATCCAATAGATGAGCCGCCTTTTCGCTCTCGCGGCAAACGAGGGGAGGCGGTCCCGACACCCCGTATTTTCTCCCGGAATGGCTGGGATAATAGAGAGTGAAACCGTTTCCGCCTGCGGCGTCGCAGTGCAATCGGATGAATAAGAGTGCATGAGCCTTATTGGCGATCTCCGCTCTGCGACGATTGGTGACAAACTCCATCTCACTGGATTTGGTCATGACGCATTTCACTCCTTGCTTTGTCAAAAGGCTTCTCAATTTGAGCGCCACAAGCCAATTAATGTGACGCTCCACAAGCCCATTATCGGAAGCCCCGGCGGATGTTTCGGAGGGGTGCCCAGGATCAATGCAAACGACGGGTTTTTCATTAGGCGAAAGTGGATAAGCGACGCGATTTAAGAGGATGCATCCCCCAATTAAAACGATGGGCAGCAAGGTTATGCTTTTGATTTTCGGTTTTTTTATTTGCATTGGTTTGAGATGTTCTCCCGTCAATTTCATTGAACTATCGGCTTTCGTATGACTCATCTCGGCGTCTCGTTTTAATGAAACGTCAACTGATTAGCATTATCGGCGTCTTGATCGTGATTACAAATATTCCGAACGATGGGATGCAACAGCTAAATTTCGGTATTCATTAAAAAATCCTGCATGGATAGATATTATTTGGAAACCGAGGTGTTGCTTCCGATGGCATCCCGGATAGCTTCCAGCGCAGGCAATGCGTTTCCATGCTGATCAAATAGCGTTAGGTTGTCTTGTGACGAACCGAAGCGTTTCGATGGCAACCATGTTGGCTCCCATGGGACGAAGCCCAAGCCCATTCGGTTCGGAAGGCTTTTCAATGTGTTGATTAACTCAGTGTAAAACTCCGCTTGCCCGTAAGGGGTGAAGGGGGGCATGCCGTTCAAAGGCTTGCCGTGCCAAATGTCCGGGGTGCTATCAAAGGTTTCATCCGTCCATGGATAATCCGTCTCAACAATTAGGACGGGAATATGGTATTTGTCCACGATTTGATCGAGATTTTTTTTAAGAACAACCAAGTTTCCGTGCCAGCATGGGTAATAGGAGACTCCGATGATGTCGGGCAAGGCGCCTCCATACTTGATAAAGTTGGTCATGTGCCAGATCACGGAACTAGCGCCTGCGATATGATGCAAAAAGAGAATTGGATATCCTGGGGGCAAAGCCGCCGTGCATCCATCCTCCGCCGCCTGGACAAGTTGTGCAAAACGGCGCCACCCATCGGGGGAATCGGTTCTGCCATCCGGCCAGAGCATGCCCGTGTTCACTTCGTTCCCGCATTGTATAATCTCCGGGGACACACCGTTTTTCCGAAAAGCGGTGATAACAGCCTTGGAATAGTCATACAATGCGGTTTTTAGACCTTCGAAATCTAAATTTTGCCAAGCCTCCGGTATTTGCTGATGATCAGGATCCGCCCAGGTATCGGAATAATGAAAGTCCAATAGGATGTTAAATCCCTCCGACTTCGCCCTTTTGGCGAGAGCGATATCGTAGTTCAAGTCGCAACACATCGGTCCTTGACCGGATGGATGGTTGAAAATACGCAGTCGGATAGTATTAAAACCGAAATGTCTGAGTATTTTAAAAGCGTCCTCTTGTTTTCCGTTAATCTTGAAAACTCCTCCAGCCTGTTCCACTTTGGTTTGCATGGTGACATCCGCGCCGACGATAAATGGGATTGGGTGCGATTCCTTTGAATTTACCGCCCATGCCTCAAGGAAGGTTGTAAAAATGAAAAGAGAGATGAATGCGATTTGAGCGAGATGCCTATACCATGGAAAAAGTTTGTTCATGCGAAAGCGCCATGTTGGGAAAGCGATGTTAAGTTGTTCGGGATAGGGTTGGATTGCCAAACGGCCCGATTTCACATTAATCATACATCAAAAAACGGGGTGATACACTAAAGCGGATAAAAAGACGGGAGTAAGACCAATACAAATTGATATTCCCTCGCATGTCATTCTATGTCGAATATCATGCAATTGAAAAATGGTGTCACGCCAAGTGTGAAAGACGAAAGAAAAAACGCTTTTTCAAAAGATGACGGTTATCTCAAAAAAACATGATATCCTGTATCACCATGGATCGGTTTTGTTACTCATCATAGAATTGGTATTGCGCGAGGCTTTTTAAACGTTCCATCGCTTGGGCTTCTATTTGTCGCACCCTCTCTCTTGAAAGGCTGAGATTTTCCCCGATCTCTTGTAGCACGAGAGGGTTGTCATGATCAAACCCGAGCCTTTGGCGGATGATATCCCTCTCCCTGGCGTTCAACGAGTTGAGCATGTTATTTAATAGCCGCTTCATTTCCCGGTATAAAACCACCTCTTCCGGATCGTATGCTTCATGATCTTCAAGGACGGAGCCCAACGTGGAATTCTCTTCGTTTCCAACCAGGATATCCAGGGACAACGGTTCGGTGGACAGATTTATATAGGATTGCAACCTTTCCGGTTTCATTTGCATGCGACATGCAAGCGTTTCGATATCCGGCTCCTCGCCTGTCTGACGGATATGCGAGACTCGTTCTTTCTCAACTTTTCTTAATGTATCCGCCACATGCGAGGGGATTCGAATGGAGTGCGCCTTGTTATCTATGGCGCGGCTGATCGCCTGGCGTATCCAATGCGTGGCGTATGTGCTGAAACGATACCCCTTGGTAGGGTCGAAACGGTCGCATGCAGCGATTAATCCGATGGAACCTTCCTGCACCAGATCCTCGAACGGTATCAAGAAAGAGTGGTAACTTCGCGCGACATTCACCACCAAGCGCATATTGGCCTCCACCAGTCGGTTTCTGGCGTCGCGGTCTCCGTTCTGACATCGATAAGCCAGGGATCGCTCTTCGTCGTGCGTAAGAAGTCGGTGCCGTGTGAGATAACCGATGTAATTCGCCCATTCCACCGGGATAGAGTGTGAAGGCGCATTTTCGTTATTCCTTGCTTTGGACGGCGTAACGGAGGATTTGCTGCGATTGACCATCTTGTTCCCCAATAGATTAATGAATTCAGGTGAATAAACCATTAATCCCTTAGACACCAATCCCGCGAAGTTGTTTCAGATTTATTCCGATGAACCATGCATGTCCGAGAGGCAATCACGGCGGGAACTTGTGAGAGGGTTGATCTCTGAAGTATAATCTTTAGGATGAAGGTTTTTAAATATGCAGTTCCTTGACAATCAATCGCTCGTAAATGACAATTCATCTCTTGCATTTATGGTATTTTGCAATTGCCTTGGATCATAATGGTTGTAACTGCAGTTGGCAAAATAATCGTATGAAGAGAAGAGGAAGTGACTCATTTCGCCGAATAGGTTTCTGATTGAGTTTTTCGCACGGGCATGGGTATGAGGGGTTCGCATGGTGATTTTTTGAGGAGAGGGAATTGCAAATACTCCTCGTGCGTGAAGAGTGTGGATTTTAACCCGCTTTGATAGGCGAGATAACCCTTGAAGCGAAGGATTTATACTTCAGGAATGGAACACTAGATGTCTCAAGACAATCAAACCGATGAGACCCCCTACCCCAAGCGGTCGATATACGGTACATTATTTCGAGAACGTGGCACAAAAAGAGCTTTTCTGTTCGTTGTTGCCGTGTTGGTTCTCTGGTATGGATATAATTACATTCATATTTACGAGATAGACCAAGTTAAATGGCCTGCCTTGAAACCCGACCCCTCCGGTATTACGGTTCTTGGGTTGTTGGATAGAAACCGTCCGGGATGGAGGAGGAAGTACATGGCAATCGAATCCAATGAAGCGTGGCAGATACGCAGACCGGATGACGCCCCTCCGCCCGACGACACCACTCCCCAGGAGAAACAGGAAAGAGGATCCGTGCCTGCTGAGGCGAGCCGAGTGGTATCGGGTGACGCCGTGCCTGTTTCAGAATTGATGAGGACACTTCCCGTTGTGCTCACCAGCGCTCAGTTCAAATCCGCTTGGGTGACGGAGCATGAGGAGCCGTTGTTCGATCGAAAATACTACGCCCTTCATATCGTTTTCTCTGATCAGGGGAGATCGAGATACTGGCAGTTTTCCTCCAAGCACAACAAGGAGAGATTGGTTTTTGTGCTTGGAGGTCGCATCCTTACCTGTCCGCAGATGGTGCCAATGGACACCTCCGAGCTTACCATAAGCCCGATTCCGCTTAAATCGGATGCGGATGAACTGAGCAATTTCATTAATTGCCATAAAATCACGAATTGTCCATAAAAAAACTAACCAGAGTGAAAAATAAAAATGCATAAATACATTAAAAACTGTCCCGTATGTTCTGGAGAAATGTACATCAGCGAACTCACTTGCGAGGAATGTCACACTGTGATCCATAGCAAGTTTGAAACCTGCCGTTTCTGCAGGCTGAACCCTGAGCAGATGCAATTCATCGAGCTCTTCTTGAAAAATCGCGGTAATATAAGTAGTGTCGCTGCGGAATTAAAACTGGCGCATCCCACAGTTTCCCGACGACTTGAAGCCATTCTACACTTGCTAGGTCTGAGGCAGTTGGATGAAGAGGATTCAGAGTCCTCCGCAGTGTGCGGGATGCATTTGTAAACCTCGCATCGCTATCCGGGTGCGATTGATTCTTCATTGTCATCCAAGCCTGAACCGATCCGAATGCGGCGGGTGTCGCTTCACGGAGATAACGCCATGAATGAGTATATCAGTCAGATATTGAAGTTAGTTGAGCAAGGGAAGATTAGCGCGGCGGAGGCTCAGTCGTTAATTGATTCCATCAGCCATGCTGAATCAAAGACAGACGAGCGGCGGGCACCTGAGCAACCGGCTCCTGAACCCAAGGAGGAGGAGCCGAAATCCCAGGCGACCTCTGAGGAACAGGCGGCAAAGGATGAGGTGAAATTTCCATTCGATTGGAACAAACCGATTACGATTGAACTTCCTCCCATAGCTGAGAAACTCGGCAAAGAGATTAAGGACTTGGATGCTTCAGCAATTCTGAACAAGGCCAAACAGGAAGTGCAGCATTTTTGGGAGAAGATATGGGACAAGGATGTAGTCACAACGAACACCGAGCAAACTCCTCCTCATGAGAATGCTTCTCAAGCGGATTCGAAAACTGAGGAATCCGGCTCGGAGCGGAGCGAAGGTTCCGATAAATAGGAGATTTAACATCCTCCCTCACTTTTTTTCGTTCGAATGACAAAGAGGAACAATGTCCGATTTGGAGGTGCATTCCATAGGAAGCGGCAGCTGCGGAAACGCCATGTTGCTTAAGACACAATCATCCTCCCTGTTGATTGACGCAGGTGTCGGTATTAGGAGGTTAACGGAGGCGTTAAAAAACCGAAGTGTAAACGGGGAAAGCCTGCAGGGAATATTGCTAACCCACGAACATTCGGATCATATACATTCCGTGCCCTCTCTAATGAGAAAATGGAACATCCCCGTGATTGCAAATTGCGGTACGCTTCATGCAGTATCAGAAAAGTGGGATCTGCAGCGCACGGTGGAGATGCCGACAGGCTCCGAACGGAGGATAGGTGATTTCCTTGTTCGCTCCTTCTCGTTGTCACACGACGCTGCGGATCCCGTTGGATACCTCATCCATGTCCATGATCAATGCATCGCATATGCGACCGATACCGGATTCGTTTCGGAGGAGTTAAGGGATGCCTGCAATGAGGCGAAATTATGCATATTGGAATCCAACCATGATACGGATTGGCTTTGGCGGGGACCATATCCATATGAGATGAAGAAGCGGATTTCCAGTGATAAAGGGCATCTCTCCAATGCACAGACAGCGGATTTAATAATAAGATTGTTGGAGGAGAACGGCCCGGCTTGTTTCTGGCTAGCACATCTGTCAGCGGTGAATAACTCACCGTCGCTTGCCAGAAAACAGGTATTGAACGCGATAAGCATAGCCACTAAAGTCTCATTTCATCTTGATGTCGCGTTACGCGACCGACCAAGTTTGCTCTGGTCTCCCAATCAGACCTCCTTTCAACTCCGCATGAATATTTGAGCCTCGCAACAGAGTGCAAGGCATTGGATATTCATAAACCGGCTATAATACCAGCTTGTTTTTTTGTTGCACTTTGATATACTCTGATTGATGGATTCGCAACGAATGGTCCTGTGTTATCTTTATCGTCACTTCATTTCATAAAACTGATGCGCCAACATGGTCCTTGAAAATATTGGTAATGAGTTTCGTTTCTCGGTTTTTATGGAAAATAGTTGTTCATCATATGCAATCTTAAGCTGTTTGTCACTTTGTGGTAAGGGTATAGGAATGAATGCTGATTAGAAATGAAAACTTTGAGAGAGATTCAGCGGCGGTCTCCGATTTGGGTGAATCCCAAACACACGGTGGAATCGGCTGTAATCCTGATGAAAGGTCATAAAATCGGTTCGCTGGCGGTCATGGAAGGCGATAACCTGATGGGAATGATCTATTACGACCAATTGCTTGGAACAGACCCGAATTTGGTTGTGGAAGAGCTTGTGCGCAAAGATATTCCATCTTTGGATGTGAATATGTCGATCAAAGAGGCGGCTCAGGTTATGACCATTCATAAGCTTGGAAGACTGCCCGTATTGGAACAGGATCGTTTGGTGGGTGTGGTAAGTCAAGGCGATCTGTTACCTGAGATTGGACGATCCATTGATCCATTGACCGAATTGCCTTGGTCCGACAGCATGCGCGAATGGGCGATCGAAAACCTGAAACGCGGTATTGAAATTACGGTGCTCTTCATTGATTTGGATAATTTCGGTCAATTCAACAAGCAGTACGGGCATATCGTAGGGGACCAAGTATTGAAATCCGTGGCGGAAATCATATCCAGTCTCGTTGACGACCAAAGCGATTTCCTATGTCGTTACGGCGGGGACGAGTTCTGCATTACAACAATACGTCCGGCGGATGATGCGAGTGATTTGGCGCTGCGTATTCACAATCGCATCAAGGATATGAATATCGATACACTTGACACGGAGAGGGTCTCCTGCACAATCGGACAGTTTGGCGGGAAACGCATCAAGGAGCGAGAGCATGTGCACTACGCCGCCACATTGAATAGCCTGATTAACTTGGCTAGCAAAGATTGCACGGAACAAAAAAAGCCGTCTGTAACCGATGTCATTGAGGATAAAGCCGTCGTAAAGACGCTTCCCGTTCGCCTCGTTCCTCGCCTTCGCTTGGCCAATGTCGATCTTGTTTGGAAGGGGTACAAGGCTCAGGTTCATGTTGAACTTGAACTGGCTCATGAGTCCGATGCCGGCGTGGTATCCCCGACTCATTATTATCACAAGGAGGGGATCAACCGCTTCTCCGCCACCGCTTCCTCCGAAACAGATGAGGATGGGGCGTTGCGATTGGTTGCGGAAACAACCGCCTCCGCGCTGAGAAGCTTCTTGCCGGATGGTTACGACGTCGTGATTGGCGATGTCATTTACACGCAATCAACCGGAGAGGGGAGCCTGATAACGGTGGTGGGGAAGTTTGTGATGGGGCAAACCCATGTGACGATTGCAGGATCGGCTGTGGTGACCGAATCTCGTCATCGCGCTTCGGCTTCCGCCGTGTTGGCAGCCGTAAACCGTTCCATTGGAGTCTTAATTCAAGGGATCCCTTCATCGAGCTGAAGTGAGCGTTCGGGCGATGCGGCGTCGCCTGAACGCTCCATCGCTAGGGAATCACTGCGATCGCTTCAATTTCCACATCGGCCTCCAATGGCAGTCGCGCCACCTGAACGCAACTTCGTGCGGGCTTGATTTCACCCCAATATTCTCCGTATACCTTGTTTAATCGTCCGAAATCCTCCATGTCTGTTAGAAAGACGGTCGTCTTCACCACCTGTTCCAAGCCGATATTCGCCAGTTTCAGAACCGATTCAATATTGCGAATGCATTGTCTCACCCGTGCATCAAAGTCACCTTCGACAATTTGCCTGGTGTCGGGGTCCAAGGGAACCTGCCCGGAAACAAAGCAGAGATTCCCGAATTGTATTCCCGGACTATACGGAGCCCCGCTTACCGGAGAACCCGATTGTAATGCCTTTTTGTTCATAATTCACCTCATTCTAAAGTCTAATATACGGAAGGCACGCCTCGCGCGGATAATGCGTACAGTGGAATAGGATTCCATGAAAATATCCAGAAATGTTTCACCTCTTTCAATTCGCTTGGTTTTCGATACCCATCATGTAGCAAGTGGCTTATATCCGCAATGTTTGAAAAAGGATCGAGGATGTATAATTATTACTTCCCGCTGAAGCGCGCCTGTAAGTAATCGTACCACCCATCCATTCCCTGTCCGGTACGCGCGGAAATTTTTATAATTTCCGCGCGGGGAGTGATCGCATGGATGTTGCATATTGCTACCTCGTCCTGAAAACCCACCGCATCCGCAATATCCATTTTATTCACAAGCACTACGTCGCATGTCTTGAAAAGAGTCGGATATTTAAGCGGCTTGTCCTCTCCTTCCGTAACGGAAAGAATCCCCACTCGTAACTTTTCCCCGAGATCAAATGAGGATGGACATACGAGGTTTCCCACGTTTTCGATGAAAAGAATGTCAAGTCCACTCAGATTGAACTGTTTGAGCGCGCGCTGAATCATGTTCGCCTCCAAATGACATATGTCATTCGTATTGATCTGATAAACGGGTGCCTCCTTTCCCGCCAACCTGCGAGCGTCATTGTCCGTCTGCAAATCGCCCACGATAACGCCTATGCGAAGTTTTCCCCTCAGATCGTCAAGTGTTCTCTCAAGTATGGCGGTTTTCCCGGAACCAGGAGAGGAGAGAACGTTGACCGTCAACACCTTTTCACGTTCAAATTGGTTGCGATTGTCGGCGGCGATGCTGTCATTTCGCCCTAAAACGGGTTCGTTGACATCTATGATAACTTTTTTATTCGTCATTATCCCTAGACACCTCCATGGAAAGCAGATATAGCTCTTTCCCTTGCGTTATTTTCCAAACCGGGTCTCCGCATTTAGGACAGATGTAGATGATTCCATCCGGCGAGAACTCCAAATTGCATCTCTCACACATACATTTCACTTTCACAGCCTCGGAGATAAATTCGGCGCCCTCTGCCATAGTGCCAGGTGAAAGAGCTTCGAAGGCGAACTCCAACGCTTCGGTCACCACCCCTGACGCTTCTCCTATGCACATTCGTATGGAATCGATTCGATCCGCATTCGCTTCGCGAGCTTTCTCTTCCGCTATTTGGAGGATGCTTTCCATGATTCCAACTTCGTGCATAATTAACCGTCACGTTCCGAGCGCAAGGGTAACGTTGAGTGTTTCATTATAAAGTCCACCGCCTGCAGAACTGATATTTCCGTCTCCGGAGAGAGTTTCTCCCCGAAATCGAAGTTTCGCGCGGGAATGGCGATGAAAGTCGCTTCGGGCGAAGAGTCATAGAGAGCCTTGCAAAGAGAGAGAATGGATTCGGGATCGCAGGCGTGCAACGAAGCCAAATCCGTTTTTCTGAGGCTTAAATGCGTAACCCGTATCTCTTTCAGCGTAGTATCGACGGAGGCGTCAACGAAAAATACTCTGCGATATCGGCGAATCAACTCCGCGTGCTCCGGTAGGAGCTGGTGCGCAGAGACTGCATCGATATTATAGTTTTCGAGAGATAGTATTTTCTCCGCCACCACATACCCCGCCGCGTCATCCCCGCGAAGCGGGTTGCCATACCCCAAAACCAACGTGTCCGATAAAACATCCATGCTTTAATATTACCCAATACTTGAAGGGAGCGTCGGGAATAGCGGATAGGTGGGTTATCCGGCGCTGGCACGCTTATTAAGAAAATAAACAAGATATTTGACGGTGGATAGCACGGCTCCGCTGGAGTTCATCGCTTTGATCTCTATTAGATGCTCGCCGTTTTTAAATAACTTGGTGTTCCAACGGCAGGAAAAGGGGTACGTGTTCGATATCTTCGATTGACCGCCATCCAACGAAAAAATGCACGCAAAGGGCTTGTCGCCTTGCGCGGGATGAGCTTGAACTGTAAGCCAACCTGAACAGGGTTTGCCTCCACGATTGATTAATCGCCTTAACGACAATGCGGAGTAGTAATCCCCTGCATGTCGTATATTCATTGCCATAGAGGGTTGTCGGCTTGCGTCATATTTCACAAGAATGATATAGACTTTGTTGGGTTCCGGAACGAAATCCTTGTTAGGCTTGATCAGATATTTCCCACTCCCTATCATCCATTCCGATCCAATGGAGGGCGAAAGAGTGGAAAAAAGCGGTCCGCCTATGGGAAGATTTACCAATAACGCCGCATTGTCCTTTCGAGCCTTTACGCCGTCAGGAAGAATGCGGATCATCTTACCGAATCCTGTTGCGAGAGCGATGCCATACTTGGACGCTCGCTCAACCTCCGGTCGATCCAATACCGAACCCTGTTTCACTTCACTTGCCGCCCTGTCCACACGACCAATGAGTGTCCAACTAGCTCCCTTGTCATCGCTGATCTCCACCGCGCCGTATAACGTATTTTGAATGCGTATGCGGCATAGCTCGTCCGGGATGATCGTAGAGGAACCGTTGAGATTTGTCGGAGATTGGGTTGATTGCCGTCTAGCCTCCGCCGGGTTCCCAAGGAACTGCAGGCAAAGGAGTGAGCAGATTACGATCCACTCGAGGGTTTTCCAGCGCGTCCTCGGTTGACCGGAATTCCGATATAAGATCCGGGAAGTCATCCGGAGGGATTGTTGGTTGTGCAAATGCCTGATGAAGCAGGTTCCAGTAATTGTAGTCGTAGATGTAAGAGAGATCAAAGATCATCACCCCTTGTGAATTCCGTTCCGCCGTTTTGATGGCTTGCTCGAATCCGGCAGGGTTGTCATAATAATTCAACACATACAATCCTGCGTACACGGGGACGCTATTCGCCACGACGGTGGTTGAGAGCTGCGCTGCGGATTCTACGGTGGCACCTTCGGATTTGTGCTGAATCATCGCATCGGCGCGTGTCGGAACGGTATAATAACATCCCGTCGATATCCAGTTTAAAAACTCCGCGTAACCGGTCTCGTTGTAATTCGACGTAGCCCATGACATTGTGACGGGGAATTTCTCACTTCCCCAGTTGACACCCACTCCGTAATACTCTCCGAACCATGAGCCCACATATACGGCGTATTTGATTCCCGGATGCACTGCGCTGATCTGTTGAGTGGCGTCTCGCAGGAACTGGCGTATGACGGACGCTCGAAACTCTAACCACTGCTTGAAGTATTTTCCGTGCTCGACTGGCTTTCCCGGGATGGGATTGAACTGAATAACATCCTGCGGCCAATGGTTAACCGGTTTGCCAAGCCATTTTTCAAAAGCGGTGTGCGATAAATCGCTGAAATCGTTGTAGATGTCGGCGTAGCGCATACGGTCCATCATAATCCCATCCACATCATAATTTTGCGCCACTTCCTTCATCAAGGATATCTCATACTGCCTGACTTGAGGGTTGAGAGGATTGACAAAGACCGCCACCTTTTCATCGGCGGCGTCCGCAATCGGAACCAGCTTGCCTTGAGCGTCGAATTGGACCGAATCTCCCGCGCGTAGATTGTTGGTCGCCCAATTCAGAGCGTTCCCCTTCAATACCAGCAACTCACCGTTCTCCGGAGGAGCTAGGGGCTCATCCCCTAATAACGCGGGGTCGATAATGCCCGCCACACGGTTATTGTCATCCACTTCCACCGCGATTTTAGAGCCCAAAGGTCCAGAGGTGGTTTGAAGAAAATCCCCTCGATGCACGATGTTTTGCGCCGAGGAATCGGGTTCGTTTTCACCGCGAATTGGAAGCTTGGAACCATTCGGGGCCACCAAGGAGCGATCCACGACATACGCGATCGATTGCCAGTCCGGATGCTGGTAGCCGGGGCCAATACCGTAGTACTTGTGCCCTTCGCCCAGAACATTGAAGGAGGCGTAAACATAGAGACCAGCCTTATGTCCTTCCGTGACGAATGCTTTGAGTACATCGAAATCGGGGTAGGTTTTACCTTGCCATTGAAGCAAATGAGGGGCGATATGACTATCGTAGAGAACCTCGCCGCATACAGGTTTCACGTCAACCACGAGAGTGGTGATGCCCGCTTGCTTGCATCGCTGCACGATATCTTGCACCCCAGCCTCCGAGGTGGTGCGAGCGATGTTCGCTGTTCCATCAATCCACATCACTCTGTTTTCCAGACCGAGATCCGTGGTGAGATTGCGTGCGAAATTGGGTGGAACTTGACTAAACGACAAACCACATATTAATAAGAGCATGCATATGCTCGTGCATTTCAAGACCATATATTAAGACAATCGCCATCGTGAAACCGAGGATCGCGATCTCCACACTAGATATTATATCTTATCCTGGGTCGTAAGCATACGTATGTCATTTATTTTCGGTAATCACCTCCCATATCACATCGCGTATGCCCATTCTTTGACGCAATGTTTTTTTTATCGTTTCCGCTTCCTGAGAGAGGTCGACTTCCGGGTGGGTTTGAAGTTTACTCATTACGCCACGCATGTATGCCACACCGTGAGTGCAGTAGATATCCATTCTGGAGCTATCCACGTATCTTCGTGAAATTTCACGCTGAATCATACGAGTTAAATAAGCGTCTTCACCCGTAGCCATTGCAAGCTCCTTTCATGACGAATTCATCAAAGTATGCCTATATATTCCACTATTATAAGGTATTTCTCATCATCATCACAATACTATTTTACAAACGAAAACAGTCTTTAAATCACTAGACGTTTTTAATACGGCAACCGTGACAAATCGTTTCCAAGTATTGCCATATCCGTCATATTTATTACCTGGTGATGGGTGCGGTGTCAGTCGTTACGAGGAACCGCCATCCTCATTATAGACCGTGAATAGGTTTGATTTGATCCATCAACCTTGTATCATTGTTCTGTTCTTCGGTATGGCGAATCAACAATACTCCTCCGCAGGCACCGCAAAGATTTTAACCGCCAAACGCCCGTTTCTCTGCTCCTCCAATTTGTTGACGGCGTCCAACACTTTGGGTGTCATCTCTTGGGGTACGCCGACTATCAAAAGTGTGTTCAAGCCCGGCCATATTGGCGACCCTTCTCGCTTGCCGTTTTTACCGTAGCCCGTCGAGTTAGCGAATCGGGAATACCCGGGTACGCCAATTTCGATCAGCATCGCTATCAGCTTATCCTCCACACCTGATTCGCATAAAATAAAAAGCAGTTGCATCTCTTTCTCCTGTCGTCCGAAACGATCTTTACACTGATCCAATTCATTATATTGCATAACTGTTTCGAATGCATGTTCAAGGCGATTGGCATTCACTTGGTTCATTCTCGTTTATGAGGAAAGTAAGTCGGCTGCAACTCATTCTTTTTCGCTCCTTGATAGTAAGGTATTCTAATCATGCGAGGAAATTGTCACAAACGCGTTCCATGTGTTTCACCATGCGCGGAGGGATCGATTACAGTTTCATAATTTGGGTTTGGCAATCACCTCTGCATTGGACATTGAATATATGATGTGGCTAATATGCATCGCTCGTGGAGGAGAACTAAATGGCTTTAACGGACAATGTGTGCAAGGAGACTCTTCCAAACGGCTTGACCCTGTTGGTCAAGGAGAACCATGCTTCACCCGTCGTGTCTCTTGTGGCGCATGTGAGGGCTGGATATTTTTACGAGCCGGATCATTGGGGCGGTATTTCTCATGTGATCGAGCATATGTTTTTCAAAGGGACGACTACGCGCCCCGGTAAGGAGTTGGTGGCGCAGGCTGTGAGGGAGATCGGAGGATACATTAACGCCGGTACCTATTATGAGGAGACTATTTACTATATAACCCTTCCGTCCGTGAACCTGGAGAAGGGGATTGAGATACAGTCTGATATGTTCCTTCATTCTCTATTCGATGCTGGCGAGCTTGAAAGGGAGTTGGAGGTGATAATACAGGAGAGCAAGCAAAAGCACGACAATCCACACGCCATGCTCTTCGAGTCGCTGTACGCTCGCGCATTCGACTCTCACCGAATTCGCCGCTGGCGCATCGGGGAGGAGGAGACGCTTCGCTCTTTCCGCCGCGACGATCTGCTCCAATTCATCCAAAACATGTACCGACCGGAAAATATCATTCTCTCCGTTGTCGGCGATGTGGAGTCTGCGAATTTTGCTAGTTTGATTGATCGATACTGGGGGGAAATGCCTCGAGGGGTTCTCCGCAAGGATGCCTCTCCCATGGAGCCCGAAAGGCGCGGATTTCGATATCAACGGTTGGAGGCGGACATACGCCAAAAACTCTTCGTCATCGGCTATCATGCACCGCATATGCTTCACGAGGACACGCCCGCTCTTGTGATGGCGGGGAATATTCTGTCGGATGGCAGAAGTTCTCGATTATATCGTAAATTACGCGAGGAAAAACGACTGGTGAGTTCGATAGGGGCTGGATACGAGGGATTTTCCGAACTGGGGATTTTCACTTTGAACGGGGACAGTTTGGGATCCGATCCTTTGGAGGCGGAGCGCGCAGTATTCGAGGAGTTGCTGCGTTTGATCGACTCTGACATTCAGGATGAGGAACTGGTGCGAGTGAAGACTCGATTGCAATCAAGCAACCTCTTTGAATTGGAGGAGACTCTCGGTATGGCGAGCAAACTCGCCAATGCGGAGGCTTACGGGGATTATCATTTGGTGGATGCGCATTTTGAAAAATTACAGGCGATGACAAAAGATCAAACACGGGAAGCCGTATGGAAATACCTGAACCCTGAAAACGCCACACTGCTTGAATATCTTCCGCGCAACGGCGATCTTCCCGCGAGATTGGACTCTCTGGAGGAGGTGGCGCCGCAGGTATGGCAATTCGGAACGACCATTGAGGAATCGGATAATGGCGAACCCGTCGAACAGGCGCATCCCTCCCGATTAGGAAGTATGAGCTTTATGGAATCCAAGGGATCCTTCATGATCCTCCCTAGGCGAGATCTGCCGCTTGTCGCCATTCAGATTCTTTTTCGAGGGGGGAAACGCGAAGAGGACGCCGGCAATTCCGGCATCACCCAAATGATGTTAAATTGTTCCCGAAAGAGTGCCGCGGGGCTTGGCGCGGGCGAAATATCTGAGATTATCGAGGGGTTAGGCGCCAGCTTTGGGGTGACACCAGGCATGGATCATTTCGGGTATTACATGAAACTTCCCATGGATTGCGCTTTGGAGGGGTTGGAAATTCTCGCTAAGATTATCCGCGAACCGGATTTCCCGAAGGATGAGGTGGAGAAGGAGAAAGAGGCGCATCTGGAGGCGATCAATCATCATTATGACAGCATGTTTCCGCATGCGATGGATCTTTTTCAGCAGGCTTGTTACGGAGAACAGCCTTACGGGCTTCCTTCCGTTGGGAGAGAGGAGGCTATCCGCGCATTCACCTCGGATTCTCTAAGAGAGTGGCGGGCACGGTGGCTACATAGAGCTAACGCGGTTGTTTCGGTGGTAGGGGATGGCGATACGGAGACGCTTCGTCGATTCGCCTTGAGCATCTTACCGTTTTCGGAGGGTGTTGCGCCTTCCTTGTCGAATAACCTTTATGGAGAGAATAACGAAAAGGTGTTTCAGGTGGAGCGTCAGCAAACGGCCGCTGTTCTTGGTTTCCCCGGAATTGCCGTGGATGAGGATGATCGATACGCATTGGATCTCCTTGCGGAGATCGGCTCCGGGCTTGCCGGGCGGTTTTTCCAAGCCGTTCGCGGGGAGCGTGGGCTCGCCTATGCGGTTCATGCAGCGCATCGATCTAGAAGAGACGGGGGTAATTTTATTATCTACACCGCCACCTCTCCGGAAAATGAGTTGTTGGCGAGGGAGATTCTTCTTAGGGAGTGCGAGCGATTCAAGGAGGAGCCGGTAACGGACAAAGAGCTAAGAGACGCCAAGGAATCGATCAACGGGAAATGGATCATCGGAATGCAGACCTTCACCGCGCAGTGCATGTTTTACGGTGAGACCCTTGCATACGGATTGCCGGAGGATCAAATGAAAAGATATCTTCAGCGGATTAGAGTGGTTACTGCGGGAGATATCGTGGAAGTGGCGCGGAAGTATATCAACACGGGCAGAATGTGGCTTGGAATTGTTCGCGGTGGAGTATCCGAGTGATTTGCCAATTTCAACGAGGGCTCGAATATCCGGAGTTTTGAATGGTTAAATTGATTTTGGGATTGGGCAATCCGGGGCGGGAATACGAGGGCACTCGTCATAACGTCGGATTTGAAGCGATAGATGAATTATCCACTCGCCACGGCATTGCGGTCAGGAAGCGCGATTTTCGATCGGTGATTGGCGAGGGTTTGATCAATGGACAGAAAGTGATCCTCGCAAGACCGATGACCTACATGAACCTTTCCGGAGAGGCCGTGGGAGCGATTGCGAGGATGTTCAAGATCGAGCCAAAGGATATTTGGATCATCCTGGATGATATTGCGTTGCCATTAGGCAGGATACGGTTGAGGTTGAAAGGTTCTCCCGGAGGACATAACGGGTTGAAATCGATCCAAGCGCATCTACACACCAACGAATACCCGCGTATTCGCATCGGTGTGGGAGCGCCCGTCTCAACGGATTTGGTGGATCACGTGTTAAGCCGCTTCAACCCCGAAGAGCGTGAAGTTATTTCGGAAGCAATTGATCGGGCGGCGGATGCAGTGGAGGAGGCTCTTGAATGTGGTTTCGAAAGAGCCATGAACCTGTTCAACAACTGAGAGAGATGGAGATTAACAATATCCCCCTCGGCTTTGGAAGAGGAAAGCTATCTCCTCTGGAGCCGATATCGGGGATTACAAAAATCGGGGAAGCCGGATTCGAACCGGCGGTCTCCTGTTCCCAAAACAGGCGCGATAGACCTGACTTCGCTATTCCCCGAATACGCGATAATGATACCATATAATCCGTTTCATTTAGCTGAATAATCGTTCCGAAGCATGATATGGAAACGTATGCGTCAGGAAACGGACGAGTTCATATGAGCTTTGAGGTTCCTTCCCAACCACGCGGCACGGTTCGATGCCATGCCATCCACTCCCAAGTCCGCCATTTTTTGAGCCAGATCAATGGAATCCACCGTCCATACGAATAGCTCCAATCCCTCTTTTTTCACCCTATTTGCGAACGCGGCGTCTATCGGAGGTTGAGCGGCAAGATTCAAACCGTCCGCTCTGATCTCCTTCGCTTGGGCGATGAGTTCGTCAACGGTTGGGCTCCAATTTCCCCGCTCTTCGGAATAACGAAACGCCGACAGCAGGTATGTTTTAATATCCGGCAAAGCTTTCTTGGATGCACGCACCACATCGGGATGGAAGCTGATGATCACCACCTGCTTCGGATCAATGGAGACGGATTGGATGTCTCTTCTCAGAGCCGGTATGATTTCGGTACCCACCTTCACCTCTATGATGCAGCCACCTTGCTTAGGTGTTGTATGCAGCGCCTCTTTCAGTACCGGCATCCTCTGCCCCGCCCATCTTTCGCCTTTCCATGCACCGACGTCCAGTTTATTCAACTCCTCCATGGTGTAATCTCGAATATCGAGAGATACTCCCGAAGTTCGCAGGGTGTTGGCGTCATGACAGACGGCGAGTTGTTCGTCCTTGGTCAAGTGGATATCCAGTTCGATGGCTCGATCCCGACGTTTCCACGCCAATTGGAATGACGCCAGGGTGTTTTCAGGGGCGTCGTATGATTCACCTCGATGAGCTATGATCAGCATAAGAACACCTCCCTAAATGCTAAAACTGTGTTCAATGAAAGCGGCATTGCCGGGCTAACTGTTGCAAGAGGGGCGCAGCGTGACTGAAAAAGGCGAAATACCCTGAACAGAGATAGGAGATTCTCTTCCCTTCGCTCGCCCCTCGGATACGATGTTTGGGGCAATCCCCATAGCAAAACTTCAATACGCTGCATTCCCTGCACTCTCTAGGCAGGTCGCTTTTTTTGCGACCGAATGACATCTGCGCCCGACTGTTCGCCATATCCGCCATGTTTGTCTCGTTAATATTGCCAAGCAGGTATTTCGGATAGACAAAATGATCGCAGGAGTAAAGATCGCCGTTATGCTCCATCGCCATCGCTCTGCCGCAGGTGGGAGTGAAAACGCAGAGAGAGGGGTATCCGCCTAACACCACCCCCATGGAGGATTCGAATATCTGCACGAACACCTCTCCCACATCCTTTTCGATCCATTCATCCAACAAAGCGCACAAGAATTTCCCGAAAGGCTCCGGTCTCACCGACCAAGGGGTGACGTCGCGGCTTGAAAAAGACGCACGTTCCACCACCGGAATAAACTGAATGTGCCTGAAGCCTATGTCTTTGAGATGGCGATATACCTCCAGCGGGTACCCGGAATTGAAACGGTTTACGGTCACAAGCGCGTTGCATTCCACTTGGCTCTTGAAAAGCGTCTCCACGCCCCTTATCACTCGCTGATGAGTGGGATGCCCTCCTTTGTCCAAACGAAAATGATCGTGCACTTCAGGCGGACCATCAAGGCTTACGCCGATAAGGAATTGGTTTTCCGCGAAAAACTCCGCCCATTGTTCATTCACTAACGTGGCATTGGTCTGCAATGCGTTTTGCACCGTTTGATCAGGTCGAGCGTAACGCTTTTGATACGCCAGCGCTTTGCGGAAAAAATCAATCCCCATCAATAAGGGCTCCCCCCCCTGCCAACCAAAGATCACCTCCCTCGCCGGATTCGACTGCAAATAAGTGCGAACCATATTATCCAAGGTTGCTTCATCCATCCGAAAATGGCTCTGCGGATAGTATTCCGACTTCTCCAGGTAGTAACAGTATTTGCAGGAGAGGTTGCACTCCGCTCCGGAAGGTTTGATCATCAAATGATAGGGCTGGGGAACCATGTCAGACACGATATTACGACCTAACCTTTCAATTCCTGCGGATGGCGTCTCTTCAATTCAGGCACCGCCCATGCTCTGTCGGTTGCCTCAAGTCTTTTGAGGTAGCGTTGCAGTTCGCCCCGAGCGTGAAAAGGTCCACCCTCGCTCATGACGGTCCATAACGGATCGACAGCCGTTGGGTTCTCCGACATCATCTTGTCAAGCCAATCGGAGAGTAAGCACTTCGCCTCTTCGCATACAGCCGGATTTTCCGATGCCTCATCACGCTCCTCATGAGGATCGGATTTGGTATTGAATAGCATTTCATCCGGAAAGAGATGATAACCGTCATGATAGGTTCGAACATACATCCAATCCTTGAAACGCACCCCTCTCTGACATACGTGCGCGCATTGGCTCAGAACGAGATACCGCCTGCCGCAATCCTCTCCATCGGTTAGAGTTTTGTAATAGCTTGCTCCGTCCCAACTCCGAGAAGGATTAATATGAAGCATCTCAGCCAGAGTGGGGGCGAGGTCAAGCTGATAATGCAAGCCGTTATCTACGCGTGGAGTTTTGCTTCCAGGGAGGCGTATGATCATCGGTATGTGCGGAGTGATGGCGTCCGCAGTGGCATGTTCTCCGTAGATACCGAATTCCCCAATGTTTTCCCCATGGTCGGATGTGATAATGATCATTACGTCATCGAGGGAGGTTCGTTTGTTAATCTCATCAAAAAGACGCCCGATATGCTCATCCATATAGCGTATGCCGCAGTCGTATCCGTCTATCATTATCCTCAAATCCTCCATATCCTTAAGCTCTCCGGGGTGTCGAGGAAATCGAGGGTTTGTTTGGCTATCATACATATTAATTTCACGGGAAGTATGGGGGCCCACCATAGCTCTGTGCTTAATGAAAGTCTCCTCGGTCAACCATTCTGGCAGTGGGTCATCCTTGAATGGATTGCCGAATTCCGCCGGTGCTCGATAGGGCGTATGGGGATCCCAATAGTTTACATGCAGCATCCAATTATCCGTCTCTGCGTTGTGGCGTATCCAATCCAACGCGGTTGGGGTGATTTCTTCAGCGGATTCCATGCCTCCTTTGCCTGTGTTGTAGAATTCCGTAAAACCCGCATGGAACCACCATGCGCCGTGTCTTTCCGCGAATGGGCTGACCGAGACGGATCGAAGTCCGGCTTGCCTTAGTAATGCGGGGAGGCTGTGATACGCCATATAATCCCGGAACCCTCTGGTATATCCCTCGATTCTCATATCCGCCGCCGTACCGCCATGACCCACCACGCCTGTTTTAATACCGAAACGACCGGACATTAATCCGGCTCTTGATGGCAGACATGGAGCGTCCGAGCAGTAATATTGATTGAAACGCACCCCTTCGTTCGCGATACGATCTATATTTGGGGATGTGTTGCGGTGATAACCGTAACAACCCAAATGGTCAGGGCGTAACGTATCCAGATCTAAAATGAGTATGCGCATCTTTTACCTCCTTAAGGCTCAGCATGGTTTGGTAATATCCATATGTCGCTTGAATGGAAGATTCCCTCCAAGTGATTGTTGCAACTGTTGGATTTATTGCATATCCTTCAATCCAAGACGAATGAATTGATCCGCGGGCGAATCGTTTTCATTCATCAAATTCACCATTTTTTGAATCATTTTGGCTTCCACATCAGGGTCTGAGATGGGATGTTCCTGTCCCGGATCTTTTTCAAGATCGAAGAGAAGCGTTCCGAATAGATGAGCGTTCACCCAAGAGCGACCTGCGATCTTCATGGTGCGGCACCCTTTGGTGAACCGGAAGGGCTCCTCTAACTGGATATCTTGAAGCTCCTTGACATCGAAAATATGCTTCATATGCGTTGGAATGAGTGTGTATTCATAGAGCGGATCGTTTTTGTCATTGGCTGGGGCACGCATATAAACGTATTTCCCATCCGTCACATTCACGTGCCCTCCATGTATTCCGAACAGCCCCGCCTCACGAACTGGAGTATCGTCTCTAACCGTGTCCGCAAGAGGTTTCCCTTCCATGTCAGCAGGTCTATTTACTCCGAAATACTCCAAAATCGTGGCGGGAATATCGATCGTTTGAACAAGGGATTTTCTTCTTTCTCCGGAGATTCCGCATCGCGGATCCCATATGAAAAACGGGATGTGAGCGATTTCATTATAAAAGGGTTGTGCGCACTTGCCCCACCAGTCATGTTCTCCGAGGAGGAATCCATGGTCGGTGTTAACGATGAGAAGGGTGTCTTTCCATAGATCAAGCTCGTCCATGGCATCAAGAACCTTGCCTAAATGTTCATCGCATGTGCTTACCAATGCCGCGTTGTTATATCGGCATTCCATCACCTCTTCCGATTTCTCGGTGACGGGATGATACCCTGGCCAATCATATGGCAATCCGTGATATTCGTGGGGGTAGAGGTCCTTGTAGCGTTGGGTGGTGTAGTAGGGTTCGTGAGGATCGAAAGTCTCGATATGCAGAAACCAGTTATCCTCTTTTGCGTTGGTGTGCATAAACTCCAATCCCATGGCGAATGTTTTCGCCTGCGATAAGTCCACGTCTTTTTGCATGTAACTGCGATTTACCCAATCCTGCCGATGCCATAATGTTCCGCCTTGATTTAGCGTTTTGGGAATCTCGATGGCTCGCAGATCGCCCTTCCAGGGATCCCCCTCCTGCCCTCTTGAAATCTCCCATGTGCTGTATCGCGTATGGTAGTTGTATCCGCCCTCCTCCCAATAATGGTAGTGGTCGCTCACGAGATGGGTGTGTGTTCCATGTAACTTTAACAGTTCCGGCATGGAATCATCGAAGGGTTCGACCGCACCCCAGCTACGATGGAGGAAGTTGTAGCGCCCGGTGTGTATCTCTCTGCGGGCGGGCATGCAGGGCATACTTCCCACGTAACAGTTGTCGAAGGTGACGCAACGGTTTGCCAAACGTTGGAAATTGGGTGCGTGGACCCAATCGCAACCATAGGGTGGAAGCATGCGTAGGTTCAAGGAATCAAACATGATCATGATTGCTTTCATGGCGCAGTTCTCCTTTTATATCTTGTGGGAAGCGTCACGGCAATCCAAGTATTGTTTTCATACTACCACGAGAGAGGATCGTGAGTCGAGGATTTGATCCCATGCTAAAGAGGAGGATTTGACAAACATCAAGTTATTCAAGTAAATTATTATCTGTTTGTGCAAAATTGCACAAACTCGTATGAGAGAGTTATCATTCACCAAATAAATAACTTGAGTGAATGTTTGGCGGTTGCAAGATATAATGGATTCAATCACCGATCAACAAGACGAGGAAAGGAATAAAGCACAGCTATGAAGCGAGTTTATAACTTCAACCCGGGACCGGCGATCTTACCGGTTCCCGTTCTTGAGGAAGCCAGCAAAGGGATATTGGAAATTAACAACAGCGGCATGTCGATCCTTGAAGTAAGTCATCGCGGCAAGGATTACGAAGCTATCCATAACGAGGCTAAGGAGAGGTTGTTGAGGGTGCTGGGGCTGGATTCCAACATCTATGACGCTCTCTTTCTAGGCGGCGGTGCTAGCCTTCAATTCGCCATGCTCCCGATGAACTATTTAAAGCCTGGCATCACTGCGGACTATGTAAACACCGGTTCCTGGGCGCAAAAGGCGATTAAGGATGCAAAACGGTATGGCAATGTTCACATCTCCGCAACCTCCGAGGATTCCAATTTTTCCTGCATTCCGCTAAGCTATGACTGGACCCCCGGCGCTCGCTATGTGCATATCACCACGAATAACACGATCGAAGGCACGGAGTGGGCGTCTTTGCCGGATGTGGGCGACACCCCCTTGGTGGCTGACGTTTCCTCGGATCTCATGGCGAAGGTTTTGGACTACTCCCGTTTCAGCCTGATATACGCAGGGGCGCAGAAGAATGCCGGTCCTGCGGGTGTGACCTTGGTGGTGGCGAGAAAAGATTTCCTTGAGGAGGCGGAGGCTGACCTGCCCACCATGCTCTCGTATAAGATTCACGCAAAGAACAACTCCCTGTACAACACACCTCCCGCGTTTGGGGTGTATGTTGTTGGATTAGTGCTGAAATGGGTGGAGGAGCAAGGCGGATTGAAGGCGATGGAATCCAACAATCGCAAGAAAGCGGATCTTATTTACTCCGCTTTGGACGCCCATTTGGATTTCTACGATCCTGCGGTGTCCGTCAAGGAGGATCGTTCAATCATGAACATCACTTTCCGGTTACGCGATGCTTCCAGGGAGAAAGAGTTTCTCTCGGGAGCGGTTCAACGGGGAATGGAAGGCTTGAAGGGTCATCGCTCGGTCGGTGGATTCCGCGCCTCGATTTACAATGCATTTCCGCTGGAGGGCGCGGAGGCTTTGGCGGAGTATATCGTTCAGTTCGCCAAAGCCTAAGAGTCTGATTTGAAGAGCCGCTTCGGAGAATATTCGCGGGCGGCTCTTTTTTGCTGACTATCGTGAAATGGTATGTAGATGGGAATAGTGTATTTGCGCCAGCGCTTGGATTTTGGATATACTCATGAAAATCACCTCTCATTTCCGCCTGAACATGACATCCAACGCAAACCTACCAGGAAGGATAGATAATACATGAAAAGGATGCTCAATCAAATCGGCGTAATGCTTTTAATTTCATTAATCGCAATCACCATCGGGCAAGCAAAATCGAATGCGCAAAACACATGGCACATCGCCAACGGCCCCTTGATGACGCGTTGGGACAAACAGGTAAGCCCCGCAAACGCCTTGCCGGATTATCCGCGTCCTCAATTGGTTCGAAAGACTTGGGAAAATCTGAATGGTTTGTGGGATTATGTGATCACCGATCCTGATGCTCCGAAACCCTCATCTTATGACGGTCAGGTTCTCGTCCCTTACCCTATAGAATCCGCATTGTCAGGAGTGATGAAGATTCCAGATCCAAAGGACTACATCTGGTATCATCGCTCTTTTGAGATCCCGAAAAGCTGGAAGAACAAACGTATCCTCCTCCACTTCGGAGCCGTAAACTGGCAAGCGACGGTGTACGTTAACGGAGAGGAGATTGGGTCCCATACGGGCGCCTATGATGGGTTCAAATTCGATATCACGGACGCGTTACACTCGACAGGCAGTCAGAGCATAGTGGTAAAAGTGTACGCTCCAATTGATAATAACGATATCGCCCGAGGGAAACAGACAGAACATCCAGGGGGCATTTTTTACACTCCAAGCAGCGGTATTTGGCAAACCGTTTGGCTGGAGCCTGTTCCCAGCACATATATCTCCTCCTTACAGTTGGTTCCGGACGTGGATACAGGAGTTTTACATTTTAAAGCCAATGTAAAAGGCGATCATGCCGATAGTGCGCAAGTTCGTGTGACACCGGTGGAGGATAATAAAAAACTCGAAATGAAAACATGCGCTGCGAACGAAGATGTGGAAATACCCATTCCCAATGCGCATTTGTGGTCTCCATCGGATCCGTTTCTCTACGATTTGAAAGTCTCCTTGGTGAGGGATGGCAAGGTCGTGGATAACGTTCGAAGCTATTTCGCCATGCGCAAAATCGCCGTGGCAAGCGATGGGAATGTCATGAGGCTGATGCTGAATAACCATTTTGTTTTCGAAATGGGAGTGCTGGATCAGGGATTTTGGCCGGACGGGCTATACACCGCTCCCACGGATTCCGCCATCCGATATGACTTGGAGATGGTCAAGAAGTGCGGGTTTAATCTTATCCGTAAACATGTGAAAGTGGAACCGGAGAGATGGTATTATTGGGCGGATAAGCTGGGGTTGTTGGTCTGGCAGGATATGCCAAGTTGCTTCAATTCCAATCTGCCACCCGACGCGGCGGCTCAGTTTAAAACGGAGTTGCACAACATGGTAGTCGGGCGTGGAAACCATCCATGCATCATCATGTGGGTTGTTTTCAATGAGGGATGGGGGCAGCACGATACACGCTCGCTCGTGTCGTATGTGAAAAATTTGGATCCATCGAGACTGGTGGACGACGCCAGCGGTTGGACGGACAAAAGGGTGGGGGATGTGATCGACATGCATCACTATCAGGAGCCGGAAAGTCCCAAGCCCGAAGCGGATAGAGCGGCGGTTTTAGGGGAGTTCGGCGGATTGGGAATGCGGGTGAACGGTCACATGTGGACGAATGAATCCTGGGGTTATGCTGGATTAATGAGTCAATCCGCCAGACTGGAGAGAAGGTATCAGCAACTTCTGAAAATGATCCCGCCACTCATTAAGAATCCAGGGTTGAGTGCGGCCGTATACACTCAGTTAACCGACGTTGAAACTGAAAGCAACGGATTGATGACCTATGATCGTGCGGTCACGAAAATGAACCCTAAAATCGTAGCGGACGCCAACGCGTTTCGTTTTCCCTACATACCCGTCAAGACGGATTTGGTTCCGACATCATTGGATAAGCCCATTGTGTGGAAATACACAACGACGCAGCCTGATGTCAATTGGTATCAAGTGAACTATGATGATAGCGCATGGCAGAGCGGACCGGCTGGTTTTGGCGCAGGAGGAGTCTGTCCTGCGACCCGTACTCCATGGACCACGTCTGACATATGGATCAGAAGAACTTTTACGCTTCCGAATAAGATTCCCGCAAATTTGGTTTTTAGGGTGTTTCATGACGAGGACGTGGAAATATATCTGAATGGCGTTTTTGCAGGGGCCGCAAAAGGGTATACGACGGATTATGTTGACCTCCCAATGACACCCCAGGCGCGCGCCGCTTTGAAGCCGGGACAAAACGTGCTATCCGCGCATTGTCATCAAACCATAGGCGGGCAGTATATCGATATCGGCATAGAGGACGCCTCTCTGAACAAATAGGGTTGAGGGCTTAGCCCTTTCAGTTGTATTTCCATTGAACGGAAAGGGGATGGCTTTCATCCTCTTTCCATAGGCATTCGCAATTTCACTGTAACCCCATCAAATGAGATTAATCTTCGTATAATATAAATGAACGCTTCCCTAAAGGAGATAAATGATGAATTTAGGAATGATTGGGTTGGGAAAGATGGGTTCCAACATGACACAGAGACTTTTGAACGGAAATCATTCCGTAATCGTGTACGATCCCAATCCCGATGCGGTAAAAATCTGCGTGGATGCGGGAGCGATCGCCTCCTCCTCCGTAGCGGATATGACCAGAAAGCTTACCGCCCCGCGTGTTGTTTGGATGATGGTGCCTGCGGGAGACCCAGTGGAAATGACCGTGGAGGATCTTATGATCTCACTGGACCCCGGAGATATCCTTATAGATGGAGGCAACTCCTATTTCAAAGATACATGCAAGAGAGCGGATGAATCCGCATTGAAGGGGATTCACTATCTCGATGCCGGGACATCCGGGGGTGTTTGGGGGCTGCAAAACGGATATTGCCTCATGGTTGGGGGTCCGAAGGAGGCGTTTGACTATGTGGAGCCTATCCTAAAGACGCTTGCTCCGCCGGATGGATATGCCTATGTTGGCGAAAGCGGGGCGGGGCATTACTCGAAAATGGTGCACAATGGCATTGAATATGGGATGTTGCAAGCATATGGAGAGGGTTTCGAAATTCTGCATGCCTCCGATTACAACTATGATCTGGAGCAATTGGCGCATCTTTGGAATCAAGGAAGCGTCATACGATCCTGGCTCCTGGAACTGGCGGAAAACGCCTTCGAGAAAGAGAAGGATTTGGCGTCGATACAGGGATATGTTGCTGACAGCGGGGAGGGCAGATGGACAGTGGAGGAGGCGATCGAATTAAATGTTCCCGCGCCTGTTTTGACACTTTCATTATTGGAACGTTTCGCCTCCAGGCAAAAGGAGAGTTTCTCCGCGAAGGTAATCGCCGCATTACGCAATGAGTTCGGCGGACATGCTGTGAAAAAGCAGGAATAACTTACTCTGATACGATTTGCCGATAATGCTGATGGATGTTTATGATAAAGCCAAACGCAGTGAAGTAATGCGAAAAGTGAAGTCCCGGGACACTGGTCCCGAGATGGTTGTACGGCGACTGCTTTTTCATGCGGGTTATCGTTATCGACTTCATGTCAAGGATCTGCTCGGGAAACCCGACATCGTGTTTCGCGGGAGGAAAAAGATCATATTCATCCATGGCTGTTTTTGGCATCAGCATCCCGGGTGTCCTTTTGCGTCCAGACCGTCAAGTAATGAGGATTTCTGGAATGCGAAATTGGATCGCAATGTCGTGCGGGATTCCGGAAATATTCAGGCGCTCACGTATGACGGTTGGAAGGTATTGGTGATTTGGGAATGTGAATTAAAGCGACACGATTTGCTCATGCAACGCCTAAAGGATTTTCTAGATAAGTAATCCTCTCCGAGCCTGGAGCGAAGCGACAGGGCACCCCCCCGCCATTGAACGCAACCTCCAAGTATCCACGACAGGGTGCCGCCTGCTTGCCATCCTATTTATCCTTCAATCTTCCGCGATAGTAAAATTGTCGCGATAGCGAAGGTGTGGTGGTTATTCTACCGCGTGTACCCGCTCGCTTCGCTCGCGGCTCGGATTTGAACAATCTCAACCCTATCCGAGCCTGGAGCGAAGCGACAGGGCAAGCCCCCGCCATTGAACGCAACCCCAAGCATCCGCGACAGGGCACCACTTGTTCGCCATCCTATTTATTCTTCAATCTTCTGTTGCAGCACTATTGCCGCGATAGCGAAGGTGTAGTGGTTATTCTAACGCGTGTACCCGCTCGCTACACCCATGCACCCGCTCTCTTCGCTCACGGCTCGGATTGTGTCAATCAAATAGTAGTTCAGCGTAAACATTCGGATGGATAGATCGACATAGGTTCACCTTGCTCATACAACACATAATGAATTGCACGCTCGACGTTTTCATTTCGCCATAGATATTTTGTGCTGGCGTGCTTGGTCCATCTTTTTATATTTGAAGTATCAAGACCGGACAGATTTAACTCATGACTGGCACTTGCTTTGATGGAGATCACAATCCTCTCAGGTTTTTCCGCTGATTGAATTACTGCATGCACATGTGTCATTCGAACATGCAACACAAAGAGAATTCTTTCGTGCATCTGACTGTTGTTTGTTATTGCGTTTAAGACTATTATACGTCGTTGGGGATCCAGGTAATAAGGGGGATATTTCATCAATCGGCACTCATAACTTTCGAGAAATTCATTGGGTTTCAATAATGGTGTGCCTGGTATGTTATCGTCCTTATCCACTGAGCTTTCGGAGTGCCCGTGCAACCAGGAACCATAACAACTAAAAGTGATGAGATACGCGAGTGGAAAGTTATCCATGTTGTCTTTCTCCTTCTTGGGAAAAATTGGATGGAGTATTATCTATGGAGATACGCAGAATACGGAGCATTGTTCGCAAAGATTGTCAAATGATATTTACCTAATTCCGAGCCTGGAGCGAAGCGACAGGGCAACCCCCGCTATTGAACGCAACCCCCAAGCATCCGCGACAGGGCACCACTTGTTCACCATCCTATTTATCCTTCAATCTTCCGCGATAGTAAAATTGTCGCGATAGCGAAGGTGTAGGTGGTTTTATAAAACATATCCCCGCTCGCTTCGCTCGCGGCTCGGATTTGAACAATCTCAACCCTATCCGAGCCTGGAGCGAAGCGACAGGGCAACCCCCGCCATTGAACGCATCCCCCAAGCATCCGCGACAGGGTACCACTTGTTTGCCATCCTATTTATCCTTCAATCTTCTGCTACAGCACTATTGCCGCGATAGCGAAGGTGTAGTGGTTATTCTAACGCGTGTACCCGCTCGCTCCGCTCGCGGCTCTGATTTGGATGGGGGGTGTTTGTATGGTTGGCATATTACGTAAAAATGAGGGTAAAATCCAGATCAGGACACATAAATAAGAATTGTAAGAGGAATTAGATGGAATACCGATCTTTTGGCAAGACAGGCATGACCATTTCCCGGCTTGGATTTGGCGCCATGCGGCTTCCGATGACTAACATCGATGGCAAGGATGTTGTGGATGAGGATAAAGCCATCCCTATGATCCATCGCGCCTTTGAATTAGGGGTGAATTATATCGATACGGCATGGTTTTATTGCAATGGAACCAGTGAAATTGCCCTAGGAAAGGCGCTGAATGGGTGGCGGGACAATGTGTATGTCTCCACCAAATACCCTGTTGGCAATGAGAAAAGTTATCGAGAGCTTTTGGAAATTCAGTTGCAAAAACTCCAAATCGATTATCTCGATTGCTATCATTTTCATGGTATCGGCAAAGGGTTCCTAACTCACGAGCGACGCGATGAATACATCAAGGACGCTATCAAAGCCAAGGAGGAGGGCTTGATTCGACATATCTCCTTCTCTTTCCATGACTCACCTGAGGTGATGGCGGATATTATTGATCTAGGCATTTTCTCCTCCGTTCTTTGTCAATATAACCTTTTAGACAGGGCGAATGAAAAAGCTCTTGCGAACGCCAAATCCAAAGGATTGGGCACCGTGGTCATGGGACCTGTTGGCGGAGGACGTATCGCCGGAATGGATCCGGAGCAAGCGAAAAAAATGGGGGTGGAGGTTAAAAGCAGCGCGGAACTTGCATTGAGGTTTGTATTTGCAAATCCAAATGTGGACTGCGCCATATCCGGGATGAACACGATGGCGATGGTGGATGAGAACGCCGCCGTCGCATCAAACGCCTCCCCGCTCACTGCCCAGGAGCTTCAAGGCATACAAGCGGCAATGGAGGAGAACAAGCGACTAGCGGATCTCTATTGCACCGGATGCAACTATTGCGTGCCGCATTGCCCCCAAGAAGTGAACATTCCCCATATCTTCCAAGCAATGAATAACTATCGCATTTACGGCATTAGGGATCACGCTCAGCATATGTATAATGAAATTGGCGGAAAATGGGTCAAAGGCGCGAAGGCGGACGTCTGCATCGAATGCGGCGAATGCGAGCAATATTGTCCGCAGAAAATCGACATTCGCGAACAATTAAAAGAATGCTTGGCAGTTTTTGGAGGATAAATCATTGTTGATCAAGATGCCAATCCAATTCCTGAATAACAATGTATCAGTTTGTTTCCAACCAAAATATCATAAAAAGTGCCAAGAACACCTTTATCATGTGAGGTGAATCTTCTTGTCTCACCGTTATATTAGATAACGGGTAATCACGTGACCATCATATAGACTTAGGGTATGGCGATTTATAACAAGCCATACCCTATATTTCAGAAGGGGCGGCGGATGCGGAGGATTGTGGAATTAAACGAGAATTGGCGATTCCATTTGGAGGATTTATCAGGGGCTGAGTTACCAGGTTATGATGATACGCAATGGCGAATGCTGAATTTGCCGCATGACTGGAGTATCGAGGAGCCCTTTGATTCCCGGTTGGCTAGTGCCACGGGGTATTTGCCGGGGGGAATTGGCTGGTATCGAAGAGATTTTCAAATCCCGAATTTGGATGCGGAGGATCGTGTTTATGTCGATTTTGACGGCGTCTATTGCAATGGTGACGTGTGGATTAACGGGAGACATATCGGATACCGTCCAAACGGGTTCATATCTTTTCAATATGATTTAACCCCGCACATTCTTATCGGCGCAACGAATGTGTTGGCGGTTCGCGTGAACCATGAGAAACACGCGGATTGCAGATGGTATACGGGTTCTGGAATCAATCGTGGCGTTCGACTGGTTCTCTTGCACGCTGTTCATATTAAGCATTGGGGTGTGTTCGCCTCTTCGAATATCTCGGAGAACGGCGCCGCACTTGTAAAAGCCGAGGTGGAAGTTGAAAACCTTACGGATCGATCCCATTCGGTCAATGTCCGCTGCACGCTCGATTCCCCGGAGGGTATGGATGTGGCTCGGGATGGTTCCGAGATTGAGATAGCCGCAAAGTCAGAGGGGTGTGTCAGTTTCGGTCTGATTGTGAAAGACCCAAAACTGTGGTCTGTGGATTCCCCCTATTTATATACTCTACGCACTCAGGTTTGCGTAGAGGATCAAATCTGCGATCTGATAGATACGGTATGCGGCATCCGCTCCATACAATTCGATCCCGACGGGGGGTTGACAATAAATGGCGAAAGCGTAAAGATGCGTGGAGTCTGCATTCATGATGACGCCGGAACTCTCGGCACGGCGGTGCCGGAGAAGGTGTGGCATCGGAGATTACGCATTTTGCGAGATGCCGGTGTGAACGCGATACGGATGTCTCACATCCCGCATGCGCCGGAGCTATATGATTTATGCGACCGCATGGGGTTTTTGGTGCAAGACGAGGCTTTTGATGAATGGGAGTTGGGGAAACATAAATGGATTCAGGGTTGGAACTTAGGGGAACCCGGGACGGACGGTTATCATGAATATTTCGAGGAATGGGCTGAGCATGATCTCAGGGATATGATTTTAAGGGATAGAAACCATCCTTGTATCATTATGTGGAGCATCGGAAATGAGATCGATTACCCGAATGACCCTTACACCCATGAGATTCTCGACGTTGGCAAGAACCCACAATTATACGGGCGCGGATACAACCCCTCTCTCCCGCATTCCAATCGACTGGGTGAGATCGCCAAACGATTGGTGGAGATCGTGAAAAAGCATGATAACACCAGACCCGTGACAGCGGCATTGGCGGCGGTGTTGATTTCAAATGAGACGGGATTTGCGGATGCCTTGGATATAGTCGGCTATAACTATCAGGAATACCGGTATGAAGAGGATCATAAAAAATACCCATTACGACCGGTGTACGGAAGTGAAAATGGAATGCGATGGTCATTTTGGAATGCTGTTGCGTCCCAAAGCTATATTTCCGGACAGTTTCTTTGGACAGGCATCGATTATCTGGGGGAGGCAGGCAGGTGGCCTCATCGCGGTAGCGGCTCCGGGCTGCTGGATTTATGCGGTATCCCAAAACCCGAATATTTCTTTCGACAAAGCATATGGACCGAGAAGCCAATGGTGTTTTTGGGGACTTGCGCAGTTCCTAAAGAAGATGAGATTGAATCCCTATGGAGCCATACGAAAGCGGAACCAATATGGCGAGGAGAGGCGGGTGCACCGATTCGAGTAATTTGCTTCACGAACTGCAACGAGGTCGAACTTTTTATAAATGACAGGTCGTTGGGGGTGAAGCGTTTGAATCGCGAGGACAATCAGATATTATGGTGGGATGTTCCCTACGAGGACGGCGCAGTGAAAGCCATTGGCGGAGATGGTCTGGAAATCCAGTGCTTCGGCGAATTGAGAACCCATGGATCGCCATGCCGTATACTTGGTGAATGCGATGCGGAAAGTCTTCATGGCAACGGAATGGATTTGGCGCATATCGAAGTCAAAGTTGTGGATGAAGATGGGATTTTAACATATGATGTGAATAATGAGATCGAATGGGTGCTGGAAGGTCCTATTCGTTTGATGGGGCTGGAAAGCGGAGACCAGAAAAGCCATGAAGATTATCGATCCAATAAGCGAAGGGTTTTTCATGGCAAAGAGATAGGTTACATACAGGCTCTGAGGGGCGAAGGAATGGCGAAAGTCACATTATGGTCGCCCGGTTTGGCATCGACGGAAATTCGTATCCCTGTTTTCAAATAGGGAATGTAAAAGACGTGAATAAACCGGCTTGTTCCATATCCTTGAACAAGCCGGTTTTTGTAAATACCGTTACGGATTTGCTTTATGATGGAACGGTTATCTTTGGGTCCATTTTGTCAGCAGTTTCAGGGTATCCGTGATAAAAATGGGACCGTAATGCGGGTCGTTGGTAAGGACATCCGAGATATAGAGTATTCTCCCGCCGTTCGGGAAAGTGATCAGCCCTGCGGCGTCGCCATAATCCTTTCCGCTTGCCCCAACCACACGAAACAGAGGTTGGTACTCCTCGTCGGAAGCGATACCGGCTCGGCTAATGGAGCGCAGCCTTGGATCACCCTCGGGATAGGTGTATTCCTTGGGAATGCCAGGCAAGAGAGCCTGACCGGGAATTTGTTCCACCTTGAGCTTGTTATTGGGTAACTTTTCGATGGAGTCATAGAGAGGCAACCCCAAAGCTGTTGTCATCTCCGCAGGTGGGGCGGTGCCGTCCATCTCCAAACCATAGCACAACGGCCATGGCTGACCGCTCAAAAGAATAAGAGTTCCGCCTTCTCGAACGTAGTTGATCAAGGCGTTTCTCGCATCGTTCTCCTTGTGCACACTCCTTATGTAGTTTTCCGAATCCAAATCCAATAAAACGGGGATGTTCCCGGGAGTCAGGACATTCGGCTCCACCATTTGATCCGCAGTCAATGGAGCCGCTTTCGCGTTGAGTTCCAGTTTGCTGAACATGGTTGTGGCGGCTCCAGAGTTCACCAGAGGTAGAAAAGCGAATGAGCCTTTTGGGATTTGAGAGGTGATGCGCCTTAGGCTGTCGATTAGTTCATCCTCTTTTCGCATATCCACCCAAGCTTTCACTCCGTTTTTTAATGCGAGAACATTAATTGCTTTTGCATTGGCTGCGGTGATAGCAAACACCACTCTATCACCTGAAGTGACACCCACCACCTTTTGACCATTCGTATCCACCCAACCCATCAGCATGCGCGATGTGTAAATCGGAGGCCATGCACGCCAAGCCAATGCGGCGATGTCGTCCTGTAAAGGGATTCTACTTCCGTTTGCAAGGAGTATCGCCGGAGAAGCACCTTTACCATAGCTATACAGAACGAATACCCGATTCACTCCCGCATCGATTTTTATCGGCGATTCGCCTTTTAACGCATTCCGCCCGCTTTCCGGATTGAGCAGGAAGGGGGTTCCCCAAAACCAACGTAATCCCCGAGACAGTCCAGCCCAGGAGTTCAAATGATCCCAAGAGGCGTCCGGATGTATATTGGCTTTGAAGGGAATGATTCGATACCCGGCGGGAAGCGGTGTGGAATCAGGGGTGGCGTGAATATCGGTCAACGGCGGCTCAGTGGGAAGTATTGGTGCTTTATCGGATGGATTTCCGACAATTATCGTATCGCCGTTTTCAACATGGTTCACGATGAGGTCCCATACCGCTTGCGATTGCCGTGTGAAACCGACTCCTTCAGTCAATTTGGATTTTTCTCCGTTACGCACTAATACAACGGGCTTCTCGCTCAGATCCACATACGGACAGGTAATGGAGACATTGAAAGGAGTGTCAAGAGAGCTTCGCACTCTGAAGGAGAAGTTTCCGGATGGCTGATATCTGTATTGGTCTACGTAGGTATGCGCGCCATTCTTGTCGAACGCCATCGCCGCCTTGTCACCTGCGAGCACGCGCACCATGGTATCCCCCACTGGGAATGTCATTGCAAGAGGCGAGGCGAAACCGTATACGGTTCGATTGCCCGGTCCAACGTTGCACCCTTCATATAAACCATAACACTCCGCCATGTCGCCTGCGGGGTAATCCTTGAGGGTGGGAAAGTATTCATCCCTATAAAGGACATGCCATCGACTGAGAGACCCCTGCAAAGCGTACATGAGTATGGGATCTCCGGTGTCCACTGCGGTTTGCGCCAAAGTATCCAGGTCCCACATCACTTCGTTTGAACAAGCCGCACCGGTCCAATCTCTGCCGGAGTTAGGCTCCCATAGGAAGGAGGAATCCAAATTGTCATCTCTGTTATTATCTCCAGCCCACATAGTGAGGTATCGGTACACGAAGGAGCGTGCCATCTGCAACGCCTCCTCGGCTCGTTTCGCTCGCAAGGGATCATCTCGAAATGTATGATAATAATCCAAACAGAACGCTGCGGAGAGCGTGCCACCAATGGCGAAAGGCGACGAGGGAACGTCTGGGAATTCGTTACGAGTCCATACAATGGATCGTGTCCAATTGAACACCCCGTCTATATAAGGCAAATATTGAGAGTCGTGGCGATCCCGATAAAGATCAATCATCAATCTTCCCGCCGCCCAGCCATCGGAGTTATGATAGGACGCCACCGCTTTCCCGCCGAAATTCTCTGTCCAACTTCCGGTGACAGGCTGGTCCCAATAGACCCCGATATTATCCGGAGGAACTCCGGTTCCGCTGTAGGGTGGGATGAAGTGTTTTGGGGATTCTCCCGCAGCCGTGATTCGAAACCACTTCGCCATGCCCACGAGTTCCCGTGCTTCGTTCTCCAAGCGATCCAAGCGTGCAATGTCGTTGTTTTTCACTGGCGCATCCACCATGCTTTCATTGTGGGTGTCCCAGCCGCTTAGACCGGTGGTTCCCGGAGTGTGAAACGTATCTCCAGTAATAGACCTGTAGATGATCCCCCCGGTTGGAGGCCCTTGGAACTGAGTTAATAGATCCTGTCCGGGCATCCAAGACATATCCACTCTTAGGGGCACGCTTGGTAACAGGGATTTGTCTCGGCGCCAAACATACTCCCACAAAAGCTCGTTCGGGTCCTTCGTGCCGGATAGTTGATCGCTCCATATTAATCGACAGTGCGAATAGAGCACATCGCCTGCATCGGGAAAAACCAAATGTTGAAAGCCTGGGCCGCCATACGGATACACCAGGCTGACGAACTGTTTATTCACTCTTCCCGGCGTTCCAGGAAGCGATTCTTTCCAACAATAAGCGGTGGCGATGTTCTTCTCGGTGTTATCCTCCAGCCGCGTGGTTGCGAATTCAAACCCGGCGTAAAGGGATTTCTGCGGCTCCCATAACCCAATAATTGGTACGGATTGCGCTCCCAACGGCGGCGTATAACTCCAATTGCGATTATACATGTAACCGGATATTTCAGGGGTTCCACCATGTGGGTCTATTAGTAGTGGAAAGGGATCCGTATAAGGCGTTGCGTTTAGCCACCCCTGGATATGCCATGCCATTGCCTCCGGCATATAGAGGGATAGGAAGTGAAAGGGGGATTTACCCACCATCTTCAGCCAAGCTTTGGAGTTAAAAGAGCGCACAGTGATACGAAATTTCACTTGCGGATAAGAATCACCTGGCGTTAAGGCGATCTCGATGAAATCCATTCCACCTAATGACAAACCGCTTCCTTTCAGCGATTGCAAGGAGGTGAACAGCAACCTTTTCGGTGAATACATCATTTTGCATGCGCCTGCGGTCAGCAATCCATTGGAGCTTAGTTTCACCTGAGTGATAAGATGATTGTTGTGATAGAGTTTGAAACCGGTCCAGTGTCCTCCTTCTTTCACAGCGACTAATCGCACATCCCCTTGTGATATTTGCTGTGCTCGGGCGATTACGCCATATGACATAATCATGCATAAAATAATAGCTATACGAATTCGCATGAAATACCTCCTCGTTTTTATCTGGCGGATCGGACCGATCAGTTAGATCCCATGAGGCTAACACGCACCATCGCGCAACCGTGCGCCAAAGGAACCGTTATATCCACTCTATCGCCATCATTCTTAACGTTGCAAGGATACCACATATCCCCGCCAGGGGTGATTGATTCCGCGCTAACGCGTTTCGGCATTCCCGGTAATCTTAGCAGTGACACCACGACCTCCTTCGCCTGCCCCCCGAAGACAACCGGTATGATGTACCCCAATGGCGTGGAAAACAGGTTGACCAGCGCGGAGCCGCGTTTCATCTCGATACAATGCGGCGTGAGAACCCATTTTTTCGCTCTCATCGCATCCATCAACGGCCCGTATTCCACATACCATTGGATTTTCTCCGCAGAGGGAGTAATGCAGTGGTTGTTCGTGGGATACGGCGCGGTGGGATACGCTCCGAGGAAAAGATGATACTGGAAAAAGGCGTCGCTGAGCTTGTTGTCGTCCGAAGTCCATAGAAGTGCGGGTTTTCGGAGGCAAAGGAAACTCACTCCGTTTGCAACGGTGGGATATCCGCCGAATTCCGCATAAACCCCGTCCAAATGACGTGCGAGGTCGAGTCGGCAGTCTTGGAAGTTGGCGAAGATCACCTTCCCATGCTCGTGCATTAAGGGACCTAATTTCGCCATCAGCGTTTTCCAGGAATTCACAAATGCGCGGCATGGTTTGCCCGTCCAACTCACCCCGTCATCCGCATTCGTGTTGTATAACCGCAGCCAATCCGTTCGGTCGATGCAGATTCCCGCGGAATCCGGAATCATTCGGATGTCGCGTCTGGCTTGGCGAAGAAGATGCGCTCGGTATGCAGGATCGCCCGGATCCACCACCCAGGCGTTGTAGCAGGTGCCGATGATGGGTTGCATATAGGCGTGAGGCATCTTGATTTTGAGATATTGCACCGGGTTCTGCCAGAGATTCGGGTCCGATGCAAGGGATGGATCTACCGGCTCGTCCTTCATATTTCGCCCAAACTCGGTAGTGTTGAAGTAGTCAAGCACGTAAAAACCGTGATCCTTCATCCATTTGGCATAGTCATTCAGTCGATCAAAGCTTGTCCAAAGCGGTTTTCCAGGCGGGCGTGGCTCGTCATTGGCTCTGTTCCATCGATCATACGGCTCCTTCAAAGGCGGAAGGAATTCACCCATATACGGGAAATCATCCGAAAGTTTCCAGTTAACGCGAAAAGCCATCCGTTTATATAGCCCTACGTCAATGGGGTCCTCATTGCCGGAATAGGCTGCGCACCCTCCCATCTCATCCGCCATGGGATTCGGAGGATTAAAGTATTTCGGATACCGCTTCACCATCCAAGCCAGGCCTCCTCGCACATCCCCGGGGTGAACGACCAAGTCGTAATGAAAACTCACCACATTCCCACCGCCCAAGCGGTGATTGGTCTGGATGAATTTCACATCACCATCGCTGCCGGTCATCAAAGACATGTCAAGCATCGTGTCCTTGGGCGATTCCGCCATCGTCAATCCCAAATCATGGTTCTCCAGAAGGAGTGTTGCGAGAGGAAGGGTGATGAGATTGCCTTGTGTATAAGAGCCATTCGGGGTTTCCCCGAAGGAATAGACGCGATTACGCATGGGTTGAGGTATCAGCGGGTCATGCCAAGTTTGATTCAGCGTTGATTGATCCATTACTGGATCCTGCCATGCGGTCCAGAATCGAATGGTTTCAGGTTTTTTCCAAGTCAATCCCGTTACAATCGGAGAGGACCAGTATTTTCCATTTCCGCTCAGGTTCACCTCCCAACTTACTCCATCCTTCGTAGGGGAAAACACCTGAGTGATGATGAAACGATGCTTCTTGAAAAAGGAGATAAATGGCTGAGTGAAAACCAAGCCGCCGTCGGGAAGACGCCGAACTTTGCATTTTCCATCGGCTTTGCTCCCCGGAATCTCCGAAACACTTGATACCGGACAGACGATTCTTTTTCCACCTAATCTGAGCAGCACAATCTCCCCATCCTTTGAGAGGGAAACCGTCAAAACCGGTGACTTTACGACGTATTTGCCCACGGCGAGCGGCGTTGTGGAGGGATAACCGATTAATACCGCATCCGCCCAATCCGCATGATCGCCATTGATGCCGTCCCCGCCATCGGTTACCACAAGCGTTAACTCCTTCGCCCCCTTAACTGAGACGCTGAGGAATTTCGCGGGCGTGGGGTTGCGCATGATGCCGCTGTCGTATAGCTTTTTCCCATCCGCATAAACCTGAAAGTCAATGCTGCTCTTGCCATAACTTTGCATCTCCTCGTCAACCCCAACCCATGATTCAAACCGTTCATACCGCCCGTTTAAATCGTATATGATCTTGCTGTTTGCATGCGTACCAATGCCGTATTTGTACGTTTTTTCCCCTATGGTGATAGGATTTCCCTGCACGCTTTGATTGAATTGCAGGCTTCCCCAGTCTTGTTTGGCGTATATTGGGAATAGGTTGCTTAACTCCACCATTTGCGGTTTGATTTGCGCCAAGCTCGGAAGTGCAACTACCATCAACAATACGATAAAAGCTGCATTGATACGCATTCCATTCATCCTCCGATTTCGAATTGGAAGTCATTCAAATTGCCAAGGAAAAAGCAAAGTTAATTTGATCTTGTCTTTGTGAGCGCATTGCGATATGCGTGAAGGCATGGCATTGTGCCATGTACGCGATTATTTGACCGTGATTTCTCTTGCAAACGGATTGCACTTCATAAGCCCGTCTTTCATATTGGTATTTCGCCGTCCGTTCACTTTCACATTATCCAGAGTTACGTTTTGAAAGAGATGAGTGTCATCGAAACCTGATATTTTAATCGCGGGGACGACTGCGCCGTTCGCCGTGATGTTCTTAAGCAACACTCCGTTCACGTGACCTCGCGTCTTATCATGCCCCCAGAAATCCTCGCCTATCCATCCATCGAACAAAGTGTTGCTCACATCCTCGATACGGATGTTTTCGAACCGGATATTGCTTATTGTCCCGGAATCGGAGACGAGAATTGCCAACGAGGCGCAATCACCGCCTTGTGAGAAGTCGTGGATGATGTCGCAATCCTCGAAAAGCACATTGGTGATATTCACGCGGGTTTCGCTTGTGATTCCCAGTCCTCTCGCTCGCTCGTTCCAAACCACGCAGTTTCGAACCACGATGTTCTTCGATTCCTGTGCGGGCGGTGGCGAGGTGGTTTTTACGCATATCTCATCATCGTTATTGCGGAGGAAGCTATTCTCTACAAGCACATTCTGCGAATTGCAGATATCCACTCCGTCGCTGTTCTCCCTGCGACATATCTCCTTGATATTTCGGATGGTGATATCTCGCGAACCAAACATTCCCGCAACCCAGCAGGGAGCGTCCACGATGATAATTCCCTCCATGGTCACATGGTCGCAATTACGGAATACAAATGCGTTTCTCGCATGCCAGGGCAATCCGCTCATATCCAGGACGCCCCGACCCTTAATGGAGACGTTTTTAGCGTTCTCGGCTTCGATCAGATTCCTGTAGTTTTTCACACCTGACCAATCCTTCTCGACAGTCGGCTTTTCATCGGGCATGAGGATCGCTTTCACCACAGCGCCGCCAGAGAGGTAGAGGGTCTGCCCGCTGTGCATTCGCAGTATGCCGAGTTCATGGACCCCCGGCCCGTAATAGATTACGTTCGGATCGTCAGGGTTCGGAATATCGGTTTGTAAAGGGTTTGCGAACAGATGCAGAGGATGGTCGATGGAGCCGTTCAACTCGATGGTTAGGTTGGAGGGATGGGAGAGATCAAAACAGATCGCGCCACTTTTTAGCGTTGCCTTAATCCCAAGGGAGAGAGGGCGAATGGTTACGCTGGTCAGCGGGTTGGCGGGGGTGATTTCCACATTAACTTTTCCGGAAAAATCGAAATAAGCGAAGGATGCCGGTCCGCCGCGAAGCGCCTGCGCCACATAGACGAACAAAGATTTGCCATCAATTTTGACCGAGTAATCGGAGGATTTGGGCTCCCCGGGGGGCCCGGGGTAGGTCATGAGATTGGAGGCTTGAGAAGCGGACATGGCGAACAAGCAGAGGTTCAGTATAAAAAGAGATGCGAGACCGTATGTGACACTCATCCGATACCCCCCCCTTCACAATTCCGAGCGAGAAGCCGCTTCGAATATCTTTTATCATAAGTTACGCGTCATGGAGGGAATTTTACAATCTACGCTTGATGGAGTCAATCCGAGGGCGAAAACAGTTCATAGCGGAATGCGTCAACTTACCGGTTGTACCCCAAAGGGAACCTGCGAACGAACTATTAATGAATCTTAAGGAGTCAATCTCTCTGGAACTTGAAGGAGAGTACCTCAAGGATTTTGACCTTGCGGAAGAGCCATCCCTTCCGGCAAGTTTGGAGCTTGAAACGGACTATGCCAATGCTTAAGGTATTATCCTACGATCGCGGGGTATGGTTATTTGTTTCGATTGGCTTTCGGACTGTTTCCGGACAAGGCGGTCATGTTAAGTTAAGGAGCATTATGGAAAATGATTAATCCGGCATTAAAAATAGGGACCGCTCATCATGTAGATCGCCGTGCCCACTAGGTTCAGATAGAGAAATCCCAAGGTTATCACCAGACGATGCGCCCATTGCGAATGGTAACGATCGGCGATAACGAAGAATAGCGGGAACGCGGTGATGAGAAAGCGCGGAATAGCCGATCCGCTGCTCCGAAAAAGGATGGAGACCAGCACCGCCCCCGCGAAAAACTTCAAGAGAAATGAATACCTCGGATCCTTTAGCAGAAAAGCGTAGAAGAGGATGCACGCCATCAATGCGCAGTAACTCAATTCCAATATCAAGGGGAACCAGGATAAACCCGCCGTACCGACAATTGTTCGTGCGATAAATCCTGGGTATTTCCAGACGGGAAGGAAGTGCTGTTGCCAGTTGCCTTGCTCGGCGTGGAAGCTTGCAAACGGATCGTGGAAGGCGATTCCGAAATAGCATATATGAACGCTTATCGCGATCAACGGCAAGAGTAATCCGCCTATCATGGCAAACGAAATGCGGGGAATCTTTCGCCGATAAAGGAGATAAACAATATTTATCACTATCGCCATATATGCGATATATCCCATCGGCCAGGTCAGGCATGCCAACGCCACGTATCCGCCGGTTTTCCACCACTTCTCCTCCTCCGCCGCCAGAAATCCGGCGAAGAGAAACGCGAAAAACAGCGACATGGAATATCCCGTGGCGAGAAAGACACCTGCGGGGGAGATAGCCCACAGCAGCAGGCAAAGCCTTCGCGCAGAATCGTTAAGATATCGTCGGCAAAGCCGATCCAGGAAAATCATCGCCCACAGGGACGCCGCGCCGGAGACGATTAGCGCACTGTACGCGAGAGAGTAAAAATTGATCTTGAAAAACAGTAACAGGCTCAGGAAATGAATGAGGATGGGATAGAGCGGATAAAAGGCGACACGGGGGTCGCCAAACTGGTAGCCATCGCGGGCGATTTGGATATAGACCCGAGCGTCCCCGCGCGTAATGACATGAAGAAAAGGATATGAATGTCGAAAAAAGATCCAGACGAAAAGCGCGACCGAGTAGGTGACCCCCACGCCCGCGAGCCAGTATTTTACCGGATCGCGCACTTGCATCCATACGTTTTTCAATGAGTGGGCGGCGGGGTTTTGGGATTGGATACTTTTCATTTTTCCGTTTTGTTTGTTAAAACCTGGGAAATAATTCCCAGTGTAACTCCTGACGGTGGATTGTCAAATCACTCAAGCTGGGGTTTTTCTCCTTCGCATTATCCAAATAAAAGCGATAAGGGTGAAAACGAACAGACCGGTCACCAACGCTTGGATAAGCCGCTCCCTGCTTTTAGCCCTCTCCGCCGCTTCGCGCAATTGGATGAGTTGGTGCGCGACGGAGCCGGTCCCTTGGAGTATCTGGTTCAGGGATTCTCCCGGGAACTCCTGTTTCCCGCCCACCGGAACGCCGAAGCGATCGTCGAAGACCGTTTTCCCCTTTACGGACAGATTAAAGGCGGAGGAAGGAGGGGACTGGAAGCTTGCTTGAAGAATATGATACGTCCTTTTGAGGATTATTGGATATTTTCCATTATTCAAGTGCACGTGAAAATATGATACGGAATGTTGAGGTATCCAAACACCCCCTATGCACTTTTTCCACCCCCCTATTTTCCAATTTAGAATTATCTTATTGTCTTGATTGTAACCGGTGATTTCCTTGGCGAGGTACCCGTGCTTTGCGTCAAGGTTCGCCTGGATGGTGATATCATCGCCATATTTACCTACCGCTGTCAGCACCCCTTTTTTTCGAATAATGACGAGATCTTTCAAGCTCGTAAGCCCTCTACCCAGAGGTGCGCAAGGTCCGGTGCACATATCTCCAAATGGCGGGGAGGGATGCGACGGTTTTGCCGTCATTATTGAGTTGGAACCCTCGATAAAGTTATTTCCTCCTCCCCCCGTTTGGATTATCAAGTCGGGATTATTCGCGTTCTTCGATATTATTTTATAGCACCCGTTTTTAGAGTATATCACCCATTCACGACTTGGTACGGAGGGAGGAGGAGGGATATTTGCAATCACACGGTAAAAATGGGGATTATCATCGTAAACTATAATCCCTTGTAGCACTTGTTCATCGTTTTGGCGAAGGCGGAGGAGGATGTCGTTCGTGTTTTGCGCCACACTCGGTTTCGACAGAAGAAGGGAGGAAAACAAAAATATTAGTACCATGATATGGTATGTCATTTTTCCATTCAATGTCTTTCTCCCTTCGATCGACTGAAATTAACCGCAATGGTATTCTCACCTTGACATAAGATCTTAATGCATATTTTGCAATTAGCTTTTAATAAAAGAATCACTCGCAACAAACATAGGCCGTATCCCATTCAACCCTGCCATCTTGGATTTCCTTTGTCTGGTCAATAATGGTGCCTGTGCAATCAGGATTGGAATAAGTAGTAACTTGATATTCTAATGGTTGCGTTGCAGTCTGACAACCTTCGTAAGGATTAATACTGGCTCCGCAATCCAAAGGAGGATCTGGCATATATTCATAATATGAACCTGATAGATTACAATGACTCTGGGGCGGTTGAGCTTTCGGCGTTTCGAAGCAGGTCGCCCACACCACCGCCACACAACTGATGACCAGGAAGAGGCTCGCCAGAAGCGTAAGCGTCGCTTTTCTTAAATTCCGTTTGCGATTCATCTCTCAATTCTCCTTTTCTCGAAATGCGTCCCCGTTTCCACCGTTCGGATATCCCCGCTTTTTTTGGTGCGAAAGCATCCCTCAAACCGGCGCGGAACGGGGACTTTTTCATCCCTCATAATATAAAACGACGCAAACGAGCGAAAACCTACGGGTTGAGCGAAAAAAAATTAATTTTTTTTCGAGACCCTCGCTTAATCTCACAGATGGATAATATCGTTAGCCTCCCGGGATGATGTATCCTTTGGCTCGCAGGATTTTTCGCAAGCGTCGTCTGGCTCTTCTTAGGGTTTGATCCACGGCTTCCTCGGAGATGTGAAGTGTTTCGGCAGTCTCCTTGGTCGATTGTTCGAAGAAACCATGCCGAACGAGAATGTCGATCTCCTTGTTTGTCAAATTCACCAGAGAGGCGATCGTATGCCGCATCAAATCCTTTTGCATCAATGCCTCCTCCGGGGTGATGGATTGTTGAAGGGGGATCATTGAAACGATTTCACCGTGGTTGCTTGCATATTCCTCCAAACTCGTTTCATATTGATACCGGCGGAGAAAATATCTCACTTGATCCGTCAAATGGTTCCGGGCGTAGGCGGCGAGGAAATGCTTGTTCGCGTTTTGGCATGTTTCGTTGCATTCCCCGAGGATGCATCCGTTCGGTCGCATCATCTTCTCGATAAACGTGATACGGCAATCCTCCGCATCCGCATGCGGCATCCGAAAATAATCCGCAAATTTGAGGATGATGTCGCTCAGGCACTTGAAGCAATTCTGATCAGAGTTCTGGCTCATCGGTGCGCCTTCCTCTCAGGATATCATTTTCCCGCCTAATACTTAAGAGTCGGGATTTCCAGTTTGCTTACGACCAGTGGAACTTTGAAATGGCATACGGAAATTGCAATTGTCTTTTTTTATCATAAATTTCTTTGTTTGTCAATTGATTTTATTTCCACTGTTATTGCTCAGCGAAAATGTCCGGGTTAGTTGCTCAGCGATTATGTCCGTATACTGAAAGGTATGGACACAATCA
>DAIDHP010000007.1 GCA_027459625.1 Chthonomonadales bacterium
CTTCGGAGGATGCCTCCAGTTGCACCCCTCCCCCGGACGCCACCATGTCCGCCGAGGAGATGTAATTGGCGTGAATGTTGATTCCAAGAGCCTGGGCGATTCCCATATAGGGTGAGATGCGAACCGATGGGGCTCCGCTGTAACCTCCAAGATGACAGAGTGCGGCGGTCGGTCCGATTACCGCCACGTTCTTCAACTCCGCTTTGTTCAGCGGGAGAAAATTGTTCTCGTTCTTGAGCAGAACTAGAGTTTGTCTTGCCGCCTCCAAGGCGAGTTCCCGATGCTCGGGGGAATCCGCCACCTTGAAAGGTATCCTGGTGTAGGGGACCTTCTCCGGCGGATCGAACAGACCTAGAAGATGTCTGACGGTGAAGAGCCTGGTAACCGAGAGGGTGATATCCTCCTCGCTCAACAGTTCCTGGTCAACCGCAGCTCGGAGATTTTGCTGAAGCGTGCCGCCGCAGTTCAGGTCGCACCCGGCGAGGATCGCCATGGCGGCAGCTATCCGTTGGTTCACCGCGTAGTGATGCGGGTCAAATATGTTGTATATGGAATCGCAGTCCGAGACCACATACCCTCTGAAACCCCATCGTTTTCGGATAAGGTCGGTCATTAGGAATCGGCTGGCGCAACAGGGGATGCCATTCACCGCGTTAAAGGCTCCCATCAAGGAGAAGACGTCACCATCCACAATCGTGGCGCGATAAGCTCGAGTGTAATATTCCCAAAAGCTGCGAGAGTCCACATCCGCTGAGACGCCAAAGCGGTCGTCATCGGTGTTGTTGCAGATGAAGTGTTTGCTGCATGCGGTCGTCTTGAGGTATTGCGGATTATCACCCTGCATGCCGCGAACCATTTGCACCCCAATGGACGCAGCAAGGCATGGATCCTCTCCCGGCGCCTCCTCGCATCGTCCCCATCTCGGATCCCGATGGAGGTTAAGAGTGGGCGGCGAGTAGTAGGAAAGCCCGATATGCTGGTGGTTATCCCATGCACGCGCCTCGTCGGAGACTGCGGTGTAAATTTTGAGTATGAGTTCGGGGTTCCACGTTGCGCCAAGAGCCAACGGCAGAGGAAATGAGGTGACGGGGCCGCCTCGCACCAAGCCATGCAACGCCTCGCCGCTGTCGTAGTTGTAGCCGGGTATATTCAGTCTTTCGATGGGGGGGGCGCCGGAGCCTGTCTGGGCGATCTTTTCATCCAACGTCATGCGATCCACCATCGCCTTGGCTCTTTTCCATGCCTGCTCGTACGCTTTGTCAGAGATGCCAACTTTTGCACGGCGATTAATCGAAGGATCGTATTCAGTGCGTACCTTGGCGGAGGATACGAGGGAGGAACATTCCATGGTCACGCTCCCCGCTATGGCGCCGACAATGGTTAAAAAATCCCTTCTGTTCATCTCCGTGTTTCGTTCGTTTCCTGGCTTCAAATGAACGCCTCCTTAGGATTCATGAATTCATAGCTACCTGAATGAAAGGCTCTATCGTTAGGAAAACAACACGTGAAGGGTCGTTTCAAGATAATACCGACTTTTCAGCCATGAAGGCAACCATTCCCCAATAAGAAAACCGACGGGAGAGATTGATGTCGTCCCCCGCCGGTTCATTTATGATCCGTCTATGATCCGTCCTAAGTGACGGTTATTCTGTTTTTATGTTTACCAATCCAATGTCTATGAACTGCCCCCCGACGGTTTGATGGCAGTGAACCGCAATGACGATTTTGGCGCCGGGTTTTAGGATCTTCAACGCCGCAGGGAAGATATTCAACGGCGTGTATTCCGTGTTGTATCCCCCCTCGCTTGCTGCCAATACGCCGTTCACATATATTTGGACATCCTCGTCATGATAGACGAAGAATTGCAGGTTCTTATAATCGCCCTTGGGCATGGTGAACTCCCTGCGGATCCAGATATCATCGGTTGTCCAACGCGTATTTGGGGTGACATTGGGATCCGGCGTGCCGAAACCCGCCAACCCCTGGCTCCAGTTGCTATCGTCGAAATCGGGCTTCATCCAATTGGATGCGGGCTTTTCGGTGGTGTATCGCCACACCAGTCCTTTCTTTTGCGAAGTTGGCACCACCACTTTGACAATCGGTTTTGGAGGCAGGGGCGCCCATCCGCCGACCTTGTTCTTATCCATGCTCGACCATTTATGCCACATCGCCTTGTTATCCAGCATACGGATGAAGACGCCGCCAATCACGGGTCTGGCGTGCATTCCGTTGCTGTGGATATCATTGGTGATATAGGAATCCACGAACGGTACGCGGGTGGTGGTTTCATTTAAATAACGATAGATCGGGGCGATCAATTCCTCGAAATCGGATTGCTTGGTCGCCAAACTTGCGCTCCAGTTCGTCCAATCCGTCTTGGTGAGGAGCGTTCTGGAATCGAGAGGCAATCCATACGGCTCCAATTTCGTCTTATAGAACGCCACTTCGTTTGCAGCCACCGAAGGCGGGAAGATATTCAATCCGAGGATATGATCCCATGCGAGATTGTATTTCTGGCTCCAGGTGCCTGGCTTGTCGAACGCCAACAGAGAGTGCCCGCCCGCATCCGCGACCTTGACCCAGTGTTTTGCGTCAACCCGCGCCATTTTCATGTATTTTTCCGCCTTCGCGGTTTCCCCTCTCATTCGGCACATGTCGCCGTACGCCGCCAATCCGAGGATGGCTTTAATGGAAAGGTTGGCGTTATGCGCCAGATGCCCCATGAAATCATCGGTGCAGAGTTGATTTTCCGGATCCAAACCGTATTTTTGCAGGTATTCCGCCCATTGAGTTATCTTGTTCCACCAGGGTTTCACAAAGTTGGCGTTGCCATCATCCTGACAGATTGCATCGCATATAATCAGCATGTTCCCCGATTCCTCAACGGGCATTCCCTCGCCGCCATCATCCCTACCGAAGACAAGCGGATAGGTTCCAAGGTCGTGCGGTGCGTTCGGGAACTTCCAATGCCACGAATCCGCATAAGCCAAATCCGGAACCACCGTTGCTTTCGCCAATGTCGGGCTTAAGAGGATAAGCATCGGGTCCATGGGGAAGATAACATCGACAGTGGAGATATCCCCGTTACTTGTGTTTTCCTTGGTAAAGAAGAGCGGCTGCTTGTGCGGATCAGCTGCGAAACCGCATGCCGCCAAAGCCTGTCGGTACGCCAAGGCGCACATCTGGGCATATTTCTTCCCTCCGGTCTTTGCGAGGTCGGCCATTAATTCATGATCAAATCGTTCGCACTTCAGGGTGAGTTCCGGGTATTCGCGCTGCGCTTTCTGAAGCATTTCAACAGGGGTTTCGCCGTTCCTGCGCCAATAGGGCCGCAGGTTCTGACCGAAATACTTGATGGAGTAGATTTCATCATAAGCGACGATCGCGTCGCGTTTCACGGGTTTTGCCCCAACCCCGCCCAAGGGGAAGACAACCGCCATGACCGGTTGATCGTCATTCACCGCACGAGGCATGCGCTTATCCGTCTCGGCGGGGAGTTGTCCTTCGTTTACGAAGCTGTTCACTAACGTCTTATCCGCGCCAATCGCCGTCTTAACCTCGTTGACAGGCGCGGCGAGATAAGCGTATCCCCAATCTATTCGGTGATCGTCACCGCAGGAGCCGAGGATCGGCTGGCTCTCCGTACCGATCTTCATTGCAGCCATGGAGCCTGCGGGCACGTGCGACCAGACCACACTCTCCGTGGGCTCGTTTACCGCGAGTTCCGAACTAACGCTGTCGTAAATGGATATCCGATGCTCTTTGCCGTCGATAGAATGCACCTCCCATGTAATGTAGCTAAGCGGAAGAGCCATGGCGTCGAGATCCGTAGGCAGCGCGGGCGTCATGAACGTCATGGTGACGTGCACCTGATCGTTCTGAAAATCGTATACGCTGCGAGTGGGGAAGACAAGAAGCCCCGTTTGCGGCATCGCAGGGACATCCGGAGGATCTATCCCCATGAGTCGGTAATTATGACCGTCAATTCGGATGATACTCACTAACGAATGCTCCCTTCCCGTCCAGTGACGGGTGGCGTCATCGGTTAGTCTGTCCGCTTCCGACCAGATGCTCAAATAGGGATCGCTGGTGACCAAAGGCACCGCAGGGGGACGAAACCCCGAAAGCTGACCGATGGCTTGCTTCGCAAACGAGGCGAAAAGAAGCATTAGCCCGATCAGCGGAACCATAACCGTAAAGGTGTTGTTTCTAAGCATTTATATTTCCTTTCATTGGAGGTAATTGCGGAATTCATAATGAAACGTCTCGTATCGTTTATTTCTCGTATGACCACAAACTTAAATTCAAATGATGCAACTACCTAGTTAGAATGTAAACCGCCAATTTAATGCAATAATCTGTCGGGGGATATGCTGCTCACCGAGGTGTTGAATCATTATTCACACCATAGCCGTTTACGTCTCGCAAGCCATTGATACTCTTGCGGCGTGTGATTACAACCCCGCGTTTCAGGTTATTAAAAGCGTGAAGTTCTTCTTGTGATGTTAATGCTTCCAATCGCCTAAGGGGAATAATGATTCGCTTTGAACCCGGATTCATTATACTTTCAATGAAGGCGGCGCTTCAAACCATGACTTGCAGAATTGCGTGAGACTAAAAAAGTGCGTTCATCAGATACCCTACCGCCGTGATTCCCACGATAAGTGAACAGAGAAAAACAAGGATGAGAATGGGGCGTAACGCCTTTCGAAGCAGCACCATTTCCGGCAAGGATACACCCGATACCGCCATGATGAACGCCAATGAAGTGCCGATCGGGGCGCCTTTTTCGATGAGCGCTTGCAGAATGGGGAGCATACCTGCCGGGTTGGAGTACATCGGGGCGCCAATAAGAACCGCCAGAGGCACCGACTCCCAGGAGCGTTTGCCAAATATCCGAGGCAAGGTGGATGCAAACGTTCCGTGCGCAGCGTGATTGCCGGAGCATTCGGGACAGCCGGAAAAGCCGGTGGAGAAAAACCCTGAGGGCACCAGCATGTGAATTACGGCGGCAATCCCAATTCCAATTAGCGCGTAGGGCCATATCTTTCCCAGTATCTCTTTGACGGCATCGGCACCCTTCGCCATTCGAGACTGAAAATCCATTTTTGGAACGGCGATATCCACCGCGCTCTTCTCAAACTCCTTCACCCATGGCTCCAGGTAACGTTCCATCCTGAACCGATCCATAAGAAACCCCACCAGGAAGGCTATCGCCAGACCGGATGCGACGTAGGTGAAGGCGATTTTAACCCCGAAAAGTACGAATAAAAGCGACACCGCGATCTCGTTGACCATGGGGGAGGCGATGAGAAAGGAGAAAGTCATTCCCAAGGGAACGCCGCTTGTCACAAAACCCAAAAAAATCGGCACGGCGGAGCAGGAGCAGAACGGTGTCACCACGCCAAGAAGCCCTGCCAGAAGGTAATCCACCGGATGACGCCGATCCCCAAGCATATGACGCACCTTTTCCGGTTGGAAAAAGGAGCGGATTATTCCCATGACATAGATCACAAGAATCAGAAGCCACAACACCTCGCCGGCGGTGTTGAAAAAATAGACAGCCCCCTCGCCTGTTTGGGAGACTGGGGAGAGATGCAGCAGGCGAACTGCAATCAGAGCGCCGATTTTGTCTATCCGGGAATAGACGACGTACCATGCAACTCCCATCAGTATGAGAGTGATGATGTTCCTCGGAAATCCGGAATGGGTGGAAAAACGCAAGGCGGATTTTCCGGGTTTGGCGTTGTCATCGTTCTTCATGTTCACACTGCCGATGCATGGAAAAGGATAAAACGGATCAAGCGCTCTTGGATTGTTCAGGGAGAATGCGTTTCGCCTCCTCCCATAATTCATCCATTTGGGCTAGCGTCAGAGCGCGTATATCCGTGCCTCGTTCCCGCGCCTGGGATTCGATATACCGAAATCTAGTGTTGAACCGCCGCAGCATGAGACTCAAAGCCTCTTCGGGGTCCACGTTCCGCCACCGAGCGACGTTAACAATGGTGAAAAGCATATCTCCGATCTCATTCCGGATATCCTCCGGTTGATCTAGGTTGATCGCCTCTCGCAATTCGGTTAGCTCCTCCTCAAGCTTGGAGAGCACGTCCTCGAAATTTTCCCAATCGAATCCGACCTTCACCGCGCGTTTGCTGATCTCCATCGCGCGTATCAAGGCGGGCATGCCGCTTGGAACGCCGTCAAGAGCCGATTCGCGCCATCCCTCGCCTTTCTCCGAACGCTTGATCTTCTCCCAGTTCCTCAAAACGTCATTGGAATCCGCGACTACGGTTTCGCCGAAGACATGCGGGTGGCGTCGGATGAGCTTATTCACGATGCCCTCGATGACATCCTGAATGGTGAACACACCCTCCTCGGCTTCAAGCTGGGAATGGAAGACCACTTGGAGAAGGACATCCCCGAGTTCCTCGCATAACTCATCAATATCGTCCTCGTCGATTGCGTCTATCACCTCGTAGCACTCTTCGATGAGATATCTCTTCAGGGATTGATGTGTTTGCTCTCTATCCCACGGGCAACCGTCTTTCGCTCTCAGGCACGACATGACTTGTACGAGATCATCGAAGCTTTTTTTACGCAACTCTTTTGGAAGCACAGGCACATACAGCGTGGTGAGATGATCCAACGCCATTCTATCCAATCGGTGGAGCGGTATCTCCAATTTGATGGTTTCCCCATCCACTCCAGCGTGTTGAACCGCGATTACATTCCAATCATCCGGGTACGTCTCCATGAGAGCCAGTTTCACTTTGGATGCGACATCCCGATCGTATATCTGGTGGATTAACATCGGTAAATTCGCGCTTTGTGGTATTTGCGAGATCGTCATTGCATCCAAAATGAGGACGTTATCCAAGGATAGTTGCAATGTTTCAAGTACGGGTTCCAGGAAACTAGCGGATCCCACTATGCGCACAGGAATTTGACCGGCTTTCGCTCTTTCGATAATTCGTCTTACGGATTCCTCCGCGATTAATGGGTGCCCGGGGACAGCGTAGACGACATCTCCTTGGTCTGATTCTCCGATAATCCGCGCAGCGATGGCTTCGTATACTATGTCAAAAGTATCCGATACCTCATACATGGCGTCAAAACATTCAAACCGCACCCCCTCAAGCTTCAACTGCTCGGCCGCAGGATGCCGCGCCGTACGAAGATAGAGACGATCGGCGGTTGTCAGCGCATCATGCGCCGCCAAGGAGAGAGAGTTTATTTTCGCAGGGCCAAGACCGACCAAAACTATCATATTATTTCCATTACGTCATGACAAATACAAAGAAACCAACGGTAAGGCGCATCGATATTCATGATAGGGGGAAAGCGGGTCAGCGCGGAAAGATTGTATTTATCGGCGTTTTCCTTTATGGAGAGGCTTAGAGATTTACGCTGTTAAGAATAAATCCCTTGCATGAGATGCATTAAGGATATGGCGATATCCATGCTTAAAAGGTTCGCGTTAATGGAGAAGGTCGTCCCTCTCCATTAACGGAACAATAACCACACTATTTGGCGTTCATCAGGTTCTTATAAGGAGCCAGATTGATCTGTATGTTGGCCTTATCCTTGAATTGTCTAATATTCTCCTGCACCCGCATAAGGGCGTTGGGGTCTTTTTGATCCAAGACCTGCATCTCGCATATCGGTCGGCTTTCCTCGTACGAAGGCGTCAATCCCGGAATTTTCTCGATAAGCTGTACCAGGAAATAGACCGGTTTGCCGCCTTTTTGAGTAGGAGGAGGGGCTACGGTGATTATGGATTGCGTGAACGCGCCCGGCTTAAGTTGTTTCGCGGCGGAGACGATGGCATGGATGTACGGGTTTTGCTTGTTATCCGCGAGCGGCGGCAGTTCCCCGTTCTTGGCTGCGCTCGTTTTATCTTCCGACTGAGTGAGAGCGACGGTCTTAAAATCAACGCCTTTTTTCAGGGATGCGAGAGCGGCTTGCGCCTTTTGCATGGTGCTGTTCAGGATAACTCTGACGCGATAGGTGTCAGGGGGAGTTAATTTCGCTTTCAATTGATTATAGGCTTGATGCAATTCGTTTTCGGTGATATTCAACGGAGCCATGGCGAGCTTGCGCTCGATTAGCGCGATGCGCGCAACTCGCGTCCATTCATCATCCGTGCGAAACGGGTCCGGAGGAATCCAGGTAAGAGCCGGGTTAGACTCCTTCTTTGCGAAAGCCACATACGCCTGCACTTCACTGTCGGTGGGAGTTACACGCTGCTGGGCGGCATACTGATTGATCAGTTTTTCGAAAATCATGTTCTGTAATGCGTATTCGCCTGCGTGGGATAGACCTTGTCCTTGCAGCGCCGGCGCAAGTTCCGCAGCATCCACTTCCTGAACACGCTGATTGAACTGATCCATTGTGATGGTTTCATTATTCACACGGGCGGCTATTTTCTTGCTTCCGCATCCCGACAGGAAAATCAGGGAAGCGAACAGCAAAGCGGACACCGGAAACGATATTTTCTTCAATACATCAATCTCCTTGTGGAAAGTTTGTAGGTTAACCATTATTACTATTTAGACTTAGGATCATCTCCACCTCGCCTATGGAATACCCCGTGCGTTGTGCGATAGTGGCGGTCGTTTCGCCCTTTTTATTCAAAACCAGCACTTCAGCGTGTCTGGGATTTCCGTTCTGATGAGAGGACGCCCCATTATCCGTTATGGCGGGGGGTATCGATGGCTCTTCGTGTGGTTCCGGCACAGTCGTGCGCCTGCGGGAGGAGGCTTTGATCGGCAATTTTTGCGCCTCATCAATTTTGCGATCCAATGCATTGATAAGTTCCCGAGCCTCCAGGCATCGGACCTCAAGCTGAGTGGAGATTTGAGAGGACTCCACCTTTAATTGCTCCAGCATGGATGCGATAACTCGTTTAAGTTCTTTAATCTCTGTGATCACAGGCACTTGCGCCATGCGGGCTGTAAGCTCGGTTTTAGCCTGCTGAAAGAGCAGCCAGCCGGCAACAAGAAGCAAAATCTCTATTGCCAAAACCATTCCGCCCCAACCATCCATGCAGGGAATCTCCTGTTAAGTAGAGAAATCACAAAATTCGGAATAGGCAGATTATCTATCACACGCCAGCATCGGTAAAAAAATCCTATGTATGAATTTTGCAATTACCTGAAATAGTTCCGGAAAATGCGTTTCTCACGCCTCGATATCAAGCCGCTTTTCCGCGCCGTCCAAGTCATTCTGGCAAGTATCCTCGGTGATTTCCGAATTTTCATCGCGTATCGAGGAGAGATAAGCTTCGCTCACATCCACCTCGTCGTCCACAGGTTCAGTCGAAGAGCGCTCTTTCTTCCGTTCCTGTCTGTCTTGTTGATTCTTTTCTCCGAAATCCCTCGCTGCGTTATCACGCTCTACCCGATGAACGACTTCGGATTCACGCACCCCGATATTGGGAATGTTGGTTGTATTGATGTCCATATCCGCTTCCCTCCCGGAAAGCATCCCAGACAAGCTTCTTCAAACGCCGCAACATGATCCGAGTATGAAGGTTATTCGATTGTGGTTCAATCACCTGAACTTTCAAAGTATATCATACGCTTGATTAGGGTGTCAAATAGTTGATACTTTAATCAAGAATTGCAATTTAAACCGTAAGAAATAGACAACATCATTGCGCGGATGGTTCGGAGAAATCCGTGGGGGTTAACTCCAATCCATCCACGTCCACCTTTGGCATGTGTCCCTCCGCATTGCCTACAAGCTGCAAGGAGATGATGGCGTGCACCGCGTTTTTCGGCGCCTGATACGGGGTGTTCAACAAGGTGTATCCCGCGCGGGAATCGGACATCTCCTCCCAAACGGGCTGATCGTGCTGCATGTTCGCCACCCAGACCCGCCCTGCTTCGCGGTTATCGGAGTCGGTCCAGATCAGCCAGATGATGAGGCTGTCGTAGCCTCGCGGATGACCGGGGTTTTTCACTTCAGGAAGCATGTCTGAAGCTTTGTAACGCAATCGGAAATCGTAGAATGTGCCGCCTGTCACGGGTATTTTTTGGGTTACCTCTACGAAGCACCCTCCTGCACCGCCATTCGCGGATTGGATGAATTTGCCGTAATCCGCTTCCATGTAGCTTTTGGGCGGAAAAACCACCGGGGCGGTTTCTTTTAGACATAGGGAGTGGGAGCCGCAATAGGAATCCACAGTCGTCTCGGTGGCGGAACCAAATCGTTGTGTTCCGATACGCCAGCCACTGCCTCCGCCGGGGGATAGCCGGCTTTCAAAGCTCGGGTTTACTATCAGATTGCCCTTTTGGAGAAATAGTAAGTCGCCCCATTCACCGGGCTGGAGGGTTGCCTCCGTGGTGAGATCGGAGACAATGGATGTATGTTGATTATAGTAATAGAGGCGCAAGGCGCGGTTGGCTCCTGTGTCATCGGCGTATATCACTCCGACATCTCCTTTAAGGAACTCCTCCGAGCCGGTCGCTTTCAGACCGATTGCCTTTAAAGGCACAGACGCCTCCATGACATACCCTCCATTAAACCTTCGGAAAACCGCCTTGGCGGAGTTCAGAACTGAGATGCGATCCATCTTCGCCGCCATTAATCGAACGGGAGCGGATTTCCCATTGACCACTGGCTCATACAGCACGACGATAGGTTTTCCGCGAAACAGGCTAAAGAGGATGCGCTCGTCCCCAGACTTCGCCTCGTAGTGCGGACCGCTCGGGCGATTGGAGAGCATTAGGTCGCAACAGTCACCCGAAATAAAAAGGGTGTTTGGGTCTCCGCCTCGATTCACCATTTTGGAGCCGCGAACCACATACGCCAAGTACAGATGTTTCGCGTCTCTGAAGAGCGCCACCTTGGCTGTACGCCCTTTTGATCCGTGCAGAGAGACGGATTCGCTCATGTTCCATCCCGCCAGATTCCCGGTTATTTGCGGTGGAGTCTCGACGAAGGGAACGCAGATGACGGGCTTTTGTCGGGATGCGAAGTTTCCGGTGTTGGCGGGTTCGCTATTAACCGCATTGGCGATCTCCCGGGAGGTGAGATGGATGTTGAATTGGAAACGGCGGATGCGATTGAGTCCGTCGATTTTAAGAAAATGATAAGCGTCGTTGCCGCCATTTACCAGATACGCCGAGCCGTGTGAGCCTTGAAAAACCTGCAGGTAGGATTCATCCCAATTGGCATAAGGTCCAAGATGCGTAGGCTTGAGGAAACTCGATAGGTAGATACCGTCGGAGGTGAGGAGATAAGGCTTGTAATTGCCGTGCCAAAGCCAAGTTGCGATGACATATCCGACGTTTGGCTCTGAGAACTCACCCATCACCCTGTCGGAAAGCACATCCCGCTCGCCCTGAATCGGATTCGGACGCGCCATCGACCAAATCAGCTTTCCATTCCTGTCGTAACAGTCCAACGCATCCTTTCCGGGGTTGTACTCATAGGGGCGGGAGATGTAAATCCGTTCATCGTTTCCAGCGAATATGGATTGAACGTTCGATTGTTCGACGATGATCGGTATTGCATCTGAGAGGTTGTAGAGTGGCGCGCCATTCGATGACCAACCGGACATATCTAATCGATATACGACCGTTCTATTTTTGCAAAAGCCGCTGTAATAGATGGCTCCATGCTTTCCGAAGCCCATTCCCCATCCTGTGCACGCCTCAAGCTGAGCGTTTGGCTGGTAATTATCGCTGCGAGGGAGAGTGTGAACCCACTGCATCTCGTTCGGTTCCACTTTGCCGTCCCCGTTTCTATCTTCCCATACGTAGTTATCCCCTTCATGCCCTTTGAAAAACGAGGGGTAATAGTTCGTGATGAAGTGGTATCCGATGTCACTATCCCAAATCTCCGCAGTGGTTCCGTCCGTGGTGACATAGCGTCCGAGGCATCCCATGGCCATTATCGGAGCGAGAATCGCGCCCTTGCGCCGGAAAACAAGCATCCCGTAGTTTCCGGTGTTTACGTATACGTACTCCACGCCATCGTGCATGAGCGTGCGGGTTCCAACTCCGTCGCCATACATGCCTGTCGGAGTGAATGGCTCCCGTTCGCTTAGCCTGCGAAATGGAGTGGAGAGAGGGTAGGCTTTCCGTTGAGCGTAGTTTACGTTCCAAAGAGTCCCAGCAGCGAGAACCGTGTGGATATCCTTCGGGTCCACCCAGAAGTTCGCACCGCCTCCGTAAGGCGCGGGACCGAGGTGATTGCGCAGAAACGCGCCTGTTTTAGAGTTCCAGACGCTTACCCTGTTCGGGGAGGCGTCGTCCTCCGCCACCCACAATTGTCCGGAATTCGTCACTGCGATGCCGCGTGGCAGAAGCATTCCGTTCCTGTCCCAACGGCCTATCCAAGGGCGCCCGCCCGGTTTCCCGATGGCACGAAGGAACCTTCCCCTGGGTGAGAACACTTTTACTTGAAATGACCTGCCCCAATCACTCACATAGATGACGCCGGATTGATCGGTGGTTACATCGTAGGGGGCGTCCAAGTGGCTGTTAATAACTACGGATAAGGAGTTATCCCGAGGGTTTAAAAGTTTCACTTTTCCATTGCTCACCACCAGCAGCTTTCCATTGGGAAGGGCGTGCAAACCGACCGGTGACGGTACGGAGATGGAGCCAAGCTGTTCGCCAGTCTTAGCGCTGAGTATGAGTATTCGGTTATCCAGCATCATGGACGCGTATATCTTGCCGTCGGATTCCGCGACTCCCACCCCATTGGTCGGCTCTCCCACGTCGTTGGCAAAATAGCGCGTTTGTCCCTCGTAATCCTCCGGCGTAAAGGTTTTATTCACCCGTAAATTCCACAACCCCGCCGTGTGATCCACGTACTTCCATTTGTCAATCACAAGGTTTGGTTCTTTCAGGCTGAAACGCGCCGGCATGCCCGTGCGCTTGTCAAGGCAGATCAGGAACGCCCGTCCGATGGCGTTCGAGCCGTTGAAACGGTTCGAGGAAACCGTGAGAAGCGGACCGGAGAATAGAGCGTAAAGATAGTTGCCACCGCAGGCGATCGAAACGCAGCGCGGGTACGTCTCCTCCTGGTAACCCCATAACTTTTCACCGTCGGCGCCAACAGCGATGATGGAGGAGCCTTTTTCGCATCCAGGCGCTGCGAGATAGAGATTTTTTCCATCCGTCGCCACTCCTTGGGGGGCGGCTTCATCGCTCAGCCAATCCCCTTTGCCATCGAGGGTTGGCCACGGGGGCGTTCCGGGGTTATCCAGAGTCATGAGATATTTCAGGGAGAAGGGAGGGTGCCATACTCCTCGTATTTGGTACCGGCCGGGGGATACCGGATTGCCGTATTGATCGCGCCCATTCCAGTACAGGGTGTTGAGTCCTTGTCGTTGGTGAGCGTCCTTAAGAAGAGTGGTTATCAGTCTTCCCTCCGGGTTAAAGACCGCGACGGAGACAATTGATTCTTCTGAAAGCGAATAGCGGATTTTGATCGGCTTGGATGCCGGGGAGGTTTGAGCGGATATGAGAGCGGATGAAACCGCCATGGCGCACAAAATCACGAGTGCGATGAACTTTCGCATGAAACACTCCAAGAGTGATGTATATAAAATATACCTCGTACCCCCCAAAGTGATCAGAATGGTTCCTTGACGTGGCAGAGGTGTATCACGAGCGGGAATCCCAATGTGATGGATATGCGCCTATTATCCGGTATTGTCGAGTTACTTCATTTGGGGCACAATTTGAAGCACGCAATACAAAAAAAGAGTGCAGGACGTGCATAGAATGGTACTTCTGCGCCTGATCTTCGGTGGTGGTATACGCACACCCCTATCCACCGGATTTGAATCTTGATGATAGAGTGAAGCTTTGAAGAGAATTACCTGAAGATACACACCCTAACTAAAAAAGTCTTCACCGTATTCATGATCGACATTCTTATTACAGACTATTCGAATACGAACCATGTGTTTCCCTCGGGTGGCACCGTTACGGATAACTCCATCAGGAGATTGACACTTAACTTGCGAGTTCTGTATCGCCCTTCCCGTTCGCTCACCCGAGCGGTCTTTCTGATGCCGGTGTAATAGAGCGGGATGGTCAGCTTTTCCGTGACGGTTTTGGGCAATGGATTGTAGACCATCAGCAACCCCTTCTCCTTCAACGTTGGGTTTGCATGCAGTATGTAATCCAATCCTCCCCCGTCGGCGCGTCGAAGATGAAATATATCGCTGTTCAGTATCGCCCTGTGCCGCTTGTAAAAATCCACCCACTTTTTCACCATTCGCTCGGTTTCCGGAGCGTCATAGAGCCTGGGACCCCGATAGCACGCCTGCACGCCCGAGCCGAACAGGTTCGCCATACGCCTGCCGTAGTAGGCGAGATGCTCCTTCAAAGGCTCTATGGTCGCCGCCACTCCTCCGCCTTGATATTGGGTTAGAGGAACGAACATCCAACCCATGGAAGGGGTCATTTCCCAAGTGCCATCGAAGATGTTTTGACGCTCTATGATCTCCTGATAGGCTCTGGGAAGAGACCAGTTTGTCTCGCGATACCCCATGCCGGTCTTGCTTCCACCGTTCATGAAGTACCAATCGGGAATGTTTATGTAGACTCCCTGACTCCGGCACCATTCGTAGAGATTCGTGATGGCTTTCCACATCACCCATTGGGAATCATCAAGCCCGTTATGGTAAGGATGATATGTCGCCGAGCAAAGATCGCCCGGATAGGACCCATCATTCTCCAATACCCCGAGTCCCGCAAACTCGATAAAATGTTTTAATTGATTGAGGTAATCCACCCCCCATTGCGCTCCGAGGCAGGGCATCACTCCAAATTTCGCGGGTTCCCCCTGAGTGTTATCGGCGGGATTTGCCGCGCTTCGGCTAGCGAGCAGGGAGTATCCGCCCAATGCGATCCCCTTGGAACGGGCGTAATCCGCCAACTCCTTGTATTTCGTCTGATACTGTTCATCACGGTTTTCAAAATCGAAGCCGCTTCCGAAGGTCATAATGACCATCTCAAAACCGACTTGCGCACACTGATCCACCGCAAGACGGACTGCGTCCGGCTCGGCGCTCAGCACGTGCATGTATATCGGATTTTCGGTAACCCAAGGCGCCATCATGCGATACATGCGCCGAGTTGCCAAGCCTCTGCGCTCCCGATCCGTGGAATCATAGAGGAGTTCATAGACATGAAAAGACTTGAACTCCTCGCCCGGAGCCACGGGACGGTACGGTCCCAGCGGAGGCTTGCACTCGAGCAGGCAGGGTGTTTCGCGATTGTAACTCACCTGCGTGGAATAGAGGGGGTCTGATTCCCAGTGGGCTCCCGCACTGTGGATGTATATGGAAGAGCCTCCAAACGTGTAATCCGTTTCCACTAGGATGTTAGGGGCGTTCCATCGGGTTTTTGACATGGAAGTGGCTGTTGGCTGAATATCCTTGTCGTCAATAAGAAAGCCTCCCCTCGCGCCTTCGGAATCCACGATGGATTCCGGTTCGACGGCAGCTAAAATCTCGCAGACGAAGCGGTTCAGCATCATCGGCTTATCCCCGTTGTTCCTCACGACGATCCATTTGCTCAAAAGGGGCGCCCCATCGTATATTTCGTAATGCACCTCCAAGACCGCGAAAGCGTGCGGGCTTTTGGTTGGGGCGTGAAATGCAAGGGTGACAGATTCCCCCGGTGGAGGCCAGGGAAGGTCCTCGGGCATCCATTCAAGACGCTTTTTCCAAGAGAAACGCTTCTCGGTCTTTCCAACCTTTGCCGAGACGAATTGAAAGGAATCAGGATTCGCCGTCATGCTTTTCAGCCACGATGGATCAAGGTAGTTATGGATCGGCTGTCCAATCAAGCCGCCTACGTCGTAATAGGCGTTATCCAGCGTCACACTTGCTTCCGGTCGAACCGATCTAAGCATCTCCTCCCCGGTGATGAGGTTACGGTATTCAATCGTCGCGGCGTTGGGGGAGAGTTTGATCATCCGCCGAATCAGTCCGTTTTCCAATGTGACACTGTCGGATGTCACTTTTATGGCGGCGCGGTAAGCTTTGGGATCCAAAAGCCAATCCGAATTTGAGATCCCTTCGGATTCCTCCGGTGCATTTGATTTAGGTTTCATGTTGGCGCCTTCTCCAATGGCGGGAATGGCGATCAGCCCGCCGCCGATGCATTTGGTGAGAAAATCCCTGCGAGAAGTCCTTTGACGCCGATCCCTGTTTCCCATGACATTCCTCCCCCGTCGATGCGGAATTACGTTCAAAGCCTTGCGGAAGCACACGGTGTCAACTGGATATGAAGGGGGTATCGCAAACGCACACCGTTAAGATATATTATTCATATCTGCGAAGAATGTCAAACGGCTTTTTTTACGCACAGAGGGTTTAATAATAGTTGATGGGATTAAAGGCGGATCTCGCGCCGGGAAACACTGATCGGACGCAGGATCGTACCTCTTTGCAGGCTGTTACTTAGTCGGGAATATACAAAGTGAAAGCTACTGGAAGGATAAATATGATAATGAGTTCCAATACGAATGAAAAAGAGATCGCCGTCCTTGCGGGCGGATGCTTTTGGTGCATTGAGGCGGTGTACAAGGAGGTGATTGGGGTTCTTGAAGTCGATTCCGGCTACACTGGCGGCATGAAAGCCAATCCGACTTACGAGGAGATTTGCACCGGAAAGACCGGGCATGCGGAGGCTGTGAGGATCACCTTCGATCCATCCGTGATCAGCTATGACGAAATACTTCGTGTTTTCTTTCGCATGCACGATCCCACTACCATGAACCGTCAAGGGGCTGACTTTGGCTCTCAGTATCGCTCAGCCATTTTTTATTTGAATGATTTGCAACGGAACGCTGCCGTAAGAATGATAAGCGAGATAGAGAATGAGAGGAATTTGAAGGGAAGGATTGTGACCGAAGTCAAACCGTTGGGTGAGTTCCACATAGCGGAGGAGTATCATCAGGATTACTTTGAGCGCAACCCTTCCCAAGCCTATTGCAGAGCGGTGATAGCCCCAAAAGTAGCGAAGATGCGCGCGAAGTGATATCAAGCTGAATTATGGCGAGAATTTAACGCTTTTGAGTTTGGAAATGGGTTGACATTTACCGTAACCTCCTATATAATGTAAGCAATTAGTAAGCGGAAAGGCTGAACGATGTATTTACCGGCGGATCAACGAAGAGCGAAAGGAAACAAGCTGTGCTCTCTGCTAAGGCGGACGAGCCACGGCTTCTACATGCCTGAGCATTTATCCGTGCGTCATTTTGAGGATGCGTTTGAGTCTCAACATTTCCATCTCCCCCAAATGCAATCTGTCGTGCAAACCCGCTCAGTGAATGCGTGCTGAGCGGGTTTTTTGTTAGCCGTGTCAAAGGAGGGTTCTTGATAATGAGCGAGGAGGTTCTTGTTCTTAATAGCGATTATGAGCCGTTGAATGTGTGTCATGTGCGCCGCGCCATATCCTTGGTGTATCTGGGAAAAGCGGACGTTCTGCATACGAACGGTACGCGTCTTGCAACTCTGCACGGAGATGTGAGAACCCCCTCCGTCGTCAAGCTCAAGCATCACGTGCGCCGACCTTTGCCCGAATTAAAGCTATCAAGGCGCACGGTTTTCGCAAGGGATGGCTACATATGCCAATATTGCGGTCAGCCTGCGAAAGACCTTACCATCGACCATGTGGTTCCGCGCCGGCACGGGGGGAAAACCTCATGGGAGAACGTGGTATGCTCCTGCAGGCGATGCAATATGAAAAAGAGCGACAAACTGTTGCATCAATCCGGAATGAAGCTGATGCGTCAACCCCACCGTCCCCGATACATTCCATACATCAGCCTGACAAAATACATGGCTGGTCGTGAGAACGAAGTATGGAGGAACTACCTTCCAGTATTCTCGGAGTTCATGGATTAGTCACGATGACAAAGTCGCCGGCCTCGGAATGGATCAGGCCGTTATCGCTAACTGCAGACGTGGAATCACGAACACCGGCGGGGCGTCGCCGGTGTTTTTCAAAGGCAATAATTAGCATATATGGCAAAATACCTAAATAGCAATATAATTGACATGAGCGTCGATTTTGAGATATGATTATTATAAAATGCGCGGATTTTGTCCGACGCTGATTTAACAAAGGAGGAACCGCGACCATTATGGTTAATAATGGGGACGCAAATTCCCTGCGCATGTCTTTAATGCCGCTTTTCTCAAAGTGGCAGTCCGATACAGCAAGACACCTCTCCAGGCTTCTGAGCATGTTGCTGTTTATATCACTCGCCCTTCTATCCACTCGTCAGGCCTGGGCTTCTGGCGAGGCGGATTTGAAAGTTCCAGATCTAGGAAGTCAAAACTTCCTGGGCATGACAGGATCCCATCTGCTGATGATCGGAATAGTGGTTTGCATCCTATCCATGATCTTCGGCTTGGTTGTGTCTCAACAGCTTAAAAACGCACCCGTGCATAAATCCATGCTCGAAGTTAGCGAGCTAATCTACGAAACTTGCAAAACATATCTTGTTACGCAACTTAAGTTCATTGGTATCCTTTGGGCGTTCATCGGCACGATCATTTTGATCTACTTTGGCGTGTTAAACGGATACTTTACTGGAAGAGGGGGACACGCTCCGTACGAGGTCTTTATCATCCTTCTCTTTTCGCTAATTGGAATCGCCGGAAGCACCTCCGTGGCGTGGTTCGGTATGAGGGTGAACACCTATGCTAATTCCAGAACCTCCTTCGCCGCATTGAAGGGCAAGGCGTTTCCCGGGTACCAAATTCCGCTCAAAGCCGGTATGAGCGTCGGGATGTTGTTAATCTCCATCGAATTGCTCATCATGCTTTGCATCCTTCTCTTCATCCCTGGCACACTGGCGGGGTCTTGTTTCATCGGATTCGCCATCGGTGAGTCTCTTGGAGCTGCGGCTCTGAGAATTGCCGGAGGGATTTTCACCAAGATCGCCGACATAGGATCCGACTTGATGAAGATCGTGTTCAAGATCAAGGAGGACGATGCGCGCAATCCGGGAGTTATCGCCGACTGCACCGGAGACAATGCCGGAGATTCCGTGGGACCCTCCGCGGATGGATTCGAGACATACGGAGTTACTGGCGTCGCTTTGATCGCCTTCATTCTGTTGGCGGTGACTAATATCACCGTGCAGATACAACTTCTCGTCTGGATATTCGTGATACGCATCGTGATGATGATCGCCGCCGCTTCGGCGTATTTCATCAATGATATTCTCGCAAAATCGAAGTATGGCGACGCGGACTCGTTTAACGCTGAGAAACCGCTCACAACCTTAGTCTGGCTGACCTCCATTATTTCGATTGCGTTGACGTTCATTGTTACGAAGATGGTTATTCCCGTGGTGGGCGGAGATACAACCATGTGGTGGAAGCTCTCCCTGATCGTCACCTGCGGCACTTTAGCCGGAGCGATCATACCTGAGTTGGTTAAGGTGTTCACCTCCACCGAATCGAGCCATGTTAAGGAGATCGTCTCCGCCTCCAGAGAAGGCGGCCCATCCCTAAATATCCTCTCCGGTTTCGTGGCGGGAAATTTCTCCGCGTTCTGGCTTGGTTTGGTGATCGTTTCCCTCATGGGGATCGCCTACCTCGTTAGTTTGAACGGATTGGATGTTTTGATGCCGTTGAGCACTACCATCAATGTGTCCTCCGTCTTCGCCTTCGGTTTGGTCGCTTTCGGTTTTCTCGGCATGGGGCCTGTTACCATCGCTGTTGATTCCTACGGGCCGGTGACGGACAACGCTCAGTCGGTGTTCGAGCTTTCGGTGATCGAACAGATTCCCGGCATCGAAGCGGAGATCAAAAAGGATTTCGGCTTTGATGTTAATTTCGAACAAGCCAAGTACAATCTCGAGGCGAACGACGGCGCGGGCAACACCTTCAAGGCGACAGCCAAGCCGGTGTTGATCGGTACCGCCGTGGTTGGAGCCACCACGATGATCTTCTCGATTATTGTGGCGTTGACGGCTGGGTTGACCACGAATGTGGACAAGCTATCACTGCTAAACCCGCTCTTTCTGTTCGGTTTGATTATGGGAGGCGCGGTAATCTACTGGTTCACCGGCGCAGCCACTCAATCGGTCACAACCGGCGCTTATCAAGCTGTGGAGTTCATTAAGAAAAACATCCATCTGGAAGGTATTGAGAAGGCGTCCATAACGGATTCCAAGAAGGTGGTGGAGATCTGCACCAAATACGCGCAAAAGGGAATGTTCAACATCTTCATCGTTGTGTTTTGCATGACCTTGGCATTTGCTTGTCTCGACTCCTTCTTCTTTATCGGTTACCTGATTTCCATTGCGTTCTTCGGTCTGTTCCAAGCTCTGTTCATGGCGAATGCTGGAGGAGCATGGGATAACGCCAAGAAAATCGTTGAGGTGGAGTTGAAGGAGAAAGGCACGCCGCTTCATGATGCAACAGTCGTGGGCGACACGGTCGGCGATCCGTTCAAGGATACTTCCTCGGTTGCCATGAACCCGATCATCAAATTCACCACACTGTTTGGGTTGCTTGCGGTGGAGCTTGCGGAACAGATGACCAAAAGCGGTCAGGGGCAAATCCGATTCATTGCGTTCATAGTCTTGTTTTGCGTAGCTTTGATCTTCGTGTACCGATCGTTCTACGCAATGCGAATCGTAATGGACGAGGATTTGGTAAACGTCGAAAAGACTGGATCCAAGGCCTAACCAACTTGTCCGTTCACGGCGGTATCGGCTTCCCCCTAAAAAGGGAAGCCGTTTTTACAATCATGTTTCGTAAATGAATGCGGAAGCAACTATGCCTTACACCACTGCATCCCGATGCATGATATTAGGTTTTCACGCCGAATCTGAGGGGAAGAGATTGGTGTAAAAGGCGACCGCGTATCTGTCCGTCATTCCAGCCACGAAATCACACGCTCTCCTCGCGCGTTCCTCGATATCCCAATTCTCGTTTGCAGCTTCGGAGTCGAACTTTTCCGGATTTTGCAGGTAGGCGTGGAAGACAGATGTCACAATGTGTTGAGCCTTTCTGTTCTCCTCTCCCGATACCTCCGGATTCCAATAGACCTTTTCAAACATGAAATCCTTAAGTTCATCCGTGAGTTTCGAATATTCAGCGGTCATGGTAACGACCCGCTTGCCTTCGCTATGTTGGATGATATCCAGCACCATCGAGGATATTCTCTGCGAGCTTGTTCCACCGAAGGTCTTTCGAAAGATAGTGGGGATATCCTCCTCCTTGAGGATTCCGGCGCGTATGGCGTCGTCTATGTCATGATTGAGATAAGCCACTCGGTCGGCGATGCGCACCACCTGCCCCTCACACGTCTCCGAGACGACAGCGTCAGGGTCATCCATATCCTTGATCCCTTTGCTGTGGTGCATGATCCCATCGCGCGTCTCCCATGTGAGGTTCAGACCAGGTCCGACGCCATGCATCTCCAAGACTTCCACCACCCTCAGACTCTGTTCGTAGTGTCGGAAATTTTGGTTGGGCAGCACGGATTTTAACGCGGCGTCCAAGGCTTGCTCGCCCGCATGCCCGAAAGGGGTGTGTCCTAGATCGTGCGCCAATGCGATCGCCTCGGTGAGGTCTTCGTTCAAGCGCAATGCGCGGGAAACGGTCCGGGCGATTTGCGCAACTTCCAAAGTATGGGTGAGACGGGTGCGATAGTGATCCTGTTCCGGGTTGATGAAAACCTGGGTTTTATGTTTCAGTCGACGGAAAGCGCGGCTATGAATGATTCTGTCTCTGTCTCGCTGGAAGCAGGTTCTCACTATGTCCGGATGCTCATAGCACGCTCGCCCCTTCGAGGAGGCAGCGTGCGCAGCCCATGGAGCGAGGAACTTCTCCTCTCGCTCCTCCTGTTGTTCTCGATAGTTCATAAATTCTCCCTTGAGATGAAAACAGTATGCGGTGCCTCCTCCTCATTTGACAGAGGAGTGACCAAGCAATATGTTTGCAATCCACCTCGCTACTTATTGTACTCGGCTAATTGCGGACTTTGCAAAAACCGATAGCATACTATGAGCTATGCTCGGTGCGTATAAGAAGGAGCAATACACGGAATAAAAAGAATTGAGCCATACGCTCCCATTTTATCATTCATAGCCCACTACAGCGTGCAAAAGGGGAGTAGATTGTGATAAAATGAACAAAGGATTGCACGGATAAAAAAAATGAAATGAAAGAAAAAAAACATTGAGATTTTTAAAAGATAAGCGTATAATAAGTATGTCAGTGAAAAAAAGCACAATCTAGCCGAGCAAAATAAAATGGTGCGTAACCACTGAAAAATCGACATTTCCATTAGGAAAATCAGATATTCCGCCATAATTGCGGAAAAAGTCACAAAGGAGTTTTTGGGATGAAGCAAACACTAATTTGGATTGCGGCTTTGCTGTTCGGTTTGGGAACGATCAACGCTTCCGCTTTACCACAATTCGCAGCGAAGGAACACAAGCCCTGTTCGTATTGCCACTATAATCCAGGTGGCGGCGGGCCTCTAAACGCACATGGGAAATATTACAAATCTCACAACTTCAGTTTTGCGGGATATGATGATCAGAAGGTGCTGGACACCAACGATTCCTCCGCCTCTCCATCCTGCAAACTCACTTGGAAAATGAATGTTGCGGACAACACGCAAGCCGCACTTTCAGGTGTATTAACCGATGATCACCAACCGATGTTAGTGTTGCTTAATGCCAACGGACAGTTGACCGCCACCAAGGTTAATAAGGATAAAACGGTTGGTTCCGACGCCATGCTGACAGGTGTTCAGGCGGGCGCGGGCATTGGCATAGGGCACATGCTTGACAACTCATCGAACGTGATCGTGGTTCCGGGCGGCTACATCACCATGTCCAACGACACGCTGAACATGCACAAGGCTTCAGGCATTCAATCCGTCGTGGGTGTTGTGAACTGCAAAAAGGGAGTGGGCGGACTGATCATAGATAGCTTCGCCAACGGCATCTGGAAAATTGATCCTTCACAACCCAGCGGAGTGTCGGAATTAAGTGTCGGCAATTCAAACGACTTCCTCAGTCAGGTTAGCGACATGTCCATACATATGACACCGGACAAGGCGTTGTCGATGGATGGCGGCAAGGTGTGGGTTGGAGGATTATGCTCCCTTAAGCCGAACGGGAAACTTTACGGCTGGGTCGCCCTGCAGAAGGGGAACGATGTTCAGTTGTGTCTCACGGATATTCCTTCGGGAATGAGCGCCTCCAATTTGAATCTCGATGGCGTGAAAACAGTCTGGAAGTCCGACACCATCAGCGGATATGTTCATGACGTATCTTTCGGACCCGACCCGCAGGATGCAAAACGAAATGGTTTCTGTGTGTTGATCTCTCCGAACGAAAACAGCGCAAAGCGGGAGTTGATGTTTTTCGCAGTGAACTGATACGCCAATCGATCGTATGAAGCGGGGAATGGAGATTCCCCGCTTTTTTTCGTATTTAGACTCCCAATCAGGAACATAAAGCTTATTGACACGGTAAATTTAATCAAGTATACTAAATTAGTCAACTTTATTTGGGGGACGGAATATGCCGCTTTTCAGCGCCAAGTTGGATTACGCACTTCGAGCCGTTATAGATATCGCGCAGCAACATGCGGATATTCCCTGTCAGAGTCGTGAGATCGCCGAGCGACAGAATATCCGAGGGCCGTATTTGGATCAGATTCTCGCCGTGTTGAAGAGGGAGGGGATCGTGAGAAGCATACGCGGAGCAGGCGGCGGGTATGTTTTGGCGCGTCCTGCGTCTAAAATCAGCGTGGGTGATATTGTGCGTGCGATTGTGGGAGAGCAGTTGCTTGTATCCGACAACGAGGTTAAGTTGGACCCATACGGCTCCACAGCCACTTGGATTGTACGTGAATTTCAGGAGAACATAGAGGCGCAGCTTGTTCGGATGCTTGATTTCATGTCCCTTGAGGAGATGGTAAGCAAGCAACGTAAATTGGAGGATTCGTTAAGTATCATGCCCAGCATTTAAAAATGCGGGGTTTTTTGTTTTCGCAAACTTATTTGGATAGCGTTGCCATGGAGGAACAATATGAATGTGGCGGAAGATATCACGAAATTAATCGGAAACACCCCTTTGGTGAAATTGAACCGAGTGACGGATGGCGCGGGAGCCACCATCCTGGCGAAGCTTGAATACTTCAATCCATTGGGAAGCGTTAAGGACCGCATCGCACTTGCGATGATCGAGGCGGCGGAGAGGGAGAACCGCATCGGACCGGACACCCTCATCCTTGAGCCCACGAGCGGAAATACGGGGATAGGATTGGCGTTCGTATGCGCCGCCAGAGGGTACAAATGCGTCATTACCATGCCGGACACGATGTCGGTGGAACGCCGCGCCATGCTAAAGGCGTTGGGCGCGGAATTGGTTCTCACTCCCGGTGCGGAGGGAATGCCCGGAGCGATAAGGAAGGCGGATGAGATGGCGGCGCAGGATAGTCGCTACTTCATACCGCAGCAGTTTGAAAATCCAGCCAACCCCGAAGTTCACCGCAGAACAACAGCGGAGGAGATTTGGCGTGATACGGACGGCGGTGTGGATATTCTTGTGTCCGGGGTGGGTACTGGCGGCACCCTGACAGGAGTGGCGGAGTATATCAAGGAGAGAAAACCTGAATTCAAGGCTGTGGCTGTCGAGCCTGCGGCGTCCGCGGTTCTATCCGGAAAACCCAAGGGCCCTCATCGCATTCAAGGGTTGGGTGCCGGATTCATTCCGAAAATCCTTGACGTGTCGCTAATTGATGAGATAGTGACCGTCGAGGAGGCTGACGCAATGGATACCGCCAGAAGGATGGCGAAGGAGGAGGGGGTCTTTGCGGGGATATCCTCAGGTGCGGCGGTGTGGGCCGCGATACAGGTCGGGAAACGGGAAGAGAACAGGGGCAAGACTATCGTGGTGATACTGCCATCCACAGGGGAAAGATATCTTAGCACGCCTCTTTACGCCCAGGATTGATATTCTCTTCCATGAGGGTGTGTCCTAGGGGCAAGGGATCGCCCCTAGGCATTCCTATGAGAAGGATGCCACACAATGGATATGGTGATTTCATTCGGTGTTTGCCTTCTTGAAAATGTTCCACCGCACTCTCCTTCTTACGTCTCAAACCTGAAAGTGCAAAGCTGAGGTTAATTGACGTGTATGATGGGGCTTACTTAGATGCCATCGCCTCATTTGAAGGCGGTGAAACTCCATGTCAATACCGCATAACCGTACAAATCATGAGAGGAATCGTTGGAAATATAAACAGCAGGGTTAAAAGAGAGATTCGGGGTTAAATTGTATGTGAATCCCACCGTTGAAAAATTCTCCTCTCCGCTTTGGAAATCTGCTTGAAGCATTAAATTGTCCATAGTTTGATACCCCAAACCAACGATCGCCTCCTCACGATTATTTGCATGGATATAGCCAATCATGCTGTGAATTCGCCCCTTGTAGTATCCCGCCTCGATATAAGGCTGGGCGTAGGCACCCCTGCGAGACCAGTTGTTTAATCCCACCGATAACAACCATGGTTGCTTCACGCACAAACCGTATTCCGCATTCAGGATTTGGTCACCGGGTGACAATCCAAGAAAAAGAGCCATTTCGAAACGCTGGGTAAATCCAGCCTCTATCTGGGTCTCAATGCTATTGCCAATTACCGGATTCTGGACTTGAAGGCTGATGGAAATTTGTCCCATGGGCTGGATATCCGGTGTGACGATTTGGTTTAAGCCCTTAGTGGTCGCCAAGGATGGAACGCTAAGTACCAACAGCAAGAGCGTTGCGAGAACGGGTCGGAGGGCGAAGGAATAAGAATCGGAAGAGAGGGCTGACGGACGGCTAAAATTCCCACGACGCATATGTTTCCCCCTGGCGCAAAAGAGGAGGAACATATCTCACGTTCCTCCTGTTGCAATATGCTGATGATGATATAACCCCTACAGACGCGGCGGTCTTCGGATGAAGGTTGGTATGGAGATATCATCCGGATCGGTGGTCTGTACCTTTTTCTCCTGTTCCCCGTTGTCGGTCTGACGACTAAGGAAAGGATAGGGGTTGGTGGTGGGAGTTTTAACCACGGGGTTTGTCGGCGTTGTTCTGGACACATCCACCATGGGGCGTTGAGGTCTAACCTGTTGAACGGCAGTTGGCGCAACCGATTGATTGCCCATTCGATTGGCGAATCCCGTAGCCAGCACTGTGACGCGAACCTGACCTTTCATGGAAGGATCGCACACCCATCCGAAGATGATGTTGGCGTCCTTGCTGTCGCAAAGTCGATGGATCAGGCTGGACGCCTCCGTAGCCTCCGCCAATGTCAGGTCTTCACCGGATGTTAGATTGATCAACACGCGAAGCGCGCCTTCAATGGATGTTTCCAACAGGGGACTGGAAATCGCATTCTGAGCCGCATCCACCGCTCTGTGTTCTCCATCCGCCACACCAATCCCCATTAAAGCGGAGCCAGCGTTCGCCATGGTGGCGCGAACATCGGCGAAATCCACATTCACTTCGCCCTTGATGTTAATTATGTCGGATACGCCTTGCACCCCTTGGCGCAGCACATCGTCAGCCATCTTAAAGGCGTCCACAAGCGTCATGCGTTTATCGCCCGTATTGAGTAATTTGTCGTTCGGCACAAGGATGACCGTGTCAACTTTGGATTTTAGGGCGTCCACCCCCTCTTCTGCGAGTTTCATGCGTCGCGGGCCTTCGAAACTGAACGGTTTGGTGACAACGGCAACCGTCAACGCGCCTAAGTCTCGGGCTATCTCCGCAATGATGGGGGCGGCGCCGGTTCCCGTGCCTCCGCCCATGCCTGCGGTGATGAAAACCATATCCGCGCCTTCGAGGACCTTTTTTATCTCACTCTTGCTTTCCTCGGCGGCGCTTCTACCGATTTCCGGATTGCCCCCAGCTCCCAGCCCTCGGGTGAGATTTTCACCGAGCTGCATTTTATTAGGCGCCAAGGAGACGTTCAAAGCTTGACGATCGGTGTTCATGGCGATAAATTCCACTCCGCTCAAACCCGATTCAATCATTCGGTTTACGGCGTTGGTGCCTCCGCCTCCCGCTCCAATGACTTTGATGACTGCGCCATAACCATCGTCATTGCGATTGTAGTTTATTCCTGCCATGGATTAAGCCCCCTTAAGATGAATGCGAAAATCATATGAATATCCGAGTAATAGCACAATGCGGCAAGTGAGGTCAAGACCGCTCATTTTGCACTTGGTGAATTACATGAAAATATTTTTTGCGATTAACAACGTCCGATTGTATGATTGCTCGCGGGAAAATCCCCCCAACACCTCGGAACCAGGAAGTGTACGAGCCGCGATCATTTCGAACGTATAAATTAGCCAAACCCGAGTCGAGATAAAATGCCTGAAATGAATTTACTGATGGAATCAAACAATCCGCGAGAGTGTCTCGATGGCTGTTCCTGCGTTTTTTGTTTGATACCATATTGTACCAGACCCACCGCCGTTGCATATATAGGGCTGTTTACAAAATCCACCAAACCGGAAACATGTTCCGGCTTCCCTTGCCGCGCCCTCATTCCTATAACTCGCATGGCGCACTCCAAAGTCCCAGGCATGAGCGATCCGCCTCCGCTTAAAATGATTCCCCCGGGAAGTTTTCCCTTCGTTCCGGATTTTTCTATCTCCTTCAGTGCCATCTCGAACAGCTCCTCCATCCTCGGTTCGATGATAACACAGAGCGTTTTGCGGGGCAACTGCCTTGGTGCGCCCTTGCCAATCTGCAATACGGGCACGGTCTCGTCATCCAAAATGAATTGCGAGGTGATGCAGCCGTATTTAAGTTTTATTTTTTCAGCCTCATCTTCGTTTACTTGCAGGCCGTAAGCCATGTCGTAAGTCACGTGTTGTCCGGCGATAGGTATGACTGCGGAATAGTAGATTTCTCCTTGTACGAAAATCGCCATGTCACTCGTTCCGCCGCCAATATCGAGGATGCAGACGCCAAGGTTTTTTTCTCCGGAAAGAAGAACGGATTCCGCAGTGGCGAGGGGTTGCAGTATCATCTCATCAATATACAGCCCCGCTTTCTGAATGCACTTACCGATATTGTCGATAAAGGTTCGCGAAGCGGTAATGATATGGGTCTCCACTTCAAGGCGGGAGCCGGACATGCCTAAAGGATGCTTGATCCCGCTTTGTCCGTCGATGGAGAACGATCGCGGAATGGCGCTCAGGATCATTTGATCCGGAGGGATCACGATAAGGCGTGAAGCATCCGTGACCCGTTCCACATCCTCCTCCGTGATCTCTCGGCTAGGATGGGTGATGGCGATGACCCCTCGGGAATTCACCGAGGAGATATGCTTGCCAGTAACTCCCGCATAAACAGAGGTGATCTCTTTGCCGGATTGTTGCGACGCCAGGGATACGGCTGTGCGGATGGCTTCGACGGTGGAGTCGATATCCACCACCACGCCGGAAATAATGCCATGGGAAACGCATGTACCCATTCCGATAATGCGGACATCGTTATTGTCACCGACTTCAGCGGCTACGCAACAGATTTTCGTGGTGCCGATATCCAGACCGGCAATCACATCGTTTTGATTCACAATTATCTCCCGAACGATATGCATGAAGCGGGATATTCATTACCCCGTTCAGCTTATGAGTTGGATGCTTGCGTGTCTTTCTTTTTTCTGAGTGCGTATTTCGTAAGGTAGTATCGTCGGATCAAGGATAAGTTCAGGAAGACCCTTGTTCCCAGAGCCACAACGGCGGCGAGGAATAGATCCACTCCGATTTTATCGCCTAACCATGCCAATCCAGCCGCTAGCAGGGTGTTCAGTACGAAGCCGCTGACAAAAATATCATCCTGAAAACGCCCTTCGATACCCGCTCGTATGCCGCCCAGGATCGTATCTAATCCAGCCAAGGTCGCCAGTGACAGGTAAGTGGCGTAGGTGTTGGCTACTTCCCAGGGTATATTCAAATGCGAAAAAAGGATCATGCCGAATATGAATCCGGCGATCGTTCCAATAACAGGCAGAAGCGTCATGAATTGTCATTGCCCTTTCCGGTGGTGCTTTGGTCTATGACGGGTTTGGCGTAACGCGTCTGCGTATTTCCCGCATAACCGGGGATAAGAATGTCCGGCTTCTCATCAAGCTTGTACATATCCGGATCACATCTGCGAAGACCGTCCAAAACGCCTAGGGGAAGATTAAGTCCTCCGGCAAGTGTGTTCGGATCTCCTATCGCTTTCACCTCGAAAGGGGGTACGATGGGGATGCCGTTCACTTGGATTGTAGGTCCGACGCATCGGATGGCGGTTCGCGCAATGAGGCGCTGGTTGTTGATTGAAATCGCCTCCGCCCCCGAAGCCCCGAGTTCATTTACGACTTGTTGTAAATCCACATCATGAATTATATATTTATCCGCATCAAAAAGGCGATTCGACGGCGGAGTTTTTTTGCTGTCCTGCAAATACAATATTATTCCAGGACCGTGCACGGGGGTAAGTCCCGCAAGAATATCCACCTTTTGCAGCTCCTCGTCCAGCGTCTTCGCCTGATTATTACCGCTCGCGATCGAGGTGAGGAGATCATTTTTCTTTTTTGTCAGTTCAGCGATCTGGTCCTGTAATTTTTTGAATTCGATGAGCTGGGACGCCGTGGGTGGCGGCACGCCGACACGAACCGCAGCGATGCCCGAGCGATTGATGCTACTTACCGTCTGGATGGAACCAGCCAGCAGAGTCCCCAATATAAAGCAGAGACCCGTCACCTGCCACACCCATGGCTGATGACGGAAGCCGGTGGTGAAGATGTTCATTTTGCAGTAAATTAACCTCTTGTTCGAGTTGCCGGAAGGTAATTGCCATTACGCTTCCCCATTGACGATTGAGTTGGGATTGCGGGAGTGGTGGACATACCGGTTTTTTTTGAATTGCTCGTTCCTCTCGGAGTGCAGGCGAGTGCGTCATTGCAGATCAGATTAATGGACTGCAAGCGCTTGGCGATATTCCGATTCAACTGATAAATACGCTCCAAGGTGGCGACTTTAGAAATGAGCTGATCCGCCGGCCCCAACTTTATTAAAATATGGTCCTGCATATTTAAGCATATATCCCCGTTTTGGTCAACCTCGATTTTTGAGATTCCGGGATTTCCCTCAGGCTTATATTGATTCAGGATCAATATTCCACCCATCACTCCAGGGTCATTCACCGGTTGTCCGATTGTTACGGGGGTTGAGTTGGTCAGTTGTATACAGGGCAGATTTGCGTGGGCGAGCGGTCTTATTACGTCTCCGGCTCCGTCAAGCTCCCATTTTCCGTCAGGGCAAATCAGCGCAGCCACGGGGACGCGGGGGATGATATGCAATATCAATGTTCCCGGGGGGAGTTTATGGATATTCACTGCTTGAATAAAAGGCAGACTGCATAATTCATTTTGAATACGGGCGGATTTCATCAGGAAGAGATTCGTTTTTGCGGATATGGATGTCATCTGAACAATCTTGTTCGCTTCCGTGGAGGTAAGTTCGGACAGTCCCGTTATTTTTTCCCGTCTTATATAGAAGAAAGGCGACTTGAATATGAAAAGTGTCAGAGCGAATGCGAAAGCTATGTAGAGAATCTCCAGAATAATCCTTCTCGCTTTCACTGCACGATATTGAGTCCGTTTCCCCGCGCTACCGACCTGAGAGGAATAGGTATCTTGTGCAGGACGCTTGTTTGATTGCTGGTATCCGAATTGCGAAGGCATGATCGTCGTGTCACTCCTCTCCAAGCATACGATACAATGATTTGCCCACTTCATCGATATCGCCCGCACCAACCGTCATCACGACATCGCCCTCGTGTAAAATAGGCGTCAGTTCTTTTGAGATTTGCCTTTTATCCTCCACAAAGAGCAGCATTTTCGTTTTGGTCAGATTGGACACTCGCCGCATCATCTCCTCCATGGTGACGCCTGGAATCGGCTTCTCTCTCGCGGGATAGATATCGGTGAGTATGATGGCGTCAAAATCGGCAAGTGATTCCGCAAACTCCTGCATGAAATCCCTAGTGCGACTGTAAAGATGAGGTTGAAAGACGATGATGATCCGTCTGTTTGGCCACACACGGCGTGCAGTCTTGAGAGTTGCGGTGATTTCCCTTGGGTGATGCGCATAATCATCCACGATGGTGATGCCTTTCGCTTCGCCTATGATTTCGAAACGTCTTGCCGTCCCCCTATATTTTTCGAGTCCCTTGACAATATCCGGAATGGATAATCCCGCTTCAAGAGCCACCGCGGAGGAGGCGAGAGCGTTCAAAATATTGTGCTCCCCTGGAACTGAAAGCTTGACAATGCACAGGGGATCGGAATCGTCCCGGCAAAGCTGAAAATTCGCCGTTCCTTCCGACCAACTTATGTTGCAAGCATGGAAATGATTTGGAGACGAGGAGGGCTGAATCCCGTAGCTGATACGCTTCGCGGCGTGATGTTTCTCTTTGAGCGCTTCCATCAGCCGCGACGCACCGGCGTCATCCGCGCACCAGATCAGAGATCCTTTGGAATTGGTTTGAGAGACGAATTGCAGGAAGCTATTGAAGAGATTCTCTTCGGTTAAGTAATAATCGAGGTGATCCACATCCAGGTTGGTTAGAACCGTGATATCCGGGTGCAGGGACAGGAATGAGCCATAGGCTTCGCACGCCTCGGTTAGGAACACATCGCCGTTCCCGATTAGCGCGTTTCCGCCAAGGGAGGATATCTCTCCTCCGACTAGTGCGGTTGGATCCTTGCCCGCCTCCTTCAGGAGAGTGGCGATCATGGCTGTCGTGGTGGTTTTTCCGTGGGCGCCCGTCACCGCGATGCGTGGTCCAGGGTACAAATCCATTATATGCCCAAGGAATTCGGCTCGTGACATCACCGGCAGCGCCATGCGGCGAGCGGCTTGCAATTCAGGGTTGTCCTCATGGATCGCTGCAGTGATAACGACCAGATCAGGAACGGCTTGCTGGATATTCGCTGCGGACTGCTTGGAGTGGATCTTAGCGCCGAGAGTGATCAAACGATGCACTGCGGGATTATCGTTTGGGTCCGATCCCGTCACGCGAAACCCCTTTTCCACGGCGATGCGCGCCAAACCACTCATCCCAATGCCGCCGATTCCAATAAAATGGATATGATGTATTTCGGATAGATTCAACATGATCTCTCTTGCTTAGGAAGATGCGAGCCCCAACGCCAATTCAGCGATGATTTTTGCGGCGGTGGGACATCCCATTCTTTTGCTAGCGTTAGCCATTTCGTAAAGTTTATCTTTATCATCATAGAACGATTTTATCTGTTGTTCCAAAAGTTTTGCGGTTAAATTAATTTGCGGTAACAATACTCCCCCACCAGCTTTGGCGACAGCAGAGGCGTTGGCGGTTTGGTGATCCGCGTAAGCGGTGGGCAAGGGAACCATTAAGCATGGCAATCCGCATGCGGTGATTTCCGCCAAGGTTGACGCTCCGCATCTGCATACCACCAAGTCCGAAGCGCGATACGCCAGAGGAATTTGCGTTTTGCTCAAAAAAGGGACGGCTCGGTGTCGAATGATAGAGTTCGCCCGAATCGAATTGCCCCAGTGCGCCTTGAAATCGTCGATGTTTTTATCTCCCACCTGATGTAATATCTGGATCGGAAGTTGTGTTGCGCACGCCATCTCCGCTACGACCTCGTTGAGTTTTTGCGCTCCCTGACTGCCGCCTAACGCTAGTATGGTGAAGCGATCCGCATCCAATTCAAGCAACTTTCGGGCTTCAAGCTTGGTCGTATCGCTTAGGATATCGTTACGGATCGGCACACCGGTCATAAGGGTTTTATGATCGGGAAACTCCCTTTGCACTTTCTCAAAGCCTACGCATATCCTTGTGGCCCATTGCGAAAGCCATAGATTGGTTCTTCCGGGAATCGCGTTTTCCTCCACGATTATGGTGGGTATGCGGCTGTTCGAGGCGGCAAGCACCATCGCCGCAGCCACGTATCCTCCTGTGCCTACGACCACGTCAGGGCGGAACTGCTTCAGAATCCCTTTCGCTTCGCCGTATCCTTTGAACAGAGAAAGAATGACTTGGATGGTGTCCAAGGAGATCACTTTACGGAGCTTTCGCGCCGTTACACCTTGGAAAGTCAGCCCCTCATCCGGCGCGATCTTCGATTCCATTCCATCCGTGCTCCCCGCATACAGGATCTCATGACCGCATTCCGAATCCTTGACTGCTTGCGCTATGGCTATCGCGGGGAATATATGTCCGCCGGTTCCTCCTCCCGTCAGAATTATTTTCATGCGGATTTACTCAATCTTACGGAATCTGAGTTTCGCACCACGGCTACCGAAGCGGGAGCTTTGGCGTACAGGGAGATATTTAACAGAATCCCGATTGATGAGAGTAACATCAAAGCGGAGGTGCCACCATAGCTTAAGAACGGTAGCGGAATCCCTACCGAGGGACCAATGCGGGTCACCATTGCGATGTTGATAAGGGACTGAATAGAGATCATTCCGCCAATACCGCCAGCCACCAACGAAGCGAACGGGTCCGGTACGTTACATGCGATATAGAACGCCCTCCAACCCACTATGCCCAACAGGCATATGATCGTCAAACATCCTATCAACCCTATCTCCTCGCCAAACGTGGCGAAAACGTAATCCGTGTTGGCTTCGGGAAGAAACGACTTTTCCTCCCCATGTCCGATCCCCATACCTGTAATCATGCCTGAGCCAATCGCCATCTCCGCGTGATAGATTTGAAAACCGTGAGTTAAATAGTTCGCCTTGGGATTGAACCAGGAATCCAATCGGTGCATTCGATGCCCCGATGTGAGAGTGAGGAGTACCAAGCATGCCAAAAATGCCATGATGATTCCGAACACATGTGTTATCCGAATCCCCGCCAGAATCAGAATGACGATGGCCGTGATGGCGATAATGCACGCGGTGCCCAAATCCGGTTCCTTTTCGACGATATAGCATGTGATGCCGATAATAACCACAGGGAAAACGAGAGACAGCCCATCATTGCGAATTTGATTAAGTCTTGTTGAGAGCCAAGCTGATAAAAAAAGAATGAGGCAAATCTTCATGAATTCGGAGGGTTGAAATCTCAGAAAACCAAACCCCACCCACCTGTGGGCGTCGTTGAGCACGACGCCGAATTTGGGAGCCCAAACAGCAAATAGCAACACAATTGCGAAGATCATTAACCCCGCGGATATTTTGCGCCAAATTCTGTAATCCACTTTACTCAGGATGAGCATGCTGATGATGCCTATGACAGTCCATATCCCTTGACGTTCGAGATAATAGTATGGGTTATGTTGATGTACGATGGAACTGTAATATCCGCAGTCAAAGGAAGTGATTACCCCCAATAAGGCGAGTATAATCGTGGTGTTTATTAGAAGCCTGTCAGGATGGGCTAAGCGCTTGATTCGATTTGCCATTTTTCAACTCCGATCCGTTAATCGATGCACGGCGTTTCGGAAAGCGGCGCCACGTTCCTCGAAGGTGGGAAACATATCGAAACTTGCACACGCCGGGGAGAGTATGACCACATCGCCGTCCGTGGCGATTGCGCTCGCCATGCTGACAGCTTCCTCCATGGATTGAGCCCGGGAGATGGCGTTAAATCCATTTGGTCGTGTGGCGTTTTCAATTTCATCGGCGTCTCTGCCAATGAGAATCAAAGCCTTGGCCTTACGGCTGATCATAACCCCGAATCGGCTGAAATCACTTTTTTTGCTGACCCCGCCCGCGATAACTATGGGCGGACGGTCCAACGCTTCAAGGCAGCGTACCGCGGCATCCACATTGGTGCACATTGAGTTATTGATATAGAGAACATGGTTGATTTCCTCCACTCTTTCCATTCGATGGGGGGCTCCCTGGAAGGATCGGATGGCTTGGTTTATCGCCTCGGGGATTGCCCCGAATGCGATCGCCGCTCCCGAGGCGGCTAGAAGGTTTTCCAAATTATGCGTTCCCTGCAGAGGGGATTCCTCCGGTCTGCATAAGGGATATTCCTCTCCGTTCCATTTCACCACAATCCTCCCGTCATCCACGCATGCGTAATTGTCTCGCATGCCCACCCTGCGGTCAAACCAAAGCGTTTGCGCCCTTGCCCCCTCACCGATGGAGCGGGCGGGGGCGTTGATGGCGTTGATTACGGCAACATCCTCCTCCTCCTGCGCAGCGAACATGCGGGCTTTGCATGAGATATACTCGGCGAAGGATGCGTGACGGTTTAAATGGTCCGGCGTGATGTTGGTGAGAATCCCAATTTTCGGTCGGAATTTCTCCACCCATTCCAATTGAAAAGAGCTAATTTCGGCAACGATCACATCCTCCGGTTCCGCCTCCCAGGCTGCGGATATCAATGGGAGCTTGATCTCATCCGCCGAGATATTTCCGGCTACGTAGGTCCTGCCATGATGACATCGCAGCATCTCGCCAAGGATCATGGTGGTGGTTGTTTTGCCATTCGTGCCTGTGACGGCGAGAATTGGGGAGGAGGAGATTCGATAGGCGACCTCGATTTCAGATAGGACGGGTACGCCCCTTTTAACAGCCTCCTGAAGAAAAGGGGACGAGGCGATGACACCCGGTGAAGGGACGACGATGTCAGCGTCATGCAATAAATCCTCTGAGGTGGCGCTGGGAACCGCCTCGATACCCAGGCGCTCCGCCTCCATAAGCTTCTCCCGTAACGTTTCGGCGGGTGCGGAATCGTACAATGTCACCGTCGCGCCTAAGTTTTTTAATACTGGCGCCGCGGCGAACCCTGTACGAGCCATGCCAAGAACCGCTATGCGACATCCCTTGAATTCCATGCTTTTCATTCTCTTTACACACGTGGAAGGTGTCATTTTCCTCTCCGTCCACCTCTTTTTTCGAACTTGCGAAATTCGATTAATCCTTGAATCACTCTCGAAATGATTTGGTTTATGGTTAACTCAGGGATATTCCAATGAAATCAAAAGTTATCTGCCCTGTGTTATCAACAATGTCACGCCAATGGAGAGCAATGTGGAAAGGATGAATCTCCAAACGATTGTGGACTCGTCCATCCCCAACTCCTCGAAATGGTGATGCAATGGCGTTCTTTTAAAGGCTCGATGGCTTTTCGCGTAATCCAGCCCTTTAGTTCTCGTCCGGTACTTGAATACGGTCACTTGTATCATCACCGATACGATCTCGGCTAAAGGGACGATCGCGAAGATCAGAAACGTGATCTCCTCCTTGCCAAGCAAAGCCATCCCGGAGAGCGCGGCTCCGAGTGCCAATGATCCCGTATCCCCCATAAAGACCTTGGCGGGATTCGCGTTATACCATAGGAAAGCCGCGCAGGCTCCAGCCACCGCCATGCCGAATATCGGGAGCCAACCGTTAAAATGCCCCACGCCGGGCAGAAGCAGAAATATAAGTGCGAGTGCGCCTGCGATCAAGCCCGATATTCCTGAAGCCAAACCGTCCAAGCCATCCGTAAAATTCAACGCATTAGAAAACCCCACGATGAGCAGGACACCAAGCGGATAGTAGAGCCAACTGAGATCGTATTGATAGCTTGTTCCGAAATGAATGGCGGTGGTGAACCCTGGATCCTCGTTCGCATGCAGCCAGACGATGAAGCAGATAGCGAGTAAGAACTGTAACGCCATTTTCTCTCGGGCTCTCAAACCAAGGTTTTTGCCTCTGAGCGCGATAAGAAGATCGTCCGTGAAACCGATCAATCCGTAGCCAATGGTTAGGAGCAATAGCCCCAGCATGGAGCGTTGATCCGGCGCTTGATATAATGGGAAGATGCATGCGAAGAGAATCCCGCCGATAATCAACAGCCCTCCCATTGTTGGCGTTCCCTGCTTTGAGAGGTGTCGCGAAGGTGCATCCTTCGAAATGGTTTGTTTGGCGCCGATCGCCTTGAGCCTCTTTATGAACGAGCCTCCGAAGACCAGTACAAATAAGAAGGCGGGAGTGAATCCAAGGGCGAGATTATACATTCTTAACTCACCTCCAGGAGTTCACGAGCCACTTCCCTATCGTCAAAATGGATTTTATTGTCACCAATGATTTGGTAATCCTCGTGTCCTTTGCCCGCCAATATCACCAGATCGCCCTTCTTGGCTTCATGGATCGCCGATCCGATCGCCTCTCTTCTGTCGGGGATGACGGCGCAGGCGCTTTTGTCTTCGACGCCAACGCATATCTCCTCGATGATCGCCATAGGGTCTTCATGGCGGGGGTTATCCGAGGTGATGAAAATCCTGTCAGCGTATTCCGAAGCAATCCTCGCCATGACAGGGCGTTTGGTGCGATCGCGGTCGCCACCGCATCCAAACACCAATAGAATTTTCTTTGGGCTCAATTCTCGAGCCGAGATCAGGAGGTTGCGTAGCCCGTCCGGGGTGTGCGCGTAATCCACGATCAAATGGAAATCCCTGCCGGTTTGCACCGATTCGAACCGTCCCGGAGCGGCGGGAAGATATCCCAGCCCTTCGGCTATGGTGTTTAGATCCATTCCAATACCCCAAGCGACGCCCGCAGCCGCCAATGCGTTGCTCACTTGGAACGCTCCGCCGATTTGCAAGGTCACCTCGCATTCCCCGGAGGAGGTGCGAAGGACAAACCGTGTTTGGTGGGGGGCGTAATGGATATCCCTCACGGTGAGGATAGCGTCATTATGTACGGCATAGGTCACAACATCCCCCTTCGTTTCCGAAAGGATGCGCTTCCCGTAAGGATCATCCATGTTCACGGAGGCGTGGAAAGCCTTCGCGCTACCCAACGGATATTCCGCAAATAAGCGCAATTTGGTTTGGAAGTACTCCTCCATTGTGGAGTGAAAATCGAGATGATCCTGGGTGAGATTGGTGAACACCGCGCCGTCGAATTCGCAAGCCAAGGTGCGTTTCATCGCGATAGCGTGCGAGGATACTTCCATGACCACCGCGTCGCCTCCTCGAAGGAGCATCTCACGCAACAGAAACTGCAGTTGATCCGCTTCAGGCGTGGTGTGTTCGGAGGGGATTGGGTCTCCCATGAAACTGGAGCCCAAGGTGCCTATCACCCCGGTTTTCCATCCTCTTTGGCGTAGAATTCTCTCCAGTAACAGGGTGGTGGTGGTCTTGCCGTTCGTACCGGTGACGCCAAAAAGCTTCAGTTTTCTTGAAGGACGCCCATAGACGCAAGAGGCGACGAGGGGAAGAGCGGAACGAGTGTCATCCACCGTGATATGCGGGATATCATGAGAAATATCGGCGGCGGAGCGATCCGATTGGATCAGAAGCGCAGTCGCGCCATTCCGAACCGCTTCCGCAACGAAACGGTGCCCATCGAAGGATGAGCCCACCAGACATACGAACATATCTCCGCTGCGTACGTCTCTTGAGTCGTGAGCCACGCCGGATACGGATACGGAGGCTCCGCTGATCGAGCGCACTTCGGGAAGATTGCGGACAATATCTTGTAAGGTTATCGCATCCGATTTCATCAATACTACCACTTAAATTATGACATGAAAGAGAGAGATTATGCACGAACCGCGCTCACTTGAAACGATGAAGATTGTGAATTCTACTCATTCGTTGCAACAACTTTAGTGTTTTGCAACGATTCCGGATCGTCCGGTGGCACTTTCCAGTACCACATCAATCGCTGTGCAATCGCTTTAAACACAGGCGCCGCCACCTCCGCGCCATAGTAACCATCCTTCGGCTCACTCACCACGACGTATATAAGAGCCCGGGGATTATGAGCCGGAAGGAAACCGATAAAGCTCGCATTGTATTTCCCCGGTGCGTAGCCACGTATGCCGGGGATAACCATTTGCGCCGTGCCTGTTTTGCCTGCGACTGTGTATCCCGGCACATTCGCCACACCCTTGCCTGTTCCGTTTTGCACCACGTTAATTAGGTCATCCGTTAACTCTTCGCTTATGGCCGGAGAGATCACTTGACGAATCTCCCGAGGCGGGAAATTCTGAACAATGTCGCCATGGCTGTTCTGATAGTCCATTATAAGGCGCGGGCGCATCAAAACGCCATGGTTTGCGATGGCGCAATATGCCGCAGCCAAGCGAATTGGGGTGACCATCACCGATTGTCCGAAGGAGACTCTTGCGAGTTTCGCTTTGGTCTCCTTTCGGTCCCATTTCGAAAAGCCCAGGGTTCCTTGCTCCTCCCCTGGCAATCCTATGTCGGATTTATCCAGCAGTCCGTAAGCCTCTATGTATTTGATCAGCTTTGGAAAACCCAGTCGAACGCCGACTTGAGCCATGCCAACGTTGCTGGACACAGTGATGATCTGCTTGATATTCAACACTCTAGGGCCATGAACCTTTGAGGGATCATCGATAACGTCATGGATGACATGCCCTCCGATCTTAATTTCCCCTCCGCAGTAAAAAGTGGTATCCGGAGTGACAGCGTGTTCCGACAGCGCGGCGGATGCCGTGATCAATTTAAAAGTGGACCCGGGTTCGATCCTCATGAGGGCTCGGTTTCGTGTTGAACTGTAAGGCGGTTTTAGCGTTTTACGGTTCATTGGATCGAAATTAGGCAGGCTCACGTTCGCGAGGATATCCCCTGTTTTGGGGTCCATTACGATTGCCGTTGCCCCAGCGGGCTTGTGCTTTTTAAAACAGGTGAGAAGTTCGGTTTCCGCGATGTTTTGAATGTTCGAATCGATTGTCAGGCGGATATTCAGCCCGTTGACAGGATCGATCTTATGCTCCTGAGTTCCGGGGATGATATGCCGACCTGCGTCCAGTTGTGCGTATTCACTTCCATCCTTGCCGCCTAAAATGCTGTTACGGGAGAGTTCCAACCCCATGCATCCGATGAAATCCCCCTTGTCGTTTTCGTTCGTGATGCCGATCAGTTGGCATGCGTCTCGTCCCAGCGGATAGATGCGTTTGGCGTTGTCAACGAGATACAGACCGTCCATTTGAGGGCGGGTTTTCGATGATTGTTTCGCCGAGTTCCATTGGGAGATCATGTCGGGCATGAGGCTAGGGTCCAGCAGAACGTTTCGCTTCACGCTTCCTGTCGGAATCTCCTGGCCGGCCAGAAGCGGGTAGAGTTTCTCCGCCGGGATATTAAGAATGCTCGAAACCACGGAAGCGGTTTTGGAGGGATATTTAATGCGCGTGGGATCACAGACCATGGCGTATTGTTGAATTATCTCCGCCGCAGGTCGATTGAACCTATCCAGAATTGCCCCGCGTTGAGCGGGCAAAGGGATGCCCCTTCCTCTCATGTCAATCGCCTGGGTGCGCCAATACCTCCCTTTGATCGCCTGAAGATATATCAGACGAGCGATCAAAATTAAGTAGCCCAAGCCAAATAAAAGGATCATGAACCCCAGGCGCTTGTTGATGATATTGCGATCCGAAGCTCTTACCGCCATTGGAATCTCCGTCAGTTCGATTGCGCAGTCACATTGATTTCACTTTTGAAATCCAGCGTCATTCCATGCTTGACCGCCCATGCTTGAATCATTTCTTGCTTGTTCTGATTGATAATGGCTGACCTAAGCGTTTCCTTCTGGATATGCAGTAAGTTGTATTGTTCTTTTAGATGATCCCGAGTGTGGGTTATGCTCTGCAAATAGGCGCATTCAATGACATACAGGCAAACCACGACGAAGATGAAAACGGCGACCACCATGGTGGGATTGATTAACGAGTCAGGACGGACGCCATGCACAAGTTCCGTCGAGGTTGGACGGGTGTGTTTGCCGCGCTCGATTCCATGGTCGATTGCGGGCAGTATTTTTCTTTGAGTAAGCGCCATGATGACACCTTGGCTTTCTGTTATGCGTTCATAGGCAATGAACTATTGCACCGATCAACGAAAGCGTCCTCAGGGGTTTTCGCAGCTCCATACGATGCTTTCATCCGCTTCGCGCGGTTATTCAGCCGATAATGTTATTTTCTCCGCGCATCTCATTTTCGCGCTTCTGGCGCGGAGGTTGCGGTCTATTTCCCGTTCATCCGGCGTGACGGGTTTTTTCGTAATGATGCGGAGCAGATTCCTTGTTCCGCAAGCGCATATCAATGTCCCCGGGGGGCAGACGCATCTGCCTGAATCCCTTAGGAAACTGCGCTTTACCGCCCGGTCCTCCAGGGAATGGTAGGAGATGATCACGATCCTCCCGCCCGGTTCCAATAAATCAGGGCATTCATTCAGAAATTGGCTCAACGCTCCAATTTCATCGTTTAAGAAGACTCTTATGGCTTGAAAAGTGAGAGTCGCAGGATGAATCTCTCTTCTTTGCGCCTTAAAAGGAATCGCCCGCTTCACTATCTCAGCCAATTGCGAGGTTGTAAGGATCGGCTCTTTTTGGCGTTCCTCCACAATCCTCCTGGCGATTCTCGCGCCCCAGCGCTCCTCGCCACACGCATAAAGGATGTCTCTAATTTCACTTTCGCTCAAACGCGCCAGTAGAGCGGTCGCTGTCTCGCCCGTTTCCGGGTTCATTCTCATGTCAAGGGGAGCGTCCAGTCTGAAGGAGAATCCTCTCCCGGCTGAATCCAGCATTCGGGATGAGACACCTAGATCAAGCAAGACTCCTCCGACGCGCTCGATGCCTATGCTTTTCAAAAGATTACGAATGTCACGAAAGTTGCCTCGGAGCAACCTTACATCCACCGATGCGTCCCGCAGTTTTTTCGCGGATTCCTCGATCGCCTCCGGGTCTTGATCAATCCCTACGAGGGTACCGCCCGGTGCGAGAAGTTCCGCAATCCGTATCGCATGCCCCGCGCCTCCCAATGTTCCGTCAACCACGATTTTTCCGGGCGATGGCTGCAGGAAATCGATCGCTCGTTCCGCGAGGACGGGCTCATGATACAGTGGCATCTTTTTGGATTTTCGACGGCATTTCAAGAGTCTCCAATGCGTCGTACATGTTCGCTCCGGTGAAGGCGGTGGTGGCTTGATCCCATTCCTTCTTGCCCCAAAGCTCAATTTTCGATCCTTGCCCGACAAAAACCGCCGTTTGACTATTGGAAATACCCGCCCAATCCCTAAGCGCCTTGGGGACGGCGATACGCGCCTGCGGATCCGTTCTGACGATTGTGCGTGAACCCAACATTCTTAGCAGAAACCCAGAATTGCGCTCCATGACATAGTTTCGCAACGCCTTTTCGATGTAATCCCAGACCGGCTTGGAGAAGAGATATATGCAATGATCCGGTCCGCGAGTTGCGACGATATCCTCCCCCAATGGGGCGCGAAAATCCTGTGGAACGATGACACGGCCTTTGTCATCCACGCCGTGCTCATATTCCCCCCAGCAATACTGAATATTGAATTCTTCGGGTAATTTGATCATAATTGGGATTTAGTTGCTACTAACTTACCATTATAATACCACCAAATAGACAATTTAAAGCGAATATATCATGTATTTCGATTAAATTTGTGATGTAGTCTCCACTTGATATTTTCCCTATTCCTGTATTTTCAGCTTTCGCTCTCCGATCCGAGATCGGTAATGTTGTGGCGCCGTCGTGTTTCGGAACTACGCTCCGATAGCCGGATGATGCAAGGAGCCGAGTCTTTTTAACGTTTTCATAGGAGTCGCCTTTCTCCCTTTCGGAAGACCCATTCGTTTCGTTGCGGGGCCGACGCCATCCTCTAAGTGCAGAGTCAATGTGACCCCACTCTCCGAAAAAGGGTACGCCACGGGAGCGTATTGTTTGGGAGATGCGCTTCCTTCCATGGCGATCGCCACTCCTTGAACTTTGTCCCCGAAATTTCGTTCCATACGCCACCCCAGCGCCAGGCGATGCGGGTCAAGATGCCAGCGGATGCTGGCCACGCGATAGGCGTCCTTCACATCGGAAACGGATATTTCCGGCCCTGTGATGACGCGGAGGTAATAGCGAGCGGAAGTATCCGAACGGAGCGCCATGATGGATCGGTTCAAAGCCTCGTCCATCGCCAGCGGTATACCCGCGACCCCTTCATGGATGTCGCTTCCGCGCAGATACGACATTCCTCCTTTGAGGATGGGCGCGGCGGCGCCAGAATATCCTATTCGCAGATCGTCCCGGGAACACATCGAATCCGCGATAAACCGCGTCTCCTCCGCCAGTTTGTTGCCAAGACGCTTCATAGCCTCCTCCATCGTGATATGCTTTCCCGAGGCGGCAAGGATGTTTTCGCTTTCGATTACAAAGGAGGAGTCGCAATTTTGGCGAATCTCTTCCAAAAGGAGGGACGCCCTTTTGCACAAATATGCGCCTTCAAAATGAAAAGGAGTTGCAACGATGGTAATGGATGGTATCATGGCGTTATGAAAAGCTGTCACCCATTGGAGAAGGCGCTCCCCGGTTTCACCGCCGCCAAGTGAGCCGATGAATATTGCGCATGAGATTCCGTTGCCGAGCATCTCGGCGATTGCGACGAGCGGGGTAGCCGCGTCATCGACCTCGCGCCCCTGCACCCGGTGAAAGCCTTGGGAAGCGCTAATCGCCGACTTTTTCGCTATTGCGCCGATTCCAAAAACCACAACCTGCTTTTCGCTTTTCAATCGTATTTCTTCCCGAATCATGTTTATTATGGAGAGGGGAGGATGAAGAGGATTTCGGATTAATGAACGTTGTCCCCACTTAGTCACCACCATCTCACCACAGAATTACCATGTATTGTATCAACTCGGTTGAGATATGTCAACTGCGAAAAGGTGAATTTGCGATTTTTTTTCATGAATTTTTAACAATCGGGGCTTTGGAACAAAGGTGATGGGAGGTTATCCCGTTTGATGTACTTCTCAAAGGAGTTCATCCACGCCGAACGGGCAGACGGCGGGTAAGGGGGATGGCAAAAAGAGAATGAGGAATCAACTTTTTGTGGTAGCGACAAATAGACGGTGAATGCCAACATGTCGTGATCGGCCCGAAATTGAACTGGAACGGGAAAAGGGCGCCTATGCGGCGCCCTTTTGTATGGAGGCTCAACGGTTTTGCGGATCATCCCGGAAACGGATTTGTAATATCAAATTCTCAGGATGCCGACTTCCGAGATGAAGCGGCGCGTTCCGCACCTTGCTTGTGTGTTTTTGAACGCCTCTCCAACGCCGCTGCGATCAATCCCCGGAACAGCGGATGGGCTCTGTTCGGGCGTGATTTGAATTCGGGATGGAATTGAGTGGCGATGAAGTATGGATGGGATGGGATCTCCACCATCTCCACCAAGCGATAATCCGGCGAGATGCCCGAACAGACCATTCCGTTCTTGTGCAGAAGCTCACGATAATCGTTATTCAGTTCGTAGCGATGACGATGACGCTCGTTAATCGTGGATTCATTGTACAGTCTTTCAGCAAGCGAGCCGGCGATTATATGGCATTTGTAGGAGCCAAGGCGCATGGACGCCCCTTTGTCCTGGATGTTTTTCTGTTCGGGCAGGATATGGATGACGGGATGCGGCGTATTCGGATCCACCTCTTCGCTGTGGGCGGTCGGCAATCCGCACTTGTTGCGCACGAACTCAATAACAGCCATTTGCATACCGTAACACAGCCCAAGATAGGGCGTCCCGCTCTCTCGCGCATACCGAACGGCGTTTATCTTCCCCTCAACCCCTCGTGCTCCGAATCCACCTGCAACGATGATTCCGTCCATGCTATTGAGTTGCCCCACGTAGTTCTCGGTTTCCAGCGTTTCGCTGTCGATCCAAACGATGTTGACACGCGCATCATTTGCGATTCCGCCATGCTTGAGGGATTCAGCGATGGAGATATAGGCGTCACCGTTATCGGTGTATTTACCGACGATCGCCACGTTGACTTCCCCGGAGGGCTCCTTGATGCGTTTGACGATCTCCTCCCATTCCGTCAAGTTAACCTTGCGCTCCGGCAGATGAAGGCGCTTGGTGACCAGTTCCGCCAATCCGGATTCCTCGAAACGTAAAGGAGCCTCGTAAATGGTGGATACGTCCAGCGATTCGATCACGGCATCGAGGTCCACGTCGCAGAAAAGGGATATCTTCTCCCGATGCTCCGGGCTGAGCGGACGTTTGGTGCGGCAGATCAGGATGTCGGGTTGGATACCCATCTCTCTTAGCTTCATCACGGAGTGCTGAGTGGGCTTGGTTTTTATCTCCCCCCATGGCCCCACATCGGGTATCAAGGTCACATGGAGATAGAGGGTGTTGCCGCCGCCCGCCTCCTTGCGGAATTGTCGCAAAGCCTCAACGAATATCTGTCCTTCGATATCCCCCACCGTACCGCCGATTTCAGCGATAACCACCTCGGCCTGCGCCTCTTCACCTACCAGGCGGATACGCTCCTTGATCTCATTGGTCACATGCGGGATCATTTGCACGCAGCCTCCGAGGTAATCGCCCCTGCGCTCTTTGGCAATCACTTCGCTGTAAACGCTTCCGGTGGTGACGGAGGAGTGACGTGTGAGGTTGACATCAATGAAGCGTTCATAGTGTCCCAAATCCAAATCGGTTTCCGCGCCATCGTCCGTCACGAAAACCTCTCCGTGCTGGTAAGGGTTCATGGTGCCCGCGTCCACGTTGATATAGGGGTCAAGTTTGAGCACGGTCACCTTGAACCCGCGATTGCGTAAAAGCCTGCCCAGACTGGCGGTTGTGATGCCCTTTCCGATGGAACTGACGACGCCGCCAGTTACGAATATATATTTCGTCATTTGATAATCCTTTCAGCCATATCGAACTCGTCCCATGAACGATCGTGGGGGGATGACATAGGGATATGAGCGAATGGTGGTTGGATAAAAAAGGATATGATAATTGCAAAATTCGAGACTTCAGGATTTCACATTGCTTGACGGATGCGATACGATCCTCGTTTTCCGAATTTTGCATCAACCCAAAAAAACCCCGCTCCCATATCGGGGCGGGGTGGTTCATAGCCCTATTCATTATACTCATGGGCTAGTTTTTAATCAAGGTTTGAACCGCAAACTGCGGATTTTGTTAGTCGATTTCCCACGATCACGCCTTGTGTTTTTTCCATTTCGCAAGGATGGAATCCAATTTCGTTTGCTGCTCAGGCGTGAGTTGTCCTCGTATCTGCGTCATCAACTCCATGCGATTCGTCTTCAATTTATCACGCTTTTGCTGCGCGGATAGGAGGGTGTTATTCCGAATCGTCTTGGCGTTTTCGATGGAGTTTTTTATCAATCCAGCAATAGCCGTTCGCTGAGTGGATGTTAGGGCCAGTTCCTTGCCTATTCTCCTGAGAATGTTAACACCCATTTTCATTTTGACGCCGGCCCACACCCTTTTCAATTTTATTCTCTGATCGGGCGTAAGGTTCACGAGGATTTGGCTGCGCATAACTTTGCGCACGCCAATAATCTGTTCCTTCTTCTGTTCCGGAGATAACGACGGGCTTTTTCGAATGGCTCTGATCTGCATCACCGAGGATCGCCATATTTGCATTATCTGGGATTTCTGCAAGGGAGTAAGTTGTAATTCATTCATAATTCTCTGAATTCCGGATTCCATGCGATTGGTTGTCCGCGCAACCCTGCCGGTTTTGGCGAATCCGATGCAGCTAATAGCCAACAATCCGATCAGAGTGAATGCTATGTGTACGATTTCTTTTTTGTATTTCATGCCTATGCCTCCTTAGTGTAATGGTGTCTCGACGAAGGTGCAATCTTCGGAATAAGGGCTTGGAGAGCCTGCAATGCATGGCGGTATGCACGAATACCGACTTTTGCAATCACCTCCATGGAGGGAATCTATTCCGGCTTTCACATCAGTGTGAGATGCATGTCACCGAGCGTCATGAAGTGATTTTGCGATCTCCGCTGATGATAAAAGTATAAGTATAGACGTACCGATGTTTATATGGTTCATTGACGGAATCCGATGGAAATAGGGTTAGAGTGATTTTATAGTTCGTTCATGCATATGGGAGAAACTCCTGTGAGTCGGATATAATACCCAGAGGACATGACGGTCATGATTTGACGAGAGGATCAAGGACCACAGGCGCTCCTGATACCGTAACACGCGAGCGATCAAGCATGTCTGCGTGTTATTGCGCCTGCGGAGTTTCGAAATAAAGGAGTGAATCCGTGCCTCGCTTAATACTTATTGATTGCTATAGCCTGCTATTCAGAGCTTTTTTCGCCAGCAGCTCTCTATCAACCTCTGACGGAAGACCTACGGGCGCCCTGTATGGATTCTCCAATATGCTGCTCTCTCTCCTTGACCAGGAAAAACCGGACGCGATTTACGCCGCCTGGGACGCGCCTGGAAAAACCTTTCGAGAGGAACGGTACGAGGCGTACAAAGGGCATCGCCCCGACGTGGCGGAGGAGTTGAAGGCGCAATTCCCGGTGGCAAGGGAAATCATGCAGGTGTTCGGAATCCCATCGGTGGAGACCCCCGGCATGGAGGCGGACGACTGGATTGGCACGCTGTCGGTCATCGGGGGGCGTAATGGATACGAGGTGGTCATCATCTCGGGGGACTCCGATCAACTGCAGTTGATCGGAGATTCCGTGCGGGTTCGGATGACACAAAAAGGCGTATCCGAAACCGCGTTGTTCGACGCGGAGGAAGTGAGGAAAAAATACGGTGTGGGTCCGGAACGAATACCGGATTTCAAGGCGCTTGTTGGCGATACATCCGACAACATCCCCGGTGTGCCAGGTGTCGGAAAAGTCACAGCGGCGAAACTCTTGCAAGAGTGGGGCAGCCTTGAAAACCTTCTCGAGCATGCGGAGGAACTACCCAAGGGCAAAGTAAGGGACGCCTTAATCAACGGCAAGGAGACGGCTTTGCTGTCGCTGGAATTGGCGACGATCAAATGCGACATCCCTTTCGAAGGCGATATCCAGCCTTACGATCCCGTCAAGGTTCGATGGGCGGACGCGAGAGCGTTGTTTGAGAACCTTGAGTTCAAAAGCCTTCTAAGGCGCCTGCCGAAAACGGAAAACGCGGCGGCGCAGTTTCAGCGGACGCCTGGTGAGAGTACGTTGCTGGGAAGAGAGAGGAATCGTCCTCAGTCCGCATTCAGCGCCGACGCCATCAAGATCACCACAAACGAGGAGTTTCATGATGCGTTGAATTCGGTGAGAAAGTCCGGCAGAGTTGCGATAAGATTGCATGCGGATTCTTTGGATGGCAACGCGGAGCTAAAGGGGATTGGATTTGCGGCGATGTCTGAGTGCGGGTGGTACGCACCGGTGGGAAAATCCGGCGTGGAGGTGACGGATTCCTCGCTGGGGGGGCTATTCCAGACGGAGCCCGAGATCTTCAAATTGACGTTAGAGGATTTGAAAGCGTTGCTTTTGGATTCGAGTGTGAAACGGACCGCACATGATGCAAAGCAAACAATATGTTTACTGTCGGAATACGGACTTCCTCCGAAGGATTTTCATTTTGACACCTATTTGGCGGATTATCTTCTGGACGCCTCCCATTCCACCCGTTCGTTGATGGATTTGGCGGAGCGGATTATTGAGGTGAAATGGGAGACGGAGAATGCGTTTGATCCTGAACTAACCTTGGCACGCGAAGCCGCACTTTTGCTCGCGCTGGAGGATCGGATGACGGAAAGATTGGTGAAAGACGATCTCCATGACATTCTATTAAAACTGGAAATTCCTGTGGCGGCTGTTTTGGCGTCGATGGAGAGGGAAGGGGTGTTGGTGGATAAAAAATGGCTCGAAACGCTCTCCAGCGAGATGGCGATGCAGATTGACACCCTTTGCGAAAAAATATACGCCCTTGCCGGTCATGAATTCACCATAAACTCCCCCAAGCAGCTGCAAACCGTGTTATTCGAGGAGTTAGAATTACCTTCGGGAAAAAAGACCAAAACCGGACTCACAACCAATGCGGAATTATTGGAATCTCTTGCGTCTCAGTATGAGATAGCCGCTCTTATTCTGGAGTATCGCGAGCAGAGCAAATTGAAGAGCACATACGCGGATGCTTTGCCAAAATTGATCAACCCTAAAACGGGAAGAATACACACTACGTTCAACCAAACGGGCACGACCACCGGGCGGTTATCCTCAAGCGATCCGAATCTTCAGAACGTGCCTGTCCGTTCCGAGGCGGGGCGGCGCATTCGGAAGGCGTTTATAGCTCCAAAGGGGCAGGTTTTACTTTCCTGCGATTATTCCCAGATCGAACTGCGCGTCTTCGCCCATTACATTCGAGACGCTCGAATGATGGAGGCGTTCACTCGGGACGAGGATATCCATGCCGCCACGGCGTCCACGCTTTTCGGCATCCCCCAAAGCGAAGTGACAGGGGAGATGCGGCGCAGGGCGAAGACTGTGAATTTCGCCGTTATTTACGGCCAAAGCGATTTCGGTTTGGCGAACAGCCTTGGAATTCCACAGGAAGAGGCGCGCGAATTCAAGAAACGATACTTCGAGCAGTTTCCGGGTGTTCGTGAATACACGCTGAAAACCGTGGAGCAAGCGCGAACAAATGGTTACGTGACCACTCTTTTGGGAAGGAGAAGATACATTCCTGACATATCCGCGAAAAACTTCAGCATCCGTCAGGCGGCGGAGCGAGCGGCAGTGAATATGCCGATTCAAGGCACCGCCGCCGATATGATGAAACAGGCGATGATAAATGTCTATCACAGTATCTCCGACTTGTGCTATAATTGTTTTTTGGAATTACAGGTGCATGACGAGTTGGTTTTACGCGTGGACAAAGCCTTCGTCGAGGAGGCGGGTCGGAAAATTGCTCATATCATGGAAAGCGCATTCCCGTTGGATGTTCCGGTGCGCGTGGATGCCAAATACGGTGAAAATTGGATGGAGATGACCCCACTCCCTCGTTAAAAGAGATACATATATTCCGTATTTGCTTTGAGAGGCTAATAATTTCATGTTTATTTCATGCAGGATATCTTGTAAAAAGGTAGAATTACATATAGAATAGAGGAAGTGGTTTTTTTGTGGGGTGAATTTTCTATCCTCGCTGTGCTTTAAACGCGGTATGGCGCCGACCATGCAATGACTGTATGCGATGCTGATAGAAATCGGCATCATGAGAGGAGTTGAGTTGCAATGACTGATGATATCAACCACTCGATGAGCGAAACACCTTCGGATATGTCCGATCGCTCAGAGGTTGAACGAACCGAGACGCCAACATCCGAAACTGCGAAGGTATCCTCCAAGGATAATTCATCCGAGGATATGGGTGTTCAAAACGTCATGGATTACGATCAGAGCATCCCCACATTCTCCGAAGGGGATGTGGTTCAGGGTGTCGTCGTGCATATTGATCGAGAAGGTGTTCTCGTGGATGTGGGGATGAAATCAGAGGGGATCATTCATCGCAACGAACTCTCCCGGGATGCAAACGCCGCCGCCGAGGATATCGTGAAGGTTGGCGAGAAAATTGATGTTTTCGTGTTGGAAGTGGAAACCCAGGATGGTAACCTCATCTTATCGAAGAAACGCGCGGATTTTGAGAAGGCGTGGGAGCGAGTGCAGGAGGCGAAGGATCAGAACAAGACGCTTGTGGCGTTGGTGACGGATCGCGTCAAAGGCGGATTGGTGGTGGATTTGGGCATTCGTGGTTTCGTGCCCGCCTCGCACGTTGGGAACGGCTCACTGAAAAATAATTTGGATAAATTCGTGGGGCAATCCATCCCGCTGAAGGTGATAGAGGTTGACAAGGAGCGACGCAAGGTGGTCCTTTCCAACAAGCTGGCGCTGGAGGAGGAGCGGGAACAGCGCAAGGCGGACACCGCGCAAAGTTTGGCGGTGGGACAGATTCGCAAGGGCATTGTGAGAAGACTTACGACTTACGGAGCTTTTGTGGATCTTGGCGGAATCGACGGTTTATTGCATATCTCCGAAATGTCCTGGTCGCGCATTAATCATCCTCAGGAGGAGATGAAAGAGGGCGACGAGATAGACGTAATCATCCTCAAAATGGATTTGGAAACGGGGAAAGTGAGTTTGGGTCGGCGACAGATACTGCCCGACCCATGGAAGGCGATAGAGGAGAAGTATCATATTGGTGTTATGATCAAGGGGCCGATCACCCGAATAGTCCCCTTCGGCGCTTTCATGCAGATCGAGGGTTTGGAAGGGATTATTCCAAATTCCGAAGTGACAGGCAAGAAAGGCGGGAAGGCTGCGGGGAACCTGGAGCAGGGGCAGGAGGTCGAGGCCATGATCATTGACATGAAGCCAGAGGAACGCAAGATCACCCTCTCCATCGCCAAACTGAGGCATGAAGAGGAAACTCGTCAGGAGCAAAAGCAGGTCGAAGAGTTCCATAGCCGCGCAAACGGAGATCAGGGAGCTCCTCGCTTCACTATTGGGGACGCTTTAAAGGCTAAAGAGGACAATGAAGCGGATTCCGAACAGTGATAATCCTCTTGAGGGGCTTCGAGATTTTCATTCTCGAAGCCCTTATTTATTATCGAGAGGTAATTGCAAAAATTGCTTGTCAAGTGTTCGTGGAATGTTAAATGATCGCGGTCCTTCTCATTTCAGTTTTTCGCGATTATCTCCGGACATCAAAATAAGAAAGAAAGAACAGGCAGGTTAGTTAAAATGCCGGTTATTGGAATTACAGGGGGTATCGCCACCGGTAAAAGCGTTGTGGCGCACATGTTCGAGGAATTGGGAGCTATCATCTTCAGCGCGGATGACGCCTCTCGCGAGGTCATGGCGCCGGGAAGCGAAGTGGTGAGGAAGGTGGGGGCGGTTTTCGGAAAACAGTTCGTTCTTCCCGACGGTCACGCCGACCGAACCGCTTTGGCGGCTTTGGTTTTTTCCAACTCCGAGGCTAGGGAAAAACTTGAGAAGATCACTCATCCGGCGATATTGGAGTTGCTAAGAAAACGAATCGAGGATGCGCAAAGAAACGACCCCGCCGCATTTCTCGTTGTGGAGGCGCCTCTTCTCTTCGAGGCGAATTTGGAGAGCTGGTTCGACGAAATAATCGTCGTCGCCTCCGTGCGTCGCATTCAGGTGGAGCGCCTGCTCAGCAGAAATAGGATAACACCGGACGAAGCGTATCGGCGGATTGAATCCCAAATGCCATTGGAGGAAAAGATGGCTTTAGCGGATCGCGTAATTCACAACGACGGGGATATGGAGGAGACTAGAAAACAGGTGGAGGATCTCTGGGAAAGGCTCAAAGGAACCCTTTAAGCCTTTGTCCTCGTTCGGGTGTGGCAATGTTCTGAGATGATCATGTAATTAATGGATATGTTGTTAGCGATAATCGTGCTGGAAAGAATAAACGGAAAAACAACCGATGTCTCATACCACATGCTCGGTGAGGAGCATTATAGGCGAATCGCAAGATAGCCAGCTTGTTAGTTGTTATAAAACAATAGTTAATATCTTACATTTAGTGCATCCTGTAACTATCTCATTGATACAGTTATAATTTATTTACAATAGTCACCTCTTGTTTCCCTCATTATTTTCCCACAGAAAAAAAACAGAATTATCCATTGACAATTGTGACTTCTTGCCATATAATATCTAAAGTCAAATTTACGCTTTCATATCTTTCATATTCCAGTGATTTATCGATAGATTTAAAGAAGGGGGGATGATATTTTTTCGTTTATCCTATGAAATCACATCATGGGGCGGTGAATACTTCAATGACGTGTTTTTAGTTAGTTCCGTTCTATTTCAAAAGTGACACACATTTCAAAGAAAGGATGAATTCATGAAACGCAAAGGTTTTACACTAATCGAGTTGCTTGTGGTAATAGCAATAATTGCAATTTTGGCCGCTATTCTCTTTCCGGTTTTCGCCCAAGCGAGGGAAAAAGCTCGACAGGCAAGCTGCATGAGCAATCTAAATCAGATAGGTCTTGCAATGTTGCAGTATACGCAAGATTATGACGAACATTTCCCGATCTGTTGGCAGGGAGGATTGGGTAACCAATCCTGGGGGAACGGAAGCGCATTAAGCTGGGCGGCGTCCACTCAGCCCTACATCAAGAGCATTCAGGTATTGAAATGCCCTGACGACGCCTACGCGAAATTGGCATGTAGTTATTTAATGAATAACTTCTTTGATCAAGCACCTCAGGCGAAAGCGCAGAACGTGGCGAGTACTGTGCTGTTAACCGAGGGGCAAGTGAACGACCAGTGGTGCTGCGGCAACGTCTCAGACACCTACGGCTCCTACATGAACGGTCTTAACGACGACTACACCCTTTGGGAAGCTGCGTCCCGAGTGATGCGAAGCGACCGAGGAGAGCCGCGCCATTCCGCCATGCTCGAGGTGCTGTGGGCTGACGGGCATGTGAAGAACACGGGGCAACTGCCGTCCGCGCCGTGGAACGCTCCGCAAGCAACAATCAATCAGTGCATCAGCGCACTTGAAGGTCAATTGCCGATCGAGAAGGTAATCTTCCCGAACAACACCGGTCCGCAGACTTGGGGATGGTTCTAAAAAGGCGGCTGAGTTCAACTTAAGTGAATGATAAAGAATGGACGATGAACCATCGTCCATTCTTTTCTTTGGTTTTGAAATCCACCCTCATAAAACTTATGGTTCCTCGCTGTTTTGTGTGGGTATACGACAGGCGGGTATCTCTGCATTGAACTCAATCCATCCCGAAAAAGATGTCCAATGGAGTGCGCCGATACGCCTGCAAAGCCTGAAGGAGGATGTGTGGCGGGCGAACCGAGCTATTAATATTCAACCCCTTCGGGGTTGGCGGATGGCTTTCAAGCCATTTGGGATATCGTACCTCGGGATTCATCCCGAGGGGAGTACGGTGCGGAAAGAGAGTATTCGCGTAGGTGCGGGGCGCCTATCCATTTTCTCGCCAGTTCCACGTGGTCAGATGGAGGATATGATACTTTCAGGGTTACCAATAAACGAATGGAAGCGTGTATAGCGGGAGAGGTTGATGTGTTTCGCCGTCATAACTCCATTTGGGAGGAGGAATAGCTTAAAGCTGCGGACGAAGTGGGTGTTTTGATAGGGGATGAAACCGCCGCCTACTCGGATGGAAGCGGGTATTACGGATATAACACCCCCGAGTTCTGGATATATTATCGAGATCGCAATTAAAGGATGATTGATCGTGACCGAAATCACACTTGTCTTTCGATGTGGAGTTTGGGGAATGGGATTCTCTTCATGGGCAATCAGAAATACGAAGCGAATCTTCCAAAGCAACTCAGAGATTTAGGGGGATACGCCAAAACCATATGGAATAACAGGCGCGGTGAAATGAAATGAATGGGATTGGTGATACTGGCTGCAGGCAAATCGCCTAAAGAGACGGAGGAGAGGACTGAGATTTATCACCTTGTATCAGATTGCGGATGAGGTTTCCACTGTCTATTTCCCCACGACCTCCGGATATCCGGATGAATCTTAGGTGTCAAGCAGTTCGAGCAGCGCCAAGGCGGTGCGCCGCACCCCTTGGCCATCCACCAAATTCCCGCCGGTCTTTCCCAGTTCGCGTCTTTTGGAGGGGGAGTTCAACAGTATCTCGGTTCTTAACGCTATCTCCTCCTCGGTGGCGTCCAAGCCGTATCCGACGGTCTCCATGCCGCCCGCGAGGGATAGCTTACGGGCGAGTTCGAACTGGTGATCAATGGGTTGACAGATCGCAAGGGCCGGCGTTCCCGAGCGGCAAGCCTCATACATCGTGAGGCCGCCTGCGATCAACGCCAAATCGCACCAAAGGAATAGGTCCAGCAATCCGGGAACATTGAGCCGTATTTCCCATTCCCAAGGGGCGGATTTCAGTTCCCGCTCCAGTTCGTTTTGATGAGGATACGCCGCGCCGCCAACGAATATCACCTTCCGTATTTTCGGGATGCGCTTCAATGCCCTTGCGGTTTTAACGGTCAGCCCCGCCGCATCCACCCCGCCCATCGTCACCAGAATATCGCCCGAGGAATCGTAGTTACGCGCTTTCAGATCGTTTCCCAGAGCGGCGAATTGAGGGTCAAGCATGGCGAATGGGCATCCCTCGAAAAGGCGGCAACCGGATTTTAACGTCGATCGGTCGGGCTCCTCCACAAGCACATTAAATATCGCGTCCGCGTATACTCTTCCCGGTCCGCGATCATCGAATGTGACAAGTTTCACCCCCGTGTGCGCCAGGGACCGCATGTCCCTCTCAGGGGTGTCCAACATGTCGATGAGACAGATATCATAGTGTTGATCGCGCAACGATTCTAACACCGGAGCGGCGTGTAGAACCGGCTTGATCGCATAGAGATCGGATCTAGGCGTAAGAATGTGAAGGCATGCCGGGGCGGCTTCGGCTATGGGAGCCATTTTGATGTCATCCGCCATCATGATGGTGGCTTCAAGAGGGTGTAAACCGCTCAATTCCCTGAGGATGCGCACCGCTCGAAGGATATGCCCCGATCCGATGGGATACCCCCCGTCCGCGCGATAAAGGAGGCGAATCTTATCCATGTCAGGAGCCCGGAGACACGGCGAGAGCGGTCACCGAGTTTCCGTTTGCATTGATTTTCTCGACAAGGGTCATTGATGAGGGGTTCCAGTAACTGATCGCATTATCCTTGCCGGTGGAAATGAGATATTGTCCGTTTTTACTCCAAGCGAGGCATGTGGCGGGAGTGTCCGCCAAGGCGCAGCAGGATTCCTTCAGGTGATTGTTTGTGATATTCCATATTCTGATGTGGCCGTCGTATCCCGCGCTTGCGAGGCGGCCGCCGTTGGGGGACAGAGCGATGGCGTTCACGGCGTGATCATCGCCCTTCACGCGCTGAATGAGGTTCAGATTGTCCGTGTTCCAGACTTTGATGTATCCATCCTGAGCGGAACTGATGAGGGTATGTCCGTTCGGCAACCAAGCCAATCCGGTAATGGGTTCGTCATGCCCTACGATGGTGCCAATGAGGTTTCCGTTGGATTTCCAGATTTGAATCAATCTGTCCGCGCCGCCGGACGCCAGAATATTGCTTCCCGGGTTCCACGCCAAGGCTCGCACGGCGTTATTGTGAGCATGCATGGTCACGAGAAGCTTGTAAGTTTGAGCGTTCCATATCTTCACGATGCCGTCCGCATCGCCCGAGGCGAGCAGATTGCCGTCAGGCGAAAGTGCGATGCAGGTGACAGCGGCCTTATGACCCTGGAATGTGTTTTCCATAGAGCCATCCGCCGAGCTCCACAACTTCACCGATTTATCCTCGGAACTGGAATAGATGAATTTGCCGTCAGGGGAATAAACTACGCCGGTGATGGCTCCGTCATGGGCGAGGAAATTTAGCGTCTGCTTGCCCGAGCTGTTCCATATGGAGATTGTGTCATCCGAATTTCCGGTTGCGATTACGGGAAGATCGTTCAGATCCAAACCATAGGAGGATCCGATGATAACGAACAGAATGCCAATTATCGCGATCAACGCCGCTCGTTTTATCATTGGGTTCACTGAGACTCTCCGAGAGAACCACACGTCTCACCGATCCGGGGGTGGAAAAGGGTGAAATTGCATGTTAATATTATGACATGTTATCTTTTGATTAAATATACGTGTGAAAGGCATGGTTTCCTTTCCACATCGTTGGACATGAGCGTAATCACGCTTCGGTTGAATGCAAACACCATCATATTCCTAATTTGTTTGACGTTTTTTTTACTCAGTTGTTGCATAATTCTAATAGGGGCAATCGCAAGGGTGCGGATCCATAACATGAATTTTAAGAGTGGATATACGTCATCTCTCCTATATGGCATGCAATATGCAACATATACCAGAGAAAGGGTTTTATCCCTGTTTCGTTTTCATCCGAGCTCGAGCTTTGATGATATCGAGGAGAGGCGTGATTTCATCCTTGCGGATGGCTCCTGTGAGCATGGCGGTCGGGATGAACAGCGCGATGGCGACGCCGCACACCAGGATGAACTCCCAGCGGTTGCGCATGGGGAGATAGAGAAGCACGACCGCCGGCACGACACCCGCCACCAAGCCTTTGGCAAGCGCGACGAAGTTCTCCTTGAGCGGGGCGATATCGGCGATCCATACCATGTAGAAGATCACCATGAGCAGGTCGGTGAGTTCCGCCGCGATTGCGGCTCCAATGGCTCCGTTGCCCATATGATGATGGAACCAGGCGACCAACGGGATCGTCATAACGATATTAAAGATGGCGGCGAAAATGGCGGTTTTGGCTTGTTTGTTGATGCGATTGCTGGCGATGAGTATCATGCCGTAATAGGAGCTTAGCCATCTTATGGGCATATTCAAACCGGGGATCACGAGGAGGATCGCCACGGCGCGGAAACTGTCGGCGCCGCGGCTCATAGGCAGCCCGAGGGCGTATAGCATGGCTTTGGAGCGCAACACCATCACAAGGGCGAAGGGAATGGAGAGAACGATAGCCGGATTGAGCACTCGACGGGACTGCAGGACGAACTCTTCGCGATTTCGCTCGTATAGTCTTGTGAGGATGGGTATCATGACCCCGACTATGATGCCGGGAAGCAGGTAGAAGATACCGACCATCCGTTGCGCCACTGTGAACCAGCCGTTCTCGCGATAGCTTGCCAAGGCGCATAGGATATAAATCGTGGTGGGGTTGCCGTATATCCATAAAAAGAGGTTATACTGGAAATAGGGGATTCCCGCTTTGGTAACCTTTTTTAAATCCGGCATGGATAATCGATGCAGACGGATTTTCTCCCCTTTAGAGAAGATGGCGGAGAGAATGCCCGTGATGGATCCAAGGGTGTCGCCGAACACCGCCCCCAGCGGACTATGATAGCGCAGCACCAAGCCGATGCGCGCGGAAACCGCGACGAACTTGGAGAGCATGCCGGCGCGCGCCACGGTGGCGAAGCGCGTGAAGCCGTTGCGGAAGGACATCACGATATCGCTCATCCAGCCCAAATAGGTGTTGAAGCTGACAAGCGCGATGAGACTGAGAACCATGGGATCGCGGATGGTGAGCCGCATGACGACGTAAATGGCGAGGATGATCGGGACGCCGATAAGCGTGCGGAACCAGAAGATCGCACTGCAGAGTCTGCCGGCGGCCTCCTCATCGGCGCTGATGGTGCGGATGATCTGCATCCCGCCGCCGAAGGTGACGAGCAGGGAGGCGAAGCTGAGCACGGAGCCGGCGAGCGACATCTTGCCGTAGTTTGCGGGGCCGAGGAACCGCGGAACGATCGCCACCTCGATGAGGCTTAGCCCCCACGTCCAAGCGGTACTTACGAGCATTAAAGCCAAGCCTGTGAAGGCTCGCACGGAGAGGGACGGTCTGTCTTCTGGTTCGGATTCGGGAAAATACATGATCGCTCGATTTCGTCGGGCTTCGCGCCCGCCCCTCGCGAATGCTCACTTGGGGGATGTCAACAGATATGATACCCTAGCTATGAATTATGCGCATTGAGACCGACAATATTATCGGCTTGCGAGGGCACAAGACTTAGGAAGGACTTGCTTGAGCGTCGCCGTCGCAAGCGGTGAAATGAGGAGAGGATTGTGGAACAAACAGATGACCTCAAAACGAAGCTGATATCCGAGGAAGGGGTAGCGGTGGTGCGAGAGGGTTTTAATAGGGAGGGGAATATTGCTCCACTTCGAGTTAGCGCATTGATATGCACCAAGGACCGGAGCGATATGCTGCCAAATGCAGTAGAGAGCATATTAAACGCATCTTCAATCATCGAAGAACTTATTGTTATAGATCAATCCACTGATGAAAGATCGGAAAAATCAATTGAGCAATTTAACACTGATACTCGTTTAAAATATGTAAAGGATAACCGCGTAGGTAAAGGTTTGGCTCTTAATACTGGCTTGAAGTTGGCGCAAGGAGATGTTGTAGCAATCACCGATGATGACTGCATGGTATCAAAAGATTGGCCATTGCAATTGATATCCCCGTTTGTTAATAACAAGAAGGTAGTCGTAACCTTTGGTACTGTTAATGCCGCCAAATACGATACGACTAAGGGTTTTGTACCGATATTTGAAATCACGAAAGATATGCATATAAAACATCCATGGCAAATGATAGGTCAACCTGGTATTGGTGCGAATATGGCGGTAAGGAAACAGGAATTTCTTTCCTTTGGAGCATTTGATCCGGAACTTGGCCCTGGGGGCATGTTTAAAGCTTGTATTGATTATGATGTTGCTCTAAGGGCGCTTCTTTTTGGTTATGAAGTCTCAAAAGTTAAAGAAAGTACATTAGTTCATTATGGATTTAGAGACTGGGCAGATTCTCAAAAGTTGATCAGAAATGCGTATTATGGTACGGGAGCATCATATATCAAACCTATTCGATGTGGTAGAATTGGCGCCATTCCTACTTTTTTAAGTGAATTTTTGCTTCATACGGTTTTTTACTGTATTGCAAGGATGGTAAAATTGCAAAAGCCAATTGGATTTATGCGTATCGTATATTTTATAAGAGGATCAATAGCTGGATGGATGCAACCAATGGATCATAAAACCCTTAAATACCTGTCGGAAAGGGAAAATAATTAGGGAGATGCGGGTGCGAGTGGAAATGAAATGTAATGACATATGATACATTGCTAAGTTGAACTGAATTTATTATTATTTACATATAAGTTATCAATATCGTTCAATATTCGGCTATTCCCTATAGATTTTACATATCCTGCCGATAATCTTCTAACAAGCGAAAGCAAGGAGAAGAGAATGGCGCAGATATTGCAGTCTGATGAGATTCGGAGCGCGATACCCAAGAAGTTAAGTGTAAGTGCTCTGATATGCACTCGTAATCGCAGCGAAATGTTGCCGTATGCTGTGGAGAGTATACTTAAAGGTTCGAGTATTATCCATGAGCTCATAGTGATTGATCAATCCACCGATGAACGCTCTAAAATGTCCTTGACCCCATACTTTTTCGACTCACGACTTGTGTATGTTCCGGATGATCGCGTCGGAAAAAGTTTGGCGTTAAATAAAGGACTACTTGAGGCTAAAGGGGATGTTGTGGCGATGACGGATGATGATTGCATCGTATCGCAGTCTTGGCCTGACGAACTAATATTACCATTTCGGAACATCGATAATTTGGCAATCTCTTGTGGAAATGTTGTAGCTACTATTCACGATATCAATAAGGAATTCATTCCGGAATACAATATCGATAAAGACAGAATAATAGCAAACATCAGGCAGATGAAAAACTCCTTGGGAATAGGCGCAAACATGGCGGTTAGTAAATCAAAAGTCCTTTCCATAGGTGGATATGATGAATCACTCGGACCAGGCGCTAAGTTTATGGCGGGCGAAGATTATGATATAATAATTCGATGCTTGCTGAATAAAATGCTAGTGTACCAAGCTGCGAAGTCTGAGGTCATTCATTACGGAATTAGAACAATAGAAGAAAGTCGATATTTGATACAAAACGCATATTTCGGAATGGGTGCAACATATATTAAACCGATTAAAATCGGGAAACTATGTTTTTTACATAATTATATGTATGAGCTATTTATAAATTTACTTGGTAATTCTATAAAAAAGATTATATTTAATAATAAACCATACGGTATAGCACGTATTCTTAATTTTGTAAAAGGTAGTGTAAAAGGTATTTATACATTTATTGATAACGAATCTTTTAAATATTGTTGACTATTGTATTTAAAATAAAATAGTAGATTGGCTAAATTAGTGATGTAATATCAACGAGGTAGATATATGTATGGAATTGTGGCTCCTATTTGGAATGGAGAAAGATATCTTGAAAAATGCATTGAATCAGTTTTGAGTCAGACTGTCCAAAATTTTGAATTAGTATTAGTCAATGATGGCTCGACGGATTCAAGCGAGGAAATTATATATAAATTCATAAAACTAGATAAAAGAATTAAATATGTCAAGCAAGATAATTTAAAAGTCGCAAAAGCCAGAAACAGAGGATTTCAAGAATTATCAAAATACATTAACTATATCTTATTTATCGATCAAGATGATTATTTGGAACAGAATGCTATAGAAATTTTACATGGTGCATTATTACAACACCCAGAATCACCTGCATCTTATGGCTTGGGAAGATTTGTGGGTATGAATGGTGAATATTACACAAAGAGCATTTCAGACGCATATGGTTACAATAGATACAAAATTGAAAATAACAAAAGAGTAATTATTCGAGATCATTACACTCTATCTTCTTTTGACGTTCTTGCCGTCTGGCCAGCTATTATGACACCCGGGCAAATGTTAATAAAAAAAGAGGCTTTTATTAGTACAGGAGGATTCGATCCCTATGCTGAGCCGGCGGATGAATGGGAGTTGACATTAAAATTATCAACTATTTCCGACTTGGCTTACATTCCACTATTTGTTATGAATAAACGATGTCATGATAGGCACGCATTAACATCTGGCATTTACAAGAATAATAATATGATTTATATAAGAAAAAAGATGGCTCAAAATAATGGCATATATGCAAATTTCAATCATACCGCAAAAGTTGCACTTAAGTATGCTATATTGTTTAATTGTAACGTATTTAAAACACATATTAGACAGAAAAATATTAAAGGTGCAAGAAGTCGTTTAAAAAATATAATTCAAGATATAATACTTTATCACACAACATATAATAATATACATTAAATGAATAAGTACAAAATTGATTTCGCTCTGATTACTTTAACAGGTAACATTACACGTTATCTTCTTATAAGGCCTGTGGTGGAAAGCGATCCAACTATCAAATCCAGATGGTATCCGATTCGCACGTGGTACGCTGAAGACCCTCTTGGAATTTTGCCAATTCGACTTCGAATTCGCTTACGTCATTTTCTGGATTCCTGGAGGCTCTACGCGCAATCCAAACCTGAAGCAGTCCTGATGCATGCTTTTGAAACTTACTATCTATACGCAATATACAAATATCTATTTGCAAGGGAAGTCATTCTTGTGAATAATCCTGACGGTCACATTGGCACATCTAAACTGAATAGATTCGCAGTAACTCAAACAGATTTGATTGTGCTTTGGTCTAATTATTATAAGGATATCGTTAGTTTGGATCACCCTTCTTATCCAAAAGAAAAGATTAAAGTATTGCATCCCGGCCTTGATCTTTCTAAATGGCATTTGAAAGATTTTAAGCGTTCAAATAAACCATACAATATTCTTTTTGTCGGTGGCGATATATATCGCAAGGGAGGAGATATTTTATTGGATGCTTTTGAGAAGGGATTGAGTCAAGATTGCTTTCTTCATATCGCGACACAATCGGGCTACCTTGATGAGAAAATGAAGATACGATTACATAATACCGCAGGCGTGTTTCCGTACCTCGACTTACCATCCGGATCTGATGAAATGCGCGCATTATATCAAAAAGCGGATGTACTTGTACACCCTACCAATTCGGATTCGAATTCGTGGGTCGCTTTGGAAGCGATGGCCAGTGGAGTACCTGTAATCATTAATCCAATGTGCGGTATTACCGATATTATGTGGGATGGAGTAACGGGTTTGCATGTTACTCCAAAAAACCCTGACGCCATCATAGATACTGTGCAAAGATTATTCAAGAATCAAGAATTACGCCAAAATCTCATCTTAAACGGCCGCCGACATGTTGAAGAACATTTTGATGTTGTAATAAATACGCAGACACTTATGGTATGGATTAAGGAGTTGATAGATAAAAGGCATTATGACTGAAGGCTATTATAACAATGAATTGTAAGCAACATATGGCAATGCTTATGTCCACCGAGGTGGGATTGAAGACACAGTATCTGAACTGGCGAGAAAACCTTCCTTTACTTGATGGAATTGATCCTGTATGGATTACGGTTGATTGGTGGAATGAGAACGGATCGATCGAGAATCTTCCCGGAATACCAAATGGTGTAAAAGCTAGGTTAAGAGCACATTGGGAATTATCCAAAGGATTTAAAAAAGGTCCGTTCGATGCATTGTTGCTCGCAAGTTCCGTCACTCTGCCCGGAGGTAATCGTTTCCTTAAAAAGCAACCTTTTTTTGTGATGCTTGACATCACACCCAAGCAGATGGCGGATTTAGGGGAGATTTATGACAAGCCTGAAAGAAAAATTCCCTTTCTTCATTACTTAAAGCTAAAGATTTGGAGATGGAGGTTCCTAAACGCCATCGCCCTTTTCCCATGGTCTCAGTGGGCTGCGGACAGCATGATTACTGACTATGGCGCCGATCCCCAAAAAATTCATGTCGTTCCTCCTGGAATTAATCTCGTTAAATGGAACTTCGTGGATCGAACCCAGCGAAACGGGGACGTGCGAATACTTTTTGTTGGAGGTGGATTCAAACGCAAGGGTGGTGATCTGCTCCTTGAATGGGCGCAAAAGACCAAGATGACAGGGTGGGTACTGGATATGGTCACTCGGGATTGCGTGACCCCTCCAAATGAACAGGTGCGAATACACAATGGTTTGGACCAAGATAACCCAAAACTGAGGGAGTTGTACGAACAGGCGGATATTTTCGTGCTTCCCACCTTGGGGGATTGCTATTCCCTCGCCAGCCTTGAGGCTATGGCGACAGGATTGCCGGTGATTGTATCGGCGGTAGGTGGCATTCCGGATATCATACGCGAAGGGGAGACTGGGTTTCTCATCACGATTGGAGACGAGGAAGCTCTTGCGAACAGATTGGAATATATGATCACCCAGCCAAAGGAGCGATTGAGGATGGGGTGTAATGCGCGAAAAGACGTGGAGGAGAAGTGGGATGCAAAAAAAAATATCGAATATATAATCACAGAGATCAATCGATTATTACATACTTTGATTTAATAAAATAGCTATATTATTTGCAAAGAGTTCGTTATTAAACAAATTTATGATGTATATGAATGAGTGAAATCGAGGTATTTATGATTAATGTCACAAAAACATATCTTCCATCATTAAAAAAATATAATAAATACTTGGAAAAACTTTGGGACAATCATTGGATAACTAATAATGGCGAGCTTCTTCAAGAGTTGAAGAATCGACTTACTGAATACCTAAATGTTAATAATATTGTATTAGTAAATAATGGAACGATGGCACTTCAAATAGCATATAAATTATTAAATTTGAAAGACGATATAATTACTACTCCATTTACATTTATAGCCTCATCAAGCAGTTTAAGCTGGGAAGGATTGAATCCAGTATTTGTTGACATAAATGAGAAAACATTAAATATAGATGAATCCTTAATTGAAAATGCAATTTCATGTAATACCACAGGAATATTAGGTGTTCATGTTTTTGGAAACCCTTGTGACGTTGAATCAATTGATCTTATATGTAAAAAATACAATTTAAGTATAATATATGACGCAGCACATGCGTTTGGTGTTGAATATAAATGCAAGTCAATCCTTTCGTACGGTGATATAAGTACTTTAAGTTTTCATGCTACTAAACTTTTTCACACGATAGAGGGTGGAGCCTTAATTATCAAGGATGATGAATTGTATATTAAGGCTAAACGCATGATCAATTTCGGATACGAAAATTGGGTAATTCATAATGTTGGTATAAATGCCAAAATGAATGAATTTCAGGCTGCTATGGGATTATGTGTATTAGATGACATGGATTATATTATTGGAAATAGAAAAAAGTTATTTGAGAAATATTCGAATGAATTAAAAGAGTATGTCACTTTTCCTAAGTGGAATTGTCATGGTACAAATAACTATAGTTATTTTCCAGTTATATTTGATACTGAATTCAGAGCAACAAAGGCATTGCAATTATTGAATGATAATGATATTTATCCCAGAAGATATTTTTATCCATCACTTGATACAATACAATATTTTGATAGTGAGCTAAATTGTCGACATTCGAGAAAAATATCATCATGTATTTTGTGTTTACCATTTTATTGTGGGTTGGAAGATAATATTCAAGATGCAGTAATTGATGTTATAAAAAAGGTATGATATGAATATAATTATTATTGGAGCATCTGGGCACGCTAAAGTAGCTTATTCGATCGCTAAAAAAATACATTACAACGTAATTCAATTCGTTGATGATTTAAATATGGATAATCAATATCTTTATGATATTCCAGTATCTCATGATATGCTTGATCTTCCAATAAATGACGAGATTATATATTTCATTGCAATAGGTGATAATTTTAAAAGACATATTATACATGAAAAGTTGATAACTGCTAACCCGAATACTAATTTTGCAACATTAATTCATCCATCTTCGATTGTCGACGAATCTGTTTCAATAGGAGAAGGATCAATACTAATGCCAGGGTGTGTTATAAATATAGGATCGGTTATTGGTTCCCATTGCATAATAAATACAAATTCAAATATCGACCACGATTGTAAAATAGGTAATTTTTCAAGTGTGCAGCCCGGTGTTAGTATTGCAGGAAATGTTACAATTGGATCATTGTCAAGTATATGCATAGGTTCTAATGTAATAGAAAAAATCAAAATAGGAACAAATTCCGTTATCGGTGCGCATTCACTTGTAAATAAAGACGTAGATGATTATTCACTGGTATATGGCAGTCCTTCAAAAAAAATAAAATCTATCCAGTTCGGATATTCATATTTGAAGTAGAGATTGTATGATATTACACATAATACCCGACGACAAATTTATAGATATCGCTTATAGATTATTCGAAGATGTGTATCCCAATAATAATCAATATGTGATTATCTCAAAAGAAAATCATTTTAAATATGTAAATAGTATACCACTTAAAGCAATTAAATTATCCGAAATAATATCCCCGAAATATATACAATCCTTATCTAACTACTCATTGATTATCCTGCATCGATTGGATACAGCTAAAGTAAGATTTATTAATCATTTATCAAATAACGTTAAAATATTATGGATTGGATGGGGATTTGACTACTCTCAATATATATACCCCGATGATAAAATCATTTTACCTAAAACTACACAATTAATGAATTATATAAAAAGAAACAATAAAGTTGATTATAAACAAATAATTAAAGAGCGAATTAAAACGATTTTATATGGTAAAGCAAATATAAACGATGCATTCGCCAAAATTAATTATTTTGCACCGGTTTTATATGAAGAATACGATCATATGCGCAATATTATCCCTAATTTTAAGCCAAAATATATTGATTGGAATTATGGTACTCTAGAAGATGATTATTTAGTGAATAATATAAGTATTCAAAATACATATAAAAACATTTTAATCGGAAATTCCGCAACACCATCAAATAATCATATTGAAGCACTCGACTATATTAATACATATGAAATTCAATTTGATAAAATTATTTGCCCATTAAGTTACGGAGATAACGATTATGCATTTCATATTGTGCGCATTGGTCGTGAAATGTTTGCTGATAAGTTTTATCCCTTAACAACATATATATCTCGCCCTGAATACAACAAAATTATATCTTCATGTTCAAATGTAATAATGAATCACATTCGACAACAAGCTTTGGGGAATATCATTACAATGATGTACAACGGATCTAAGATATATTTTAATAGTTCTAGCCTTGTATATTCGCATTATAAAAGACAGGGTGCATTTATTTATACATTAAATGAATTGATATCTGAATATAAAGATTGCTTGACAATGGAACAAATTGAGATAAACAGGCAAATATTAAAATCAGAATGGTCAAAAGAAAAAATATACAAAAAGACTGAAGAAATTATTAAATTATAATATGTAAAGTTTATGCTAAGATTAATTTATATATGAATCTTATAAATAATAAAATAAATATATGAATCATGTAAATATGTACCAAGTAATATTTTGCCCAATAGAGTCTTGCTGGAACTGCAAGGATTTCGAGGCTATCATAGCTTCCACGGGTAGAAAATATAAGTACTCCGTACTTAATCAGAATTGCCAACTCACCGCTTATCCACCCCTGGAGGGGATAGAGTGGATATTTTTGCGGAATGCGATGAGGGAAATTTAACATAAGAGGTAATTGCAAAATAAAAATGATGCAGGAGTTACGCGGGTTTCCGGTGAATATAATAGTGAAAACTGAAAGCATTCAGAGGGAACCCGCGCATGGTTATTTTATCGGATTACTGGAGCACATTGCAAATATCACTCATTCCTTTCATGGAGCTGGTCGTGGAGTCCCGTCTTACTGAGAAGGGGAAACGCCTCGTCGCCATCATGGACGTAATCTCCGTGGAGAAGCGCTTGAATCATACGCCTCATTACGGTCGCGGACGCAAGCCCTACGATCCTCGCTCCATGACCAGGGCTTTCATAGCGAAAGCCGCGTTGAACCTTTCTCAAACGAAAATGCTGCGCGAAATGTTGCTTGGCAGCGCGGCGTTGCGTACGATTTGCGGTTTCGAGAGCATAGAGCGGGTCCCCAGCGAGTCGGTGTTCTCCCGCAGTTTCGCCTCACTCGCTCGGGACAAATTTGGCGACAAGGTGCATGAGGCGTTGGTGCGCACCCACGTCGGCGAGAGTGTTGTGATGCATGTGAGCCGCGATTCGACGGAGATCGTCGCTCGCGAGAAACCCGCGCCCAAGCGTGATGCAAATCCAAAAGCGCCATCAAAACGCCATCGCGGTCGTCCGAGGAAGGGTGAGAGGACATCCCCTCGCGAACCCTCTCGGTTGGTTCGACAGATGGATCGGAAGCTAGAGGAATCCTTGTCGTAGTTGTCTTACGCCTGCGGCGTGGGTGCCAAGCTCAACTCCAAGGGACACATGCACTGGTGGATAGGATACAAGCTTCACATCGACTGGGCGGACAACCTGCTTCCTCTGACTGCGGTGACAACCTCCGCTTCGGTTCATGACAGTTATGAGAAAACTTGTTTTTCAATCAGTTGGCCATACCGATGGCTAAAATGACATCGAGAAAGGTGACTTCGCTTTACGATCTTATGGATGCGGCGTATGACACCGAGCCGATCAAAAAGGTATGCGAAAGTTTGGGTCATGTCGTCATCGTGAATAGTAACCGGCGTCGCGGAGGTGCTGTCGAGCCGATGGAGCCGGATCGCAAGCACGATACAATGAGCGCACCACTAGGGACGCGGAAACGGACAATTGAAGGATGATTTCGGGTTGCGGTCGATTTGGTATCGCACTCATGAGAAGGTGCATTTATGCATCATGTTCACCGTCATCGCATTGTTCGCCGATCAGTTGATACGTGTTTTCAGCGGATGATGAGCGGGTGGTTTGTCCAATGAGTTGAATACATCCCGTAAAACCATTCCGAACAGGATGGGAGGTTGAGTTCGTCTTGTAAACACTAAAACGCACGTGAAAAGCGGTTGATTTGGATTTCAGCACCCGATTTTAGCTATTAACGGATGTCGAAATGATTTTTGCCCATAGGGAATTCGAGAAAAACGGAATTTTGCAATTACCTCTTAATTTATGATTTTCACCTGATGACAGAGCTATGGTCAATAAGAAAGTGCGTATAATAGCCTGTATGAAAGACATCCTGGAATTACAATTTCTTGATAGAATAGTTTCAGATATAGTTAATGTTTTCACTGTATAGGTCCATCGAGGATTAAGCACATCGATCTTGATGTTTGCCATGATCAAAAGATGCGGATCATTTTTTTTTGATACTGCGCATGAGGGTAAGCACGATACAGTTCCTATATCGCCATCTCTTTTTTTGAGACCTGTGTTTGGCAGGCTGTTAATAGTATTTTAAATATAGACAACATGTGTGGCGTGTGCATATTACGGTCTATAAAATGAAATAATCATAGGGTCGTAATACTTTTATTTATTAATTGGATAAATATATGAATAAAACAGCAGATCAAGTTAATTTATCTAGTAATGATTGGATCAAACAAGGTCGAATACCTTATCTGGATGGCTTTCGCGCTATCGCCATATTAAGTGTTATAATTTATCATATTGGGGGTCAATACCATTTATATATACTTGACAGGATATCTGACGGTCAATTAGGTGTCACCCTGTTTTTCGTAATCAGCGGTTTCCTAATCACTTTGCTTCTTCTAAGGGAACATGAAAGATATGACCGTATATCAATATCCAAATTTTACAAAAGGAGATTTTTAAGAATATTTCCTGCATATTATTTTTATCTGATTGTAATGTGTGCACTTTATATTTTGCATTCAATTCATTTCCCATATTTTTACTGGATTGGGGCATTCACATATACAATCTGTTATTTTCCAGATATATCAAAAGCTTGGTTTCTTGCCCATACATGGTCACTTTCTGTAGAAGAGCATTTCTATTTATTATGGCCTATTATCATTTTATTAATCACTCCCAAAAAAGCGTATAAAATATTAATCGCGTTTATTATTACTACTCCGTTTATTAGGATATTTATCTTTTATATCACACACAGGACAATTTCTGTCGAATCATACTCAATTACTCAAATGGGTAGTATTGGCATTGGATGTTTTTTTGCATATTGTGTTTATTCTTCATATTTTAATAATATTAAGAAATTATTTATTAAGCATCCAGTGATTATATTTATTTCAGGAATATCTGTCTTATTTGTATCTAAGTTGATACACACTCTCAATCACGGAATATTATCTCAAATATATCATAATTCAGTCCTTATAAAACATCTTATATCAATATATATAATTGGATTTTATGATCCAGTTAACGCTTTCGGTTTTTCATTGATTATTGCCGGATGTCTATTTTCACATTCGAATATATTAGACAAAATATTAAACAATAAAATAATGGTGCATATCGGTATACTTTCCTATAGCCTTTATTTATGGCAGCAACCATTTACTTATAGAAGTAAATTCATAATGCAGTTTCACTGGTATATTTTATTGCCGGCTATATATATTGTATCATTATGTTCATATAACTTTATAGAAAAACCTATTCTTAAAATAAAAGACAAACAATATTCATTATAGAGCGTTACACAAAATTAAGGACATTACATATGGATTAATATCATTTTCATAAATATCCGATCATTAAAAGATGAGTAACGTACATAGACAATGATTCGCCAGAATATCAGCTATAGCCTGCAATAAGATGATGATGAGCGTATCGCATGTGGCTTGCATGGCCCCGCTTCATAAGTCCCTTCGGGAGGTCCCGGTGCATGGCACTTGGTGTTTGCAAAGATAAAAACTTGAGGATCATTTTTTTCGGTTTCCGCACATGAGGGTACCGCCGAAACAGTTCCGACATTTACATTGCTGTGGACGGGATGAGGGTTCCCTTTCCTCCCACCCCATGCTTAGATCTTACGGAGGTAATACGAATTGAGCCTGATTCCGTACCAGGTGGATATGGCGGCTCTTGATGAGAACTCGGATACGTTCCGTAGGGAGGTTGAGAATAAAGGCATTGCATGGATTGAATAAAATTTAATTAACTTGTCCGCTATACAGATATCATATCATGTGAAAATTTGTTAAAAAGAGGATTATATGGAAGATAAATCAATAACCAATTCTCATAATGAATTAAATCGAATACGTCTTGATTTTCTTGATGGTATGAGAGGATTTGCTGCGCTATATGTACTATTATATCATATCCAACAATATTATCCTATATCTATGAAATTGCCGATATATGTATATATGATTACTAAATTGTTTATGTTTGGAACATACGCTGTGGCAGTATTTATAGTTTTGTCAGGCTTTGTATTAATGCTTCCAGTGATAAAAAGCGAGAACCATTCGATAAAAGGTGGACCATTTAACTTTATTTATCGAAGATTTCGACGAATATTTCCTCCATATTATGCAGCGTTAATAATATCTCTGATAATTATTTATCTGTTTCCGCATTTAGCATGGGGAGGTTTTAGCAGAACGTCTTTAATCGCTCATATTTTTATGGTTCATAATTTAAATTTAGAATGGCAATATGGCATTGATCCAACAATGTGGAGCGTTGCGACCGAGTGGGACATATATTTTATATTTATTTTATTATTGCTACCTATATGGAAGAGATTTGGAAACGTAATATTATTGATCTCAGCTTTTATTTTTAGCTTGTTGCCTCATTTTCTCTTTCATGGAAAAATTGATTGGGCTGCTCCGCAATATATTCTACTTTTCTCTTTAGGGATGCTTGGAGCGGTGATTAGTTACGATACCAATATAAAAATGAAAAAAATAAATCAAAACACTCCATGGAAAATATTATCTTTTCTTTTTTTTATATTATTTATTGTATACATGGCTTTATCAAAACATATTCGTTCAATAGGTGATGTTCATTTATGGTTCCCGGATATTTTTATAGGAATCGCTACCGTTTCAATCATTTTACATATACTTGTTACTTTACAAGAGGGCTCTCATAGTAAGATAATAAGAATACTGTCATCAAAATATTCAATTTTACTTGGTGTATTTTCTTACAGTTTATACTTAACTCACATGTGCGTTATACCCCCATTACACTCTTATTTAATATCTCGGCACATTCCTAATCTATTATCATTGATATTAATGTATGTTATAGGTGCACCTGTGGCGTTGGCATTTGGCTATGCATTTCATTTGATATTTGAACGTCCATTTCTTCCTGTTCATTATAAGCAACAGATAACAAAATAAGAAAGCATCAAATTCATATTTCCTGATCACATTGTTCGTATCTAGTAAGCATTCATATACGACACTTTTAATGAAAGGTATAAATGTATTATGAAATAAATATATTTATTCAAATGTCAAAAATAAACTGTATCAGAATACAGTTTTGCATACCGACTATGTCTAGAAAAATTATGATACTTTGGCAGCTTCTTCGAAATGTATTTAAAGAATCACGATCCTTTGCACTTGACTTTAGCACTTTCCGAATCATCCGCGTGTATTTCATTGACTCTCAGGCTCGATACGATAATTAAACAACGTCAGATTTTGATATCGCTCCGGATGAAAAAGCTAGAATTGAGTTCTTTAGGATATAATAATTAATGGGCAGGTAATTGCAAAAATCGCTTTTCAGGTAGTTCGCTGAGCATGAAATGAGCGATATTAGCCTTATTTTCTGAATTTTGCAATTGCCTCCGGGGATAATGCATTACCATTTCTTACCTGCTTTCCCCCAAAAAATTCCAGAATCCTTTGCAGAAAGGTGCTTTCCATGACCCTCATAACCCTATTCTTTTTCGCTCACCAACCGGACCGCCTACTTCCCTACGACCGAAGGCGTGAGGGCGAAGATGTATCCGGAAGCAATCTGCACGATCACTACTTCGACGATGTTCTAAACCGAGAGGTATTCCACAAGGTCGCCGGAAAATGCTATCGCCCCGCCACCTCCCTTCTCCTCGAACTCGCCAAGCGGTACAAAAACCACGACAAGCCGTTTCGCGTCGCTTTCGGGCTCTCCGGTACGCTGCTGGATCAGATGGAGCGTTATGATTCCTCTCTCCTGGATACCTTCAAGGAACTTGCGGACACTGGCATGGCGGAGTTCACGGGAGAAACCTATTATCACTCCCTCTCCGGACTCTTCGATGCTCAACGCACGGAATTCATGGAGCAGGCGGAGATGCACGCGCAAAAAATACAAGATCTTTTCGGAGCGCGTCCGCACGTTTTTCGTAATACGGAGTGTTTGTTTAATAACGGCATCGCCGCCACGGTTCAAGGCATGGGATACGAGGGGATCATCACGGAGGGGGTTGATTGGCTTTTGGAGGGGTGGAAATCGCCCGATTTCATCTATCGCGCCCCTTGCGGTTTGGCAACGCTGCTGCGTAACTACCGACTGTCGGACGACCTCGGCTATCGCTTCACAAACCGTGACTGGGACGGCTGGCCGCTGCGCGCGGAGACTTTCGCGGGTTGGCTGGCTGGGAATACGGACATGCACACGCTCCTCGCCTTGGACTACGAGGCGATCGGCGAGCATATGTGGGCGGACAGCGGAATCTTCGAGTTTCTAAAGCATCTTCCCGGTGAGATGGAGAAGCATGCGCAACTGGAGTTCACCACTCCCACCAAGGCGGTGCGCCGCCTGCCAATTACGGGCGAGATTAGCGTGGATGACTACGCAACGATCTCCTGGGCGGATATGGAGCGCGATACCTCCGCATGGCTTGGCAACGAGATGCAGCGCTTTTGCTACGAAGAACTGAAGCGTCTGGAGCCCGCGGTGAAAGCGAAGGGGGACCCGTATCTGCTGGATTGCTGGCGACGGATGCTCACCAGCGACCATCTCTACTACATGGCGAGCAAGTCGATGAGCGACGGGGATGTGCACAAGTACTTCAGCGCCTACGGAAGCCTGTTCGAAGCGTTTCTGCGATTGCACACCGCGATCCTGGACTTGCGAAGAAGAGTGGAGGGGGATTAGGGTTTCGTTGCGGATTATATTAACGCAAAGACGCCATGACGCGAAGAGAATATTAGAAAGCAGGGATGCGAAAAAGCGCAACGCCCTTCGGGTGTCGGGTCTCGGGTATCGGGGAAATCCGCGCAGGGGGATTTGGTGTGTTTGTTAGCCGCGAATTGATTCGCCGGGGTTTTATTTTAACGCAAAGATTTTTTAAACGCAAAGACGCAGGGACGCGAAGATGCGCAAAGCATAACGGGTATCGGGGAAATCCGCGCAGGGGGATTTGGCGTGTTCTATCCGCGAATTCATTCGCCGTGGGGAATATCGAGGTTCGGGTGGGGATCATTTTCCGATTCACCCACTCCTTGCATCAATCGATCAAGCAGGCTTTGCATCAATCGGCTGTAACCATGTAATCTCTGATATATTTTCTTTGCAATCTCCTCCAGATAGATGTGTGTGGTACGGTTTCTGTCATCCGCAAGGATAAGAAATTGCGTGCACTCTTTTTCCGTAATTATTTGAGCCTTGCATAGCTCTCGAAAAACGGATCGTGGAGTCGCGGCATTCACCTTTTCCATTTCCAATAAATAGATATGGGCGGCTTTCCATAGCGATTCGAATGAATATTCAAACCTTTGAATTCCTCCATCCCGTTCCAAATCCGTTGGATTTTCCACCGACAATGCATCGTGAAGGGTGGCAAGGGCTCTCTGTGCATCCTTTATTTTGGTAATCACTCTATCCATACGATTCCCTCTTTTTCCACCTCGTCCCGGAATTCTCGCGTGGCTTCGTCCAAGTCCACGACATCAACCGTGTATGGAATGATGCTCAAATCATAACGCTCTGACAGGTCACTTGCAAAGTTGGGCGGTAACGACTTTCCGTTTCCATCCAGAGCGATATCCAAATCGGATGCGGGATGGTTATCTCCTCGTGCGCGAGAGCCAAAGAAAATCACGCGTACGTTCCTCCGAGCGCAATATTCAATCGCAATGCGCTCAGCCTCTTTTATAGACCATTCCGCCGGAGCGGATAATGCCTCTTCTATCTCCTTGTCCCATTCGAATAACATAACGATTTTCTCATATCTCTCAAAATCCATGCCACGGTTCCATATTTCCCGATATAAAATCATACCAACCATTGGAGAGGATTTGCGCTGGTGACCCGAAGAAAAGAAACCGTAAATTAACAAAGTCACGGATATCAGTTATATTGCATATGATATCGGAATTCCCATCATCCCCGATCCGCGACATCATCCTACAAGGATTCAACCGCCATGGTGTCCAAGCTGAAAGGGTCGCTTTCCCCCTTTGAGAGTCGCGGATAGCCTGCGGCGGCGATCATCGCGGCGTTGTCGGTGCAGAGGACCGGCGGGGGGATAACAAGGCGAAGTCCGTTCTCTTCGCACTTGCGTCGCATGCTCGTTGCCAATCTCCGGTTCGCCGCCACCCCGCCCCCCACCGCGACGGTCCGCATGCCGGTCTCCTTCGCCGCCTTGATCGTCTTCCGAACAAGCGTCTCCACGATCGCCTCCTGAAAGGATGCCGCGGCATCCGGCAAGGGTGTTTTACCGCCATCGTCCTTGAGGAAACGCGAAACGGCGGTCTTGAGTCCGCTGAAGCTGAAATCATAGCTCCCGCCAAGCCATGCGCGGGGAAACGCAACGGCTTGGGGATCGCCATCCATTGCGAGACGGTCCACATTCGGTCCGCCCGGATAGGGTAACCCCATCAGCCGCGCGCATTTGTCAAAACACTCCCCAGCCGCATCATCAAGGGTATGACCGAGTCTCTCCCGAGTGTTGTTGTCCCGCATCAAAAGCAACTCCGTATGGCCTCCTGACACAATCAGGCTAAGGAATGGAAAACGAGGGGGATTTTTAGCCAGGAAATTCGCATAGAGGTGCCCCACAAGGTGATGCACCCCGACCAAAGGCTTCCCGTAAACGTAAGCGAGAGCCTTTGCGGCGGAGACACCCACCAAAAGCGCTCCTACCAGACCGGGGCGATTGGTGACCGCGATACCGTCTATGTCCTCCCAATTCAATCCGCTCCGTTCGAATGCGGAGTGAATCACCGGCAGGAGATTCTCCACATGTTTGCGGGATGCCACTTCGGGAATGACGCCGCCCCATCGGGCGTGAATTTCGGCTTGGCTTGCAATGATATTGGAGAGGATGGTGTCGCCATTTTCCACGATGGCCGCGGCGCTTTCATCGCAGCTTGTTTCGATGCCGAGAACTCTAAAAGGGGTCAACGCTCCACTCGCTTTTCAATTTCGCCAGCAACTCCCTATATTTGGGGCTTCTCATCTCATCCACCCACATCACGATGGCGTTTTCGTAATTATCCGTGTAATAGGATTTTCGCACCGCCGCCTCCCGAAAGCCGAACTTTCGATAAAGGTTTTGAGCCCCTCGATTATGTTCTCGCACCTCAAGACTTGCGCGGCTGGCTCCGGTGCGGATCGCCTCCTGAAGGAGCGAGAAGAAGATGCGCTCGCCAATGTGCCTTCGACGATAATCGGGGTCAACGGCGATCGTGGTGATATGCGCCTCGTCCATCACCACCCACATTCCTCCGTATCCGACCACGTTATCCTGCTTGCGAGCAACCAAGTAGGTGGCGGATCGGTTGGATATCTCCGTTCGATATGCGTTTTCATGCCAGGGAGTGGAGTAGCAACGGCGTTCAATCGCCATAACGGCGTGTATGTCCGCCTCTATCATCGGCTCTATGGAGATGGTTTCTATGGAAATCGCCATGGATGGGAATCATTCTTCGTCAAGGGAATGGCAAAAAAACCTCGTCTCGGAGGAGATAATCACAAGCGGTTCAATGAAACATACGCTTTGCACTCCCTGATAATAATGAATAGGATATCATATGTTGCAACCGATGTCAAATATATCTCGCCAAAAACGAATCGAATGCCATATCCCTCACCGATTTCAAGTATGGATTACATAAAAAATCCCGAGAGGTTGGCTCTCGGGATGGAATGGATTCACTTCAATAAATATCAACGAAAAGAATTAAGGCAGCGAAGCGGGATTGGTGCGTTGGGGAGGCATGGGGGGCGCCCCGGGCATGCCCGCAGGAACCTGACCTTTTTTCAGAGCTTCGTTATATATTTTTTGCTCTTCGGGCGTCATTTTGCTGATGTCACCGTGAGTGCGCTGCAGAATGGCGGTTACGGAGGCGCTCAATGAACCGTTAGCGCTTCCGGATGACTGGGATTTGGAGCATCCACCGAGAGCCAAGGAAATGATGGATATGAAAAACACCGCAACCACGCCTGCGATAATCATTGGACTAGACAGGTTTTTTATCATCGGATAGTCCCTCCCTTTCGGATATTCAATTTGATTTAATCTCTTCCGCGATTGAATAGCCAAGCCTGTTCCGGGTGAGAAATATCTCAATCAAGCCCGTATTCCGTAAAATGTTCGGTGCATTCATCGCGCTATGACGCTTTCACGGATCATTTATCATTCGCAAGTGTTCGGCATGGGATTCCCCCAGGCATCCACTTTGGGAGCGGGGATTCCCGGTAATGGCGCTCCGAAATCCGCAGTGGTGAGGCTATTGTAATTCATCCATTTGGCGTGGCCGTCCACAAATGCGCAGTTTAATCCTCCATCATGCGGGGCGCAGAGCCTCGGCCAGAGCGATGACGCGCCATTTTGATCGCCCCAATCCCACAGCCACACGTTTGACGCCTCTGCGATAATGATTGTGCCAGCGGGCCCTTTGGAGTTTTCCCCAACCATATCCAACAATGGAATTGGGCTGGTATTGGTGCAGAAATAGTTGTAGAGGTTGCCGTTCATCGGATTCCAGACCAACTGGCCGTAATCGGTGAGACTTGGCTGGTCCGGGCAGCGATAGATTTGGCTGTTTTTGATATACGGGTAGTAGAGACTTAGCGCTTGCCAACTTCCTTCGCCCTGCTGTGGCGGAACCTCTGGGGCTTGGCTTGGGCAAAACCAGGTCGACACTCCTCCTGCGCGCTCGTCATAATCCTCGGAGTACATGCGCATACCAAGGCCAATCTGTTTCATGTTGCTGAGGCAGGAGATGGCGCGAGCTTTTTCCCGCGCCTGAGCGAAAACAGGGAAGAGAATCGCCGCCAATATGGCAATAATTGCTATAACTACTAGCAACTCGATTAACGTAAACCCTCTTCTCACCTTTCGGACTGAGCATAATCCTTCATTCATGATCCTAACTCCTTTCCGACAAATATCACAGGGATTACATTTGCGTAAGGTGGCGATGAATGCACGAACATATGATATTATATAGAACACAACTAATCTTGTCAAGGAAACACGTTACTCTCCTATCTCTTCGCAAGATTATCATTCTCCTTGTCATTCTGGAGTGAAATATGAACGGAAGATGTTTGTTGGTTTTTGAGATTTACCTTTGCGCATTGGCGTTGTTATTCTGCATCGGAAATGATTCCGCAGCCATGACCTTACGAGTTGTGAAAACTGCGACAGTCTCCAAGTCCTCCGGATTTTACGATCCCAATCGGGCTCCATTGGAGCCGACCGCGTTTATGAGGCTTCCTGTTGGGAGCATCAAGCCGGAGGGGTGGCTGCGAAATCAATTGGAGTTGGATGCGAACGGCATTCCCGGCAGGTATGATGAGGTGTCGGATTACATCGATAATTACACCATGAACGGGTGGGTCAATCCCAGCCAATGGGGATGGGAGGAGCTTCCCTATTGGTTGAGAGGGTATGGTGACTTGGGATACGTTCTTGGGGATCAAAGGATCATCCAAAACGCGAAGAGATGGGTGGATGGGATAATTGCGACGCAACAACCCGACGGTTATTTCGGCCCGACGAAGTTAAAGACCTCTCTTAATGGCGACCCGGATTTGTGGCCCCAAATGCTCGTACTTAACGTAATGCGATCCTGGTACGAGTATAGCGGGGATAAGCGCGTCATCCCGTTTCTAACCAGATATTTTCAATATGAGAATACGCTTCGTCCCGAGGTGTTTTCGAAGGGTTGGGGCGCGGTGCGATGGGGCGACAATCTAGATGTCATGTACTGGCTATATAATCGCACTGGTTATCCTTGGCTCCTGGATCTTGGTAAAAAGATTCAGGATAACTCCGCCAATTACACCACGGACATCCCCAGTTGGCACAATGTGAATCTATCTCAAGGAATAAGAGAGCCTGCGGAGTACTGGATGCAGGGAAAAAATCCGCTGTATCTAAACGCTACAGAGAATGATTACGATCGCATCATGCAACTCTACGGTCAATTTTCCGGCGGGGGATTTGCCGGTGATGAGAACTGCCGTCCGGGATACAATGATCCAAGGCAGGGGCTGGAGACCTGCGGTTTCGCGGAACTTATGCATTCATTCGAAATCATGACGCATATCTCCGGAAACCCGATCTGGGCGGATCGCTGCGAGGATATCGCCTTTAACTCCCTGCCTGCCACGGAGTCGCCCGATCATCGCGGGGTGCACTATATCACTCCCGCCAACATCATTGAGATAGACTCAAAGGGCAAGATGCATAACCAGTTCGCAAACGGCTCCATGCCGATGCTTGCCTATGAGCCCGGGGTTCATTCCTATCGTTGCTGCCCGCACAACGTGGGGATGGCATGGCCCTATTTTGCGGAGAACCTGTGGCTCGCCACCGCTGACAGAGGGTTGTGCGCCTCCATGTACTCCGCCTCCGTGGTGACCGCGAAGGTGGGTGAGGGAACGGATGTGAAGATCATCGAGGAGACGGAATATCCCTTCAATGATGGAATTCGTTTCAAAATCGTGTCGTCTCGCCCTGTGTCGTTTCCGCTCTATCTGAGAATCCCTGGATGGTGCAAGAACGCCACGATAACGGTTAACGGAAAAAGAGTGAAATCCAATCCGCCTCCGCTTTCCTACGCGATTCTCGACAATACCTGGAAAAACGGGGATGTGGTGGATTTGAAACTGCCAATGCGGGTATGGGTCAAAAAATGGAAGCTGAATAAGAATTCAGAGTCCGTGAATTATGGTCCGCTTTCATTCTCGTTGGATATCAAGGAAAAATGGGTGAAGGCGGGGGGATCGGACACGTGGCCGATCTGGGATGTTTATCCCAAAACTTCGTGGAATTACGGACTGAATTTGAACCCCAAAAACCCCGCGAAGGGCATAAAAGTGATTGATGCGAAAGGGAGTTTGGCTGCTCAGCCATTCACTCCCGACACCGTTCCAATCAAATTGATCGCACCCGCAAGGCTAATTCCTAATTGGAAAGCGGATAGCGATGATGTAATTACCACATTGCAGCAAAGCCCAATCCGCTCAACGGAGCCGATTCAAATGGTGACACTCATACCGATGGGAGCCGCGAGACTGCGAATCACCTCCTTTCCGCAGGTGACGGATTCCCCGGACGCCAATGTGTGGCAAACCGTCCCACCGGAACCGAATGTGGTTTTTTCACATGCGAATGGCGGCGAAAACCCTTACGCGATCGTGCAGCCAGGTCCGAATCCGTCGAAATCGTATGATCCGACGCTACCCAGATGCACTTGGTGGAATCATATGGGCACGCAGGAATGGGCGCAGTGGACGTTCGAAAAGCCGCTAATGGTGAAATCCGTTGCGGTGTATTGGTACGACGATACCGGTCATGGGGGATGCAGAGTCCCGAAATCCTGGGAACTGCAATATAAGGACGGAAGCGAATGGAGATCTGTGGAAAATTCAACCGGTTTCGGTGTCGCTTTGAACCGGTACAATCGTGTCACTTTCAGTCCTGTGAAAACATCCGCCTTGCGAATTGTGGTCCAGTTGCAAACTGGTTTTTCCGGTGGATTATTGCGTTGGAAAGTAAACGAATAATGACCAGTTTCGTGCGTGAGGCGAGGAGAGATATCTCTTCGCCTCACGCTTTATATGAGGATGACTGCGAGTACATGGTTGCTTCCTCGATATGCGTCACGTTTTGCAAAAGAAAAGATGAGTAAGAGTGCGAATATGAAATCGTTCGGACGTCATGTCGGTATCATGATCCTATGCCTCTTCTGTCTATTGGGGAAATCATCTCTCTCCTATTCCAAGCCGGTAAACGTCATCGTGGATACCGATATCGGTCCGGATTGCGATGATGTCACCGCAATATGCGTGTTGAACGCACTGCAAAATCAGGGGAGGGCGAATATCCTTGCCGCGATGTGTTGCACCTCCTGTCCTTGGGGGGCTCCCTGCATTGACGTTCTTGACACCTACTACGGTCATCCCAATATCCCCGTCGGCACATTGAAGGATGCCGGCTTTCTCGCGGATCCAACATACAACAAAGGGGTGGCTTTGAACTTTCCTCATAGACTAAAGAGCGGTTTGGACGCACCCGACGCCACATTACTCTATCGTGAGGTTTTGTCAAAACAACCGGATCATAGCGTTGTCGTTATTTCCATTGGACCGCTTAGAAACCTGCGTCATCTTCTGCAATCCTCGCCCGACCGCTATAGTCCGCTCAGCGGGGAGGAGTTGGTGGCCAAAAAGGTGAGGTTGCTGGCATGCATGGGGGGAAGGTATCCGGAAGGAGGGGAATGGAATTTCCAGGAGGATGGCATTTCGGCGCATTATGTCATGGCGCATTGGCATACGCCCATGCAATTCGATGGGTATGAGATTGGCGATGTGATATATACAGGTATGAGGATATTCGAGAATACCCCCTTGTACAATCCGTTTTGCATGGCATTTGCGAATTACCCCGGAGCCGGGTTTGACAAGGATCGTTCCAGTTGGGATCCATCCAATGCTCTTGCGGCGGTTTTAGGGGTGGCTCCTTTATGGGGGCGGTTTGATACTGGCTATAATGACGTGGCGCTGGATGGATCAGATCATTGGGTGCGGGATGGAATGGATCATCATCAAAGTTATCTTGTGAAGAGGATGGATGATAAAGCGGTTTCCGATGCGATCGAAAACGTCATCATTCATACTCTTCCCGGCCCTTATGATATCGACTTTAATACCACCTACTATAGTAAGGATGGCATGGGCGATGTATTCGCGAGCGTTAACGATAACCAAGCCGCTTTGGCGTTCGACCGCAATCCTTCAACCGCATGGAGCGATCCTTACGGGTCCGGATGGATTGAGTATCAATACCCGGACGGAAGATGCTATGTGATATCCTCCTATTCGATCTCTCCTCCTAAGGGATATCCAAACGAAGCACCTAATTCGTGGTCCTTATACGGTTCCAACGATAACGGCAAGCATTGGACCATCCTCGATATTCAAAAGAATCAGGATTACAATATCGAAAGCGAACCAAAGCGATACCCCATACGGAAGCTTCAGATGTTTAATCTTTTGCGCCTGCAATTCAATTCTCATCATCTCATCCGTGTGGCAGAGATCGGATTTTGGGAGCATGTGGCGGCGAAATCGAGAGAACGTGTTCGCTCTTTGCTCCTGGACAGGCGATTCGTAAGCCTGAGTGAATATGGTCGTGAGGCGCTGAATGTAACTCCAAACCCTTCGGATGTCTTGGATAAGCGATTGATCTGGACAACATCCAATCCGAAAGTTGCACAGGTGAGTTCCATTGGCGAGCACACGGCGATTGTCACCGGTAAGAGGGCGGGAAGATGCACCATAACAGCGATGTCATTTGATGGAGCCTGCAAGGCTGTGAGCCATGTGAAAGTGGAGCCATCCGATTTGCCTAATCAATGGGGCTTCAATGATGTAAATTCTCCGCATGTACCTGGAAGTTGCTCTCTTACGAATGGGGTGTACGCGATTCGCGGGGGCGGCACTGAGATCGGAACCTGGCAGTATCGGGTGGTGGACCAGTTCGGATTTCTCCATCATCCCTCCACGGGTGATGCGACAATCTCATGCAGATTACTTTCACAAACCGTTCCCGGAAACGAAGCCGAGGCTGGACTAATGTTTCGGGATAATACAGGTGGCTTAGCCAGGTTTGTCGCTCTCGTGGTGGATGCAAGGCATCAACTCATCCTGAAATGGCGTGATCAACCGGATGGGGATTGCAATTCGCTTAAACTCGGCACGGCAAGCCTGCCATTATTTCTCAAGCTGGAAAGAACAGGTGACACATTCACCGCTTATACATCCGAAGATGGATTACACTGGTCGAGTTCATTGGCAAGTCATACGGGGAGTTATCTCGATAGAATGGAGATGGGCGTATGCGTATGCGCAGGCAACAACATGACAACCAGTCTGGTTAAATGCGATAAACTCACCATACACTAAGTGATAGGCATGAGGGAGGATGGAACGGGGCGAAATATTACTTATCATAAAAAAGTAAAGTACGACTATCTTAAATATGACTATACTAAGTATGACTATATCAAACAAGACTAACATAATTATAAACAACCAAAGTAAAACATGTAAAAATAAAACTTGCCAAATCATGATCAATCTGGTAAAATACACATAATCCCTATGGGAATTCAACCTGAGAAGTGATATTTAAGGCGTGACGGAGATGAATACACCAAGACCCGATCCATTTTACAACCGATATAATGAGCTTGCCGCACTGGAGAGAGCCTATCGACTTCCCGGAAACGGAGGGGGGATGGTCTTGATTTACGGGCGTCGTCGTCTTGGCAAGACATACCTGTTGCAGAGGTTTCTAACCACGGGAAGCGATGACTCCAATCGTGAAAAACCGCACAGCTATTATTTGGCGGAGCAAACCAGCGCCGTGTTGCAAAGAACCTCCTTGGCGGAACAGCTTATCCAGGCTATTCCGTCAACTGGAGTGCATGTTGAGGACATCGCCGGGTCGTGGAACGCTCTTTTACGATACGTGTCGGCTTACGGGCGCACTCTGGAGCATGGAAGAGAACGCTTCGGATTGGTTCTTGATGAGTTTCCCTATCTTATGGAACGTAATCCGGAATTGCCATCCGTTTTACAGTCCTGGTGGGATAGGGAGGGGGCTCATTCCAGAGTGTTTGTGGTGTTATGCGGGTCGCAGCTATCCACCATGGCTAATCTTGGCACGGAAAGCAAGCCTCTTTACGGACGTTTTAATGCGGGAATTCATCAATTAACGCCTTTAAGTTATCATGAAGTTGCAATGTTCTATGAATCCAGCGATTACTCCTTGAAGGAGAAGCTTATGTTATATGGAATATTGGGGGGTACTCCACGATATCACGCCTTGGTGAATTCCAAGAATCCATTCGCAGATGAGATTGTGAACCTGTTTCTGTGTCCCATGGCGGCATTGGAAAATGAAGTGGATTATCTGTTAGGCAGCGAACAGATACGCGATCCCTCCACCTATAACGCAATACTCAACATGATTGCAGGTGGGGCTACTCAATTCAACGTCATCCAACAGAAGGTGGGGTTGGAAAAGGCATCGCTTCCATTCTATCTTAAAACGCTGATCGAGTTAGGATGGATAACAAGGGAGGTGTCATTTGGAGACAAGACTGGCAAGCGTGCTTTGTATAAGATAAATGATCCGTTTCTGTTTTTCTGGCATCGTTTTATAACACCTTTGAATAGCGTGCGCAGGTTTTCCGATCCCCGAGATCTCTACAACAGACGTGTGATGCCATATCTGGATGAATATATGGGAAGCTACATCTTTGAAGATATTTGCAAGCAATGGCTGCAATCCCATTGCACTACGACATTGGGCATTCCATTGAAGAATCTCCAAAGATATTGGAGTCGCGATGGCAATCTTGAGATTGATCTGGTTGGAGAGATTGAAGATGGAAGCTATTTATTCGGAGAATGCAAGTGGAGCGTTAACCATCCCGTCGGGTTGTCAGTTTACACCGATTTAAAGGCCAAAATAGCCATGCTTCCCGAAGAGCGATGGAGAAACACGCACAACTCCATCTTTTTTTCAGTCGGCGGATTCACCGATAGCCTTAGGCAGTTGGTGAAGGAGTCGGAGGAGAGAATCATTCTTGTGGATGGGGCGATGTTATTATCAGGAAAAGGGCGGGAATAATACGGAATCTTCAGGTATTCTTCCACAGAGAATGTACCATATGCGGGGAGGAAAGGATGTTTGAAATCATACGAAAGAAATACCTGCTCCAAGGGATCATGTTATTATTCACCTTTGGAGTTTCCGTAACTGCGATGTCTGCGGAACTCCCGAAAACGCCAAGCGATATCACCCTTTTTACCGTGAACGAGTTCGAAGGACAGCCGGGGGAGTTGCAACTCTCCCTTTCCGTTCCCTCTCAATGCTGGGTGCGTCCTCTGTTCAAATGGGCGAACGCACCCAACCTTCAACCCATCCCGGGTTACATTGCGGATGCGCATAAGGTCGGCGCGCTCTTTGGCGGCGGTGTGACATGCTCCGCCCTCTATCAGCACGAAAACGGGATCACGGAGAGCCAGTTCATGGATATGGCGACGCGAGATCCCTTCGGCAAGCTTTATATGATATCCAACAGCTACTATCATGGCTCGCTGGAAAATCCTGCATACCGTAAATATGTGCTGAAGTGGGCGGAGGCTCAGATAGACGTTGGAGTGGATACGCTCTTCATGGATGAGGTCAACGGCGCCTATTCCTGGAACGAGGGATATGATTTTTATGGCTTGGCGGCGTTCCGTGAGTATCTTTTCAACCGATACGTGAAAAAGGCGCATTGGAGCGTGACGGATAAACGATGGCGTACCATTTACAAAGTGGATTTCAACGATCCAAACGAATGTCCGGACCACACCATCAGAACATTCGATTACGCAGCCTACCTACGCGTTAACAGGTGGGCGTCCAATCCTGACCAATCCGCAAATCCCTTCCTGAACGTGTGGGGGTCTCCCGCAGATATCTCCGGAGACAGCTATTCCGCATGGAGAAACAACACCACATGGCGTTATTGGGTGGATCATCTTCGGGCATACGCCAAGGAGACACACCACCGTGTATGGATCGCAGCCAATGGTTTGAACAAGTGGGTGGATTTCCAAATATCCGGAGTGTGGGGCAATTTCCCGCCAATTGTGAACGGTAACATGGACTGTACTGTCTCCTATTTACCGACTTGGCGCGCCTTGTATAATCGAAGCAAGGAGCTTCTTCACGGGAGAGACACTTCCATTATGGTCTTCCATGACTGGGGAGACGGAATGCCGTGGATGAATTTAACCGACGACCAGCGGGTGGCGTGGTTGCACGCATACGAGCCGGAGATTTTCGCTTCAGGGCTTTTCTTCGCATTTCCGGTTCACGGTCCCTTCAATTGTGACGCTTCGACGAACGGCACGCTTAGTATCATCAAGCATCAAGCCAAATTCGTTGAATCCATCGCTCCGCTACTGCATCATGTCACATGGGAGGATCCGAGCCTCGGCAGCTTTACGGGAAATGCGGAAATCACCATTCAGGCGCAGCCACAATATAAGCGATTGATTGTGCATCTGATAAATCGGAATTACAAAGGAATGTCGCCTATCGAGAAAATAAACGGCGTCCTGAAGGTGGCATTGATTCAAACGCCAAGCAAGATCATCCTGCATGATGCGGATACGGGCGCCTCCCAAATACTCAAGGGGGAATATTTGAGCAATGAGCGACTTCCCCAAAGCCTGCATTCCGGTGTCATATCCTTGCGAATACCCGATTTAAGGACGTGGGATGTTGTGGAGTTGGAGTTGCGCCGCTGGGTCGCCATGCCTCCGTTAAGCGTCATCACCATTCCATGCTCGCCTAATTGGAGTCGACCGACGGAAAATCTCTTCAAGGTGAGCCAATCCACGAACTACTCCTTGGATTTGAACGGATTTGTACAGGGACAATTACATCCGGATCTGCGCAACAACCCAACCTTCCTTGTGCACTTCAAGCAGCCATCCGTTTTTCAAATTCACGTCAACTCGGTGGCAACGGCGGGCGGGGAGTTGATCGTGAAATTGGACGGTAAAAGAGCGTTGACGAAGATGATCGCCGATAAGGATGGTAAGAACGATTCCAATGCGGAGGAGATCAATCATACCTATTCCGTTCGCGTTCCCGCAGGCGATCACCGCATAAAAGTGGATAACATCGGTGGGGATTGGTTTACAGTGGATTGGTATCGTTTCAAATTGATCCTCCATTGATTGGGAAGATAAAACTGAACATTCAACAAACAAGGGAAAGCGTCATCGCTTTCCCCGATTGGAGCATAGGATTAAATAAAGCCGATGACTATGCGAATTTTCTTCGGAAGAACATCCCCAAGCCACTCAATCCCATACCAAATAGCATGGTGAGCGTTCCGGGTTCAGGGACGTTTACGGGTCCGTTCAAGCGGATATTGTCCACCAATAATGCGCTTGGCACGCCGCTATCACTTTGGTTTGACGCCACGAAAAACAGTTGATAAGAGCCGGGGGAGGGCATATAGGTTGAGGTGATCCAACCGCTTGAACCAGTGTACTCCCCATACGCGTCAGTGGAGTTGGGTCCATAGAGAATGCCGTTTACCGCCCCGGTGGTGTTTCCATCCATATTTCCTGTGCCGGGTGAGAGTGACACACCAGCGGTAATTGGGGGTAGGCCCGCTAAGGAGTTATTATCGGGCACCACTTGCGGAGAGGAGTTATTAGCTGAACTTGCATTATACATGGTAGCTACAACATTATTATTTGACGAGTTCAGTAACTGAACGTAGGCGAAATCCGCGAAAAGTCCGCCACTACTGGGCTCTCCGTCGCTGGAGAGATAGTTCAAGTCCAGGGAGAGGCTATCCCCTGAAGGAACATTAAATGAAGAAGATAAGAGGGTGCTGCCTACGGTTGCACCAGAGACGTTCGTAAAAGTGGTGCTCACTGGCGCTGCGTTATTGATACGCGTATAAGTGGAACTGCCCCCGTTATCAATATACGCGAAGCTATTCCCCTGAGTTGGAGAGATATCGGTCACCGCCCCTTGAGTGCCGACAAGCCCTTGCACCGTCCATGATGCGGGAATTCCGGATTCAAACCCTTGCAAGAGTTGCGACCTCCCAGGTGAACTGGAGAACAGGAAAAGACCCAGCACTGCAACGCTTACCGCCGTAATTCTACTGCATTTCATCATGATACGCCCCTTTCCTGAGTAATCCCATGATGTTGGGTGAATGAGATTGAATAATATGGGAGTTGCACATCCATGAATATGGTAAGGCTACTCTCAGTGTGAACTTGATGGATCAAGCACATACATAAACTCTATATTGCATATCTCATGCCAAACAAAAAAAAATAACAACATTATACATTACAAATTAAATAAACCTTTCTCTAGTGAATGGCGGGGCGTATTCAATGCATAGGTATCTTTCCAAAACCATATCAAGCGAACTACCATATCACCGATCTTGATGGATACTGCATCAGAAAATAATTTAATCATGTTAATCAAACTTTGAAAACAGAGGAATCAAGCTATTGTGAAGTGAGTCACAATATGAAACCGGAGAGCAACCCCAATGCGAACAAAGGCATACACAATTGTAGATAAATTGCCGAGCGCAGGTCGGATTTTCGCGATGTTCATTTTCATCCTTGGATTGGGGAGGTTAACAACCCGCTAAATCCATTCGACCATGCAACCTGATAGCCATCGCGAACTCCCGGCATGATGGGGAGCAATTACGCAATCGCAGACGGACACGCTAAATGGCAGATGTTCACTCAGGCGACAAAACCTTTTAATAGTTATGAGTTGTACGAGGAGTTTCAGACATTCTATGGTTCGCCGACGAGAGGATTGGGAAAAAAACTCCTGTCCCAACAGTAACATTAATGATGGGACACGAATTATCCGAACCGGAACCGTCAGATCACTATGCGGCTTGGGGTGATTATTTATTACCTGCGGAGGGGTGAAAATATGGAATGACGCTATGCGGCGGATACTCTTTTGTGATCCTGTGCACTATTCGAAATATCTCATCCTGAGTAGGCAAACGGTGATGCGTGCGAATGAACAGATTAATTTTCGCATTTATCCGTTCACCCAACTGTAACTGTCTCATCTCGATTTCGCGATTTTTTGGGCTCATTGGCGGCGGCGGCGGTGCGAAAAGAGCTTGGGTGTCGTATTTGTCGCCCATGGGGTTGCCTGCAGGAATAAGTTGGCTGACGAAGGCAAGAAGGATGATGAACGCTATCGGCGTCACCAAAAGAAATATGGCGGGGTGAGTTTTTTTCCTTTGCGGCTCAATTGGGTTCATATCCTATCCCTCCTGTGATGATCCTGATACCCTATTATACAGGTTATCATTCCGGGATTACTTCATATTCCCACATGAGATTTAGTTTGAATAAAAATCCGGCTGTCGGTATATACCGACAGCCGGTGGAGCGTTTTATCGGATAGTCCCCTACCGAAGCCCAGCTCCGGGGGCGGATTCAGCAATAGACATGAACCCACCTCCTTCCGAGGCACAGTGAAGCGGACGCCTCACTCTTTATAACGTAAAATCCTCAAATAAAGTTCTACAGAGTTTCCATTATCACGCGTATCTCACACATCCTCGCCCCACATTGGATAATCCGCAACGAAATATGAATTCATGACATCATTTCCATCGGTGCTTGGAAATCATAAAAGTTGGTTTCTACAACCCTTCCGCCGGTCCCTTCCACACGCTTCCGCCGAACGTGGTGGCGAAGATCGCATTTGGCTCCCTTGGATCGAAAGCGATTCTCTGTACGTTTCCAAATGGCATGTCGCTTACAGGCATCCAAGTTTTCCCGTTGTCCTTGCTCAGCCACAAGCCCGCTCCCGGGGCATCTTCGGTCAAGGTCATGTATATCCATCCAGGATGGAATGGGCTGAGATAGGCGCCGAAGGTTTGCGGTCCTTTGCGTGCCAGCAGTTTCCAAGTCGCTCCACCATCCGTGGTGCGATATAGCCCACCCTGCTTTTCACCCTTCGCATCGCAAGCTCCAACATAGATTATTTTGCTATTGTGCGGGTCCACGGTGAAGTCCTTTGGCCAGTAGAGAGGATGGGTTCGATTGATCCAAGTCCATGAGTTGCGTTTCGGATCGAACCGGTATAACCCTACGCCATCCATCCTGTATTCCCCCCCCTGACGCAATGCGGTGACCAAGGCGAAGAGAGAGCCGTCCGGATGCAGGTAAATCCGACAAACGCGAAGGTTTACCTTGGAACCCAAACCAGTATTAATGGCATGCCACGTAGCGCCGCTGTCCGTGGATTTGAACACTCCGCCGCCAAATTGACCCGCGTAGAGGGTTCTGGAGTTCACCGGACTTCGCGGATCTATCACGATGGAGGTGGTCGCCTTGGGAGGAAGTCCAATCGAGCAGGGTTTCCATTTGGCGCCGTAATCCGTGCTGACGCAGACACCCCCCGGAAGGTCGCTGCGATGCCTGCCGGAGATGATGTTATCGTTTGGGATATCGTGCACGTCGGAAAAGGCTCCCCATATCTTGCCGGGTATTTTGGGATCGAAAGCCAGTTGGTAGCAGGTGTTCTCCCACGGGGGACGCCCATTTCGCGCCCACCATTCCCAGGTTTTGCCGCCATCCAAGGAGCGGGCGAATCCGAGGTCCGTATAACAGATGTATCGAATATTCGGTATAAAGGGGTCCACATAGTAATTCCATGTGGTCGTTATCACCAAACCGTTGCATATCCATTTTGCTAAATTGTTTGACGTGTCGCGTTCCGGAGCCCGCCTTGTGAAACACAACATCCAGTAGTTTCCGCCATCGGTGGTCACATAGCAGCAACCGTTCATGAATGCAAAGATATGGATCGGATTGTGGGGATCGACCACTGGAACTATAACGTCCTGAAAATACTGTCCGTTTGCATCCACCATATAGTCCGGCGGAACGTTGCAGTTCGGAAAACGCGGGTCCGCTTGAAACACCGGTTTCCATGTGGCACCGGCGTCGGATGAGCGAAAGATCGTGCAGTTGTGCGGGGGAGGGACACCGGTGCTTGAGTTCGATGCATAGACAATCCTTGGGTTGGCGTCAGAAGACGCAACATAGCGGTATTGCGCCACGGGTCCCATCGCCCATTGATCGAAGGCTTTCGTATCCAAGTTCAACCCAGCGCCATTGATGCATTCCCAACTGTCGCCTCTGTTTGTTGACCGATAAATACCTCCGTGGTATCGCCCGTTCAATGTTGTCGCCTTTACGGTGCAGTATAAGAAAAGACCATTGCGCGGGTTGGAGGCGCCATAAAACGACAGAATTGCCGAGGGTGGAAGCCCGTTGGTGATGGATATCCAGGTTTTACCCTCATCATCCGAACGCCATACACCCTCATCCGTTGCGGCGTAGCATGAGGTGGAGTATCGAGGCTGATCGTTCTCGAAGCAAAAGGCTATGGGGGTTCCCATCGGGCCTTGGCATCGGGTCCAATGGAGCCCTCCATTCAGTGAGATGCAGCATCCGCCGTTGGAGCCGACCAGCATTTCGTTCGAATTCATTGGATTTATTGCGATTTCCCCTTGCAGATTGCCGGGGAGGTCTCCAATGTCGTTCCAATTCTTGCCCCCGTCGTGGCTTACCTTCATCCCCGCCCACCCGTTTGCTGCGAAGATGGTATTGGGATCCTTGGGGGCGAATGCCGGGGAGCACTGCGTGCTTGAGACAAGCTGGAGATGATTGATCATGCGCCATGTCATGCCGTCATCATCGGAGAGGTACGCGGCGCTCATGTCGCAATTGATCATGAGCCTGTTGGGATGGGTTGGGCTCATCGCCGCTGCGAACAGACCGCCACCTCCGGAAAGACCTATTGGTTTCCATTGAGCCTGGGCTGGGGATGAGGCGGCAGTGTAAAGCATAAGAGGAATTGCAAGCGATAATAATAGGTGTTTAGGCATATCATATCCTCCTTTGACAGTTGGGCGGAGAGAAAAGAACGGACAATGCATTCACCCATCATTATATCGCACCCTATTGGTCGAAGACAAAAAATCCGGCGCGAAACTTCGCGCCGGATTAACTATGCACTGTTTACGGGAAAACCTCGCCTTCCTGCTTGGCGAACACCGCATTTGGAACCACATCCTTTTCCGTAATCGGCTCCAAACCCAGCACTTGAGCGCGACTGATCTTGTAGACCTTTTGCAGTATTCTGTCAGGCGGTGCACCCGGAATTGGGGATTTCACCGTCCAAAGATAATGCTTGTCGGTCATACCCTCTCCGCTCCAGCCAAATTTATCCTGGATGAAGGGCGAAGTCTGGCGAGGATCGAAGTAAAACACCAGCCAGTAATAGGGTCGGGAGAAGCTATACATGGTTGGATCGCGGCTCATATCGATTTTCCGACCCCACTTCCCATTGATAACGGAGTGCTGATCCCACATGATGGTTTGGGATTCGTCAATATCAAAGGTGAAATGTGTTAGCTTTTCAGGATGCCAGTCATAATCGAACAGTTCGATCGTGACGCGCGCCCCGTTGCCCACATTGAATTGTCCGTTTGGCATAAGCACCTTCGGCTGAATGAACACGGGATGGCAGTTAAAGGCGCAATTCCAAGGATTTGACGTGGCTGCAGGGCGTGGTTTCCCTGCGTCAGGCCCTTTGGTGAAGATATATGCATCATCCGGATAGGGTTGCCCTGTCTGCGGATTGAAGCTCTTGGTCATTTTGCGATCGATGGCGAAATTGATCTCATGCGTGTAGCGGCTGTAAAGTCGCTTGAGATTGATCTCCCAGTTATGCTCTTCCGTGTCCCGCAGGTTGCGGGTGCTGAAGTCCTTGGGGTTCAGTTTCAGTTTCGCGTTGCTGATGGCGAGGGCTTGCTGCCAAACCGCGAGCGCCTCTTTAATTCGCCCCTGATGTTCAAGAGAGTGCGCTAACTGATGCCAAACGAATATCGGAGCGGATTTCGTGGCGTGCCCGCTGCTGTCCTGCGACTTAAGAGTTGTTGCAATCCTAAACCACTTTTCCGCGCGTATGTAGTTCTTCATTTTATCCGAACTCTCCCAACCGATTTCAAACGGAATGTCGTAAACCGTGGGATTGTTCTCGTAACCCTCCTCCAGAAGTTTTTGCGCGGCGGGGATGTAGCGGCGATCGCCACGCTGATCGGAGTCGGTGAAGTTATAGGACATATGCCATGCGCCAGTGATATAGACATCAATCTCATGGGGGTCCAGCCAAGTCACCATTCGCACCAGTGGCAGAATGGCGTCGTAATCCCCGGAATCGAAAAACTCATCCGCTCGAATCCAGAGTAATCCGGCAACCGCCTGAGATAACCCCAGCATCGGTCCGAGAATGAATTCATTGGAAAGTCCGGAAAATACCGTGTGCTCCCCTTTGTGGATCTCGGCGATTTTGGGATCCATGATATGTTGTATCAGGATTGTCAGGAGGAACAACGGGGCCAGCGCCATTATTAACTTTCTGCGCGTAGCTACGCTCATCGTTTTCTCCTTACACTTCCCGCTTGTCGAACACCAGTATCGCCAATATCAGCAACACCGCTGAGTATATTAAGGCGTAAACGATATTCTGCATGATAAAAACATTCTCATTGCTGATTTCAACGGTCGGGTTGATCAGCTTGTTTTGAATGTTGAAGTTGCCAAAGTTGGGCAAAACGAAATGGATGATGTTCGCCATTATCTTCGTTGCGGGGTTTGGGTTGTTCGTAAGCGATTCCGTAACGGATGATAGATTTCCGACGATGAAGATCGCGAAGGTTACGAAGAAATTCACGACCGGCGTCAGGAAGGTGCTGAAGAATATCGCCATCGCCCCCAGCAACATCATCTGGAAGAATGTGAGCATCACTCCTTTCACCATTTCCGCCGCGAGGTGTTTCTCCTGATACCATAGAACGCCTAGGAACACGACCCCCATGGCGGCGATCATTACGAAAACGGTGAACAATCCTCCAAGGAATTTACCGAGGACGAACTCATAGCGTTGAACCGGTTTGGATAACACCGTGTAGATGGTTCGTCGCTCGATTTCGGTGGGAATAACTTGAATGCTGGAGAGAATGGTTATCAGCAACCCTCCTATCATGATCATCGCCAACCCAAGGCTCCGTAGAATTGAGGAGCTCTCCCTCGGGCTGAGGAAGCTTACGGACGGTCCGATCGCTATCATGCCAACCGTAACGATTAGCAGAATCAGCAACACTTTGCGCCGAAGCATATCATCCAAGGTCTGCTTTGCAATCGCAAGGGTGACCATATCCTAAATGCCTCCCTCTTTCAACACAGTATCCACGAATACCTCCTCCAAGGTGCGCCTATGCGGCATCACCGCGATGATCGTCGCCTTTGCAGAGCGAATGATATCCAGAATATCCGTTACATTCCGCTCATCAGCGGAAGGAATTCGGATATGGGTGTCGTTAACCTCCACGATGTCGGCCATTGACTTGATTTTCTCCAAAGCCCCGTTCAGTTTCCCTTCGGCACGAATTTCGACTTTCTCCCCGGCGGTGAGATCATTAATCGTGCCGGTTGTGAGCAGTTTTCCTTGATGAATGATGGCGACTCTTGAGCACACCAATTCGACGTCGGGGAGTTGATGGGAACTAAGGAACACGGTTTTCCCTTTTTTGCCCACATTCACGATGATTTCGCGTAATTCAGAATGGGCGATAGGGTCGAGACCGGATGTCGGCTCATCCAAAAAGAGCAGTTTGGGATCGTTAATCAAAGCTTGCGCAATGCCGATTCTTTGCAGCATACCCTTGGAGTAACCGTGCAATGGGCGTTGCCAAGCCTTGGGGTCGAGATGAACATCCTCCAGGCACTCCTTAACTCTTTTACTTCGCACCGGTTCCGAAATGTGAAAGAGTTTGGCGTAAAAGTCCATCACATCCCAACCGGTCATGTTTTCATAAAAGTATGGGTTTTCAGGAAGATAGCTTGTTTGAGTTTTAGTGGCGGTGTCGCCCAGTGGGTGCCCCAAAACCGTGGCGGTGCCGGATGTCGGAAAAATCAAACCAAGCAGCATTTTGATGGTGGTTGTTTTTCCGGCTCCGTTTCTGCCAAGGAAACCGAATATTTCGCCTTCCTCCACATCAATCTCGAGATTGTCCACTGCGGTTATCTCTGATTTGTTAAAAACATCCAGGTACTTTTTCGTCAAGCCTTGGATGCTGACAGCGGCAGGCATAAATTAGACCTCCTTAATAAAGCGGTCGCTTCATGAAATAAAATGATAAACTTAGGCGGCGAACATACGGGGGCTCAACGCATTCTTCGCGTGAAGAGATACGCACGAGAATATGAATGCTGTACGTCAGCCAACACGTTATACGCAAAATCCATATGGAAATATCACAGTCAAAACACATTAAGCTCGAATAAGTATAGCTTTGTAAAATCTTTCCTGTCAATTCGTCTTGCAAAGGTATGCGATGGGAATCATTGGGTGTAAGATCGGGCGGTGCATCCTGTTAACAGATTGCGGGAGTTAGGACGGTATGCTATAATAGGGATGCATGCGTCAGGAACATTGTTTCCGGCGCACATTTGTATGTATTAACTTGGAGGTGAATTGCGTTTTGATAGACACCAGTGATTTTCGGAATGGTTTGTCAATCATTCAGGACAACGATATCTACACCATCGTGGAGTTTCAGCATGTCAAGCCGGGAAAAGGCGGTGCGTTTGTCCGCACGAAACTGAAAAATGTTAAATCCGGATCCGTGATTGACAAGACATTCCGCGCCGGTGAGAAGATGGAGCAGGCGCGATTGGAACGTCGGGTGATGCAATTTCTGTATCAACTCGAAGGCGAATACTACTTGATGGACAAGGACACCTTTGAGCAGATATCGGTGAAGAAAGAGCTTATCGGGGATCCTGTCAAGTATCTGAAAGACGGCATGGAGGTGACGGTGATGGATCATAACGGGGACATCATCGGCGTGGAGGTGCCTTTTTTTGTGGAATTGGAAGTCACCAGCACCGATCCGGGAGTTCGGGGCGATACGGCGTCGGGAGGTTCCAAACCGGCGGAACTCGAGACCGGAGCGGTAATTCAGGTGCCATTCTTCGTCAACATAGGTGACAAGGTCAAAGTCGACACTCGCAGCGACACCTATTTGGAGCGGGTTAAATAGCGAGAGCCTGATACTCACCCCATGGAGGGCAGATTACTTTGCAGATAAGCCATAACTCACCTAGCGGTCCTTCCACCGATCGATTTATACGGATACTTTTGGATTGGGCGCGTCGGATATTTCAACTTTCCGCCCTCGCCGCCGTCGTTCTCTTCGGTTACCTGCTTTACGGCTTGATCCTTGGCGATGTGGGGAACTGGAGTTCGATGGGACATGCGGATAGGGTGCGGATCGCCGGCAATATTCAATCGGCGATTATGTATCTGAACATCGCACTGTCCGTTCTTATACTGACCGCCTGCGCGTTGTATTACGATGATGAGGTTGTTGGCTATCTGATGCTGGGAGGTGCGGTGGCGTTATTTTACGGCGTCCCGTTCCTCTTTCAGTTTTTAATGAGCGATCAGATTCATCTTTGGGAGCAGAGCAACAACACCGCCGCCCTTGCCATATACAATGAATTCCATATCGCCGCCCTCATTATGGGGGTTCCCGGCATTCTTCTCACTCTGAGGGATATCCTTTTGCGCATCCTTATGGGGGTCACCATCCGTCAGGAGCAAAGGAAAAACATGAAATACGGCGGAGCGGTGAAGGTGGAGAAACCTCCGTCGGGCGCACTGATTGGCGTGTTTGCCAAATGCTGGCAACTGCCCTATTGCCGATCAAGTTTCAGGGTGCATTGTCCCATCTATTTGGAACGCACAAAATGCTGGAGGGAGCGTGTCGGATGCATGTGTGAGGAGACAGTCATTCGAAAGTCGATGGACGCCATCATTCATCGGGAGGAGATCATTAAGATCGATGACGAGGATGAGAAATCGCCGAAGGAATCGACGCCGGTAATCCAAGAATCCGCTCCAAAAGGCGGACAAAGGCATGTCCGCATTCCGCATAACCCTAACTTGCCAATGTCGTTGAAAATTGAGCGATGCCGAAACTGCGTGATCTATAACGAGCACCAGAGATTGAAATATCAGCTGCTGGCGCCTATTTTCACGGTAATGCCGCTCCTGTTGACAATCTGGAAATTCAATGACTTCATGACGGTTTTAAACACTTTCATGCGATCCATAGACAACGCCATGTCACACTTGGCGTTGGTGCAGAACCCCCATCAGACCACCATTGCGCAGAGCTTGATCAGCAGTGATACGATCGCGGAGTATCTTATTGTGGCTTGCGTGGTGATATTCATCACAACACTTTGGCTTAGATTGCTTGAGTATTGTATTTTCAAATTAATGATATAGACGCATATCCGAATAATAACCCTCTAGGAATAGAGGATACGATAAATGAAAAGGCGCAAATGAAGGAATCATTGATAGTTGAAGTGGAGCGGCTGGTAGCTTTGGTGGAAAGCCATAAAATTAGCGAAATCACCATCCGCAATGATCTGACACGAGTGACGGTGCGCAAATCCCCGCCCGGTAGTTCCGTTCAGAGGAGCACCGAATTGAATGCGGCGCTCCCATCAACCGGCGCTGACATCGTCATAGCGCCGGTCAGAGCTGTATCCGAAACGGAGCAGGCGAGCCGATATACGATCACGGCTCCCATGGTGGGGATATATCACCACGCCGAACCTCCGGTTAGCATTGGTTCCGTGATACAAAAGGGGCAGGTGGTCGGGGTCATCGAAACGATAAAATTAATGAGTGACATCATATCCGATCGCGATGGCGTGTTGGATGAGATCCATGTGGAGGCGGGGATGCCTGTGGAATACGGTCAGCCTCTTTTCATTATGACGGAAATTCCATCCTGAATGGAATACGTTTCTTAGGGGGTGCGAGCTACTTTCCGCTTAACCCGGCGAACCAACCGCGCAAGCGGAATACACTAACGAACGGATCCTTATGTTTCAAAAAATACTGATAGCAAATAGAGGAGAGATAGCCGTCCGTATCATTCGAGCATGCAAGGAGATGCGCATCAAAACAGTGGCTGTGCATTCCACTGCGGACTCGCAGTCTCTGCATGTGCGTCTTGCGGATGAGTCCGTGTGTATCGGTCCTCCATCCAACAAAGAGAGTTATCTCAACGCCCCGAATATTATCGCCGCCGCTCATATTACAGGCGCGGAGGCCATACACCCGGGGTATGGGTATTTAAGCGAGCAATCCACCTTCGCGGAGGCGTGCGAGGCGTGCCATGTGACTTTTATCGGACCTCCGGCGGAAGTGATTGAAAAGATGGGAGACAAAGCCTCCGCTCGTGAAACGGCGCGGACCGCCGGCGTGCCGATCGTACCTGGGGCGGACGGAATCATTCCCAACGATCAGGAAGCTTTGAAGGTGGCGCAGAAGGTGGGATATCCCGTATACATTAAGGCTACCGCAGGCGGTGGAGGCACAGGCATTCGCCGCGTGGACACCGATGAGGAATTGCCAACAGCTTTTCAAATGGCGAGGGCGGAGTCCGAGGCGGCGTTTGGAAATCCGGAAGTTTATATCGAAAAACTGATAGAGGCGCCGCGACACATAGAGGCTCAGGTCTTGGCGGATAATTTCGGTCACGTCATTCATTTGGGCGTGCGTGAATGCTCCGTACAGAATATTCGTCACAAGAAGCTTGTGGAGGAGGCGCCGGCGAGCGCCATTCCGCAAAGCCTGCAAAATAGGATAGGCGAAGCAGCCGTTCGTTTGGCGCAAAAGGTTGGTTATCGCGGAGCGGGCACCGTGGAGTTTCTCGTTAACTCACGTGGTGAATTCTACTTCATGGAGATGAACACACGATTGCAGGTGGAGCATCCCGTTACGGAGTTGATCACGGGTGTGGATATCGTTAAGGAGCAGATACGCATCGCGTTCGGGGAGCCATTGTCGGTGACCCAAAAGCAGGTGATGATGAACGGTCATTCGATTGAATGCCGTATTACCTCGGAGGATCCTGAAAACAATTACGCGCCGAGCGCAGGGAAAATCGAAAGCGTGCACTTTCCAGGCGGGCTGGGAGTTCGCGTGGAGAGCCAAATCTATTCCGGATACGAGACTCCTCCTTTTTATGATCCGATGCTCGCAAAACTGATTGTTTGGGCGCCGGATAGGGAGCAGGCGATAGCTCGAATGACCAGGTGTTTGGAGGAGATGGAGATCACAGGCATCCCAACCAACATATCTCTCCAAAAGCGAATCATCTCCAACCCTTTCTATCGAAAAGGCGAAGTGACAACCGAATTCCTGGCTCGAAGAGTGATGGAAAACGGATTTTAAGGAGACGCTCGCATTCCACGCCGTAGTCCTGGATGCGAGCGGTCCGTAGGAATATGGATTAATAAAAGAGCAGTGAGAACCAATTCGTTGCAATAAATTTACCGGAAACCTTTTATTGAAGACCCCGATCCGAAAATCATATATTTCAGGCTGCACGAGTGCTTGGAGTATGAAATATGGTGTTTCAGGAGATGGTTTTCATGCAACAAGTTAGACACACTCTAATTGTAATTTTCTGCAGTCTGTTTATACTTTTCCCCTCGCTCAGGTTAGATGCGCGTAATTTCCGCGGTACTAAAGCCGCTTGCAGCTTGTTTTATCGTTCCTCGTATGAATCCGACGCCATTCTGAACAGACAATATAACTTAATCAAATTAAAAAATCCGAGGATGGCTCCAAGCTTTATGGCATATATGAATGGAATGCGCAACATGCGCAATGGCGATTACGCATTGGCCCTATTGAATTTTCGATCCACCTTGAAGCTTATTCGCTCTCATCGGTCTTGGTTTTTGTATTACTATATTGGAGTGTGCCAATTAGCCATAGGGCGAATACGGCAAGGATACGATACACTCATAAAATTGCGGGATGTGAAAAAGTCAAAGACGCAGCAGTTCATATTGTCCATGGAGCTAGGCGCCGCGAGTTTTGATCTTGGAAAATATACGGAATCCGCCCAATGGTATCTGAAAACGCTTTCGACGGATAAAAACTCGATGAAGTGGGAGATTGACGGATATCCTGGGAATATCAACGATGTCATAGCCGGAGTCACGCAAATGAAAAGCCTGTCCGATGCGGACAAGGCGAACTTTCTGTTGAATATCGGCCGTCTGTATTTTAGTTTGGGCGAAGGAAAAGAGATGGCAATCGCCGTTCGAGCCAGCCTGAAATTCAATACCAACAACGGCATTGCCTACGAAATCCTCGGCGGACTGGAGGAAACCAATAATAACCTTAAATTAGCGGAGGAACTTTGCAAAAAGGCTTTGGCTTTGGATTTTAACGATCCTGCTGCGATGAGCGAGGATTACTCCGAGATCGGAAACATCCAATTGAAACACCATCGGCTTCAGGATGCCATATCCTGCTTCCGGAAGGCGGTTCAGCTTGACCCAAGCAATCACAGCGCGGCGATGTCGCTGTTGATAACAAGGAAAGCTCTCGGGGATAACGCTAAAATCGAGTCGAGTGTTGGTCAAATCCGTCATAAAGCCAAGGATATCCTCTACAATGGGATTTGGACGTTTCTCATCTTCCTCATTGGGGAGTCGGTTATTCTAGTGAGATATGGAGATAAAAAATTAGCGCGAAAGTTTCTGGGCTTATCAGGCGTTTTGATACTGATGCAAGCTCTAATTATACTGTTAATTAAATTTGCATCAGAAAGACATGCGTATGGCGAGCATGCGATTATGATTTTCGGGTCGTTATCTCTGCTTTCCGGCATTTTGTTTATAACGTATTATTTATATATTGCGATAATTGCTTACAAGTATTTCCACGCCCTTAAATTACGTAATTCTAAAACATCTTAATTCCCAAAAGTTATCGATTTTATATCCAATGTTAACGATGAACTTAGATTCCACTCGGTATGTAATAAATAACAAACACAATCGATTGGTTATTTATAAACCTCTTGATAAATATGTGAGTTATCTCTTACGCAAATTAATTCCTCTTTACACTATACTCATCATTGTTATGATTGTTATTAGCGATCATTTTTACATTAATGATTGGGAGTCATGCCTCCTTACAATTATTGGTTATCTGATTATAGAATTTGTATCTCCTAATTCATTAATCAATTCCTATTTATATTTCGATGAGAAAGGAATCTATGTGAATATACAAGGAAATTCTTATTTTAGAGGATACTTAAAAAAAAAGCGGCCTGACTATCTATACGATGAGATAAGTAAATGGGCGATCATCCGTGAATCGGATCGTTATGTTTTAATTATTTGCGATTCGAACAATAACTCCATCACGTTCCCGCTCTATGGAGATTCGATGCGAATTGAGAAAATACGGCGCCTCATATCGGAAAAAATCCCCATCCTCGGTGAATAAGTTGATCATAATCCGGTTGTGGAACGCGTGTTTGCCTGGATGTCCTGCATTCACGTCTCTTCAGGACTAAAAATCACCATTAACTGGATGGGTTGATGCCGAACACATTGGCGTTATGAGCCCACCATGCCTTCCATGGCTCCTTCAATCGATCCACATAATAGTATTGTATGAGGAGATTAACGCGGGTTGCATTCACCTGATAGTTCTTGGTGGATAGGGAATGAATCAACTGAATCTGCTGTTGGTGATCCCGGATGTTATTGAGAATCTGAACCTCTATCTCCGGAGCCAGGAGAAAGAGCGGGGGGATACGGACCGAGGAATAATATTGTGTGCCGGCGCCGGGAAAATTGTCCATCACCCCTGAACTTTGCACCCACTCGTGAGGATGCTCGCTATCCAAACCGTGCTGAGGGTCTATGTTCTCCCTGTACCATTCCGTCATGGGGGTATCCCTAATGGTGGTGAAGTTAAATCCGTAAATATGAGTATGAATGCGGATGGCACGGCAGAGAACGCACGTTTCCGTATAGCGCTCTTCCTGAGTGAAAAAACCCGAGGCGTATGCGACTGCGGCGAAGAAAATAAGAATGACTAAGGTGGATATCGCAATGCGTTTCATCTGTATGATTCCTTAACCAAGGTACGGCTGGAATAACAATGTTCGTGTCGCGATTAAGGATATCCTTCCAGCAAAATATCCTCCTTTAACGTTTTCACTTCCAGTTTTTTTAACGTTATGGCGTCTTTCATCCGCTCCACCCCGGCGCCGCCCACCCAGGATGGCGCATCGGTTCCTCCGACTATCTTCGCGCCAACGAAAAGCATTATTTTGTTTGCAATTTGGCTCGACAGGAATGAGGAGTGTACTTGCGCACCCCCCTCCACCAGCAGACTGGTGACCTCTCTTTCGCCCAACTCCCGTAGTAATGCAGGAAGCGACACTCTGCCCGTATTATCGGCATCAAGAGGCAAAATCTTCACCCCTTTGTCCTGTAAAATGCGAACTTTCTCGTCGTTTACCGGCGCGGTGACGGCGATTATCAGAGGGGTTTGATCCGCAGTGCGAATGAGTGATGATTGCATCGGAATACGCAAGTGGCTATCCAATACGATGCGCAATGGTTGGCGCGGATATTGGGATTCCGGACGAGCGGTCAGCATAGGGTCGTCCGCGAGCACGGTTTCCGCGCCGCAGAGGATGGCTCCGGCTTGCGCCCTTAGCTTGTGAACGAGACCGCGTGTGGATTCCGATGTGATCCATTTGGAATCACCCGTGCGCGTAGCAATCTTGCCGTCCAAGGTCATGGCGCATTTCAGGATAACGAACGGCTTTCGGTTGACCTGAAAGTGAAGGAACGCTTCATTCAACTTGCGGGATTCACTTTCGCACAGTCCCACATCCACATGAATTCCCGCTTTTCGCAATACCTCCACCCCTCTCCCGCTTACCTTGGGGTTGGGATCTATCATTGCCACCACCACACGACGGATACCGGACTGCATGAGCGCGAGGGAGCAGGGAGGGGTCCTGCCGTAATGGGAACAGGGTTCCAAGGAAACATACGCCGTCGCTCCCCGGGCGAGTTCGCCGGCCTGTCTCAATGCGAACACCTCGGCGTGCGGCTGACCCGCAATGGGATGAAATCCTTCGGCTATTTTCCCACCATCTCGAACAATAACGCATCCGACCATTGGGTTTGGATGAGTGTATCCCTTTGAGGCGATACGCAAAGCGCGTCTCATCCAAACCCTGTCCTCGGAAGTGAAGGTTGGATTATCGCTCATCCGGACTCTCTTTGTTTTCCGATGCCACTTTTCGCCAGAAATCTCTTTGAGCCATTCGCATGCGAATTTGAACGGATTTCAAATCAAACCAAGCGAGGAAAAATATGGAGAATGTGATGATCATACATATCGCCCACCAGGATAGAATGAGAAGCACTCTGCGAAGATAGGCGTGACGCATCTCCATGGGTATGGTATCGACGGGAGGAATACGGAAGATGGGCAGGGTCAATCCAAGGATTATCATAACGATTGACGCCAGCAACAATACCCCCATAAGCACGCGAAGACGTTTTTGCCGAGGCGGTATCTGAAAGTTGATATCGGATTTTTCATCAGGCATGACAACCCTCCCTTGGTTCAATCCGATTAAATCGCGTTATTGATTGCGCGAAATCCCTCCGCTGCGCCTTTGGGATGATCAAATACGGCGCTGCCGGACACGAGCACGTTTGCTCCGAGTGTGGTCATCTCCTTGGCGTTAACGGGCGAAATGCCCCCGTCAACCTCCAGTTCGATGAAATGCGATGCGGTTTTCAGTATATTATACGACTCGGAGATTTTATTTCGCATGACGGGGATGAACTTCTGGCCTCCAAATCCGGGGTTCACCGTTAGGAGCAACAAAAGATCGATGTCATCCAACAGATATTCGAGGACATTTAACGGGGTGGAGGGGTTTAATGCCAAACCAGACTTGGCGCCGTTCTTGCGTATATGGTCGAGAGTGCGTTGCAAATGCACGCACGCCTCGGAGTGAATCGTTAGAATGTCCGCGCCCGCCTTGGTGAATTCTTCGATGTATCTTTCCGGTTGCACAATCATGAGGTGTACGTCGAACTGCAAATCGAAATGGGGACGCAAGGAGGAGATCACCCTCGGACCGAACGTGATGTTGGGAACGAATTGTCCGTCCATCACATCAAAATGTATGGTTCTGGCTCCCGCATTTTGACAAACCGTGACTGCTTCACGAAGTTCGCTGAAATCGGCGGAGAGAATGGAAGGAGCGATCCTCGCGTTCCTTTCAATGCCCGCCGCTGAGATTGATTGTCTGCTCGTCTGATGGGGTTGTGGCATTATTGAAATATGTCCTTATTGTGAATGATGGACCTGTCACTTTCACGGATCTCACGATCGTATCGCCTTTATTATAATATCCGTTTATAGGAGTGTGCGTACCATTGACGTCGGTGTACACCACTCTAACAGGCCCGGAATCTCTGACTTTGATTCGTATTCGATACCTTTTAGGTGTGAAATCCGACGGCGTGGAACTTGAGGATGTATTGGAATTGGAACCGGATCCATTGGATGCGGAACTATCGGAGTTCTGATCAAACACGTTCGAATTGTCAGAGTTGTCGTTATTCGTGTTCGTATTGTTCGATGAAGCGGAGGATCCCGAGCTATTCGAACCATTGCTGGACGAATCGTAGTTTTCGCTGGACGAACCGGAGTTATCGCTGGATGTTGACGCATTGGCGGAGGGACCGTCGCTAATGATTAGGTTTACTTGCGTAGACCTCGGCACTTTTTTCCCGGGAGGCGGTGTTTGAGATATGACATTTCCCGCGATTATTTGATCGCTATCAGCTTGAGTGACGTTGCCAATGGACAAACCGCTCTGTTGAAGCTGTTGATTGGCGTCATCACTGGTCATATTGACAACGCGCGGTATGATTACATTTCTGGAGCCTTTGCTCACCCATACATTCACGGTTTTACCGGCGTAGACAGGGGTGTTTGGATCGTAGTCGGTTTTGTATATCACGTTGGGGTCGTATTGATCGTTGAAGTCGTCGTGACGGATGAGTTTCACCCTCAGATCTTCCGCTTCGGACTTTGCCTGATCATAAACCATACCCACCAAATTGGGCAGTTTTTTCTGCACCGGTTTGGAGAATGTGGCGAGATAAAGAGGCACTCCAATGATCAATGTGGATAGAAGTATAAAAAGCACTGTCCCTATCGCTATCTTGAGATAGGGCGACACCCTGTCATCATACACCCCGTAAGCCATAACGGAGTCTCCATTCTTTATCACCTTTTCCTTCGTCTTCGGAACATCATCCACGTTTGCCGAGGCGACGGACAACTTTGCGGACTGGGCGGGCGCGGACGTTTTCGCGCGTGACACTTCGGCAGAGATTGCCGGCTCCTGGGTGCGCTCTTTCTCCGGTTCCGCAACCTGTGCGGATTGCAATCCACTTACAGGGGACCAGGATAACGATTTCCCAAACCGAAGCGCATCGCGAACCATTTTCAGGTCGTTAAGCATATCGTTCATGGAGCGATATCTGTCTTCGGGATGTTTTTGCAGCGCCTTCATTACAATACCATCCATGGAGCGAGGAACGGAGGCGTTAACAGCCTTGGGGGAGGGAATAGGATCCTTTTGATGTTTGGTGGCGATGATTAATGGTGTCTCTCCCGTGTAAGGAAGACTGCCGGTGAGCATTTCAAAGAGGATCACTCCCAGCCCGTAAATATCCGCGGCGGGAGTTATAGGGGCTCCGCTGATGGTTTCGGGCGCCTGATAGTAGGAGAATTGGCTCAGATTGTGAGACGCCGCTTTTGGGCTCGCCATAAGCGCCTGAACCATGCCGAAATCGGTTACTTTTAAAACTCCCTCCGGGCTGATGATAACGTTTTGCGGGCGCAGATCGCCATGTATCACCCCGCTTTGATGCGCTTTGTGCAGGGCTTCGGCAATCGCCACGGCGAAATCCACGGTGACAGCTAGTGTGAACGGGGCAATTCGGCGGATGCGCTCCTTTAAGTTAATTCCGCGGATATATTCGGTGATGATGTACACGGAGCTTGGTTCGGTGATGATCTCAAGTTGTCGCGCGATATTGGAATGGGACAGAAGAGAAACCGAAGCCGACGCCCGAAGCAATCCTGCGTAAAAATCGGCATCGCTTATATACTCGGGACGTAACGACTTCACCGCCACCATTTGATTGGTGGATTTGTCACGCGCCTTGTACACTTGAAAGAACGCCCCGTTACCCAGTTGCTCCAATATTTCATAACGGGAGTTGATCACTCGATTGATCAATTTAGGTCGCCCCTTGTATCAGAGGTAAATATGACATTAACCAACACCTGACCAGATAGGATAAAGTTTTTTCTTTGATTGAATGTAAATCAAACCTCAAAATTACCCTGTTGCATCATGTTTGTTCTACCTGGTTCCAGAATCCTCAACCTTGCGATTCAATCCGTACCGGATAATCACCAGCAGGACGGTGAACGCAAGCAGAAGATAGTAAACCGTTACCAAATCCAACCGCGCCATGGAAGGATACGCCGCATCGCCTTGAAGCATCAGTTCCGTACGCTGTATGGTTCCAAAATATTGGATCGCGGGAGTGAGAATCCAGCCGATCGCCAACGCCAAACCGAACTTATCCAGCCAAGTCCGCTCCCCGGATTTCGCTTGAGCGGTTGTAACCTTCGACGATGGAATCTGTTGTTTCTTCCCTCTCATTTTAAGTCCATCTCGCTTCATTTCTCGGCGCCGAGGGCGATGTGCCGTCTCATGGCACTCAGCACCGCCGCCTCGGGCGTATCGGGAACCACTCGAACGCTTCCCACGCCTTCCAGCAACGCCATGGTAAGCTTGCCGCCGGATTGCTTCTTGTCTCTTTTCGTGGCGTCCAGCACCTCGTCAATCGACAGGTCGCGCGGAAACTCCCAAGGCAAGCGTGATATTTGAACGGAGCGAACGATCTCTTCCGTGGTTTCATTGCCGGTCAGATGCATCTCTTCGCTTATGATCGATTCGGTGACCATTCCTATCGCCACGGCCTCTCCGTGCCGATATCGTTTATACCCGGTCAAAGCCTCAATGGCGTGCCCGATGGTGTGTCCGTAATTTAGTACGGCTCGAAGACCCTTTTCTCTCTCATCACGAGACACGACATCGGCTTTAATTTCGCAGGATCGCTTAATGGCGGGTATCAAGCGATCCGAATCGCGAGAAAGAAGCCGGGGCATGTCGAAAATCAAGCTCTTAAAATAATCCTTATCGCAGATTATACCATGCTTGAGCATCTCCGCCAAACCGGATCGAAGTTCCCGAGCCGGAAGCGTGCCGAGTGTGCGCGGATCGATCAAAACAGCACGTGGCTGATGAAAGGCCCCGACAAGGTTCTTGCCTTTCGGCAAGTCCACTCCGGTTTTGCCTCCGACGCTGGCGTCCACCTGAGCCAAAAGTGTTGTGGGAACCTGCGCAAAGGCGATCCCCCTCATCCATGTGGCGGATGCGAAGCCCCCCATGTCTCCGATCACCCCTCCGCCTACGGTGATCAGCATGCTCTTGCGATCCACGCCGAGACTTATAAGGAGATCGTAAATTCTTTCCATGGTGCGAAGGGTTTTGTATCTCTCCCCGGATGGCGCGGTTCGTATTGCGGTTCGAATTCCCACACGCTCCAAGGATCTCCGAACGGGTTCGGCGTAGAGCGGCTCCAGTTTCGGATGGGTCAGCACCACGGCGGAGGTGTAGGCGCCCGTTGCGTTCAGTATCGCCCCCGATTGATCCAACACATTCATCCCGATGTGTATATTATAGGAATTCTCGCCCAGATTCACAGGAATTAAATTCGTTTCTCTCATGGCTCTTTCCTTGAAGGACGCCTATGCTCGTATATCCAGGATATCTTCGATGTGCAGTCGGCGTAAGCGTTCAAAACCTTCTCCGCCGTCTCCTTGCAACAGAGTCCGCACGTATCCACGCTGACATCCGCGGCTTGACGATAGATGGGCTCCCGATAGCTTAACAGATCGTGAATTCGTTTGAGAGGATCCTCCGTCTGGTTCAGGAGAGGTCTGGTGTTGCGATTGACAACCCTTCGGAATATCTCCTCCTCGGAAAGGGTGAGCAGTATCACAACGCCGTGTTTTCTCATATGCGCAACGTTCTCCGAAAAAAGAGGCGCTCCTCCCCCCGTGGCGATCACCACGCGCGAACCTCGGCAAAGGTCGCGGATGGCTTCCCTCTCCATGTGACGAAAAACTTCCTCCCCTAAGTGCGCGAACAGATAGGAGACGGATCGTTTCGCGCGTCTTTCCACAAGCGTGTCGCTATCGCGAAAACGAAAATTGAGAGCGGTTGCGCATAAACGACCAATAGTGGTTTTACCAGTCGCCATAAAACCGATGAGGATTAAGTTGGGAGGAGTCTCAGGCATTCGGAGAATTGGTCGTCCGGCGCTCCGGAACTGTCGGGAATCCTTTCCGCATGATTGCAATTCGTGAAATACCTCTGTATTATCCCACAAGGCCCCGATCAAGTCAAGCGAAGCCTCGTCGGTGCGCTCCGGAATGGCTCGCGCCATCCTCCAATTCTCGCCATGGGACGCCTTATCCCATGGGAGGCTCCGTCAACACGATGATTCTGCCTTCCGGGTCCGTCAACTCCACTTTGTCGCGCCATTCCTCACGGATCGGAAACCCTTGCATGCGCAACCGTTTGCAGAAATGAGGAACGTCCTCTTCGATGAAATGCAGCGTGGCGAGAGTGGGAGGCCTAAGGTATCGCTCATCAAAAGTGATGAGAACCTCGCCTCCGTTAAAAGTGACGGATTCCCCATCCACCTCCTTTGTTACGGCGAGTTCCAGCACGCCTTCGTAAAATCCGCGCATCGCTCGCAACTCTTGTGTGTACAATGTGACTCCATAACAGTTTTTCGGCATAAATCCCCCTTGCTCTATAAATATCCTTCGCTTTTTGCAACTCCCCGGCGCACTTCGCGGGCGGTCCCGAGCGTTTCCAAGTCTTTCCCTCGTAGAAAGGCGGCTTGTAAGCGAAGACGCGGATAGAGTGTACATTATATGGTGTATATTTGTATGCTCATTCTTAGTAAAACAGCTGGGATCCTTGCTTATATTATGAAGGAAATAACGGGAGAGAGAAGCATGTCGACAAAAAACGGTTCCGTATGGGATGTGCGCGAGCGTTTGGAGGAGAATTTTCACAGGGTGGAAACGCTTCTGGAGGAGATGGAGGGGGCGGAGGATCCGGCGTTGCGCCTTGCGGCGGCGGCGGAAATCCGTCAGCATATCGCCTTGGCGGAGAGGGCGTTACGCGCGGTCTCCCGTGCGGAGGAGGTGCGAGCCTTCGAGGAGGCTGTGCTGGAAGCCTTGGAGGCTGCGAATGCGACGGTTCGACGGAAGGTGGTGGACATATTGAATGCGCGAGCAACTGCTGCGGGGGTTCTGCTCTCGCCTGAATAGTCGTTTTTGGGAGGAGATATGGCGGGATCGCATGGCGGGGTATCAGCGTCGTCCCAAGGCGTTTGCGGAGAGGATTCTCGGTTCCAAGTGGTGGGGGCGGCAAGCGGATGTGGCGCGGATGGTGGCTTCCGGCAGGCGCACGGCGGTGAAGTCCGCCAATGGAGTTGGCAAGACCTATCTGGCGGCGGATTTGGCTCTTTGGTTTCTCTACGCCTTCCAGCCAAGCGTGGTTTTGACCACGGCTCCCACATGGCGGCAGGTGCGCAACCTGCTCTGGGAGGAGTTGCGCAGGCGGTTTCGCATGGTGCGGACCCCGTTGCCCGGCAGGATATCGCTCACGCGCCTGCAGGTGGAGGAGGGGTGGTTCGCCTTCGGGCTTTCCACCGACGACGCGGTGCGTTTCCAGGGTTTTCACGCGGAAAACCTGCTGATCATTCTGGACGAGGCCAGCGGCGTTCCGGAGACGATCTGGGATGCTGCGGAGGGGATTGCCGTCGGGGGGAACAATCGGATACTGGCGATCGGGAACCCTTTGACGCCGAGCGGTCGCTTTTATCGCATTTTTCGTGCGGGGCGCGTTTGGGCGAGGCTCACTATCAGCGCCCTTGAGCACCCGAATGTCACCGGCGAGGGGACTCCAATCCCCGGGGCGGTGACTGCGGAGGCGGTGGAGGAGCGGATTGCGGAGTGGTGCGAGCCCGTGGAGGCTGACGCAAACTCCCCGCTGAGTGATCAGGGGGCGGAGAAGAGTTCCCCCGCGTCCGCCGCCTTCGCGGATACGTTTGAGTGGAAGGGAAGGCGCTATCTTCCGAACAACCTGTTTCGCACCCGCGTGCTGGGGGAGTTTCCGGATTCGGACGATGAATCCCTCATCCCCTTGCGATGGATCGAAGCCGCGATGGGGCGCACGCTGTCTGCGGAGGGGGTGCGCCGGATGGCGGCGGACGTGGCGCGATTCGGAGGGGACGCCACGGTGATCGGTGTGCGGGTCGGGGCGACCTTGACCTATCTGAAGGCGATCCGCGGCGCGGATTTGATGGAGGTCACCGGGGCGATCGCGCGCATCGCTTTTGACTGCAAGCCGGAGAGCATCGCCGTGGATAGCATCGGTCTGGGCGCCGGAGTGGTGGATCGGCTGGTTGAGACGAATATCCAAGGGGTGGAGCCGGTGAACGCCGCGCTTCCCGCCCGGGACTCGGAGCGGTTCGCCAACCGCCGGGCGGAGATGTACTGGGCGTTGCGGGAGCGGTTTCGGAGCGGGGAGATCGCCCTGCCGCCGGAAGAGGAGATGAAGGAGCAACTCGCCTCGCTGCGCTATCGTCACACCTCGCGCGGACAGATTCAGATGGAGAGCAAGGAGGAGATGAAGAGGCGGGGGCTGCATTCCCCGGACCATGCGGATATGCTGGCGATGCTGTACGACGGGGGGGCGGAGATCGGGGAGTTTTTTCTTCAGCCTCGCCCCATCGGGCGAGCGGAGCGGCTTCGCGCGGAGATGTGGTGAAGGGATGAGTTGACTCTCGCCTTCCCTTCTGATACACTCTGTTAGATCACTATGTTTAACGCCATTGCGGAGCGAGGGCGAAAGCCACGCCATTTATGGAGGATATCCAATGCCCGATGAACCGGAGAAGACGCAGGAAACACCGGAGTACTACACCGATTCGGTCAACTTTATGACCAATGTCTACGGATTTATGCTGGAGTTTTCCGTGATTCAACAGCAGGAACGGCCGCCGCAGCCGCAGGTGCGCGTGCGGATGAGCCCCCAGCACGCGAAGATCATGAGCCTGCTCCTGCGCAAGAACGTGCAGGAGTACGAGAAGCGGATTGGCACGATCATCCTTCCGGACGGGCTGTACAAGGAGCTTGGGGTGAGCGATGACTTTGTGGAGGAGTGAGAAGTGTTGAGGGGAAGCGCACAAGGAAAAAGAGAGGATCGCCGCGCCTGCCGGGCAAGGACGCTTGCGAGACGCCGGGATCATTCCGAGAGGGGGGGGGATGTTATGTCAACCTTAAAGATTCCAAAGGATGCGAATTTCAAGGGGGCTGTTCGGAAAGCGGAGGAGACGCTTGAGGAGAATCTGATATGCGATCCTCCCATTAACGTGTATGAACTGGCGAGTAATTATGGCGTTAGAGTGCAGCACAAGCCTTTTCCGGACGAAATCAGGGATATTTCGGGCTTTATCATTACTATTTGCGGCACAGCGTGAATTTCCTCGAATGGGTCATCGGCGGAAGTTGCGCGGATTTGATGGGTTTGGGTTATATATCGTCGCCCATTATCTTTTTGGGAATGGAGGCGGAACTTCCGGAACGCGGCGAAAGCGGAGTTTAAAGGTCAGGTATTGAGATTCAGGGGAATCTCTCATATGGAATTGCGCGAGGGGCGGTCTCCCGCAGGGGGATCGCCCCTCGCGCTTGTCCTGGAGGAGGGAAAATGACGCAAAACGCAACCACGACTCAGCGGGAGCCAACCCTCGCGGAGAGGCTTCGGGAGGAGATGACGGCGTGGGACGCCGTGTTTCGAGAGGCGTTTCGGCTTCCCCCCTACAACCCCGACGACCTTCTGCGCAGGCACGGGAGCGATCTGTACGAAAGGATGATGACCGACGCCCAGATACGCGCCAGCGTCAACACCAAGCGTTACGCATTGCTCGCCCGGCCTTGGCAGGTCTTTCCCTCCGTGCGCGACAAGGGGCATCCGGCTTACTGCCCCGCTTGCGAGGCGCGCGATTTCGTGGAGGATGCGCTCCGAGGCTTGCAGGGTCCGGATGGATGCCTTCGGGACTTTCGCAACACGCTCTTCGAGATGATGTCCGCCTTTTATCGCGGGTTCTCCCTCGCGGAGATGATTTGGAAGATGCGGGAGAGGGGGCGTTGGCGGGGAAAATACGTGCTGGCGTCCATCAAGTTCAAGAACCCCAGACAGATCGGCTTCGACATGGACGAGTTCCTGAACGTGCGCGCAGTCACCAGTCTCACCCCAACGGGAGGGCTGGTCACCATTCCGCGCAACAAGTGTTTGCTTTACATATACAACGCTCGCGACGAATTGCCTTACGGCGACAGCGACCTTCGCGCCGTCTACTCGAACTGGTACAGCAAGCGCAAGATCACGGAGTTCTGGAACTTGCGGCTGCAGCGGTTCGGGGTGCCTTTCGCCTACGCCAATGCGCCGTCGGGAGGCGAGGCGGTCTGCCGCGCGGTGCAGCAGATTCTGCGCGATTTTCAGCAGGAGTCCAGCGCGGTCTTTCCGCCCGGGGTTCAGCCGCAGTTGATGGAGGCGCGAGGCGAGGGTGCGGAGCCGTTTCTCTCCGCCCTGGACTGGCACAACCAACAGATCACCATCGGCATCCTGCTGCAGACGCTCACATCCGGCGAAGGGCGCAGGGTCGGCTCGATGGCTTTGGGGCGGGTGCATTTCGACATCCTGCTCTTCGCCTTGGAGTGCATGAAGCAGGATATCGAGGCGGCGGTGAACGCGCAGATCGTTCGTCCCTTGGTGGACTGTAATTTCGGGCACGATCTCTACCCCGAGTTCAGCCTTGGGAACCTGAACGAAAAGGATTTATTGCATTTGGCTCAGGCGATGAACGTGCTGCTGACGCATCAGGTGGTGGGTCCCAAGGAGCCGATTTTGAGGGAGATGTTCAACCTGCCGCCGGAGGATGATGAGAATGGTTGAAAGAGGGCGAGAGGATGAGGGTAACATTGCCTTCTCCACTCGCTCTCTTCATTTTCGGAGTGTGACCATGAACACGAATAATCGCTGTCTTTTTATTGATATGAACGCTTTTTTCGCAAGCGTGGAGCAGCAGGAGCGGCCCGAACTGCGCGGCAAGCCCGTCATCATCACCCCCATCGAAGCCGACACCACCTGCGCCATCGCCGCCTCCTACGAGGCCAAGGCGTTGGGAGTGAAGGCGGGGACGGGCGTGCGCGAAGCGAGGCGAATCTGCCCCGAAGTCGTGGCGGTTCAAGCCCGTCCCAGCCTCTATCTCCAGTATCACCATGGAATCGTGGAGGTTCTCAACAGGCATTTCGTCCACATGAAGGTTCTCTCCGTGGACGAAATGGCGTGCCGAATCGCGCGCTACTACGCGGGGGAGGAGGCGGAGATCGGCGTGGCGAAGCGGGTGAAGGCGGACATCCAGCGCACTCTGGGACCGATGATGCGCTCCTCCGTCGGTATCGCCCCCAATGTGTTTCTCGCCAAGGTCGCCTCGGAGATGCAAAAGCCGGACGGACTGGTTCGGGTCGCGGACGATCAGGCCCCGCAGGCTCTCTATCCGTTGGAGTTGCGGGACCTGCCCGGAATCGGCTCCCATATGGAGGAGAGGCTGCGGCGATGGGGGGTTCGCACCGTGAGGGAGTTGTGCGAAGCGACCCCCGCGGATCTGCGAAGAGTGTGGGGCGGAGTGGTGGGGGAGCGATGGTGGCACATGCTGCGAGGCAGCCAGGAGGCGGATTACGGCGTGGAGGATTGCGAGGTGCGCAAGTCCATCGGGCAATCGCATGTGATGCCGCCGGAGTTTCGCACCCGGCGCGGCGCAAGGGATATCCTAGTGCGCCTGTTCACCAAGGCTCTGAAACGAATGCGCCGCTACGATCAGGTTGCGAGCCAACTCGCCATCTACGTGGAGTATCGGCACACGCAGGATTTCACCATGCATCTCTGGAGCGCGAAAAGCGGCAGATGTGCTGCGGCGAACGATGACGTCACTTGGATGAAAGCCCTGCGCCCCATGCTGGATTCCATGCCCTTTTCCCCGGACGGCTACCGTCCGTTCTGCGTGGGGATCACCTTCACGGAGTTGTCGCTGGAGCGAAACGTCACGATGAACCTCTTCGAGGATACGGAGGGAAGAACGCGGCTCGCGAAGACCGTGGACGCTTTGAACGCGCGTTTCGGCAATGCGGTGGAACTGGCGTCCGCGTACTGGCTGCGCAATCAGGCGCCGCTTCGAATACCGTTCGGGTCGCCGGATTCAACCTGAACGGAAACACGGGAAAGGAGGAGTTATGGAGGAGATCGTGGAACGGGAGTGCCTGCTTTTCGAGGCGGGGGAGTATCCGGACAAAGGGGTGAGCGTGACGATGGAGGATCTGGTCGAGATCGCTCGCAACAGCTCGGAGGATATCCCCGTGAGGATCGAGCACCTCCTCGAAACGCCGTTTGACGGAGCCTTGGGCGTTGTCGGCGATGTCAGGGCGGCTGACGGGAGGCTGTGGGGCAAGCTGAAAATCTCCGCGGAGGCGTGGAGCTTCGTGAGTCGCGCGGGGGCGAGGGCGCTGTCCGTGGCTCTCGATATGGCCGCAAAGCGTCTGACGGAGGTGTCGTTCGTAAGCCACCCGCGAGTTCGCTCGGCGATGGTGTTTTGCGGGGAGGATAATCTGCTGAGAATGGAGGTGATATTGCCGGAAATGGAGACACGAGACGACGAGAGTGGAACGAGCCTGAAGCGATTTGTGGATGGCTTGCTGCGGTATGTGCGCCATGCGACGGGCGCGGAGGATGCGAATAGTTTGGCGCGGGAGCGGCGTGAGTTGGAAAACGAACGCGCCTTGGTGCGGGGCGAACGCGTGAGCGGGATGATCGCCGAGTTCAAGCGAAAGGGGCTGCTGAGAGGCACGCAACGAGCGGAGGAGATGGCGAGAGCGTTCCTGCGGAGCGAGGATGCGGGAGGGGCGCGGTTTGGCGAGGAATCGCTTTCGGTGGCCGATCTCTTCTCGCGGTTTCTTGAGGAGAACGGTACGGTGGTGCCCATGGGCGAGGTCGCGCCGTCGATGCCGGAGGTGCGCGACGCTGCGGATCATCTGGTTCGCATGGCGAATGAGACCGCGCGCAAGGAGGGGATCGGATTCGCCAATGCGTTCAGGAAGGTGAGCGAGGAGTATCCCGACTTGGCCGCCGCCGCTCGTGACGAGGGCTTCGGCGCGGGAGGGGGACGACGCGCCGGGTGATGGAGCCGTGAAGAATTGTGGATAAGAAAGGAGGATGGAGTGTCTCGACAAACACCCATTTTGGAAAAGACGTTCTGCGCGGATACGGCGATCGCAAGCGCAAATGTGTGTGTAGTCGCCTCAGGGGTGGCGGAAGGGAACGTGGCGCTGCCCGGCGGAGCGTTGGCGTCCAAATTCGTCGGCGTGACGCTGGAGGCGGTGCAGAGCGGGTCCAAAACCAATGCGATCGGCGTGCAGGTGGCGGGGATCGCGCAAATTCAGACGGATGGGTCCGCCTCGATTAATTCGGGGGACAACGTGGCGATCGCCAACAGCGGCGGACAGATCAAAACGGTCGCCCCGGCTGCCGGGACCAATGTGCGGCAGGTGGTGGGGATCGCCCTGAGCTCCGCTTCGAATGTCGCGGGACTGCTTGTGGACGTGCTTTTGCAGCCGATGGTCTACATAGGCGCTTAACCGAGAAGCCCGGCTCGGGATTCTCATCGAATAGAGGAGGTGTGTCATATGCCTGCGGTTGGACAGGTGCATATCGATCAGGCTTTGACCTCGCTTTCCGTGATGTACCGGAACGAGGCTTATGTCGCCGACCTGGTGTTCCCAAGGGTGCCGGTGGCGAAAAGATCGGACAAGTATTTTCAATATCGCAAGGAGGATTTTCTCTCTTCGTCTCGATTTACCGGCGGGACGCCCGCCTCCCTGAGGCGACCGGGCACGGAGGCGGCAGAGGTGGATTACGCTCTCTCCACGGCGAGTTACTTCGCCGAGGAGTACGCCTATCGGGGGATGGTGACGGACGCGGAGATTGCCGCGGCGGAGAACGCGCTCCAGCCGGACACCGACGAGACTCTTTTCCTCACCGAAAAGCTCTTGCTGGATAACGAGGTGAGCGTGGCGAACATGGCGGGCGACCGCGCCAATTTCCCCGCCGGGTCTAAGCTCGCTCTGACCGGTGGTGCGACCGGAACCTCCTGGGCGCAATACGCCTCGGAGAATTCCCAGCCGTTTCTGAATATCAAGGACGCGAAGCTTGCGGTCATTCGCAACGTGGCTCGGGAGGCGAACGCCATGCTGCTGAGCGTGGACGCCGCAAGGACCTTGGCGGATCATCCGCTCTTCAAGGAACTGGTGAAGTACACGAATGAGGATGCGCTCACCATGAGCGGCTTGCCGAAGGTGGTGCGCGGATTGGAGATTATCGAGGGCGCCACGCAGAAAAACTTCGCAGCGGAGGGCGCCGTCTATTCCGGCGGAAACGTTTGGAGTGCGGATGACGGCTCCGCGATGGCGCTGATCTTTTACCGTAACACCAACCCCTCGCTGCGATCCGTCAGCATGGGTTACACCTTTGAGGCGCCGGACGATTCCTCGGGGGCGCGAGGCGTTGCGGTAATTAGGTGGCGCGAGGAGAGAAGGAAGGGGACGATGATTGAGGTCTCGTTCCTCAGGGATTGGAGGTTCGTCGCGGTGGACGCCAACGGATTGGCGACGGGAGGCTATCTCCTCACAAGCGTGACGGCTTGACGCAGTGACAGGGAGGCTAGGGAAATGGATTACGCCGCAGTGGAGGTGCTGTCGCCTCGTTCGGGAAGATGGGAGTTGATGAGCGCGGAGGGGCGAGTGATCGTCTTCGATACGGCTGAAATCGCGTGGAACTGGCTGCCGTTGCTCGGAGGAGGGCGTCTCCACTCCTCCGACTCTCGCTCCCGTTCCATCGTTTTTTGGGAAATCTCCCCGGTCGTCCCCAATCGCGCAAGAGTGGTGTCCCCTTATGATCTGGGGGAGAAAACTCCTTGGGAACGGCATGTCATCTGGAGCGATTGGTGGCGAGGGGAACGCACGGAAAAGGAGTGAAAAAATGATCGCATTCACATACGATTTGAGCACCGCGATAGGGCAGACTCGGCTCTACGCGGGGGATGTCGACCCGGACGGGCTGAACCGAACCGGCGGGGAGCGTACGCGATCCGACGATGAAATCGCGCAGCTTTTGGTGATCTACGGCGATGACGCCCGGCTTGCCGCCGCCGCGCTGCTGGAGAGCAAGGCGGCTGAGTTCGCTCTTTACGCCATCAATGTTTGTCAGGGATCGCTGAGGCAGGACTACCGGGAGCGGAGCCTCCAGCTTCGGGAGTGCGCGAAGAGTTTGAGACTCTCCGCCTCCGCCGCGTATTGGAACCCGCCTGCGAACCCGAACGTCTTCGCGCATGCAGGCGACCGTGAATAGTCCGGCGGAAAGGGGGGTGAGAGATGAATTTGCCGGTTCCGCCCGACACACCGCTTCCGGGAGGCGCGAAGCCAAGCCGACTGGGGAACCTGCCGAAGACGGATCCTGGGGGGATCATCTTTCAGGAGTATGTGCACGTGGAGAGGAGTCTTAGTGGCGTATGGACTCTCATTGAGGAGAACATCCCTGCGGCGTTCGACCCGATGGGATTGCAAACCAGAACCACGCTCGAGCCATGGTCGCACAAGCCCCTGCGAACGGTCTGGCTGGCCGCGGAGGCGACGTTGATGGACGGGGATCGTTTGATCCGGTTCACCGGCGAACGCTGGTATGTGCGGGGCATGCCGAGGGAGAACCAATTCGCAAGGTGCGTGGAGGCGTTAACGGAGTATATGCAAGAGGACAAGACTTTCGACCCGATTATGCACGGGGAACCCGAATGAGGGTCGAGGGGTGAGGGAAAGGAGGAGAAAAAGAGGATTGATTAAATGGATTCAACGCTTGGTCGCCATTCCGGAACTGATCGTGAATTTCACGATTCTCCGCCGCGATGCGGAGACCTGCCTGCAGGATCCGCTCGTCAAGGCTGCGTGGGATCGTTTCTCGAAGGACACCGCTGTGGAGGGCACGATCGCGCGCCTCTCCGCTGAGTGGAGAGCCGTCGAGGATGTGGTGAACCGAATCGTGTAATACTGAATTTGCGATATTTTAGACGGCGCCTTCCCGGAGGCGCCGTCCCTTTTTGTATGCCGGGCATGTTCATGCTCTCGGAGGTGCAAGTCCTCTACGGTGCAGGAAACCGTAACCGTTAA
>DAIDHP010000008.1 GCA_027459625.1 Chthonomonadales bacterium
TTCGCTTAACGGTTACGGTTTCCTGCACCGTAGAGGACTTGCACCTCCGAGAGCATGAACATGCCCGGCATACAAAATAAAACCGGTACTCCCCATAGAGCACCGGTTTATTTTTCTTTCCCAACTCAAAAGAAGGATACGCTTTAGTCTCCGTCAGCAATTTTATCCATATGCTGAGTTAGAGCAAGCGTTGCGGCTTTTTCCTTGTCTGTAAAAGTGAGCAAGGCGTATGGAGAGTAATAGCGTCCGCCATGTCGGCTCAGTTCCGTTAGGGGGTTGATCTTGCATGCAATCATCGTCGACATGTTGAAATTCCCTTGACGGATCAAGCCGGTATCGGAAATGTAGAGTGCGTTTGTCTTAGTCTCCATTTTGGATTTCTTTTGCGGTACGATTTTCCACCCGGAAAAAGCGACACTGTTTACGGTGACGTTCTTATCGGAATGGTTGATAAGGGTGAAATAGTTTGCGATCCAAGGGGAGGACCCAGGCCCGACTTCGTATTTTTCCTCAATCGCCCATCCATCGTTAGAGGCGATCCCCTCTAGGTGCACCGTGAGAATTCTCCCTCCTTCGGTGGTGTCCAAAACCGTTTGCCAGGAAAACGCCCAGTCTTTATTCAATGATATAGTCTGGTCTCCCGGTTCCAACTGAATGACGGCGGCGCTTTGCACGGGAGTTTCCAGTCGCATGGGACCGCGTTTAGCGCGCAATTGTATTGGCGTAAGGGAATTGGATAGCTTGTTAAAATGAATTACAGCCTCAAGCGCATCATTTCCTATTTTCCAAGTGAGATTGTTTGAATTGTAGTAGCAATACGCCGGTTTTTCATTGTGTCGAGTACTGAGTGGTTTCGCGACCGCACTCATCGGTATCATGACCGTCGCCAAAAGAACAGGAATGATTCCCCGCATTCCACTATCCTCCATGTTTATTTTCAGGCTATTCATCCCCGTGTGCATTATAATCGTTTAATGGTACGCACAGGGTTAAAGTATATACGCAATAATGCTTAGCCATGGTGAAATTCCGCACAGTATCGCTTACAAGGCTAACGGCGGAACATACAGTTACCTGTAGTTATACTCCATTCTTATCGGAAAATACTTTGTAATTCTATACTGGGAAACTTACGCTTGCAAAAATATTTTTCACACCATCCTTTATTATCGACTTAAGCGATGCCAAGCAGCCGAAAAATAGGCTTGTAATCCAGCAATCGGTATGTCAGATTATGTGATTTCTATCACAGCCTTTACTATGATGCACCTTTGTTATGCGAAGGGAAAATAGAGTAAAATAAGAAATAGTGAGGGTATGTTCCCTTATCGAATGCGGTTCTAACCGCCAATGGCGGATGAAAAATATCCGCGCCGAAAGCGAGTTCAGTCATGATTATCGCCATGGGTTCCGACCATGCCGGATTTATATTAAAAACCCATCTAAAGGAATTTCTTTTAGATCTCCAGTACGATGTTCGGGATTTCGGAACTTACGATACCACCTCAACGGATTATCCGGATTACGCCTTGCTTGTGGCAAAAGAGATAACCGAGGGGAAAGCGGATTTGGGACTGTTGGTGTGCGGCACGGGCGTGGGTATGTCCATTGCCGCGAACAAGGTTAAAGGAGTTCGCGCGGCAGCGGTGTCCGAGCCATCCTCTGCAAGACTTAGCCGTCAACATAACAACGCCAACATTGTCTGCATGGGTGCGAGAGTTGTGGGGCAGGAATTGGCGGAAGATATCATGCGCGCATTCTTGAACAACGATTTTTCCAATGGCGAGCGTCATTGCCGCAGAATCGCGAAAATATCCGCAATGGAGGGGAAATAGGCTTACTTCCGTTTTCACAGATAATTACGGAATTCGCATATCTGCCACATCTGCGAAAGAAAACTGACGGTATTTGCCTTATGCTCCGATTTTTTTCAATCACATCTGATTATTGCCGTTACATCGAAATATACTTGAAACAAGGAGAGCCTGGTGCAAGCAACCCAATCTAAACGAACAATGACTTTGGCGGGAGTGGATCCCGAAATCGCTAACGCCATTCAATTGGAGATAAAGCGTTTAAGCAACAATATTGAATTAATCGCTTCCGAGAACGTGGTCTCACGCGCAGTTTTGGAGGCGATGGGATCACCGTTGACAAACAAATACGCGGAAGGGTTTCCCGGCAAGCGATATTATGGCGGCTGCGAAAACATGGATATCGTGGAGGATTTGGCGCGGGAACGTGTGAAAAAGTTATTCAACGCCGAACATGCCAACGTCCAGCCTCATAGCGGCGCCCAAGCAAACCAGGCGGTCTTCAGTGTCGCATTAAAACCGGGCGATACATTCCTTGCGATGAACCTTTCGGAGGGGGGGCACCTCACGCATGGATCACCAGTCAATTTTTCAGGCATTCTCTATAACGCCGTTCATTACGGCGTCGATCCGGATTCCGGTAGGATCAATTACGAGGAAGTCGAAAGGCTTGCGAAGGAACACAAGCCCAAGCTCATCCTCGCCGGGGCGAGCTGTTATGCACGCATCATCGATTTCGAAAGATTTCGCAGCATAGCGGATTCCGTTGGAGCGGTGTTGATGGTGGACATGGCGCACATTGCCGGGCTTGTGGCTTCAGGCGAACACCCATCCCCCATCCCCCATGCGCAATTTGTCACCTCCACTACGCATAAGACCCTCCGAGGTCCTCGATCCGGATTAATTCTTTGCAAAAGCGAATACGCGCAGGCAATGGACAAAGCCGTATTCCCTGGCATGCAGGGGGGACCGTTGATGCATGTGATCGCCGCCAAGGCGGTCTCTTTCCTTGAGGCTTTGCAGCCGGAGTTCAAGGTTTATCAAGCGCAAATCCGCAAGAACGCGAAAGCATTGGCGGATGCTTTGATGGATCTCGGGTGGAAATTGGTCTCCGATGGCACGGACAATCATCTGGTATGGTGCGATCTGCGACCAAAGAAAGTCACCGGCCGTACCGCCGAGGTTGCGCTTGATAAGATCGGCATCACCATAAACAGAAATATGATCCCTGGTGACACCGAAAAGCCTTGGAACGCGGGAGGAATACGAATCGGATCGCCCGCCGTCACCACGAGAGGCATGAAGGAGACTGAAATGCGGGAGATAGCTACGCTCCTAGACAAAGCGTTATCAAACCTTCATGATGAGCAGGTGATGAAACAGCTTAAGGAACAGGTTAGTGAGTTAACATCAAGGTTTCCGATGACCGATGGCGTGGTGTAGGCTTACGCACCTTTAATATTCATTTAATACGAAGAGCCATGAGGTCTGACGGCAAGCCCACACCACGGCGATAGATAATGAGACGGAGACGGAAATCGTTATAAATTTAATAGAATGTATTGCCAACGCATTGAAATTAATTTCTTTCTAATTGGACAGATTTCTAAAACGCGGGTAAAATATAGGCAGAGGAATCGATGTGCCAATCCGGTTGGATTGGAGTTGATAGGATGTTCGTTTTGGAGGGTGAATAGTTTTGGAAGGCAGACCTACATGGGATGAATACTTTATGCAGATAGCGCGGGATGTCTCCAGCAGAGCTACGTGTAACCGGCGCAAAGTTGGTGCGGTGGTTGTACTGGAGAAGCGAATCCTCACGACCGGCTATAACGGTTCTCCGCACGGTCTGCCCCACTGCACCGATGTGGGATGTAAGATGCAGGATGGTCATTGCATTCGAACCCTTCATGCGGAGCAGAACGCTATCATCCAAGGGGCTCTGTATGGTGTCTCATTACGAGGGAGCGCCCTCTATGTTACTTGTCAGCCGTGCAATAGTTGCGCCAAGATGATTATCAACGCCGGTATTATCAAAGTTGTTTTTGACGGGGATTACCCGGATGAATTCGCCATGGAACTTTTCCATGAAGCTAAAATAGACCTAATACGCCTTCGTCCTGAAATGGATGGACGTTGGGAGATGTTGCTATGATAGGTTTGTTTACTGCATTTGCGATTGCAATGCTGATCACATGGTTATTGACGCCTCATATTCGCAATCTTGCGTTGCATTGGAATGTTATCGCAATTCCCCGCGACAGAGACGTTCATGTTAAGCCGATCCCGCGCTTGGGAGGGATTGCCATCTATCTGGGCGTGATTATCGCGGCGGCTCTCACAATCACCTATCGTCATTATGTCACGCATGGATTAAACGGATGGTCATGGCGAATGGGCGGCGTTATTATCGCATCCACATTCATTGCGCTTGTTGGCATACTCGACGATGTTAAGGATTTGAAAGCCCAATGGCAGGCTTTGGGAATTGTCCTGGGCGGAATTATCCTGATATCTTTCGGAGTGAAAATAGACGGTTTTTCCAATCCGTTTATCAGCCACAAACCCGGAGTTTATCTGCCCCAGGACTGGATTGCGCTTTCACCTCCCATAAGCATCATCGTAACGCTATTCTGGGTTTTTTTGGTCACGAAAACTGTTGACGCCGTGGACGGATTGGACGGGCTTGCCGCCGGGGTATGCGCCATTTCCGCCTCCACGCTCGCGATATTAGCGGCTATTTCGCGTCAGCCTGAAGGTCCGACTATCGCATTACTCGCTGCTTCACTTGTGGGAGCCTGTCTGGGTTTTCTGAAATTCAATTATAATCCCGCTAAAATATTCATGAGCACGGTTGGAGCGCAATTCCTCGGGTTTACATTGGCTGCGATCTCCATCATGGGGACGTTCAAATGGGCGGCGGCGATTACCGTCGCGGTGCCGATCTTGGTGCTCGGAGTTCCAATTTTCGATTATGGAATCGTACTGGTACAACGAATGATGTGCCGCGCCCCGCTCACAATGGCGGATCGCCGACATTTTCATCACCGATTATTGGATCGCGGGCTGTCGCAAAAGCAGGCGGTATGGGTGATATACGGATGCACTGCTGTGCTATGTATCTTCGCTCTCGTTCTATTTCAAGTATCCAGGTAGATATGAATGACTTCTCCATTAAATGTCCTTTGCGTTTTCGGCACGCGTCCTGACGCGATTAAAATGGCGCCCGTCGTCAAGGCGTTCAAACAGAATCCTGACATTTTTCATCCCAAGGTGTTGGTGACAGGGCAACACCGTGAGCAACTGGATCAAGTCCTCCACGCATTTAACATCGTTCCCGATTACGATTTGGGGATCATGCAGCACGGCCAAACCCTCACTCAGATCACTACACGCGTATTAGACGGCTTGGAGAAGGTGTTGTCGATCGAACGAGTCTCCGCCCTTCTTGCTCAAGGAGACACCACCACGACATTCGCAGCCGCTCTTGCCGCGTTTTACCGCAAAATCCCATTCGGTCACGTGGAGGCGGGCTTGCGCACGGATAATATTTATAATCCGTTCCCGGAGGAGATGAATCGCCGACTTGCGGGCGTTATAGCCACTTTCCATTTCGCTCCGACAGATCAGGCGCGCGATAACCTGCTGCGCGAGAATATTCCGGCAAATCGGATTTGGCTAACGGGCAACACCGGAATCGACGCATTGCATTCCATCGCCTCCACCGAGTTCGACACGGACGAGGAGCCTCTTCACTCCATCTTGCATTCCCGTTCGAGGCTTGTTTTGATCACTGCGCATCGGCGTGAAAACTGGGGAGAGCCGCTTGAAAACATCTGTAATGCCATCGCCGACTTGGCTCGTGAGTTCAGTGACTGCATATTCGTTTACGCAATGCATAAAAATCCCGTCGTGCGCAAAACCGCCCAAACCATACTAGGCGATATGGAGAGGGTCAGCTTGATAGAGCCTCCCGAGTATGTTCCTTTCGTTAAACTGATGCAACGCAGCTATTTGATCCTCACGGACTCCGGCGGGGTGCAGGAGGAGGCGCCTAGTTTTAAAGTTCCCACACTAGTATTACGAACCACCACCGAAAGACCGGAGGGCATAGACGCAGGAGCGGCTAAGCTGGTGGGAGTGTATAGGGAGCGGATCGTATCCGAAGCGCGTATTTTGCTTAACGATATGACGAAGCATAACATGATGTCGTGCTCGGCAAATCCTTATGGCGACGGAAAAGCTGCGGAAAAAATTCGCTCCGTTCTTCAAAGGGAACTTTTCAACGATGGAGCCTAATGTCAATAACCCCGAGATTTGGATGAACGGTGTAAGCAAACGCTTGTCACGATTCCTGCTATACGCTATCATCATAGTCGGCGTGGCGCTTTTTCTTGTTAGAATTCGATCCATCCTCATTACTCTTTTTATAGCAGGAGCGTTCGCATATATTATCCGACCGGTGGCGAAACGTCTTGCAGCAAGCAAGCTATTTATCATGATGCATGGCGGACCCCGTTTTACCAGCAGACAATCTTTGCGAATACTCTCCTCTTTATATGTGCTTATCCTCTTTTTGTTTCTTGGCTGGGTGTCCATGCGGGTCATCATGAAGCCATTCGTACATGAATTGAAACGTGTCACGGAAAATTGGGGAGCGGGCGGTCCCGATGACTTGAGTTTAAAACTGGAGCAGAATTTCTTCAATTTAAAGTATTGGTACTCTACGCGTATCCCGGAAGGGTGGCGAAAATCCATTGAAAACCAGTTTGGCCAAGGTCGGAATTTTCAAAATGTTCGCGGGCAGACGACCGCATGGATTTCAAGGGCGCTCCCTCACGCGCGCAATATCGTGCAAAATATCGTGGAAATCGTTTTACTCCCGGTCCTGGCGTTTTATTTCGCCGTAGACAGCAAACGATTAAAACATGAATTCGTCTCCCTCCTCCCGCGCAAATGGTGGAAGGAGGTGTTTCGTATGGTTCACGTTTTCAATGGAATCATGCATAGTTACATTATCGGTCAGGCGTTACTGTGTGTGTTGGCGGGAGTAATCGTGGGAATAGGGCTTTGGCTGCTAAGAATGGACTACTGGCTTATTCTCGGGCTTCTGGCGGGTTTCACGCGCGCGATACCTATCATCGGACCGATCCTCGGAGGGATACCAATCATCCTTCTTGCTTTCATAACAAAGGGTTTCGCGGTGGCGTTAGGTGTGCTGATATTTTTCACACTGTTGAATTTTGCGGAAAGCAAATTTATCATGCCATATATAATCGGCGATAGAATGAACCTGCATCCTCTTGTGATAATTATCGTATTACTGATAGGCGAAGAATTCGGCGGTTTGCTTGGTATGTTTTTCGCGGCTCCCATTGCCGCTCTCGTGCGTGAATTACTACGCAGATACTGGCTTAAATCCAAAGAATATCAGCGGCATTCCAAGCTTAAGCCTATAACTTGATCGTCCTTAATTACATTCTTGCATGAGGTGTTATTATGATTAGCGCATCGGAACATAGCCGTGCGGTCGCAAAGACCATTCAGATGTTCAAAGAGGCTGGCATCGCCTTAACCAAAGAGGAGGAGAGTCGGATCGAGGTGGCGGATTTCGGGTTGAACAACCTCTCAGTCACAGGTTTGGAGCTTTTAACATACGTCAATACGGAGCGCTGTTGCGCCAAGGAGTTGGCGATGTTCCCCCAGCAAACCTGCCCCGAGCACAGGCATCCCTCCGTAGACGGGGCGCCAGGCAAGGAGGAGACTTTCAGGTGTCGGAAAGGCGTGATACACCTCTTCATTCCCGGAGAACCGATGCCGAATCAGCAGTGCGCACCGCCTAAGGGGGATGAAGCGTATTACACTTCCCGCAAGGAGATCATACTATATCCAGGAGACCAATACACCATCTATCCCGACACACTTCACTGGTTTCAAAGCGGAGATGATGGAGCGATAGTGTCGGAGTTTTCCACCAAGAGTCGAGATGAATATGATGTCTTCAGTGATCCACGCATATTACGGGAAACCAAGATCAAAAAGGAGGGCTGAGAGATGATAGTCACATCAGGAAACGAAGTGCAGGGAAGAACGATCAACGCCTATCTGGGCATCGTAAGAGGGATTGTGGTAAGGGCGCCAAATATCGCACAGGGCTTTATGGGTGGGATACAGTCTATATTCGGAGGGAATATCGATTCCTATGCGGAGGTTTGCGAGCAGGCGCGATTGGAGGCTTACCAACGCATGGTGCAACACGCCCTTGATATCGGAGCGGATGCCGTCATTGGGATGCGCTACGACGCCACGGAATTCGCGCAAGGCGCCACGGAGGTGTTGGCTTACGGTACCGCTGTGAGACTTGGATAGAGGATTATAATATACGCATGAGACGGGGAGGCGATTCTCGCCTCCCCAATTTTATCGGAGGCGCACGAAATGCTCTACGATACGCATTGTCATTTGAATCATCCGCAGTTTGAGTCGGATTTGGACCAAGTTCTCGCACGAATGAGAGACGCAGGCGTGGGTCGCTGCCTCGTGGCGGGATATGATTCGCCATCCAGTCTGATCGCTGCGGAATTATCCTCCATGCACGAGGATGTTTACGCTGCAGTAGGGGTGCATCCGCATGATGCCGATTCCTTCAATGAAGACATTGAGCGATCCCTTCTTTCTCTGCTGGAACATCCCAAAGTCGTGGCTGTTGGAGAGATCGGTTTGGATTTTCACTACAATTATTCCCTCCCGAAAAAACAGATACTGGCGTTGGAGGCGCAACTTCGAATTGCACAAGTAACGAACAAGCCTGTAATTTTCCACTGCAGGGAAGCGTATGAGCCGTTATTGGAGATATTGGAGTGCGCCGCCCCGATTCACGGCGTGATGCATTGCTGGGTCGGCGACATTGACCAAGCACGAAGAGCTTTGGATATGGGCTTGTATTTGGGATTTGGGGGAATGGTGACGTTTAAAAATGCCTCCGAGATTTGCGACATTGCTGCAATGATCCCCGTCGATTCATTGCTTTTGGAAACCGACGCGCCGTATCTCGCCCCCACCCCCAATCGCGGAAAACGTAACGAACCGGCCTACATTCGCCTAGTTGCGGAGAAAGTTGCGGCGATCAAGGAGATGGATATGGAAGAGGTTATGATGCGCACATGGGAGAATGGGTTAACGCTTTTTCATAGGGAATGAAATCACTGGAAGCTTGGAGGTCGTTATTATGATGAATTGGAGTGATAGTTTGGGTCGTCCGACGCCTTCAAGTAGGCTTCGAGGGTTGGTTCCAATGGCCCGTCCAATCGAATTAATCCGTTATGCATCCAGATGACGCGTGAAGCGACCTGCCGGATGATATGTGAGTAATGCGCTACGAAGACAATCGTCTTGCCCACGTTCTGGAACTCCTCGATTTTACGGTAACACTTCTGCTGAAACGCCTCGTCCCCAACCGCCAGAACCTCGTCAATGAGCAGAATATCGGGATCAGTATGTACGGCGAGTGAGAATCCAAGCCTCATTTTCATCCCCTCCGAGTAATTGCGAAGGGGAGTGTCGATCTTTTCAGCCAAATCCGGAGTGTCGAAAGCAAACTTCACGATCGAATCAAACTTTTGATGGATCTGCTTGATCGTTAATCCCAGTATGGCGCCATACAACTCCACATTCTCCACTCCGGTCAAATCAGGGTGAAATCCCGCGCCTAGCTCAAGGAGCGTGGCGATTTTTCCGTTAAGCTGGATGATTCCCGAAGTGGGCTTGTATACGTGCGCCATGAGAGAAAGCAGAGTGGATTTTCCCGAGCCATTCTTACCGACCAGAGCGACCGTTTCACCATGCTCCACCTTAAAGCTGACGCCTTTCAACGCCTCCCGTTTTTCCACCGGATTCTTCCGGTAGAAATTCAGGATGGCGTATTTTATTGATGCCGACTTTCTATGCTGAAGACGAAATGTCTTGTGAAGATTCTCCACCAATATCGCGGGTGAAGCGGTCATAGAATCCGGCGCTATGGTCTTTCGATAAATTCCCATTTTCTTTTATTAAAGTAGGCGTAGGATGCGATAAGTATTCCAAAAGATATCAATCCGGCGAATAGCAAGGAACCCACGTTAAGAGGGAGGGATGGCCCCCCCACCGCTGCAGGGCTTGGCGGCTGAAGCAGAGTTTTCCGAAACCCGGTAATTAATGCGGTGATGGGGTTATTCATATAGAACCAGATGAATATCGGATGATACCTGCCGCCAATATGGCTGGTGTATACAACTTGCTCGGGCACATACATGATGGGCAAAACAAATAGAAGCAAGCTCATGACTATCGTCACGATATATTTTATATCCTCGTAAAACACATTAAGGCAAGCCACGAATAGTCCCACGCCTGTCACAAGCATGAACTGAACTATGACAAGGTAGGGAAACCACAGGACGGTCCATAGAATCGGGCCTCGCCGAAAAATGTACCAATAGAGCACGAACACCAACCATGAAAGCAGAAAATGAATAAAGTTGCTGATGGTGCTGGAGAGTGGTATTATTTCACGGGGAAGATACACCTTCTTGATAACGGTGTACATCATCAGGATGGATTGGCAAGAGTCCTGTACCGCGGTCTGAAAATAGGTCCAAGGGATCATCGCCACAAGCACAAACGCGGAGTAACTGGGAAATTTCGCGGCGAAATTGGTGGCGTGCCTAAACGCAAACGTAATAACCGCCACCTGCATCAACGGCGGGGCGATAGACCATAGAAAACCAAGGCGCGAATTCTTATAACGCACCTTCAGGTCCCGACGAACCAGTTGCCAAAGGAGTCCTCGGAAACGCCACAACTCGGCGAGTTCTTTGCTCAAACTTATCGATTCTCCTCGTGAGATGGATTCATGCAAATAAAATAAAACCGGTGTCAAATCGCAAAATTTATTTTATCGGATATCATTCAAGAGTAACATGACTCACGAACACGTTGCTGCAAATTTAGCGATGGCTTCCGTCAAATGGAATAGAGTATTCATTGGAAGGAATGAAGCGGTGCCGCTCGAAACATCTACAGTATACAAACAGTATCCCGAGTTGTCAATCGAACGGAGTTCGATTCGTAATAATTGGCTTGCATATCGTACGGACGCATCCACCACTCACACCATAATGAAATCAATACGCCTTTTGATACACTTGTCATTTATTCCGATGTTTCTGCAGTATGCGTGTCTGGCATTCGCTTTTCAGACGGTTCCAAAGCCGCAAACCACGGAATTCCCTTTAAGCTATATTCGTAACATAGCCATTGCCCCGGTTCGTATTGACGTTCTAGATCCTTATACGCAAAAACTTCCCATTCCCAAATCCATTAAGGGCGGATATGAATACTGGAAAAGCCAAATGCTTGCCATCCATCAACAGAGAGAGCTGATGCAGGAAGCGGCTTCATCCTTTCCCGAATTTCTCCGAAGAAGGCTGCAAACCAAGGAGCACATCCGACTTGCCATTTCCGATAGATTGGAACCTTTATGGAGGTCCATTCCTTCCTCGCACATCCGCAGACCTCTCGGAAACGAGGTGGCGGGAAAAAATGGATCTTCCGAAATCCATTGGGAAGGGCTTGAACAACTGGCGGAAAACACGCATTCGCAGGGAGCCGTCGCCTTTTCCATCGACTATTTTCACAACCCCACTCAAATCAACGACACTTTTTGGATACGTCTCAAAGGGTTTTATTACAGATCTGATAACAAAAGAAAATACGGACCGTTTTATATTTACGGCAATATTCAATCAGGGTTGCTCTATCTCTACACGGAAAGCGTCCAGCAAGAGCGAATAATGATGAATGCTGCGTTGGAGGAATGCGCCAATCGGGTGGCGGAAACGCTTACTAGCGGTATGGAGAATCCGTTCGCGATCAAAAAACGAATCGCCGTGATTCCAGCCTTCGTCCCGAATGCGCTCACCATTCTTGATGGATCAAAGATAATTCATGCGCCTTTGACGGAGGTGAATCGGGAAGCCGATGTGTTATTCCAGCCTTCTCTTGGTCCCGTGGTGACAATTCTGCATTTAAGATATGATTTCCGTTCCTACGCCAATCTATTAACATCGCTGCGAAACGCATGGAGCCCCGCTGGAGATATTAATGTGGCTCCATACGCCAAAGCCGGAAGACAAATGAAGGCAAGCTACGTTTTTATCAGTCGTGTAAACGGGATTACCATCAAGTTATTGGAGCGCAAGCAAGCATCCGACAGCACGGACGCGCTACCGGACAGAGAAGTGGCGGTATCCGCTGAGGGGGCGCTAATAGACCCGGCGACATCGCAGATAATGTGGAGGAAAAACACGGACGCGGTGGTCGTGATACACAAACGAAACAAGGACGAACTAACGAATAATCAATGCGCATTGGAGGCGGTGATTGTGGCTTATTCCCAATTAAGCGCGGATTACAACACATACCATAGGAGATGGCTTATCCCCATTCCGGTTCAATAGTGAAGCGTTGCTATTGCATGAAAGGAGTTTGTCATGACAAAATGGCGATATCATTCCATATTACTGCACGATTTGTCGCTGGCGGATTCTCGATTAAACTCGGAAGGAGAGAAAGGATGGGAACTGGTCTCCATATGCATGATCAATGAAAACAGCGCGCGCGCCTTTCTAAAAAAGCGCATGACCGATAACGGGGCTGAACACTCCACGTCGAAAATAACGGCATCGAAGCGTCACGACTCGATCTCCGACAGGACAAACATCACTCATAGTTGAAAATCCGGAATCACTGTCCGCCTGTCGCGAGGTACATGATTTTTTCCTGAGTGGCTTCCGTTTTCATAAGTTCACCGGCGATTCTTCCTTCGTGCATCACGAGGATTCTATCGCTCATCCCTAGAATTTCGGGTAAATCGGAAGAAATCATCAGTATCGCGACCCCCTGCCCCGCCAAAGTGTTCATCAGGTTGTATATTTCCGCTTTGGCGCCAACATCGATACCTCTTGTAGGTTCATCGAAGATTAAAAATTTCGACTGCGTGCAGAGCCATTTGGCTAACACCACCTTCTGTTGATTGCCTCCCGAGAGGTTCTGAACAATCTGGTTCATGGATGGAGTTTTGATCGATAGTTCCTTTATGTAATGCTCCGCGGTAGTTCGCTCCGCTCCGCTTTGAATGAAACCGCCTTTGGAGATGTTATGCAAGTTCGCTAGAGTTATGTTCTCCCGCAAACTTATCGGAAGTACCAGTCCCTCCGCTTTGCGATCCTCCGTAACCAATCCTATTCCGAGTTCAATGGCTTTTTTCGGCGAGTCAATATGTACGGATTTACCCAAAAACTGTATTTCGCCGGAATCCATGGGATCGGCACCGAAGATCACCTTTGCCAGTTCTGTTCTTCCCGCGCCCACCAAACCCGCCATTCCCACCACCTCGCCTGCGCGAACCGTGAGACTGATATTCTTCAGCTTGCCTTTTCGCGAAACCTTGTCCACCTTTAACACCGGATCGCCTATTGGCACGTTTCTTTCCGGAATCATTTGATTGAGTTCACGCCCCACCATCAAGCGAATGATTTGCTGACGGTCCAATTCGGAGACGTTATGCGTTGAGACCAATTGGCCGTCTCTCAGCACGGTGACCCTGTCGCATAATCCGAAAATCTCCTCCAAGCGATGGGAAATGTAAATGATGGCGATCCCTTCCGATTTCAGTTTGCGCATCAGAGTAAAAAGAGAGGATAGTTCATGTTCCGTTAGGGTTGCGGAGGGTTCGTCCATGATAATGATTTTGCTATCTCTGGAAGCTGCCCGCGCAATCTCCACCATCTGTTGCTGGGCTATGGAAAGTCTGTTAACAGGCAACCGAACGTCCAAATGAACTCCAAGCGAGTCGATGATTTGCTCCGCCCTGCGATACATATCGGTGAAATTCACAAATCCCGGAAGCGACCCCGCAGGTTCGCGACCAAGAAAGATATTTTCGGCGGCAGTCAAATACGGTGCGAGGTTGAGTTCCTGATATATGGTGCTTATGCCAAGATGAATGGCGCGAATTGGACTGTCGAGATGAACTTTTTGTCCTTCAAGTAAGATTTCACCCGTGTCCATCTGTTCGGCTCCCGACAGTATCTTCATCAGGGTGGATTTGCCTGCGCCATTTTCACCGCATATAGCGTGTATCTCCCCTTTATGCACTGTAAGGTCCACCTTGTCCAGTGCGCGCACGCCCGGAAAGGATTTGCATATTTGTCTCATTTCCAGTGCCGGAACCATATTTGTATCGCTCGTTGCCATTAAAAACCCTCCAAGAAAAATGCCGTGTTTCGGAACTAAGACGGCGTACTATCATGAACGCGCTTGATTCGCGGTGAGAAGCAGGTGTGGATGGATTCCACAATCAACTCAGCATATAATATACAGAAAAACGGCGTCTTTTCAAGCATACGGGTGCTGAATCCATGAAAATCATTTGACTCCCCGCCCGACAAGTAAGAAGAGGATGCATATCCGCAATATTCGGAGGGTTTGGCAATTGTTATGTTATGATATTTTTGAGATATAATATAATGCTGGCGCTCATTCCCCGAAGGTGTCTTGCCTCGAAATAATATCGCCATAAGATATCGTCGGAATATGCTCCATCAATCCCGGATGCTGAAAACGCGTTTGCATGCGCAACATTCACCTATTCAATGACGTATAAGTGTAGAAATGCACTTTGTAATACAAAAATAGATATACTGTAAGCAAAGGTGGATGCGGCGTATATTTTGTCAACATTGATTAGCGGATCATGTTCCATTTCGCGACGTAATAAGCAAACACCTACATAACTCTAAAGGAGTAAAAATGAAAACGAAGTTCACTCTCGCGCTTGCCGGAATATTGACTGTGGGGCTGATGTTCGGGTTCAAACCCGCGAACGCTCTTATTGCGGTGGGTTCCAAGATGCCCGGTATCGTAGTTCACACCACCAAGGGCGCCACTCTTAACTTGGGGACTCAGCACGGATATGTTGTACTGCTTGATTTCTGGGCGACATGGTGTCCTCCTTGCCGCATGGAGACTCCTCACTTACAAGACCTGTATAAAAAGTATGGCAAGGATAAGGTGAAAGTTATTGGCGTATCCATGGGTGAGGGTAAGGAGACCCCAGAAAAGTTCGCTCAAGAGAACAAATTGACATATATCATTGGCTATACCTCACAGAAAGAGGCGAGCGAAATAGCCAACAAAATTCAGTTTGAGGGTATTCCCACCACCTTAATTATTGACAAGCATGGTATTATACGTTATGCGGATTCAGGTTTTGGTGAGGGATTGCAAAACAAATTCGACAAAACAATCAGTGAGTACCTAAAGAAGAAATGAAAAGTCTATCCGGTAGCAGAGCTTTTGTCCTCGGCCTACTCGTCGCTATTCTTTTTGGAGCTTTGTACTATACCCATTCCGATGGGTCTATGGTTAACGGATCGGGAAAGCCCGCTCCGGATATAACCATCCAAACGGCCAAAGGTCCGGTCAGCCTTTCCTCGTTAAAGGGAAAGGTAGTGCTACTGGATTTTTGGGCCACTTGGTGTCCGCCGTGCAGGGCTAGCATACCCATCATTGAGTCACTTTACAACAAATACAAGAATCAGGGATTTGTTGTGATGGGAGTGGCGGGAAGCGAAAATGATGGTGGCGCAAGTCTCGATAGTTTTATAAAGGACATGGGAATGACCTATCCTACGGGTGTTCCTGACCCGCCCAGCAGCATTCAAAACTATCCCACTGCGGGAATCCCTTATGTGGTTCTTGTGGATAAAAACGGGACGATTCGATACACCATGGATGGGTATTCCCCGGATGAAGAGTCTGATCTGAGCGGAAAAATCCAACAACTGTTGAGTCAGTAGAGGTGACTCCATCAATTTGAATTTAAGGCATCTATGTTTCGCTATATCACATCCGAACATTTGAAAAGCGAGTTTTACAATAACCTGAATGAAAAGAAGGCTTGGAACCCTCTTTTTTCATGCGCCTAATCGCTTCAATGCCTGGGTGGCGATGACATTCTTTGGGTCTATTTGCAACGCCTCCTTGTATTCCGATCCGGCTTGCTGTTTGTTCCCCTGTTTTTCATAAATGGAGCCAAGTTCCAACCTCACATTGAGGAGAGTTTTTTCGGGGACATTTTTCATATTCAGTATCTCATTGTTCAATTCGATAGCGTCATTCAGCTTGCCTGCAAGTTCGTATTGCCTCGCGGCGGTTTGAACCCCTTCGTAATCATTCGGCAGGATATGCGCCGCTTGCCGATAAATCGGCAGGGCCTCCGATTGTTCGCCATTTCTCCCAAGCAAGGCTGCATACTGCATCAGAAACTCTCGATTCTTCGGAACCATTTTTGCGATTCTATTCAGAAAACTAAACATTCGATCGGTCCGCTTGTATGCCACCGAATACGTTTCGTAATGAGTTAAAGCGGAAATGTTATCGGGATCCTGGGATATCTGTCCCTCAAGATAAGTCCCCCATCCTGCCGGGTCCTTTTCAGACATGTAGACATGCTGAATCTCCGTATATGCGAGTTCCTTGGATATGGGGTTCTTCACCAAAGGGTAGTAAAGATTGAGCGCGTCCTGGTATTTGCCCTCTTTCACATAGATATCTCCCAGCTTCGCGGCAACCAGAGTGTTATCCTTTCCGATTTTCAAAGCGGCAAGATATTCAGCGACTGCCGCATCTGTTTTGTTCTCCTTCACTAATAGCGAGCCAATCTTGATGTGATAGGATGCATTGTTCGGATCGGCTTGAAGCAACTTGCGATACTCCGCAATGGCTTCGTCGTAATGCCCTTCCAACTCCATTAAACGGGTGATATCGGAAGCGAACATAATGTTTCCCGGCTGAAGTTTCAGTATCTGTCGGTAAGTGGAGATGGCGTCATCATACTTTTTCTGCTCCTCCTGAATATGGGCGATATACGTGAGGGGGAGGATATCCGAGGGGTTCACTTGCGACAAAGACTTGTATTCGGCTATCGCCTTGTCGTATTGATCCTGCCGCTCATAAATCCCTCCAATGGATAGATAAGATTCAGAATCCTTTGGATTCAAAGCAATGATCTTGGTGTACTCCTCAATTGCGTCAGGGTACTTTTTGAGTTGTTCGTCCAATTGCGCTAGCTGACGATACGCCGCGATATTCTTGGGATCCTTGGCTATTGCAGATTGTATTGTTTGTACGGCTAAGGGTGTCTTTTGCTCCTGATTGTACAATGTTGAAAGGGCAAGCAAGGCGTCCGTGTTTTTTGGATCTATCGCCAAGGCTTGCTTCATTGCCTTTTCAGCATCGGGATATTTATTCATGGATTGCTGCGCTTTGCCCAGCGCAATCCAGCCATTGGGGTCTTTTGGCAAATCCTTTGTCCAGTCCTTGCATACGGATAAAGCCTTGGCGTTATTACCCGTTAATGAATATAGATAAGCCAATCCGGTAAACAGCGCCGGAATGGGATGCGACGCGATTCCGGCAACGTAATGCGTTTCGGCATCGGCGAAATAGTTCCCTCGACCCTTCGGATCCTGGGCGGTGTTGCCCGCCATGACATCCGCCAGCCCCGCATCCGCCTGCAGACGGGAATCCTTGGGGAATAACTTGGAGGCGGCGCTGAAATGATTCGCCGCTTCTTCGTAATTGCCTATCATATAGTAAAGACGGGCTGCATTCACTTGCGCTGGTAGATATTTAGGGTTGATGGACAAGGCGCGAAGATAACATGATATGGACTTTTGAATGGAAACCGAATTGAGGTTATTCCCGCCCAAATACTGATACACCACACCGAGATTGAACCATAGAGGAAGACTGTCGGGAAGTTTGGCAACTCCCCGTTTGTACGCGATAAGCGCATCCTGATATCTCTTTTGACGCTCATGAATAAGCCCGATGTAAAAATCGATGGATCCGTTATGAGGATCAAGTTTCTCAGCCTTGTCAAATTCCAGGAGAGCCTCGTCGTATTTGCCCTCCTGTGCAAGGACAAAACCGAGATTGTAGTGGCTCTGCATGTTTTTATCCGAAAGTTGCACGCATGCGCGATACTCCTTCTCCGCCGCAGGGAAATCCCTCGCGATCATATCGCATCCGCCAAGCACGAAATGAGCCTGAACGTTTTTGGGATTCAATTTAATCGATTTTTCCGCCAAAGGCTTGGCTTTATTCTGTTCGCCCATTTGCATATACAGCAATGCCAGTTGAGCGTAGGGATAGCTGTTCTTTGGATCCACTCTGCAGGCATCCAGATAGTATGTAACCGCCTGCGGATATCGTTTTTGCATTTGATTTATCAATGCAAGGTTCATGTATACGGGGGTGGCTCGCGGCGTAATTTTTATAATCCGCTGGTACACTTTTTCCGCCTCATCGTATTTTCCCTTCTGCTGCAACTTTATAGCCGTTTGGAACAACGCCGCTGCTTTTCTGATGGAAGGCGGAGGGACTATGGGCGATTTGATATGCGACTTGGCGCCAGATATGGATGTGGAGGCATTCCTCGCTCCAAATGAGAGGGAGGGAAGCAATAAAATTGACAGCATAATGAAAACGGCATATGCCTTAATGGGATGTGTTCGCTTCAATATGGAAACTCCTGAATAATGGTTTATCGCCTTGAATTTTATCCCTACCCTTCCATGTTGTCAAGCAATTTCCTCTGCGGACCTTGATATGATTGACGCTCAATTCATGGATGTGATATAATCCCCATATGATAAGACTACTTCCCCCCATGTGAAAAGAGAATTCAGTATGACATTTGATGATCGAGAAGCACTGAGATTACGAATCTCCCAACTGGAACAAGAGCTTGCTAATCGCAATCAGGAAATCGCTCGTCTTCAGCGCGGCATAAAAGTCTCCGAGGTGACGGAAACGCAGGTGGGTATCACTGAATTCGAGGACACGTTAAAACGCCTCGTGCAGCGAGTATCCATGATTTTACAGGCTGAAAAATGCGTGATCATGATCTTGGACAAGGAGAAAGGAGAACTAGTCGGTCGCGCTCCGGCGTTTGGCATGAGCGAGACCGATCTTCACATGCTGCGCGTGAAATCCAACAGCGGGCTAGTGGGAGAGGTTTTCAGAACGGAGCGACCGGCAATATTTCATGACGCAGTGAACGACCCGCGCACGATCAAGGAGAATGTGGCATTGTTGCACATTCGTAACGGGGTGATCGTTCCCCTTATCGTGGAGAAGCGTGACGAGGAGAACAGGGTTCTTGATAGAATCACCATCGGCGTTCTAAGCGTGTACAATAAGCGTTACGGGGCGGAGTTTATTGAAGAGGATGTCCGTCTATTGGAGAGGCTATCCCGCAATGCGGCTGCTGTCATCGCCAATGCTCAGATGTTTCAGGAGCTTGTGGAGGAGAAGGAGAAACTTGTCCATACGATTGAGAGCCTTTATGCGGGTTTGATGCTCGTGAATGAGTCCGGACGAATTATGCAAATGAACGCAAGGGCGCGTCAGATTTTCAATGTAAGCAACGATCCCTCCGGCAAGCATTTCCGCGAAGTTCTTAATCATGATAAGGCGCTGGATATTCTCTCAAGACTGTTGGAGACTAGCCCCAATTCCGGGGAGGAGGATTCCAACGCAGCGGAGGAGATATCCGTAACGGATCCGGAAACGGACGAGGAGCGAATTTTCCAGATGCATTCCGCTCCCGTCAAGGGCGAGGACAATAAGCTGATCGGAATCGCGATCATTCTCAATGATATCACCGAACTACGCAATCTGGATCGGATGAAAACGGAATTCGTCGCCATCGCCGCGCATGAGTTGCGCACCCCAATGACCCCGATCAAAGGATTCATCTCCATGCTGGCTCAGGATGAGTTTGATTCCTTCTCCTATGAAGAGAGAAAGGAATACTACGACATCATTGAGCAAAATGTGGACAGATTGAATAGGTTGATCAACGATCTTTTGAACGTTACCCGCATTGAAAGAGGTATCGCCCTCCAGTTATTCTGGGAGGAGGTGGATCTCACTGCATTGGCGGAATCCGTGTTTGAAGTGCAACGGGGAATGACCAACACCGACAAACACCCGCTTGTGGTGGACTCCGTACCCAGCCCGATATTCGCCACAGTGGGTAAGGATCAGCTAGAGCAGATACTCCAAAATCTTGTGAGCAACGCCATCAAATATTCGCCCGACGGCGGTGAGGTGCGAATAATTCTTCGCGAAGAGCTGGACACCGACAGCCTTCTATGTGGCGTTCAGGATCATGGAACCGGCATTCCGGAATCCGCCAAGGCGAAACTGTTCAAGCCATATCGCAGAATCCACAATCCAAAAACCGTGAGCGTTAAGGGAACAGGCATCGGGCTTTTCCTCGTTAAAAATTTAGTTGAAGCGCATCACGGCAACATTTGGGTTGAGAGCGAATTAGGCAAAGGGACGACCTTCTGGTTCCGTCTTCCCAAAACTCCGCAAGATGAAAATTCCCAATCCAAATAACGGAATCCGCGTTCGGGTGCGTTGAAGTGGTCATTATAACGGCTTTGAAAAGAGATTGTTATATCAGGAAGCGGATATGCACCTCATTATCACCATGGAATCAAAGGCGTCTCATCTCGTGCCACAACTTATTTTGCATGTAAAACAATTGGAACATGGGAAAGACTTGCCTCTTCCCTCATACGCAACAGAAGACTCCGCAGGGATGGATTTGTATGCGGCGATTGCGGACGTGCTCACTATCGATGTCGGCAAGCGTACTTTAGTGCAGGCGGGAATTTGCTTGGAGATCCCCAGAGGATACGAGGGGCAAGTCCGACCTCGAAGCGGTCTTGCATTGAAACACGGCATAGGAATGGTGAACGCACCCGGAACAATCGACAGCGATTACAGAGGCGAAATTGGGGTGATTCTCATTAACTTGGGGGATTGCCCATACGTAATTCATAGAGGGGACAGAATCGCCCAACTGATCATTTCACCTATTAACCGTGTTCAAGTGGTGTTGGCAACCGAGTTGAATGAATCCGGGCGTGGAGATGGCGGGTTCGGTCATTCGGGTATTTGACGAACTGAATACGCGGACCGCTTCCCACTACCGCCTTAGGCGAATGGAACATAACGATGAATTGCATCGTCTGCAAAGCTGAAATACCTGACGACAGTCTGTTTTGTTGCATATGCGGAGCTAAGTTGGATAGCATGAACGCATCATTAAGCGCTAAGGACCTGCCATCGTTGGAATACATGTTGGCTCAGGCGAATCTTCTTCGCATGCAGGCGAAGTGGGAGGAGGCGGAGAATAAATGCATTGACATTCTTCGCAAAGACCCGAACAATTACGACGCCCATTCGTTATTAGGTGATATTTACCGCGATCAGGGTAGATATGAAGACGCCGCGCAGTGGTATCAGTTGGCTCTCGACTTATATCCCGAAAGTCAGAAGGAACCTGAAAAGCTGGCTCAACTCAGGGAGTTGAGCGCGAAAAGTCAATCTTCGATTGACGAGGAATCATCCCTCGCCTTGGATCGAACACAGCGGCTCATAGGTATCACTCCTTCTGTGTGGTTGAAAGGATTAACGGTCATCTCCGTCGTCTTCATGGTTATTGTCGTCGTATTTCTCATTAAGGCTCGCAACAATTACGAAAATAACACGAAGGAATCTTCATCTCCATCCTCGAATGTTAGCATGCAGCCGGCTCAGCCGGTTGCACCTCAACCCGCCGCCCCCAGAGTCGGGATATCCGTTCAACCTCAACAACCCAAGCAGTCTCTGGTAATGCCGTCGCTCCTCCCATCTGTCATGAATTCACAGGATGAAAACCGATTGCAGTCTATCCTTGCACAATCGAATATTCTTGATTCCTCCTATTCCCTGCTTGGGATTACTTTCGATCCGCGAACCGAGCACGCCACGGTGCAGTTGTTGTACAACATCCAAAACGCCAGCCCCTTCGACCCGAGCGCCCGGGAGTTGGCGATACATCAGTCCTTATCTGCCGCACAGGCTTTGTTTAAAGGCGATCCCTCCTTGCAATCCCTAACCATGGAGGTGAAATGCCCTACATCCCTGCAAACAGCGGAGCCGATATTCATCGGGGATATTCAGTCAGCGGCGGCGATGAAGATACCCTCAACCTCCCCCTCCGGGCAACTGCTCGCACTATTCAGCAATGTTTGGCCGACCTACGAGAACACTCCCGTACTTCCGCAACCGTAGCGTGCCCTGTTTTTTACGTTCCTTCCTTTACTTCGAATCCCATCCTTCTTTAAAAAAGACGGTATATAAACCGTATGGAAACCATGGCGATCCATGGAAAAAAGACACAAGGACGAGAATATGCGGCGGTAGGTGTCGGAGATGATTCTCGCCAATCCAATCCGGAGAGTTGCAAATGAAGGCAGGCGAATCGATTACCCTCGGACGAGAACGAGGCGCTATTTTAATTGGCACGCTATTCTGCATTTTGATTCTATCCATCCTTCTTATGGGAATCGGCACATACGCGACATCGCACTATCAAAGAGCGGTGGTCGATTCCAACTACGCTGAGGCGATGGATGCCGCTGAAGCGGGCGTGAATTGGGAATTAAGCAAAATATCCGCGAGTGTGAACAATGCGGACACCTCCTGGTCCCCCACGCAAGCTCTCGGCAACGAATATTACACTGTCAAATGCACTAACAGGGACGGCGTCACCCCGTGGGACAAATCCAGCCCTCTTTATGTCTTCGCCGTTGGCAGTTGCGGATTGGCGTCAAGAACCATACGCGTCTCCGTGAAGGGATATACCAACTCCTCCTTGCAGGATTTCGCGGTATTCTCCATTGGCAATGGCTTGATCAGCACGTTGAACGGACATGTGAGCATAGCGGGGAATCTTGGAACCAATGGTTATTTAACTGTCAATGGCAACTGCAGCATCTCAGGAGGGGTGTCGTTTAACGGGTCCCAGTCAGGCTGGACGGGTACGGATCCCGGCACCTATAGCGAGGTTTATAATTCCAATCCGGTCCTTTGGCCAACGGTACAGCAGGTGGCGAACCAAGTAACCAACACCACAACGGGTATGAACTATCTCGCCACCCATAACGATAACAGCATGTGCTCATTTATAAATAATAACACTATTCTTTTGAACGGAAGTACGGTAGGCACATTCGTTGGAAAGTCCGGAGGTGCGAATTATTATCTCACATCCATGATTTTGAGTGGAAACAGCAAAATCGCATTCGACAACACCAAAGGTCCGATCAATATCTGGGTGGGACCGCCAGGTAGCAGCGGAAGCTGCATTATCAACGGAGGAAACTCCCTTGTATCCATGTCCACAAATCCCAGCAATGCTGTTCGCATATATTGCGACACATCAACCGGAGTCTCGTTGAATGGAAATGACGAGTTGGATGCGGGAATATACGCATACGATGTTACTTCAGGCGGCACTCCTTACGGGCAAATCATTAACAACGGCACGCCAACCGTGAACGGATCTCTCATGTCTAACACGGTGACATTAAATGGCACCGTGAATATCAACCACGTGACGGGATATTTCCAAGGAAATACAAGCACCATTGGCTATTATGGGTATGACAATTCCTGGATGGAAATAAACGGTAGATAGCAATTATATCTCCTCAATTTGGCATCATATCTAGTTCGTGATGCATTCCACATAGGTGGTTGCGTGATTTCTATTCAAGGTTATCTCAAAATATGAAGATGCGGGATTAACCTCAATTATCCGGATTTTGCAATCACCTACACATTCGAGGAAAGGATGGAATACCAGATGAAAAGAGCCTCGATTTTTGCATTCGCTCTTGTGCTGCTTCTTTGCGTGGCTTCCATGGTCAAAGCGCAGAACGTGAGACCCTCGTATCCTGTTGCGGATCCAGGATTCGCATACGTGGATGTGAACAATGATGGAATGTACAACCCTGCCGATGGCGATATTGCGCTGACAGGAAGTAGGGACCTGACCGTTTTAACTGCGGCAAATCATGGCGTTTTCAACACTCAACAGAGCGTTGGGGCTTATGTGGCGCCAAAATATCCCGCGAGTTTGATCATTCCACCATCCGTAACCGATCTCATGTTTACGGTTCCAACCACCATCAAGGCAGGCTTGAATATCGTCATTGCCGGAACGGTTAACGCTCCATCTCTCACTCTTCTAGGGTATGGGTCAGGGTACCATCCATCCCTTGCACCTTCAAGCTTCAGTTGCTCCGCAGGCGACGATTCATGGGGAGGTCAATCCGGAGAGGATTGCAATCACGGATGCGGTTCATGCATATCGATCCGTTCATTATCGCCAAATATGGGAGTGGAATGCGATCAACCATATTATTCCGTTGGAAAAATCGACTTGACGAATGGAACCATCAACTTCAATGATCAATTTCGCGCCGAGATCGGCGGGGATATAATTATCAACGGCGCAACCGTTACGGGATATGGTGATCTCAGTGATATCATGATTTCCGCAGGTGGGAAACTCTATGGGAATCCATCCACAAAGTTGCAATCGTCTCTGTTTTCATTCGGCAACCTGACGCTTGGAGCCACCAAAGGCGTTAACTTAAGCGGGGCATCGTTAGGAAACGTAAATAACCCTTCGAATATGCTTATTGGTGCAATAGGGCCAGTTAGCATTACGAATCAGAGCGATATCGCCACTTACGGGGGAGGAAATATCACCATATATTCACTTTGCGACAATGTGACGTTAACCAACAGCGACCTTATCGGCGGTAATATCACTTGCTCTTCGGGACGTGAAATGAATGTATCCGGCTCGGTTATTAATACAGCCGGAAACCTTACATTCAAATCCAATCATTATTTTTACAGTTCCACATCTGGAGAAACATCCAATGCTGACGGGTGTGATAAGTATCATCCCGATGAGGATTGGTGCAACTCTGAATCCAAAATTACCGCCACCAACTTAACAGTGACGGTCCATTCAGGAAATATGAATGTAAAAAGTCCTGGTTCCATCGACATGTCGGGCAGCGTTATCACCGTCAGCAACGGTGCGTTAAAGATTCGGTCGGAATATGGACAAGTCACGCTAACAAGTAGCTCATTTGATTCATCCGGAGGAATCTCCGTATACGCACGCCGCGATCTGTTGGCGGATAGTTTGAAACTCGCTGCGGATCAGATGATAAGCCTGAAATCCAAATACGGGAAAGTCAGCGCGGTCAGCAGCATCATAAATCCTTATACGATTGGATTAAATGCGGTTACTGCCACCGGAATATCGGTAAGCGCGGGCGAGGGCGGTGTGGATTGCGACATGGCGAAATGGATGATTCCAGCCTTCATGTCCTTCATATCAAAGGCGGACATTAGCGCCACCAACGGAACATTTGACGTCACTAATCCGAATGGAACCATAGCATTCACCGCATTCGGAGGGTTGATTGATGTAACTAATTCCAATCTAATAGGAACCGCTTCTTACTCCCCATCCGGAGTAACGGTGAAACAATAAACTTAAATATCGTCTATCAACATTTGCGCATCCAGCATCTCTGTCCGGATGCGTAAATATATAGTATCCGTTCCGAACCATGAGAGGGGGGGGGTGATTTTTGATATTACCTTCATCAATCCATAGAAAAGATGGAATAACACACTATATCAGAAATTTCGACCGTTGCATCCTCTGAGGCGGCATTGGAATTAAAAGGAGATTTACCCTAATGAAAACACCGGGTAACCGCCGAAAATTACACCAAGGCGGTACTTACGTGGAGGTTTTGGTGGCGGGTGTGCTTTTCTCAATCGGACTAATGGCGCTCATGAATATTTGGCTCTATTCATTCCGTCAAACTATTTCCACCGATGAGTTATCCGTCGCGTACAACTTAGGCAGACAAGCCATGGAACGCGCCAAAATGTCGGGATTTTACAACTTGGTTGAGGGATCCACCACGAACTATTACGATGGAAACCAGAACCTCATACAGCAGGGAGCGAGTAACGCGGTTTATTACGTCACCACCACCGTGACAAGTAACCCGACGGGACATCCCCTAAATGCTTTGCTCACAGTGACGATCAATGTTGGGACGGTTTCATCGCCCAGTTCAACTCTATACACCTCTTCGGAATACATGGTGCGAGGCGGGATATGAACAAACGAAAACGTGGAACCACTTTGTTGGAACTGATGATCGCGGGAATGATCGCTTTGACATTGGGAGCGGGGCTGTTTCTGTTTTTCGAGTCCGGATACAATTCGCAGAGTTTTATCATGGATCAAAACAACAGTACTCTTGACTCTCGACGAGGGCTTGATTTGATCACGGACGGATGGGCGGACTCATCGTCGGGTGTGAGCTATCCTGGATTGCGAGGAGCCACCAGCCTGGCAAGCGGAACAGGACCAAACATGTTGATTTACAACTGCGTGGATAGCTCCGGAGCGTCTCATGTCGTGAAATATTGGGTCAGCAACGGAAATCTGGTTCGTTCGGTGGATGGAGTTCCCGCAAACGGAACCGATATCGTCCAGAACGTCGACAATATATCGTTTAATTATTGGACTTGGAACGGGGGCTCCTGGGAGTCCTCTACAAATCCGGAAACTCCCGCCAACGTCGGCGCGGTGGATTATCAGTTGATGTCCAATGTGGATAACCAGTCCGTAGCTATGTCCGGATCAGTGAGGATGCGTGAAATACGTTGCACGATATCAAGCAATGGTGATGTATTTTGATAGGACAGAGAAAATCCAAAAGAATGTGATAATTGTCTAATTCACCCATGCATTCATCCTATGGCATAACTTTTGCATCCGGGTGAGAACAGCGGTTATCCGCTTTAAACGAGGATAAAAGTGAAAACGCGCACAATTATAGGAATCGATATTTCCACGAATGAAGTGCGAGGAGCATGTATCCGAACAGGGGGCGGAGGGCCCCAATTGACAGGGATCACCGCTCTTCCCACTTCACAAGACGCCATGGATTCGGAAGGTTTGCTCTCTCCCTCCGTTTTAGGGGAAATGATACGGCAAATCGTAACCGAACTGGATCCAAAATGCAATACCATCAATCTCGGAATCAACAATTGCAGTATGGTGGCGCGCGTAATGGAGATCCCACCCGTGCCGGATCAGGAGATTCGTCCTGTTTTGCGCGGGGAATTGGACCATTACCGAATTCTCCCCATGGGTCAAAGCGCCTTTGATTTTTGCACGCTTCCCGACCTCCCGGATAAAGAGGATGATCAGAAAACGGAACAGACGAAGCGCGTCCTTCTGATCGGAGCGGATGAGCGGCTGGTAACGAGTTATATGGACGCCTCTTTCGAGGCGAACGTCAATCTGAAATCCCTGGAACCCGGATCGATTGCCGTTTTAAGAGCCCTTTATCCCCAGCTAAAGGAGATGGAGGCGGTGGCGATGGTGATACTTTCCACGTCAGGCACGGATGTCTTCATCGTACATCAAGGAAATCTTCAGTTTTATCGCAGAGTGGATACCGGGACAACTGAATTGATGAACCAATCCTCCTCCGTCCCAGAAGAGGAAGGGCAGAAACGACCTCAGCGCACCAGCCTTCTCACGCAGATGGATGACCCTGAGGAGGACGAACCCGAACAGCCGTCCATTGCGGAGCGCTTCAATCGCCAAGCGATATCGCTGCTTATGACGGAGGTTCAGAGATCCATCGACTACTATCTGCGGGAGTTTCCGCCGAACAGTGAAAAGCTCCATGTGCAATGCGTGATAGACTCCCCCAACTCAAACGATTTATTTGAGATTATGCAGCAATATCTCCGTAGCGATGCGGAGTTGGCGTCAATCCAAAGCACTCTTGCGATATCCCAGAACGTTCCGGAATTCGTAACGAAATCGAGTGGTGGAGCCTATTTAATCGCGATAGGATTGGCGTTGAAAGATTCGGGAGTTCAATACTCTCATGCTCCCGCATTGAATCTCAGGATGGGCGACAGTATTGTCACCGAACAAAAAATCGCCCCCAGATTGATGATGCTTAGCTACGCTTTCAGCGGCGCCATGCTTTTGGGGGCGATCATTACTTCCATCTACTTTGGGATTAAAATCAGCGAAGCGAATCAAACGCTATTTCTACAAAAAAATGAATTACAGGCCATTACGGCTCAGCACGCCGCAAAAGTGGCATATCTGAATCGCCAGAACACCTTGGTCACTGCCATCCATGAGAAGGACAAGCCTATCAGGGAGACAATCGATTTCCTTTCCGCATGCATTGGAAATAACGCAAGTTTGAATAATCTTTCGGTGAGCAACGCAGGCAATATCGATATTAACGGCGTGGCTCCCACCCCGCAGGTGATTGCGGACATTATGGACACCATCAACCTATCCCCGGTTCTGGATCCCATTCGATTGAATAATATCGCAAGAGTCACCGCTAGCAACGAAAAGGGGGTTTTAAATTTCGATCTTCAAACTTCATACGTTAAGGATTCCAACGGTGATTTGGAACTCACATCATACTCCACACAGGGAGGACAATCGCAATGAAAATCATTCCCCCATCCGTCTTGAGATGGCTGGCAATACTGATGCCTCCTGTTTCCATATTGGCGCTCGTGCTTATCGTATATCCGAGAGTGGAGCAGTTACACCATATACACTTGGCAACCGGTAAAACGGATCGTCAGATTCAATCTTTCATCGAGCAAATCAAGGCGATTGATAACCTTCCGCCTAATCCCAAGATCGCTTCATTGCCTTTGAGTAAACAGGAGCAAAGCGATTTTCTGCGGGGATTGTCGATGATGTGTTCGCAAACGGGAAACAGGCTTATTTCGCTTTCCTGTATCGCTCCGCCCTTGCCGCCGCCGCCAACCGCTCAGAAAAACACCGGTGCAACAGCGACGAACACTCAGAAGAAATCGTTACTTCCGCCAGATGTTACGGAGATAAAAAGCGTGATTGTATTTGAAGGATCGTTTAATTCAATTCGAGCATTTCTAACGGATTTGGATAATTCCAGGAGGCTTATCTCTTTAAGTGATTGCCGACTCATACCTGGAGATTCCGGGTATCCCACCATTCAAATGTCATTGGGCATTTGTCGTTACGTGGATACTCCGCCTCCTCCCCCATCGTCTTCGACGCAAACTGCGGCTAACTCCACGGCAACCGCCAGCACGGGGGGATCATGAAAAGAGGAGCGATAAACAGTTAAAATCATAAAATCCGTTCGAAACATGAAACTGGTCGAGAATCCAACGGTTTTGCATGTCCAACGGATCAATCCGGAGCGTAATTCACTATTCAAACATACGGTTCAATTTGGATGATTTACCTATATTCGTCTCTCAACGAATTGCTCCATTATCTCGGATGAATACGATCTTCCCGTATTAAGATATTCCGAAGCTATATTAACGAGGTGTAGGATGAAAATAATTTCAAAAGTCATTATAGCGTTTGCGATGTTGTCCATCCTGAAATGTGGAACGGTTTCCGCACAGGCGGTTCCCGCCGCAAACACATCGACTAGATCAAAACTTGTCACTTTGGACTATGTGAATGCGGACGTGACGGATATATTAAGAGCGATATCTACTCAAAGCGGTGCTAACATCGCCATAAGTCCGAATGCGAAGGGACAGATAACGATTCACTTGCGGGATAAAACCGTGGATGAGGCTGTGCATTTTGTGGCGAATATGGCGGGGTTGGGTGCGCGCAAGATAAATGACACCTATGTCATCGCACCCAGATCCGATATGCGTCAGACTCTCGCACGTTTGGGAGCCCCCCAAATGGTGCCTTTGGCGCATTTAAGCCCAAAAGACGCAGCGGATCTCATTACGAACGCATTTCCTGATGTCACCGCTCGTCCGCAGGGGAACGCGGTGGAACTAATAGGAACAACCAATGATCTCGCACAAGCTATTCAGTTACTGCAACAGAACGACGCCATTACCATGGAGAGCGAACACATCGTGGAAAAGGTGGCGCTGAAAAACATAGCCGCCAAGGATGCCGCGGACGCCATCGTTAAAATGACGCCGGGGATCACCGCTCAACCTGCAGGCGATTCGCTTGTTCTTTCCGGTACTCGAGCCGATATCAACGCCGCAAAGAAGGGGTTGGAGTTGATTGACGTGTCAAGCCAACCCGATAGCGAAGTGGAGGTATACAACATCAAATATGCCTCCCCCGTTGACCTGGCAAATATCATCAAGAAAACCTTCCCGGACGTGAATGTGGTATCCGGGCCGGACAGCAACGCACCTTCGAATCCCATACTTAACACGATCAATGGCACCGGAACCAGCGGAATGGATTCGTCAATGGGGAATGGGCAATCTTCCAATAACCAAGGTTCAGGTGGGGGCTCCTCTTCGAATCAGTCACAGCAATACAATCAGCAATCAGGGTTCCCTGGAGCCGCTTCCAACGGCAAGCAGGTCAACCCGCGAGCGCTGTCGCTGCTATTGCAAGGCAATCCCGATGAAGTAAAGCAGGCGATCAAAGTTCTGGCAATGGTGGATGTGCCTCCGCAACAGATGTTGATTGATGCGAAGGTCGTGGAAACGAATCCCGAACTCGTTAATAACATTGGGGTTCAATGGTCATGGAATCCATTCCAGTTCGTGGAGAGACCAGGAGTGAGCGGAAACGCCGTTCCTAACGCCTCATCCTCCTCATCCTCCTCATCCTCAACATTGCCGGTGATGAACTCATTGGGTTTTGGAAGCTTTGGACGAACGCAGTTCACTCCAAGCGCAACCTTAAATCTGCTTATCCAAAAGAATGAGGCGAAAATGCTCGCGAACCCCTCCATCACGGTTTTGGATGATCAAAACGCCTCGGTATTCATTGGAGATACGTTGCGCTATCAGGTGGAAACGTCCGGAATTAACGGTCCTACCATTCAGGTTTTTCAGGTGCCAGTCGGTATTATTCTCCTGGTGCATCCGAAGATCAATACCGATGGATATATCACAATGAACATCCATCCCGAGGTTAGCACCGCCACGATGGTTAACAACCTGCCACAAACACATACGAGAGAGGCTTCCACCGTGGTGAGAGTCAAGGATGGCGATACGTTGGTAATTGGCGGATTAATTAGCGATCAAGACATCCGACAAATGTCCAAGATACCGTTGCTGGGCGATCTGCCAATCATTGGCAGGCTCTTCAGGAATTACTCGCGGGATCATACTCATGACGAAGTGATGATCTTCTTAACCATCCACATAGTGCATTAATGCGGTACATATCCGAATAACGGAGCAAAGTCATGAACTTTACAAACATAAACCCTGCAGATAGAACGAAGGTATTCGCCTTGATAGGCGGCATAGCGTTGGTGTTATTTCTTTTCATTCATACTCTGATAGGGGTGTTAAAACCGAAAAAGCCTGCGCCATCGGTGATCAGCCAGCAGCAAAATTCGAGTGCGGTGCCCGCACCTCCAGCTCCGGCTCAAGTGGCATCAACGCAATCCGTTCCCTCGAACATGAGCGAATTGTCCGCGTTTCCATCCACCAAAGCGGAGTCGATCTCCAGCAAGTTGCATCAGAGTGACTTAGGTTTGGATGTGCACGACCCATTCAAGCCATTATACGGTACGGGCAAGGCCAATCAGTCTCAACCAGCCAAACCTAGCGCTCCTCCGGAGGTTTCTGTGACTCCCGCGAGTTCCGCAGGGATGACCCCGTTGCCTGCAATGGGAAGCGGCTCTGCTCCGCCCGCCGCCCTTCTTAATGAGAGCGGACCGACAGGAAAACTTAGCACTGTTCCTGTAACTCCGCCCGCCCCACCCGAGCCGACAATCAAACTAATGGGAGTTGTGCAAGGGGACAGTTCCGTGGCGACAATCCAAGTTAACAGCCAGACAATCAACGCTACTCCGGGACGAGCCCTTGCGAAAGGGTATCGATTGATAAGCGTGGGTAACGACGGTGTGCAAATAAGACATAATAGCTCCTTATTGCATTTGAATGTGGGGGATATAATCAATCCTCCATCCAGTAATTAATCACACGTGACAAATCGGAAGATTTGATTTATAATACAATTGAAGATGATTGCACCGTTCATTTCGAGGTTCGGCTCACGACGAAAGATGTGCGTTCGAGATCAAGAAAGGAATGATGCATTCATCCGGATTTCAGGGAAGAGCCCTCCTCTTCCAGGCAATCGGCGCATGCTGATTGCCATTCTTTTTGATGAATTCATTGCGGAGGAACGGATAATGCGCCGTCTTTGGGCGATAATGGCGTTAAGCGTCATTGCAATGGCTTTGGCGGGATGCGGGCATAGTCTTTCAGGCGCATACTCCATCCCCGCCCATCCGAATATTCGAATCACTTTTTCTTTCAACGGTACGTACACCACCGATGTTTACGGGGATAAACGTAACGGAGTATATACATTGTACAAAGATGGAAAGACGGTTAGTCTCACACCGAAATCGAAATATAACGTCTCTACAAGCGAAGCCATTGAAAGCATATTCAACAAGAATCAGCCTTTTGAGGGCGTTGCGAAAAAGGCGTTCGATAACGTTACGTCCATAACTTTGGAGGATAAAGGCGACTCATTCTATATTCCGCCTTTGAAATTCATCAAGGAATAGGCCACTAGGTATTATTGGATGATTTCGTAAAGCGCTCTCCATACGATCTATGTGCGTATTGGAATCCATGACGATCTCCGATTGGAGAAAGTGGGAGAGATTAAAAATGAAAAATGGAAAAGGGAATATGGTTTTGGCGATCGCCTTTTTGGCGGTTGTTATCTTGAGTGTGACTGGATATACATTCTGGCAAAAAGGAAAAGAGGCGGAGACGGAATTCATCATCAAGGATGATCCGCGGCAAATGAATCCCGCCTCGTCATCAACCTCCCCGCCCTCCACCTCCCAGCAATCCTCTTCGGATCCGATGAAACCATCCTGCATTTATGTTCATGTGGCTGGCAAGGTGGTAAAGCCGGCGGTGTATCGCCTGCCGCTAGGTTCTCGCGCCATTGACGGCGTGAAAATCGCAGGCGGCCCCACACGGAATGCGAACACGGACGCCGTAAATCTCGCAGAGAAGCTTGAGGATGGACAACAACTATACATCCCCTCCAAGGAGGAGAGTTCTGGCGTCGTTCAACCCGTTGGTCACGCCATACTACGGAAAAAGTCCGCCAAAGGAGACCTTCGCAAAGGCGTGGGGCAAGCTCAAACCCCGGTTCAAAAGCTAACGGATCCGGTCAAGCAGCATGTGAATATTAATTCAGCCACCAGCGAGCAGTTGCAACAATTGAAGGGCATCGGTCCGGCGATGGCTGAAAGGATAATTCAATATCGAAAAAGTATTGGGAAGTTTCATTCCGCGGATCAACTAATGGACGTACAGGGAATCGGCACGAAAAAGTTTGAGCAGTTGAAACCATTTATTCGATTGTAAAAAGGCGCACTCATTGGATTCAAAAAAGAGGAAAAACTGTTCCTTTTGCGGAGCTATCTGTTGGGAAATGGAAAATGTGTGTTGGCAATGCGGGCGTTCCCTATCCCCTCCCCCTCAGCGGGATGTCTCCATGAAAGAGAATACCTACATATCTTTTGATTCCGATCTAGTTGACACACAGGCTATTACAGATACAACTGAATTCGTTCAATCGTCGGAAACGACTTCTTATAAGCAGGGTTCCGCTCAAAGTATCGAATCTACGGAACCAGTGATGCGCCTCACCTTTTGTAAATATTGCGGTTATCAGAATCTGGAAGGTGACACAGAGTGCCGAAAATGCCACAAAGAGTTGGAATGGGTAAGCGCGAAAACACAGACGATCGTGGAGCCCATCAAGCGATTTTGGGGAATTGACGTTTTGGGATCGATTTGGATCATCCTCGGGTTTGCTGCGGTTTACAGTCGAATTTTTCTTATTCATACCTCTCCGGGGCAACCTGCGGAACTTAGCGATTACCTTTGGACGGGCGTCATAGTATGCATCCCGGGGGCTTTGATATTTGCACGTCACTACTTCTCCAGGTTTTTATTCTGGGTGATGTCCCTGGTCAGTTTGTTCGTTTGGTTTGTCATTTTTATCGTTTGGATCATGGGACACCTCTTTGTCAGTCTAAACTTGCAAGTGGGATTAATCTGGTTGTCGATCTTCAGCATCCTGACTATATTTAGCTTTTATGTCGTACGCGAGAACGATGAGTTCAACCCGCTTCTTTAAGAATGGGATACCTATAGCACCTCTCGGATATAATGCACGCAAAAGCTCGGATCGAGAAGACCGAAATCATTGATGCAACTCCTTGTTTTTTTTATATAGCCATATTAAATTCCAACGTATATGCATCAATTTCTATGGTATGATTCAATGGATTTATATTATTTTGGATAGTACGAGTAAAAATATGCCATTCACAACCGCTTCAGATGATCAGAATTCCAATGATATGTCTATCAATGACCCGGATGTTTTAATTCAACTCACTGCGGATATCAACGTTGACGGAAAATTTGGCGCTCGCACACTCAAGGTGACTACGGATTCCGTTGACATCATTGAGCAAAACGGATTCAATAGCGTTCATATTCCTATTTCGGACATTAAGAACGCTCGGCATGAACCGCTTGTGGGGGGCGGACGCCTAGAGGTTACGACGAAAAAAGGGGATATCATCCCTGTTGTGAGCTACACCCTCTCCATGGCGAACAAGTTTTCCGAAGCCGCGCGGGGAATAGAACAACTTGCCAAGGGCGAAACCCTGGCCATCAACATGAAAGAGGAACGTATTCGCTGTCCGAAATGCGGTCGACGGTTGCCGGAGAAGGACGGCATATGCCCCGCCTGCATCAACCGCAGCGCCACATTGATGCGCATAGCGACATATCTTAAGCCCTATCGCAAGCAGGCGATAATATTGGCTATTCTTTCCATCGCTACCACGTCCATCAACTTGGCGCCGCCATACATTCAGGGCACCCTCATTGACACTGTCTTAAACGCTCATCATGATATCTCCCGTCTCTATGTTCTAATGGGGATTTGGCTTGTAACCATGGCTGCGGGAATCGGAGTCCAGATCTTCGCCGGCAGACTAGTTGCATATCTCGGATCGCACATCGCCGCCGATTTACGGAGTTCTCTTTACCGTGCGGTTGAATTTCTTCAGCTTTCGTTCTTTGATAAAAAGCAGGTGGGAGCCATCGCTAGTCGTGTGACCCAGGATACGGACCGAGTATGGGGTTTTCTTGTGGATGGGGTTCCTTATTTTGTCATTAACGGTTTGCTATTGATCGGAATTACAGGGTTCCTTTTCTGGACCAACTGGAAACTGACCCTCTGCATTCTCGCCCCTCTGCCCATAGTGATAATAATCAGCATCATTTTTTGGAAGCCCGTATCTCAGCTATTCTATCGTGTGGGTCAGAAATGGGCGAGATTTTACATGCACCTGAATGAGTCTCTCACGGGTATCCGGGTTATCAAGGCTTTCGCGAAGGAGGATTTGGAATACGGCAAGTTCCAGATCCGAAATCAGGAGCTTAGAAACGCAGGCTTGGCTGCGGACACCAGATGGATAACCATCTTCAGCATCATGTCCTTTTTTACAAGCCTCGGAGCTCTTATTAACTGGACTGTTGGCGGATACATGGTTTATAACAAAACCATGTCCTTGGGCGATTTTTGGAAAATCAACGCCTATCTTGGATTAATATACGGACCGCTTCAATGGTTTGCTCAGGTCAACAACTGGTTCAGCAGAGCCATGGCGGGTGCTGAGCGAATATTCGAGGTTATGGACACCACCACCGAATGCTACGGGGATCCCGGTAAGAAACATCCAATTCGCGGAGAAGTGACCTTTGATAACGTTCGTTTCGGATACGATAAATCGAATCCGGTTTTGAAAGGCTTGAATTTCACAGCCGACCCTGGGGAGATGATCGGGCTAGTTGGAAAGAGCGGCGCAGGAAAATCCACAACGATCAACCTTCTTTGCCGGTTTTATGAACCTGATACCGGGACGATCAAAATTGATGACATTGATTACCGTGATATCTCTCTACAGGACATGCGAAGACAGATTGGGGTGGTATTACAAGAGCCATTCTTGTTCAACGGCACCATAGCCGAAAATATCGCATACGGCTCACCTACCGCCTCGCTTGATGAAATCATGGAGGCGTCAAAAGCGGCAAACGCTCATAACTTCATTCTATCCAAACCGGACGGGTACGATACGATGGTCGGCGAGCGAGGAGCCAAGCTTTCCGGTGGGGAAAAACAGAGGATATCCATCGCCCGAGCGATCCTGCACAATCCAAGGATACTGATATTGGACGAGGCCACTAGTTCCGTGGACGTGGAGACGGAAAAGCAGATTCAGGAGGCGATCGCCAGATTGATCAAAGGACGCACCACATTCGCCATAGCGCACCGTCTCTCAACTTTGCGAAACGCGAGCCGACTTATCGTATTGGATCAAGGGCAGATCGTTGAAATGGGCACCCATGCGGAATTAATGGATAAGCACGGCGTGTTCTACAATCTTGTCGAAACGCAAAGCACGGTAACTCAGATTATCGGGGTGGGAGGATAATGGAAATTAACAACACTTTCGGGGATGGTTTGGTGCGCATCAATTTGTATCCTCAATTCATGGAGGATACAAAAACGGATATTCAGTGTGATCCGCAGGAGGAAATCGCACACGATGATGGACCATGGGTGGTTATTCTGTATAACTGTGATTGTCATTCTTTTGAGGAGGTCACGGAACAGTTGCGATTGGCTACCGGACGCGGGGTTAGTGAGTCCTGGAAAATTGCATTGCAGGCGCATTTAACCGGGCGAGCCATTGCATATACAGGCGGGGAAACCGAATGCCGACACGTGGAACGTTGTCTTCGTTCCATACGATTACAGGTGGAAATGGATATTTTTTAAAAGAGAAGCTTGTCGTTTTTTATTCCCAGATGCTCAAATGCGGGGGATGTGGCGATCCTGCCGCGAGGCGTCCGATTGATGAATCCCAATTGCAGGAGATATGGCTCGCATATATCCTCTATGGTGTCTCGTTCCTCCCCGAGCATTGAAGTCAGCGTTTCCACGCCAACAGGTCCACCGTCATATTTTTTGATGATCGCTCGTAGATATTTCCGATCGAAATCATCCAGCCCAAGGTCATCTATGTGAAGCAGCGCCATGGTATCCTTAACCACTTCGGTGGTTATGATTCCATTCGCTCTGACTTGCGCATAATCGCGGCATCGTTTTAATAGCCTGTTGGCAATGCGAGGAGTGCCTCGGGACCTTGCTGCAATCGCCATGGCGCCTTCCCTATCCACCTCGATGTTTAACAGGCTTGCAGATCGGACCACGATGGAACACAACTCCTCAGCCGAGTAAAATTCAAAATAGTGATGGATGCCGAAACGATCTCTCAGAGGTGATGATATCAGTCCCGCGCGCGTGGTGGCGCCAATCAACGTGAACGGTGATAGATTTAAGCGCATAGTGCGGGCGTTCGGACCTTTGCCAATAATCAGATCCAATGTGAAATCCTCCATGGCTGGATAGAGTATCTCCTCGACGACTCTGTTCAGCCTATGGATTTCATCGATAAACAGGATACCGCCCTTTTCCAAATTGGTAAGGATCGCTGCTAGATCGCCGGGACGCTCTATGGCAGGTCCGGAGGTAATTCGGATGGAGGTTTGCATCTCGTTAGCGCACACCAAGCTTAAAGTTGTCTTGCCAAGCCCGGGGGGACCATAAAACAACACATGATCAATCGGTTCCTCTCGCGCGAGGGCGGCTTCGATGGCGATTTGAAGGTTGGCTTTCAAACCCTGCTGACCAATGAACTCCTTCAAACGCTTTGGACGGAGAGAGAGTTCGTTTTCATCCTCTTCGATTTGATTAGCGGAAATGGGGCGGTTATCCGACATCATAGAGTCCTAACAATGTAATCTTCCATATTATACCAGACAAACGTATTTAATATCGAAATGCAGCAAGACGCGTCTCTTCTGAGTATACTAAAATAGTTAGATGATTTTCGTATTAACCTGATGATCATTGCAAGCGGGTAACAATCATAAAACCACTGAAATCAATAAATTGAACATCTAAACAGGATTGGAAACTATAAATGAAATACATTTTGCTTGTACCCGATGGGATGGCGGATGACCCATTGCCCGAGTTGGATTATAAGACACCCATGGAGGTGGCGCGCAAGCCTCACATGAATGAATTGGCGCTGAAGGGTCGGGTAGGCATGGTTCAGGTCACCCCGCTTGGAATGTATCCAGGTAGCGATTGCGCCAACATGGCTCTGCTTGGGTACGATCCTACGCTTTATTATACTGGTCGCGGGGCGGTGGAGGCTGCCGCAATGGGATTGCCGATGGAGGAGAAGGATGTGGCGTTTCGTTGCTCGTTAGTGAGCACTGACACGGAGAAAATGTTGGATTACAGCGCCGGGCACATCACCACCGAGGAGGCGCGTCCTTTGATTGAATTCGCCAATTCCAAGCTTGGCACAAGGGATTTGCGCCTATTCGCTGGAGTGGGCTATCGACACATACTGCTATGGAACAATGGACCGGTGGAACTGGAAACCTATCCGCCTCACGAATACATCAACACCCCGCTGACCAATATCCTCCCAAAAGGGGAAAAAGAGGAGAAAGTGAGGCGGTTTATTTGGGATTCCTATGAGATTCTGGATAAATTGCCGTTCAATAAAAAACGCGAGGACGAGGGTATTCCTCCTGCAAACACCCTGTGGCCCTGGTCCCAAGGCAGAATGCCTAACATGCCATCCTTCTTCTCAAAAAGAGGCATGAAGGGCTCTGTGATATCAGCGGTGGACGTTGTGCGAGGTTTGGGTAAACTGACGGGGTTGGACATCATTAAAGTTCCTGGCGCGACGGGATATTACGACACGAACTACTTAGGCAAGGCCGAGGCGGCGATTGAAGCCTTGAACGAAAACGATTTCGTATGGATACACGTCGAGGCGCCGGATGAAGCGGGACACGCCGGAGATATCGAAGAAAAAATCAGAGCCATAGAGAATATTGATCGGCATATTGTGGCGACAATCCGAAATCGCATGGAGCATATGAGCGAGTATCGTATTCTCATAGCTCCAGACCACGCCACGCCGATAATGACCAGAGGCCATAAAGCAAACCCTGTCCCTTGGTTAATCTACGATTCCCGCACCTCGTCCTCTTTACCGCACTATCCCTTCGATGAGCGAGCGAGCGAGGTGAACGCCCCGTTGATCGAGGAGGGATATCGTCTTATGGATGAGTTGCTTAAAAAGTAGATATCTTACAGGAGGCTCCTCTCCTCAACGTACCTGCGCTCCATGGCGTCGAGCAGATCGGCGTAATGCCATTGGATTTGGATAGGGATATCCAATTTGAATCTCTCAAGAATCGGTATGGCTAGACGCATAGCGATATGTGTTTGAACCGGTATGGATAGCTCATGGCGACGTTCGTTGAAAAGACGAATAACTTGGTACTCCTCCGGTGTGAGGTCGTCCATGGAGCCAATCTGTTGCATGAACCACTTCGTTAAAGGAGAGGTGGAGGCGAATTTTCTGGCGGTGGGAAGATCAATCGATCTTTCCTTGATGACTATGGTGCCGGCGGCTAGGTCTCCCAAACGCTTGTATTCGGCGTTGAAGAAAACGCTTATGATGGCGATCCCGTATGGTGGCGGCATCATGTCAATTATCCGAACGAGGTTGCGCACTATGGAGGAATAGGGATCTATCGGCCACCCTCCATCGCGCACAACCCGCAAATGAGCGATTTTTTTCCCCGGGGTTTGGCCAGCCCAGAGGATTTCAAAGCAGGAATGATATCCGAAAAAGATGAAGAAATTTACAAGAGCTAAAACCGCAAAAACCCATAATGGTGCCTCGCCGTGGAAAATCATGCTTACGGGAACGCCAAAAAGCATTGTGCCCGCCATGGACACAAGCATGATAAGGGCCAGCTGTATGCAAAGATCCACTGCGGCGGCTATAAAACGAGACCCGATCCCAGCAAGTTCATAGGATATTTCTATGTTTTCTGGAGTCATGAATTGCACGTATCTGCTCATTTGCAACCTTCCTGATATTACAAGGCGGACACAGTAAAATGGACGAAAGAGAATTTGTTTCACAAAAACAAGCGAGTTGGAAAAGGCTTGATCAAATCTCCAGAAAAGCTCTCGATAATGGCGGGGTTCGCGCATTATCACGCGAAGAGATACGCGAGTTGGGCCCACTCTATCGACGCGTCTCGTCCGATCTCGCCTACGCTCGCGCTCACGCCGTGAGCAACTCTCTTAAAACTCACCTGAACACCCTTGTTGCGCAGAGTTATTCGCTCTTATATCAAACTGATACGCGCAATTGGAACGGAATGCGCAGATTTTTCACCCACGATTTTCCTCAGACCTTCCGACGCAGGATATATTTCTTTTTAACGGCTGTCTTCGCAATGTCTTTGGGGGTACTAATAGCCTATTTATTGGTGCTCCATTCAAGCAATAATATCAATATCTTCATCCCGCCGGGAAGCATGTTGCATTCATCCATAAAATACTGGGAATCCGGCAAGGTTTTCCATAAAACGGGAGACGGAAAATCCGCCATGTACGCATCCGCTCTCATGAGAAATAACATCCAAGTGAGTTTCGTGGCTTACGCAGGCGGTATCCTCGGATGCATTCCCACCCTCATCATGTTATTTTACAACGGCGCCGTACTCGGAAGTCTCGTAGCGCTAATCCATAACGTGCATCAATTCGGCAATTTCTGGCCAGGCATACTCCCTCACGGCGTGGTGGAGCTTAGTGAAACCTGCATCGCCGGAGCCGCCGGGTTATCCTTGGGGTGGGCTCTTCTAGTTCCATGCGAATATAGCCGAAAGGACGCATTGAAAAGGGCTAGTGCCGATAGTGTCAAGCTCGTTATAGGCGGAGTGTTTCTGCTTATATTCGCCGGATTGGTGGAAGGTTTTATCTCCCATTCCATGTTGCCAAAGAGCATAAAGCTGATATTCGGACCTCTTAGCGGGGTTGTGTTGTACAGTTATCTATTTCTCTCCGGCAGAGAGCCGAAAATATCAAAGTAGCATCCGCTCCTTGATTTCCAGATAACGATTTACAAGTGCCGCGTTTAATTGGTCCGCCGGGGAATCCACAACCAATACGCCTTTATGCTGTAATTCCATGGCGACCAATTTCCTGTCATCCAGCGCCTGCATGGCAACGGCTTTCTCATAGGAATCTCTCGAAGCATGGATAGGTTGTCTAGATAATCGAAGAATCCTCGTATCCATTAAAGTTACACTGACAATCAGGTGCCTCGTTCTTAGCGATATCAACTCCTCCATTGTCTGACGCGAGGAATCCGGATCCCATAAATCCGTAAAGCAAACCATCAACGATCGCCTGCGCCAACGAGAGGACATATACGCGAACGCCCCCCGATAGTCCGCTTCCGCTCTCTTCGCCTTGAGATCATACAGAGCCTCCATCATACGATAAACCTGTCCCCTTCCCTTGTTCGGAGGTATCCAGGTCTGAACGGTGTCCGCGAAAACCAGCAATCCCACGCGATCATCCGAAAGGCTCGCAACGTATGCAAGCATGAGAGCCGCTTTGATTGCATGCTCGATCTTAGGCTGTCCGTCGATGTTGGCGTACATGGTTCTGCCTGCATCAATCACCAAAATCACGTTTTGGCTGCGATCCGCTTCATATTGACGGCTAATCAGTTTCCCTCTTTTAGCAGTGGCTTTCCAATCGATGCGTCTGTATTCATCGTCAGGTAGATAATCTCGCAAGGATTCGAATTCGCGCCCGGCACCTGCCATATGCGACGAGCGAATGCCGATATCATGAAGTCTTCCTCGTCGAGCCATCAAATTGAATTTGGAGGTGTCCGCAAGAGATGGATACACTTTGACTGACTGGCGGGCTGTTAGACGGAATTGGATTTGAAGAAACCTGAGAGGTCCTGGTATCTTGCCCCATATGTCGCCGAATTCGAAGCAACCCCGTTGACTGGGGGTAACCTCGTAAGTTACGGTGACCATCTGGTTCGGAGGTAGATACACCATCTCCTGAATGAAGTCTTGAGATAACTCCTTGGGCGGGTAATCCCGAATTAAGAGATGATAACCTCGATTCCCTGGATTGCGAATGTGCAATTTAACCTCGGCGGTCAATCCGATTGAGAGTGTGGGTTCCACTTCGCGTATGATATTTATTTGAGAGGGCCTAATTATCGCAAACGCATCCACCAGCGTAAGCAGAAGCAACATGATGTCCAGTATGTAAGACAAATACTCGGCTCTCCTGAAATGGATGCTGAATATTAATGGAATAGCTGCAATGAGAAGATACGCGAACCATCTTTCCGTTAATGTGGTGATAAGATGAATCGAATCCTTGGAATTAGAGGGATTATTTAAGAGTCGGTTTCTCATGAGGTTTATTTTATTGGAGTGACGCCTCTTTCGCCCATGTCTGTTTTTCCGGCCCGGATAGGTCTCTCCATTTGGATGAGGTAAGTGAAACGACGACTCCACCGACGGAGTTTTGAATCTTGCATCCTCTAGAAGGCGAAATGAGCATGGGTTGATCCGTGGATGCAGTAACAAAGAACTTCCCGGCAGGTAAAAAGACCCATCCTTTGGATTTCGGGAGATTGATCGAGAAGCGATCCAGACTCCTTAAATAAGACGTCAGGGCTTGCAGAAAATCCATTCCGGAATGGGCGCCCGTTGAGGTTTGCGGCAGGTAATCGAGCATCTTGAAAATAGTTTCGCTGCCCCATGTCTGATCATCGTAAAGAATAAAACCCGTAAATGCATCCATACCCACATGATCCAGTCGCTTGAGCAGGTTAATGTCGGGACCGATTTCCCTCATGCTATCCAGCAAAGGAGAGATTTGCAAATTACGGTATTCCTTGAGATCCGTTGCGGAGGCGAATGAATATCCATCAAGAGGAACGATCCCCTTCTCGGCATCGTCCCCAATCCACATATTAAACAGCCTTTCCCCAAGGATGCCGTTCGCCCAACTTTCCGGATCGGTGTATCCGGAAGCGGAAGGCAGGAGGTAATGCCCATACTCATGAGCTAACTCTCTGTTCCATTCCATAGGAGTGCGCGTCGCGGGATAATCATAGATATATATGTTATTTCTGAACTGTTCTCCCCCGGGAGAGCCGGAATTTGTGAGCCAAACGTTCACCGGCGTTCGTCGCAGATTAGCGCAAATGGTTCCGAAATGATTGCTGGCGACGCGCCATAGAAGTGCATAGAATTTACCCACTCGGCAAGCAAAAGCCTTGCCATCCTTGTCAGTAGTGTGGATGACAAACCTCAAACCGTAAAGGTCATTTTCATTCATGTAGACATAGCAGGAAGTATCAAACGGTCTATTGTATTGAGGGTCATAAGATATCTTCAGTTTCAGTGGGATGTATATGCCCCCATCCACCGGAGGGGGGAGAAGAATGCGTTGACCGGGCAATTGATCCCAATCCTCACGCAATGCGCTGTCCGGAGGTGCGGCAATCGCCTTTGACGCCATTGCCGCGCATAGGGCGCAAATGGAGATAATAAGGCATATTCCCGGCAGAAACCTAATTGATTGAACTATTTGTTTTCTTCGCATGATCTGTTAAAATACGAGTTATCGCCAATATTAGCAGGCGACCATGGTTCATGACACTTAATAACTATCAAGCCCGACTTACAATCACTTTTAAGCTTCCATTCATGGTGATGAATGAAGGAATCGTCCGATATCCGTATCTCTTGAATCTACCCCAAATGAAAAGTTTCAATCAGAAAGTGTGGTAATTTCCACTTCGGGATTCTCCTCGTTAGGCGAGCGATTATCCCGCCATAGAACGGACACAGGATAGTAATACACACTGCAATGAGTACGTTTTGCTTCGATAGCCTCCTTTAAAACATCCACAGCTAACTCACCGAGTCGTGCGAAATCGGGTTTGGAGGTGGGAAACAGCGGGCGGAAAAGTCGCGAAACAAGAGGATAGCAATCGAATCCAACGACCCTTATTTCGCCGGGCACTTTCACTCCAATGCTCAGCAGTACGTTGATCATCCTCGCCGCTGCGGGATCATCCCAGCATATGACTGCGTCAGGGCGCGGATTCAAATTCATGAGCGCTTGCGCTACGGATACGAAATCATCTTCTAGATGGCTAATCTCCAGATTAGCGCCTGGCCAATTTAGATAGGTCTCGGGTATATCCAGTTCCGCCTCCTTCATCGCCGCCTCCCACCCACGCCCTCTATCCATGATCGTATTATGGAGAGTGCGGTGCGATATGTGGAAAAAGGCGATGTTCTTGTGTCCATGGCGAATCAGCAGCCGTGTCATGTCGTAACCCAAGCGAAAATTATCGAAGTGCACGCGATTGCATGGCCAGGAATCGTACCCTATGTCCATCGACACCAAAGGGATATTTGTATCCCATGTGTTCAGGTAATCGTTCTCAATCTCGGCAATGTCGCGAACAACGGGATACAAAGCGATTCCTTTAACCCCCGCGAGCAAATGTTTGCTGATTAGAGATTTTTCCTGTTCCACGGAGTTATCAGAACTGGCAAGTAGCGGCTGATACCCCAACTGCCGGGCGCGTCTTTCCGCTCCAAGGCATACCTGCACAATCACCGAAGCATGAAGATTTGGAACGATTAAACTGATATAATCCATTCTCGATCGGCTGCCCACGTAGTTTCGAATATACACTCCGCTCCCTTGCTGGGAATGAAGATATCCTTCGGCGACTAACTTGGAGAGAGACCGCACTATCGTGGATCGGCTCACCTTGTAACTCTCAGATAGCTCCTCCTGAGTGGGAAGTTTTCTTACGTCGGCGTCCAAGGGGTTGGATAGCCAGTCCGCCTTAATCCGTTCTGCGATTTGTATGTATATGGGGGATGATTTCATATTGTCCACAATCCTTGAGAGTGTATGAAGATGTAGGATTAGATATTGTAAGATCCAGTACTACGGCAACTAATATTGCCATTAAATCCATCAACAAATTTGATGCCTTGTTTGCATTTCAATAAGCTTATGAAGCATAAGAAGCACGTAGTCCTAAGCTCATCCTTAATCTTGTACCATTCATCACGATCAATAAATACATGGGCTTGCCGCCTTAAGAGCTGAAATGATGAATCCCAAAGCGAGTTGCAGCTCTTTCACGATTGCCTGAAATGATTATAGTCCAGCGGAAGGTGTCTGTCAACCCGTTCCACTCGGGCATATCGAATAAGATTCTTATTTTTTATCATCATCATCATATCCGTATTAGTTTGGCATGTTTTGTGCATAAAAAATGGATAGGCATATCGGTCTATTCTAAGCTTCCCATTTGATACCGTTAACAGTGACAGGCATGCGGAAAATCAAGGAAAGGAGTGATGCAAAACGGTCCATTGTTTTGACAGTTTCTTTTTTACATTTTAGACCCATGAAGAGGAAGAACAATGAAAACACTAGAAAAATTTAAATCAAGCATTGCGATTCATTCAACTGTTGCGTTTTTAACAACATTGTTACTTTTGTCCACGGAAGGAGCGATTTTCGCTGCAAAGCCCAAACCAAGCGCCAAGCAAAAACCAAAAAGCCACCCCCCCCACTATGTCCTCGGCACAAAACAACTCTCAGGAGAGAATGCGATGTTCGGGACGACCTATACACTCGGCAAAGAGAATCCCATGAACATCACGATCAAGAGCGCTGAATACACCGTGGAACCGGTTCAAATTGGCGATGAGACATATGTGCCTGACGCCAAGGAAAAGCTTCTCGTGTTGCATATGGTCTACCACAATCCCCAAAAAACCGAGCGATCCATACGTTGGGACTCGTTCAAGTACACCGTAGTCGATTCGGCAAGCAATAACCATGACGGGCTATTGGATTTGGGATCGGAAAAGACAAAATCCAGTGTCTCCATAAACCTAAAACCAGCCCAAAAAATCTATGTATACGGGGTTATGACAGTCCCCGCCAAAGGGGAAATGCCCAAACTCATGATTAAAAGTTCCGACAACCTTGTTCTCAGATATGATTTGATGGACAAGGGAAAAAAGAATAAAGTCAAAGGACTCCAAGCCCCATACGCAGATCCTACCGACCCTACCGGCGCGACAGCATTGGCGACAGTCAAAGCTTCGCCAAACAACTACTATCCCGTTGGGATGTTCCAGTATAATCTGATCAGATTTGAACCGAGCGATTCGCCGAAAATAGGGGAAACGGAGCTATCAGACGGCGAAAAGTTTTTCATCGTGCATTTCAAATTGAAAAACAACTCCGCCAAGATTCAATCATATCGCTGGGATACCCTGAAAGTCAAACTTCGAGATGCCGACGGAGTTTCTTTGGGAGAGTGCTCTGACGTGGTGCGTAGCACAAGCGACGCTTCCTTTAGCTCTAGAATGGAACCAGGACAGGAACTGTCTTTGCGTTATCTTTTCAAAATCCCTAAAGACTCCCAAGCGAAAACCTTTTCCGTAGCAATACCGGATGGAGGAAGGGTTTTTTCATACGCAACGGACTAATTCTCCGACAGCATCTTGGATAACGGCTTAGGGATGACTGCAAATTCATACAACGGTGTATGAATTGACCCTCCATGCCGTATCCCGGAACGCCCTCCAAACTCCCAGGACGGTGATGGAGGGCGTTAATGTTTTGTCACTGGTTAGGAACGGTCGAATTCTCACCAACCAAAGTGATTCCTCAGCGTGGTCCTGCTCATGCCGATGGATTCCAACGGGGTGCGTGCGGTATTATCCTGCTCCACCACGATCCAATCCAAACGAGTTTGTTGAGCCGCTTCAACGCAGGCTTTGATATCCACCATACCACATCCTAACTCCAAAAAGATCGGTTTCCCTTCCTCGTTTTTCAAGCCGTCCTTGAAATGAAAATAACCGACTCTGTCCGCATGTTTTGTTATGAATTCCGCAGGATTGAACCCGGCGAACGTCACCCAAAACACATCCACATTAAAACCCACCATGTGCGGATCGGTTTTCTCCGCTAGAATATCAATCCCTCGAACCCCACCCAAATCGTTGAATTCCCAATTGTGATTATGATAGCAGAATCGGATTCCTTCGTCGGCCAACTTTTCGCCGACCATATTGAATGTCTTCGCTGATTCCTGATACCCCTCCGCCTTCGAAGCGTCGGACACTCCGGAGCAGAGCATATATTTAACCCCCATCGCCTTGCAGTATCGAATGTTCTCCAAAAGCTGTTCGGCGTTCGAGTAATCGCCATAACCGAAATGCGCGCCAGCCTGGGTTACACCGTACTTCTCCAACAATTTTCGCGCGTTGTCCTCCCCTTGGGATTTGAAAAGGTTGCCGGATTCCAAGTGATCATAACCCGCCTTCTTGAGGTCTATCAGGATGCTTTCGAAATCCGTTCTGTTTCTCTCACCAAAAATAATGCCTTGCAAGCCAATCTTCGGGGCGTTCATAGTTGTCTCCTATCCCAACATTGATAACCTACTTCTGAATTATACCAAACGTGATGTAATCAAGAGTTGTGTTTTGAGCCTAATTGCTCTTGTTTGTGAAAAAAAACACTCCTATGATTGCGGCTACAAGGAGGGCGGAGAGGATCACGGAGGGGAAGACATCCAAGAAATGAAAAAATAGACCGCAGCCAATCATGCATACGACTATCGCCACCCATAAACGAGCGAATTCGCCCATGTTATGAAAGGAGCGTCCTCGAAACCAACCCAACCCCATATCCGCACCGCAATGAATGCATATCGGACTCCCAACGGGTGTCGATTCGTGACAGTTATCACAAAAAACCGTCACGGGTCTAATTTTTCGTGCCTCCTCTTTTTTCCAGCTTGTCAGAGTTGTGCGATACTGCGTTCCAAGCGAAGGATAATTTTCGAGAATCCAGTCCATTTGCTCGATCGCCTCAGACAATCTCCCCATGCGATACAAGGTTTTGGAAAGGTGAAGTCTCGCGCCAACATTCGTTGAATCCTCTTTGAGTTGCCGAATGTAGTTATCATATATCTCCTTGTCCATTCGTGCAATCTGAAATTTACGCACGGAGTTTCCGATGGAGGTAAAGGAAAGTGCGATGATGCAAAACACGCAAAAATAGATTAACTCCATCCATCCGTTTTCATTCAGCATTAGGATAATTAAACCGCACCAGCAGGCGAAGCAGAGAATCGCCAGACCGATATCGATAGCGTCATCCACAACGGCTTGAACCAAACCTAAGATCGGCTTTAGAGAGAGAAGTATCGCCACTGCGAATATCATAAGCTTGATGGTGAAATCATTCATACGGAACTCCGTGACTGAGCGTTTTCGCAGCATTCGTCGATTTACGCCATGCGTCATTCAATATCCTCAAAGGTGAGATGCACGGATATCAAAGACAGACTTGACTTTTTATATATCCTTAGGCGATGATTCCCGTTGTCGTTCTCTCTCCAAATCCCGCTTGGCTATATCCTCTCGCTTGTCGTATAACTTCTTGCCCTTTGCCAATCCGATATCCAGTTTGGCGTAACCATGACGGAAGTAAAGGGATAAGGGGATCAACGCCAGCCCTTTTTGCTCCATTTTGATTTGTATCATTCGAATCTCATTTCGGTGCAGCAATAATTTTCTCTTGCGCTTAGGCTCCACGTTCCAATGCGTTCCCATTTCGTAAGGTGCAATATGCATCTGATACAACCAGACTTCGTTGTTTTCCACCTTGCAAAAGGCTTCCTGAATGCTTGATTGTCCCGCTCGAATGGATTTCACCTCCGTCCCGGCGAGGACAAGTCCCGCTTCGAAAGTCTCCTCAATGGAGTATTCGTGTCGCGCCTTGCGATTATAGATGACCATGCGCTTGCCATCGTTTTTCTGTTCTTCGTTTTTCTTTTTCATGTAACGAATTATACCAAACCGTCGGAGATAATTCTCACCATCGTATTCCGTCATTGCGCATATCACTCAAGGATGGCTGGTTAATCCGGCAGATGACATTCGATGACGCATTTCATGGATTGAATAAGACCCTTGAATTGTGGATTTTCCCGCTCGGTTGATGAAAAAACGGATTTTCGCTTGACAATACGCCTTTACTCCCGTATAATTCCAATGGAACATGTTACATTGCCGCCTCTGTTTATGCGGATAATTGCACAGTTTAGCTGTGTGATGACGTGAGAAAACGATTATGGGGATGGCGCTGTAAAACGAAGGAGTTGTTAAATTACCCGGGCAATTATTTGGCAAACGCAAAGCATATCTTTTAAAGATTTCACGACGGGGTTTCAATTTCATCCTTTTCGTTTCCAATGGATAAAATCAACATGCCCTTTTTAAGGCATAAAAAAGAAAAAAGAGGTTGGTCCAAGCTTCCCATACGATTTCCGGATGGCAGACGAGTTGCACTGGCTGTTATCGCCACCATTCTTTTATGGGCGGTTATGGCGTTGCACTTCATCCCAGATCGCGTAACCTTGAAAATAGGGGATATCATTCCCGCGGATATAAGAGCGCCTAGATCCGTAACCTATCTGGATCATACTCTCACCCGCAAATTGCAGGAAGATGCGGCCGCAAGGGTTCCTCGGGCTTACAGCGACGATCCAGCAGCCATAGATAACGCAGATCACTCCCTTGATCAATCTATAAATGTCATCCAGGAGGCTCGTTCCGCATCATCAAAGATTGCGGGTGCGAGCATACTTGAACGTCTTTCCTATTCCCTCGGTGTTACCCTCAATCCCGCAGAGATTCACTATCTTCTTTATACGACCAATGATAACATCATACGGTTTCAGAACTACATAAACCGCTTGGTCAATGACCAAATGTCAAGGGAGATAAGGAATGACACGGATGATCTCAAATACGCAAGGGCGGATTTGAAAACGAGCGCTGGCCGTATCGCAGCCAATCCGGAGGAGGCCAATCTACTTTACGTTTTAGGCTCCCCGACATTGCGCCCCAACATGGTATTTGATCAGATGCGCACCAACCAGCGACGAGAAGCGGCGGAGAGAAGCGTCGCTCCGGTAGTCGGTCAGATCAAGGCGGGAGACATCGTGTTGCGTCAAGGGGACGTATTCACCTTGGAGCAGTTGGATAAATGCACGGCACTCGGACTGATGAGCCCTCACCTTTCCATTATTACCGCTCTTTCCTTAGGAATACTCGCCCTTTTAATGGTGATGCTGATCGGAATATATATTCGATTTTCATTTCCCATGATTTATCAAAACTATCGCATGCTTCTATTACTCACTGGAACGGTTCTAATGAGCGTGTTCGGTTTGAAGATATTCGGAAGCATGCTTGGTATTTCATTTTCTGGCGTGCAGATGGGTTACATGGGGATGATCACAGTAACGGCTGCGGGAATGCTTCTCACCGTATTGTTAAACCCCCAAATCGCCATTCTCGTCACGGCATTGCTCTCCGTGCAATCGGGAATTATGCTTCAGCATGAAATAAGATTCCCGCTCATCACATTCTTTAGCAGCCTTACCGGTATCTACTGCGTGCTACGCATTCAAAGAAGAATGCAGTTGATACGAACCATACTGATTATGGCTGGTGTGAATCTGCTTTTGGTTTGGATGCTTGGAGGGCTGTTGGGAGACTCCTTGCGAGATTTCAAGATCAACACCGCTTGGGCGGTCGTGGCTGCGATTATTTCAGTGGGCATATTTTGGATATGCGTGACGGTGTTGGAAAAACCTTTCGATATCCTTACGCATGTCTGGTTGCTTGAACTTTCTTCGTCGGAACAGCCGCTCCTGCGCAAACTCTGTCTAACCGCGCCCGCCACGTACGCTCATAGTATCATGGTGGGCAATCTGGCGGAAGCCGCAGGCGAGGCGATCGGCGCGGATGCGCTTTTCTGCCGCGTGGCGAGCTATTATCACGACGTGGGAAAAATACGTCGACCGCACTGCTTCGTCGAAAATCAGCGGAATGAAAATATACACGATCACTTAAATCCCTCTCTCTCCGCGCTAATCATCGCTTCCCATGTGCGAGAGGGCATTGAACTCGCCGAGGAATACAAGCTTCCCGCTCAGTTTAAAGCCGTAATTGCGGAGCATCATGGCACTAGCCTCATTCGCTATTTTTATCATCAAGCCCTTCATGCCTCGGGTTTGACGGACACTACGGCGGATCCAATCCTGCAGGAGCATTTTCGTTATGATGGACCGCGCCCTCAATCGCGTGAGTCGGGTATTATAATGCTTGCGGATTCCGTGGAAGCCGCCGCAAGAACGTTGGACAAGCCTAGTCCCGCTCGACTGAAGGGTTTGGTTGAAGCGATTATCCATGACAAACTTACGGATGGTCAACTAGACGAATGCGACCTCACCTTCAAGGACATTGCGCGCATACAGTCTGAATTTGTGAAAATACTTACCGCCATGCTGCACGGTCGGATTGATTATCCTGCATTTCCGGGATCAAAAACATCCTACCGCTCTGACATGGACCACACGATAACCTCAGATGCCCATAGATATCCGGAATACACAACAGTTGCCGGTGAACAATTCGAACATTCTCGAAGCGGCGAGAAACCTGTTGCGCTCTGAAGGGGTTCCCGGAGCGGAAATATCCGTATTCATTACGGACGATGAAACCATACGCGAGTACAATCGCGATTTCCGCGCAATTGATAAGTCCACCGATGTGTTATCATTCCCCCTCTTCTATCCGGCTGATATCGCCGATATAAAGGCGAAACCACCCAAGGAAGGTCCGCTGCTCGGGGATGTGATTATCTCCTTGGATGCGGCGATACGCCAAGCGGATGAATTTCATATTGAATTGCACGAAGAGATATCTCTTCTTATGGTTCACGGCATTCTTCATCTGCTAGGTTATGACGATCAGGACGAAATATCGGCGACAATCATGCGGGAAAAGGAAAACATGGCGCTTTCAGATGCCGGATTGAGACATCGTTATTGGGAATCGATGTAATGCTTGTCCTCAATGGTATTTGAGGGGATTGGTTATTGTTATCACGTAGAACGTGATAGGGCGTATTTGTGTTTGATGGAAGGATGAGACGGGCGAGTTTGTCGATTAACTCCGCATTTTAATTGTCGTCGATCAATCGTTGAGGCATCCGTAGGAAGAGGAGAGTTTTTTAGTTGCGACGCAAGAGCGCGCAAGATAGTTTTCGTTTTGCAGGCGAGGGTATTCTGCATTGCTTTCGAACTCAAAAGCACATGCAGATTCACTTCGTTATGCTTGTGCTTGTGTTACTGTCCGGTTTGCTTTTAGCCTTGGACACCATGGAGATGCTGATCCTGCTTTTTTGCATCAGCCTTGTCATTGCGACTGAAATGGTGAATACCTCCGTTGAGGCGGTTGTCGATATGATCACACAGACATATCATCCCTTGGCGAAATTAGCTAAGGATGTCGCGGCAGGAGCCGTGCTCATCGCCTCCGTAAACGCTGTCATTGCCGGATTGCTGATATTTTTCGGCACCAAACCCATTGAACGAATTCGGAGAGGGGTTCCGATTCAATCCCCCGACGTGACAATTGTGATGGTGGTTGGTATACTAGTACTGACGTTAACTGTGTTGATGTCCAAATTATTCACTGGAAGATCCAATGAAGGCATTTTGCAGGGCGGAGTGGTAAGCGGACATAGCGCCGTGGGATTTTTTCTTGCGATGACGATTATTTTCGCATCCGGTAACACGTTCGTGGCGATCCTCGCATTGATTATGGCGGTTATCATCGCTCAGAGTCGCGTCGAGGCGGGTATCCATTCCATTCAGGAGGTGGTTTTAGGCGCCGTGGTGGCGATATTTCTAACGTCCTCCATCTATTGGATCATGCCGCGAATTAGGGAGAAGCTTCAAGATAATGAGACCCATCAAACGCAAAAACAAAGCGAAAGGACGATCAATCCGTCGTACCTCTTGCAGCCACCAAATCAAACGAAAATCGGTGATGGATACATCATCGGACGAAAGTGATTCGGATCATAACCGTAAAATCATGATGAAAACCGAAGCGACCGCAGGTGTCGCCTTCAGGTCGCCTTTGCCAATTCCAATTTATTTTCTGAGTGCGGCTATGTTTCTGATATTATCAGGAGCCCCGGCTATCGCCCAAACGCCTGTGGGCGAAAACGCCCACATCTCGGGCGGAATATCCGAACTGATTTTTATCCTCATTCTGATCTTCATCAACAGTCTCTTTGTGCTTGCTGAGACTGCTATGCTCACTGTGCGCCGCACGCGTATTGAACAACTTGCCGAAGAGGGAAATCGCTCCGCCAAAGTGGCATTGAAACTCCTTTCCGAGCCTACGAGGATGCTTGCCACCATCCAGGTTGGGTTAACTCTCGTGGAACTGCTGGCTGCGGGCTCGGCGGCGGAAAAAGAGGTGGAACCTTTCGCCGCTTTCCTCAGACACACCATAGGAGCGGTTGTGCCGATTCTCGGTTACTACTCGCATCTCATCTCCTTCCTGTTGATTATCTTCATTGTTAGTCTGTTAACCTTGGTCATAGGAGAGATCACACCGAAGAGCTTGGCCATTAAAAACGCTGAGCCCATCGCCCTAATAAGCGCGATTCCCATTCAGTATCTCCAAGTTATATTCAGTCCACTCGTCTCCATTGTCACGGTGTTCTCTAAGTTCCTCACCAAACCCTTTGGGGGAACCGTATCCTTTTCCACCTCGGTTATGAGCGAGGAGGAACTGAAAATAATGGTGGAGCAAAGCGAGGAGCATGGGGTGATAGAATCCGAAGAGAAGGAGATGATTCATTCTATTTTCGACTTCGCAGATACGGCGGTGCGCAAGGTCATGACGAATCGCTTGGACATCACCGCTGTTTCTGTTGATATCCCCTCGGATGAATTCGTAAGAGTGGTCACGGAAACGGGGCATTCGCGGATACCGGTATATGAAGGGGAGCTTGATAATATCGTCGGGGTGGTGCATGTCAAAGATGTGTTGAGGAGAAGCTTTACGGAACAGGAGCATGTTCGGCTGCGAGAGGTGATGCGCCCTCCATACTTTATCCCGGAAAACAAAAGAGTGGACGACCTGCTGGCGGAGATGAAACGCGGGAAGATGCAAATAGCATTGGTTCGCGATGAGTATGGCGCATTGGCAGGTGTTGTAACCATTGAAGACTTGCTTGAGGAGATTGTCGGGGACATACAGGATGAATACGACAAAGAGGAGGAGCCAACATTACGAAGGACTGACGATAACTCCTGGGTCGCGGATGGCATGATAAGCCTTAATGATTTTAATGAGAGAATGGGAACTGACATTCCCTTGGAGGAGACAAACACCCTTGGTGGTTTTGTTTTCGGTCTCATGGGTCATCAGCCGATTGAGGGCGAACAAGCTGTTTGGGAAAATCTTGTATTTCGAGTGAATGCCACGGATGGTCGCAGGATTCAAAAGGTGTCCATCATGCGAACGCCGAATTTGGAGGAACAATCCACACCCCAGGACCATAGCGTTCACGAGCAGAACAACATGGAAAAAACCGACGAGGATTCCCAATAGCGGTTTTTTTCAGTACAGGATTTTCTCATACATATGGCGTTTCCCAAAACTGGAGTCGAGTAAACGGGGGAATGGTAAATCAGGCACTTGCAACAATGATGTCCAAGCGTTTTACCAAGCGCAACATTAGCGACAGGTGCGTTTTTACATTGTATTCTCGGCCCTTGAATGACCCTTATTTCAGCGTATCCCCCATATGGCTTTTCGTCAGTCGAACAGGAAACGACCTTTTTTTAGGATAAGCCTCGCAATGTGATGCAATTTCGGGAAAAAGACAGTATATTTTATGCATGGAATTTCTGAGAACAAATTCAAATGATGTTGCGTCTTACTTTGGTAAGCGTAAACGAACGCTTATTGCCATATGATTCAATAGATGTTTGTTAAAAATGTGCGCATTATTGGAAATTTACCATTTCCTCAAGTATACTTTTATCCTATGGAAAGCTTAAGGATAATTCAGGATGGCTTGCCCCGGGCGTAATGATTTATTAGGAAAAATTCTCGGTGTACTTGTTTTTCTCGTCGGCATCGGCGTCATTCTTTATGTATTGAAACTCGCATTCGGCATGCTTCATGACCCTGCCATGGGTATTGCCCTCCCGATGGATGTAAAAAACAATCCAAACCTAGCTGTTATCGGTGTCAGTTTCCTTCGGTTACTGATGCGTATCGTCGTACTCTTCCTCTGCTGCATAGGTGGGTCCTTGATAGCCAACAAAGGCGTTCACCTCTATTTTTGCTCACATAAGCCACCTGAACATAACGCATAGCCAGCATCAGGCCGAGATATATGAAACAATTGGATCGTTACCTCCTGCGAGAAATGGTCGTCCCTTTCCTTATCGGGCAAGGGGCGGTTGTGCTAATGCTGACCGGAACAGTTCTGTTCAATAACGCTGACATTTTTTTGAATTTCGGCATCCCCGTATCCGGAGTTCTGAAGATTGCACTTTATTTCCTTCCCTTTCTCATAAATCTCACCATGCCAGTTGCGGTGGCTCTCGGATGCTCTCTTACGGTTAGCCGATTGATACGCGACACGGAGATCACGGTGATGCGCTCCGCGGGTATTAGCTTGAAACGGATATTTCTACCCCTAATGGTGGCGGGATTGATCATTAGTTTTGCGGATTTTTATTTCGGTGAATTTATGGTGCCATGGGCAATCCACCATTATGAATTAACCATGGCATCGTTATCCCGGAATATTCGATTTCTAGTGCCACAGGCTGATAAAACTATCCAGAGCCCAGACAAAAAATACTCCGCCACAATCGGGCAAATGAAACTTCTTCCGGGAAGCCATCGCGCCATGCTATATGATGTATGCATCATAGCCAACGGATCGGGTCCGCAACCAGTGATCATGATGGCTAAAACCGCAGAGTACAGTCATGGGGAGTGGATTTTATACAACGCTCACATTCATATCTACTCCAGAGACGGGATGAATGAAAAATACATCTTCGCTAAAACGGAAATAATCAATTTCAATCTTTCAGAAAACACCTTTGATTTCATCTCATTGAAACTCCCTCTGTATTCCTCAGCGTCCGGACTGAGTTTTCATCAGCTCACCTATAATATCGCTCAGGAACGCCTCAACGGATGGGTGAACCCACATGACATCCTCGAGTGGCAATTTAAACTGTCCGTTCCATTCTCCTGTTTGGTTTTCGCCATAATTTGCCCCCCCTTCGCTTTGCGATTCGCGAGATCCGGTAATTTCACAGGAGTATTACTATCCATAATTTTAGTTTTTGTCTATTGGAATTGCCTTTTGGCATCAAAGATCATCGGATCGCTGTACCCGCAATATTTCCCCCCATTCGCCGCAGCATGGGGTCAGAATATCCTCTTCGCGACTATCGGCATATGGCTGCTGCGGAGAGAAGAATGAGAGAGGTCTCTTTTTTCACTCTCTTGGCCGCGGTTTTTATAATCATCCCTCATTCCTGTGTCGCTCAAATCACAGAGGTGAATTCCGTCATCCCTACCCCGCCAATCCCCTCCCCCGGTGTGTTCGAAAATACCCGCCAATCCACTCCGAACATAGCGAAGATCACTTACGAAAGCGCTGAATTTAAAGGGAGTCAGGTAAAAGCGACCAATGTGACCGTTGAGATCGGCGAATACTCCCTCACTGGAGGAAAACTAGTCGGGGACTTTAATAACGAATTGATTTTTTCGGATAACCCCGTGCTGACCTATAAAGGGCAAACATTTCATGGGAAGGATATTCACTTCTTTCCTAAAAACAACGCATGGTTTATTGATGACCCCAAAACCGCTCTTAGTCCGGAATTCCTTAAAGGCAGGCTTACTTCCCCGCTATACATCTATGGCAAGGATATCAAGGGGCGATCTGAAAACGAGGTGATAGGAACCAACATTCTCACCACCACATGCGACAAGAAAAAGGAGGATTACTATTTCCTCTCGAAGAAAATAGATGTTACCCCTGGCAAGCAAATCATTCTGCGTCATTCCGAATTCGTGCTGTGGGGGCATCATCTCATCGACATTCCCACACTCATCATCCCTCTGGATACGAAACCGAAAAAATTCAGCATCTCACATCCTCCAATGGTTGGTGAGTCCGCGGATGAAGGATTTTTCGCGAAATCATCGATGAACTACCTGCTATCCAAGAACGCTCCCGGATTATTAAAACTTGATTTGATGTCAAAGAAGGGGATTGGGATTGGGATCGAACAGGATTGGAAGCTGGCGCGAATCATTGGAATCGCTGCGCTATACGCAATACCCACAAGCGGATTGGGGAAAAATATCACAGGTGAGATACATAACACATATAACATGGGAGGCGGGCAATCCTTGCAGTTCAGCACGGATTTCCAAAAACAAAGCTATCTCGCGCTCCCTGAAACAACTGCGTTCCAATCCCGACTAGGATATATTCTACAAGCCACGCACGATAATATCTCCATGAATGTCTCGCGCAATCAGAACAGTTCAAGCGGTTTCACTTCCACGTCAACAAACGCAAATCTGTCTCAATCCTATCAAAATTCGGGATTGCAGGTGAATTTCAACACCGATTACTCTCTCAACCAATCCTCGTCAAGCAATTTCTCGGTGAATACAGAGCAGATCAATACGAAGTTGGATATCAACCAACAGGCGACCAACTACGTACTCGGTTTGGCGGCGAACAAGACGTTTTCATCAGGTGGTGAAATGGGAGGGGTTGAAAAACTTCCCGAAATGAATTTAACAAACTACCGGTTCCTCCATGGCGATCTATCGAAATTACCCTTGCTTATCAATCTGTCGGCGGGTAGGTATACGGAAGGTGTTTCGCTTTATCCGGTGGTTAACTCCATGACCAGTGACAGGGTTATGTTTGGAGCTGACTTGAATAACCTGCAATACTCACTTGGTCATTCGACGGATATCAATTTCAGCGAAGGATTTGAACAATATCTTTATGGCGAGGGGGCGGCTCAATACAGCCTTAGAAATAACATTACCCTAACGCAACGCTGGGGCAGATATTCAGGGCTTCATATCATCTATGCATATCTAAAAAGCGAAGGGGGCACTCCGTTTCAATTTGACAGGATTGGTCAGTACCATACGTTGAATGCGGATGTAGGATTCTTGGATGACCGACATGTACAGTTAAGCTTGCAAACAGGATACGATCTCTCTCAAACCTCGTACGGCGGAATTCCTCCGCAACCATGGCAAACGGTGTCGGGAAATCTGCTTCTGCGCCCCGTGCCATGGATGCGCCTGCAAAATCAAGCCACATTCGACCCGAACACCGGTGATTTTCAAACATTGAATGACGATTTGGACTTGAAATCTAACCGGTTTGGTGAATTCGACCTCACAACCCAGTACGACCCCCGGCAACATGTCATTGGCGCGATGAACAGTTCATTCAACGTCCACATTGGAAAGGATTGGAAAATTGCCGGCTTAATTCAATACAACGGTTATTTGGGACGTTTCGAAAGCCGAAACCTGCAGATTATCAAAGACCTGCATTGCCTTGAGGCATCCCTGACCTATTCTGACAATCCATTCGGTTTCCGAAATGACCAGCAGATATATTTCACATTGAGAATTAAGGCATTCCCGTTCTTCCGCACATTTGGCACCGGTCAATTCGGACAGGCAATCAATACGAGCATGGGGAAATTCTATTGATGTCCCAATTTATGCGTGAAATTATTGGAACCTGACAGGATTACATATATCTAAAATCAAGCGCGAGGATTTGCTACTGTTTCAGCAACTCTGCGGAGGATATCGCCTCTCCATTCCGCCGCTCCGACCTTCCAATCCCCTTTCCCCAGGAATAGGGAGAGTTGATACTTCAGGATAGACGGATCGCCAGTTGTAAGAAAAAGAAGGCGCCCCTCGTTATATCTTACGGCAGCAGGATCTCTCAGGACGGTTAACTGGGCTCTCACCGATTCCGCAGGGTCGAAAATCACAGGCGTGGAAGAGAATAGATCGCGAGCCACTTTTTCAATAGCCGGAAGAAGGAAGGGATAGTGTGTGCACCCCAATATTATCGCTTCGCATCTTTTTCGGGCAAGGGGATGAAGGTACTCCGCCACGATACTTTCGACTTCGCGCCCTTCCAAAACGCCTGACTCCACCAGTGGGACAAATGCCGGACATGCCACTTGGTAAATATCAAGAGAGGGCTTATTAGCTGTAATTATTTTGGGATATGCTTCGCTCAACACCGTTCCATGGGTGGCGAGCACCCCAATTCTTTGTAATCCGGAGTTTGCAACCTTGGCGGAAACTCCGTCAATCATACCGACGACGGGTTTCTTCGTAAACTCCTTTTGGACGATGGACAAAGCCGTGGCTGAGGAGACATTGCATGCCATCACAATGGCGTCGCATGAGTTCGCGGAAAGAAACCGGCTAATGCCTGTGGCGAATAGACGTATCTCTTCCAATGGTCTTCCGCCATACGGCACATGAAATTGATCCGCCAAATACAAAATGCTTTGAGAAGGATCATATCTAAGTAGTTCGCGTACAACGCTGAGCCCCCCAACCCCCGAATCGAAAACTCCCGCATCGTATCGCTCTATTATCACTGAGCATCCTCGCTTGAATTGGATACGCCTCGAACCGGTATGTCCGTCCAGTCGCCGTTATGCTCCCCATGATACACTTGCCCGTCCACCAAAACGCTCATTTTTACGATGCCTGGATACTTTGACAGCGCATTAAGAAGGGCGTTTTGAGCCATCGACTCACCGGTATCTCCGATTTCACTCACCTGCATAAACTCCTTTGAAAAGTTCAAGGAAATCTCCCCATCCTCCACATTAAGGCTGTTTAATTTCGCACCGTTAAAAAGCTCAGGATGGGATTGGATGACGGAATCAATTGAAGCCAAAAGTTGCGCTTGAAGGTTGGAGTTCGTTTGGATGGGCGCTGAATTCCCTTGCAATCCGGTAACATTGGGGGTATGTCGAATAATTCGTGGCGGCATCGGAATGGAATTGTGATAGCTACCACGAACCGCGAAAACATAGCCTGTGGCAACCACAGCAATGCATAACAGCGGTAATATCAACACTTTCCATTTCATTTGGCGGTATCCTTGAGAGTAACGTCATTGTCTGCGACGTCGGAAGCGCCTGACGGGGTGGTGTGCAACGGTCCCTCCACGTAATTCCGGATGCCATCGCAAATCGCCTGAGCCACAATCGTCTGCACTTTCGGATTTAATAACTTCGTCCTATCCTTCGGATTATTAATATACCCTACTTCCACCAACACTGCGGGAACCACGCTTTTCCGTAATACTGCGAGACCCGTATGATAGAGAATGCTGTCTGATAACGCCCCCCGCTCAGGCAATCCGCTAACTTTGGCGACTGAGTTTGCGATGCTTATGGCCAAAGCGCGGCTGCTGGCGTCATTCATATGATAGTATACGCTTGTTCCCGATGCATGATCATTCCCAGGGCAATCATCGATATGTATGCTTACAAACAGGTCTGCGTTATACTTGCTTTCCAGCGCCGGGCGTTCATACAAACCTACGTAGGTATCCGTCGTGCGCGTCATCCATGTCGTGGCGTCGTCATTGATCAGGTCTTGATTGAGGAGTTTCGCAATCTGAAGAGTTAGAGTTTTTTCGTCAATGCTGTGACCGGCTACGAACGCATGGCATCCCGTGTCGATTCCTCCATGCCCCGGGTCAACAATAATCCGAAGCTGATTCATTGGTATGCCCGAACGGCGCGGACTAAACAGGTTGACTATAATGTTATTATTCGCGTCCCTGTATTCGCCATACGCCACAGTCTGCTTCAATTGAACCTGTAATTGGGCGGTGTCGGAATTCGGCAATGATGAGAAGCTCATCGATGTAGCGAAAGGATGATCTATAGTCCATTGATTTGTGGATGTTTGGGCTATGGATTTCGGGATATTGATTTCAAGCGAGTTCATGTCCGGCGAGAAAATCACTTTTGGCAAGGGCACAGGGCGATTCATACTGATAATAATTTGCGCATGATGGGAGTCGTTTGTCACCCATTGAACGTTCTGAATGATGGAATCCCCTGGCGGCACGATAGGGGGAGCCATCGTCTCGCCGGTGGTGGCTACGGGAGGCGCCGTATTCGTCCCGCTAGTGTTTGCAGGGGATTTAGGTGGTGAGGGAGACCCGATCGAGTATGAGCCGGAAACGGATCCTTGCACATTCATTGGTGATTGGGTATTCACATTGGCGCCTGTGGGATTGAACAAGGTGACCGTGCAAACGTTATTGGCTACCGAATATGTGGCGTGGATGTATTTGGCTAACGCGGACATGGGAACCATAAATTCTCTGGTCGGCTTCGCCAAAGGTATGTCAGCTTGGCTTTTATCGGGAAGGTTGATTGTAATGGAATCATCTCCCTTGTTGATGTGAAAATCCACTTGAAAGAATTTCAGGGAATCCAAAGGAAGAAAAAGATCGCTGCCGTCCCATAAAACGGATTGTGACGTATTCACTTCCACACCCTGGACAAGGCATTCAACAGGGTGGATGGAATCCGCAGCAAGAGCGGCAGTCCAAACCAACATCAAAACAACAACCAGGATAAAAACAAAACTATCCCTTGATTTTTTGCGTATCCTCACTTTGGCGCATCCAACCTCGGAATTTTAACACGTGATCGCTGACATGAGAGTTTTAACGATCTTGATAACGTAAAATTCAAATATCAAAAGAGAGGCGATTGGTACAAATCTGGTGTTGTAAAGCACATTTCAGACGGAGGTGACATCCGGCAAAGTGAATTTTGCAATCGTCCCCATGGCTAACAACTTGTCACCCGTTGTATTACATCTGCAAAAAGTTAAATTCACAATCACCTGACACTTTCAGTATATCGGTAATTCTCGGATTTGTCCACATCATATCCCGTCGGGATGTTGGAATATTCATTTTCAAAGTGTAATATATATGATGGCGTTAACAAGAATAAACCATAGCGTCAAATCTCGGTAGGGGAATTTGCCATATTTGCGAATTCGGTTTATTCTTACGCCGGCAAACCGGGCATGTAAAGTATATTACGCAAACCTGTTCTTATTACGTATTTGCGAGTGAAATATAACCCCGTTTTTTCTTGTCGGCTTCTACATCAATGATGGTCTGGTGGATTATAGGAGGAATAATTAGCATTGAAACGACTATTCTTTACACTGGGGGCTCTGCTGCTGCTTATGGGTTCGCGATCCAACGCGGCTCCATTCGCCATTAAGAACGGTGACACCATTGTCTTTTACGGTGATAGCATAACAGCGCAACGACTTTACACGGTATTTACGGAAGCGTATATTGTCACACGCTTTCCGCATTTGAACGTCCGTTTTGTCCATTCGGGATGGGGCGGAGACACGGTTTACGGAGGAGCTGGCGGACCGATTGATCTGCGATTGGACAGGGACGTCATAGCTTACAAGCCCACCGTCATGACGATTATGCTTGGAATGAATGATGCCGGTTACCGTCCGTTTGATCAAAATCTGTATGATCGGTATAAAGCGGGATACATTCATATTTTAGAAAAGATGAAAGCGGCGTTACCCGATCTTCGGTTTACACTTATTCAACCCTCCCCCTATGATGATATCACCCGAAATCCGAATTTCGACGGCGGATATAATCAGGTGCTTGTGAAATACGGTCAATTCGTGAAAAACCTGGCGATTCAGAACAAGGACGATTGCGTGGATTTCAACGCACCCATGGTGGCGATGCTCATCGAGGCAAATCATCAGGATCCCACCTTGGCGCAAAAAATGATCCCCGACCGCGTTCACCCCAGCCCTGGCGGACATTTGGTCATGGCGGAGCAACTGATTAAGGAATGGAAAGGTCCATCGCTCGTGAGCAGCGTAACCATAAACGGTGCTAAGCACAAGGTCGTTGAGAAAAACAACACATCCATATCGAATCTCAAAGCGAATGCAAACAGCATTAGTTGGACGGAAGCCGATAACTGCCTCCCCATGCCTTATGACATGAAGGATCCTTTGGTGATGCTGGCAATTAACTCGTCTGATTTCATTCAGAAGCTTGATCGGGAAATCCTCAAGGTGACAAACGCTCCCGCTGAGAATTACGAGTTGAAGATTGACGGACAGGATATCGGATCTTTCACAAACAAACAATTGTCGAACGGTGTGAACCTCGCCAACTATTCAACCCCGATGATGCAACAGGCTATGGATGTGCTTGGTTTGACTTTCCAGCACAACAACATTCATGCCGATGAATGGTATTCGGTTGAGGTTCCAAACCAGAATAACGTAACCGATCAGATAAAGGAACAAGAGGCGAAGTTGAATCAGCAGGAGGCTGATATTATCGTCAAGCAGAGACAAGCCGCTATTCCCAAACCTCATCACTTCGAACTGGATGCGCAATAGATGAATATGGGGTTCGGCGGAACATACGGAAAACAACATGTTGGGCGGCTTGTAATAACTAGCGGAGCTTTAACAATCGCTTTGGCGTTATTCTTTGCAGCGATACATACCTCGATAGCGAAGCCGAAATCGTCAAACGTCGAACCCATGCCTCATGGGAATCCTATTGCAGGAACAAAACTACCGGTGTTCGTTCCATTTGATCTGTGGAATGGGCTGATTGCATTACGCGCGACCATAGGAACGAACACCCCGCAAATCGCACTGCTCACTACATCCCTTCCGGTGAACTTGATTAATACAACCATTGCGGTTAACTTCAAAATACCATCCGTGGGTGAGACAAGCCTGCCGGTGATGGATCAGATCATCAAAGCTCCTTCCACAGGCACGCAGACTGTTCACATCGGAGATTTGACTGTCGAAAAGACTCCCTTTGCGATTTTTAATCTCATCGATTATCTCGAGGCGAAATCGAATACGGACACCCCCGGATTATGGCTAAGCCTCTCCACGCTTGGCGTAAATATGGTCACGATTGACCCTGTAGCCCATATGGTGATTTTCCACGCCCCCACCGATCCTCTCCCCGCACACGCAATGATCATTCCTTTCCAGTGGAAGGACGGAAGAATATGGGTGAAGGCAAATGTGGACGGAAAAAAGACCTTTGAAGCGGTGCTGGATTTGGGAACGACCGGCATTCTATTGCCTACGATTGCCGCCGCTCCGCTAAGGTTGAAACCTTTGGAGATATCGGATGTTGTGGATACTTCGGGTCGTTCTTACCAAATGATTAGCGTTCAAATGAGCAAATTGGAGATCGGGAAGAGCAAGTTGGAAAATTTACCGGCTTATTATGTTATAGGGGAAAAGAAGGGGGGATTTGATCCCAAGTTTGGTATCATCGGCGCGGACTATCTCCTCCATTTTCGCGCCACAATCGATTTCTCCAAGCATGAAATCGCATTGGAACCGTATGGTTTGGGCAACGCTCCTCAAGCCCCCGCAACTTCACCCCAACCACAAAAACGAGATTTTCCACACCATCCTTCCAAATAATCTATCAGAACACCCCTCCATATCTTCTCTCATGTCTTCGGATCCAAAATCGTCTCCATAGTTTTTACAAACTCATCCGCCAAGTACGGTTTTTGCAATATCACCTCACCGGAATCCGCAAAGCCTTCACCCTCCAAAGCACTATCGCTATAGCCGGAGATATACATTACTGGCAGTTTCGGGGCAAATTCAAGAACTCGTTTTGCCAACTCCTTGCCGTTCATTTCAGGCATGATGATATCCGTGATAAGCATCGTAAGACGATCGGCGTTATCAAATGCGATGTTTAACGCCTCACGAGGACTTCGGGTTGTCATAACTTCAAAGCCATTGTTGATAAGGATATTGCGAGAAATATCCAACACCTGCTCGTCATCCTCCACTAAAAGGATCAAAGACGCCTTACCTTGAGGCTTTTCGTTTTCCATTTTACGGATTTCCGGAGGTGTTTCATGAATAGCCGGTAAGAGAATGCTGAATACCGATCCCTTGCCTATTTCGCTGCGCACACGAATGGCTCCATGGTTTTGGCGGATGATTCCATAACAGGATGCCAACCCCATACCTGTCCCCTTACCCTGTTCCTTGGTGGTGTAGAATGGTTCGAATATGCGAGAGATCATATCCTCGCTCATACCCACACCGTTATCCATCACGCTCAACTCCACGTATTCACCCTGAGTCATGTCGGCAAATTCGCTTTTCTCCTCATTTGAGAGGAATTTATTTCGAGTGTGTATGACAAGCTTACCGCCGCCCGGCATTGCGTCACGTCCGTTCGCAGCCAAGTTAAAGATAACCTGTTCGATCTGACCGGGGTCAACTTTCACCTGCCATAGGTTCTCCTGAGGATTGACTTCGAGAACGACATCCTCCCCCAATAAACGCTGAAGAAACTCCTGAATATCCGCAATCAGAGCGTTCACATCCACCACGCGCGGAGCGATCATCTGCCTGCGGGCGAACGCCAAAAGCTGTCGTGTTAAATCCGCTGCGCGAAACGCGGCCTTTTTAATCTGTTGCACCGCATGGAGAATGGTAAGCTCCTTGATTTCATCCTCCATCATGTCAGCGTAACCAATAATAACAGTGAGTAGGTTGTTGAAGTCATGAGCGATCCCGCCCGCGAGTTTGCCAATGCTCTCGAGCTTTTGAGTTTGAGCTAATTGATCCTCCAAACGACGCTTCTCGGTGATGTCATGCATTATGGCGTAGATCATCTCCCTCTTGTTAAGGGTGACCGCTCCGCAATAGATCTCCACTTCTCGAATTTCACCATTCGCAAGTCGAAACTTGGTCACATTGAAGTTGCCTGTTTTACTGTTAATATCGCTAGTTAGCGGCGAGATGTCCTGTTCAGCGCCCTCCAATAAATTCGTAAATCGCATTCCGACAAGGTCTTCATTGGAAGGGCCGTAAAACCTCATGGCGGCAGGATTGGCATCCACAATTTCATATGTGTGCGCGTCAAGGAGAAGCATCACGGCGGGGTGATCGCGAAACATGCTGCGATATCTATGCTCGCTCGATTCCAACTCCTTTAAAGCGTAACTTCGTTCGTCTTCCATTTTCTGGAGGGAGTAAGCCATATCGTCAAGGGAGTTTGCAAGCACATCTAGTTCCCCGGCACCCTTGGGAATACCTGTGCGAACTGAAAAATCCCCTGTCGCCAAAACGGCAGTGGTTCGAACCATACGCCTCACCTGCCCCATTACCAGCCAATCCCCTATCCACCATGCGATGATCACCGCACATAAAGCCCCGATGATCCATAAGAACATCCCTTGTACCATCAGTCGATGTTCGGCAGCAAAAGCGAGTTGCACGGGGATGGAGGTGATAAGGTAAGCATCCCCCATTGATCTCACACCATATATCGGTTCCCAGGCGTAGAGCTTTCGAACTCCGTCCAAGCCTACGTCGGTGTATGTGGCGGAAGGTTTAATAATGCCGATGATTCTCCGCACGGCGGGAGAGGCGATTTGTCCGACTTGCACGCCTCCGGGATTTCGAGCTAGCAACACTCCGTTGCGGTCTATGATGGAGATAGTGGCGCCCGGTACGGTTCGTGCACTTTGAACCAATTTATCAAGCCATTTCAGGGAAATCCCAGCAAAGATGATGCGCTTAATCTTATCGTTTTTGCCTAGGATTGGGTAGGCAACATCAATAGCAGGTTCATTTACAATTCTTCCAATCTGAAAATTGCCGATGGAGAAATCTTGCGTTTTGAGAACTTGTTTAAAATAGGATCGATCGGCTACGTTGACGGGTTTTTTAAGTGGAATGCTTGAAAATATAACGTCGCCTTTCAGATTGGCGACGGCGATAACAGTGTAATCCGGGTAGGCGTGATGCAATTTTTCAGCCAATGCGTTCGCAGCGAACGCATCGTTTCGCTGCATTTCAGGAAGCCTGGAGATGGCGATCAATAGTTGCCTGGCGCCTTCAATGTATCTTTCCAATTCCGTTGCGGCGATGTTGGACATCAATCTGGCGCGAGTTTGCGACGTCTGCTCGGAAAGTTTTCTCTCCTGCAGACTTGCTGTGTAAATGGTCACCAAGGCGGGTAACACAGCCAAGATTGTAATGGCCATGAGCCTCACCCTTAAGGATCGCCATGATAATTTCATATATTAAAAACCTTCCAGCAGTGAAGGCGCCGCCCGGGGGGCTTATGCAACATATGCACGCTAACCGTCATGAGCCAATCTCAAAAGACAGCGATTCAGGATTCCCCCTCTGCATCATTTTTGTTGCATTAAAGACGCAACGTTGCATACTTGCAAATAAAGTTCGATGATTTCCGATTCACCGAAACAACAAACGTCCCCTATTCTATTGAAATTCTTAGCATTCCGAGGAAATTGCAATAATCAAAATGAGAGGCGAACAATATATTTTTGATGCCTTGCAGTATCTGAAACTCTTTTTGCATTTCTTCGAATTTATGGCAACCATGACAATGCATGGCGTTCTCTCTAAGAATCCGCCCTAGTAATATACGGATGGATGTTAGGATCATGTTAACGGGTATAACGGATTCGACGTAAAAGAGTTCCAGCCAATGTTTTTATCGACCAACCTCAAGTACGGTGAAGGTGTCGGGAACGACTTTTCGCCTCCATGGCGGTGTTGGCGTCCCATTGTCCGGAACGAATTTTGCGGTTACAAGATATATCGCATGCGTTTTTGCATCCAATGCCATCGTTCTGGCGCCTTTTTCAGTGGGAATGGTTTCCATTGTCTGATATGATCCGTTTGCGGTTCTCTTTATTACGGAAAGCGTCCCATCCATGCCATTGGAACTGAACGCTTCTTGAGTCATCGGATCAAATATCGCGGCGTCGGGCCCGGCGCCGATTTCAGGTGTTGCGAGGATACGCCCAGTGGTTCCATCCATGACAACCATCAGGTGATTGCGACATGTGCTGAATAGCACGTCATGCTTCTCGTCTATCGCCAAGCCGGATCCGCCATCTCCCGGGGAGACACTCCAAGCGTGAAGCGTAGCAAGGCTTTTCGCATCGAACACCTGTATCTCCGCTTTATCGGGAATATTTACAAATATCAAGCCCTTGTCATTTGATACGGCGGCTTCAGGGCGTGCATCCAACGGTGCTGTTCCGACCACCTTGTCCGTGCGCGCGTCTATGACGGTTGAGTCGGAACTACCACCGTTGAATGTGAAAACTCGGTGTGTGAACGGATCATATAGTATCGAATCCGGACGGTCCCCCACCTGTATTTTTCCGATCGTCTTCAGGGTTCTCAAGTCTATTACCGCGACGGTGTTATCCCCCCCGTCGCTAATGAATCCCTTTCCGATATCTTCCGCTAAGGCTATTCCGTGCACGCCTGGCGTATCCGGGATATCTCCAACAACCTTGTCCGTATCGACATTCATCACGATCATGTGTGTGGAGCGGGAAATGAACAGCAAGCGATGAGAGCTATCCAAATTCAGATAATCCCACATCCCATTGCCACCGAGTGTTATCATCTTGATCACGTGATAGTTGGTATGACCGAATGCGCATGTCAAAATGGACGCCATTGCCCAAATGCAAACAATAGGTGCGAGATGGATTCTCAGTTTCATACGATTGACTCCTCTCCAGCGATGAAGTATTTTGAGCAATATACCGCCATATTCCTTGCGGTATTGTGTAAAACGAACATCGCAAGGGTTGTTTTCATTCATGACGGAGCAAAACGAAAGTGTAAATACCGATTGTGCCGAAGATCACAACTAATACCAGTGGAAGGAACCCGATGTTTTCACCGTTGGAGTGAGTGCTGGCTAATGTAATGGTGTTCCATTCAATATAGCTGAAAAGAGCGAGTTCCTCAATTTTCAACCATGCCAGCATCTCCCTGGATTTGCGATACAAAAAAGGTGCGTTCGCCGCGGTGACCTCTTTCGGATAGTTGAAAAGATGAGGATAACGCGCCAATACGGTGAAGAGAATATACAGCAGCGTGCCAATAGCGGGCAATGCGAATAGAGCGCTCTTCCCACCCCAAGCGTCCGCCTTGCCTGAAAAACCGAAATGAGTTGGGATTTGACCATTAATGCTTGCATAACTATTCGCGATATGCACCCACATCAGACAAATAATGATCAGTGATAACACCTCCAATCCCTTCTCCAACGGGGAGTACGGGAGATTTAAAATCGGACGCTTGCGATTCATGTGAAATTTCCTTCAAGGACGGATTCTTTAAAGCTAATACTTGATTCCATTCGACTTGCCGGACGATTTATCGTTGAGGAGGTATTAATTCTTGCGAATGAGTCTGATAGATATCCGCGTGTCGTATCAGTTCATTTTCAATTTCGATAATCCGACAGTGCGTCACGCGCAAGAAGGGTTGTATTCGCTTCTTTACACGGATTTCGCTATCATCCCCATGGAAATCATTCTCAATGAAACCATATTATCCCAAAACCATTTTTCACGTCAATCTGTTATAATCTACATTGGTTGAGTAATTGTCATGTTCATTCGGTTTAATATGAAACTCTTATCGGAGAAGATCCATAGGGATTGGAAGATCAGGGCAATTACCCACTGACGATCAAGAAAAGTTAAGCAAGCGTCATTAGATGTCGTTATTTTTACGTTTTTGGTTATAAGGAGAAACCCATGAAACCGATCTCAACCGCTATCGCACTACTTGCCACGTTAATCGTTTTGTCTTCTTTGCCAACTCAAGCCGCAGTAAAGACCAAGCCTTCAGCCAAATCCAAATCCGCCTCAGTCGCAATGGAGAAGAAAATTCAAATCACATTTGAAGCCATACACCAAGCCTATTTTCATCTGCACTCCATACATCTTATGATTAACACGCTGATCTCAGCCAGCGGAACGCAGATGAAGGGAACATCGGAACTGGCATTCATCAGAGGAAAAAAGTTCTTACTCAGTCAAACCGGCTCCATGTTACCCGGGCAAAACGAGGTCTTCCGGGTGGTGAGCGACGGCGTGAAGGTGCAAACCTATGATTCGAACCTTAAGCAGTATACGGAAAAGCCCTACACCTCTTCCTCATTCCCTCCGAAAACTGGGGATATCCTCTCCCCCGGGCTACAGTTGTTTATGCCGATGATGTCAATCGGAAAAACCACGCAGGATGACTCCCTGCCGCCAATACAGCCGGGCACGGCGATGATTTTGAGATCCAAAATCGATGGGCAGCCAATGGAATTACTCCAAATGGGCTTGCAAGGCATGCCGGGTTCCAAATTGCAAATGTGGGTAAACCTTAAAACCCATTTGATGAGAAGATTCGCATTGATGATGAAATCGCCCCAGGGGATGGTTGGCATCCATGAGGATTATCTCATAAAATCCATTAATAAGCCGATTCCATCCGCCATGTTCCGGATTTCGCCGCCTAAGAACGCTAAACTTGTGGATGAATTCGTCACCCCAGAGCAGCAGCAAGAGCAGGACACGACTGCAAAATACGTGGGAAAACCGGCGCCTGATTTCACATTGAAGGACACAACGGGGAAGGACGTCACCCTAAGCGGCTACAAAGGACATGTTGTGCTGCTTGACTTCTGGGCCACATGGTGTGGCCCATGCCAGATCACCATGCCGATTTTCGAGCAGATACATAATGAGTATTCCGATCAGGGGCTCATTGTGGTGGGAGTGAATACTTGGGACACGGAAAAGGCTCTCGCTCCTTATCTGAAGGAGAACGCCACCAAATACACCTTCCAAATCCTGGTCGATCCCGCAACCGATCCGAACCAGAGCGTCGCCACAAAACTTTATGGAGTGCAGGGCATCCCCACTACGCTCATCATCGACAAGAATGGCGTCGTACAAGCTTACCTTGTCGGGGTTCATGAAAAACAGAATTACCTCAACGCTCTGGCGAAAGCGGGCATAAACATGAAGACGGGAAGTTCCGACAATCCTCCCGCGAAACAATAAAAAGCGCGGAAAGGTGATTGGAAAATACGCTTGGAGTATCCTTCATGATTAGCATCTGTTTTGCAATTACCTCCCTATAAAAACAGGGTGGATTCAATACTCACATTGCATTGAACCATCGGCGATTCACTCGTCCCGGGAATACGGCAGTGGAGTTTTATGGTTCACCTATATATCATGATTAATCGAGGAGATTACTAACCGCAATGAAAAAAACACTGTTCATTGGGGGTACAGGTACGATCAGTACCTCGGTGACAACTCTCGCAGTGGAAAAAGGGATGGATCTATATCACCTGAATCGTGGCATGCGGCAAGCGGAGCCTACAAAGGGTGTGAAGACAATTCACGCCGACATACGAGACATCAACGCCGCGAAAGCGGCTCTGAAGGGAATGGATTTCGATTGTGTGGTGGATTGGATTGCGTTCACCCAGGATCATATTCAAGCCGATCTGGAGTTATTCGCAGGACACACTGATCAGTTCATTTTCATCAGTTCCGCGTCAGCATACCAGAAGCCGCCGGTGCATTATCGCGTCACAGAATCAACCCCCATGCATAACCCGTATTGGGAGTACTCAAGAAATAAAATTAGATGCGAAAACATGCTCCTTGACGCATATCGCGAGGGGCGAATGCCTGTAACTATCGTGAGACCATCTTATACATATGATGACAGGCACATCCCCTTCTGCGTCGGATCGGGATACACCATTGTGGACAGGATGCGCAAGGGCAAACCCGTAATCGTGCATGGCGATGGGCAATCGTTATGGGTCATGACTCGCAGCGAGGATTTCGCAAAGGGTTTTGTAGGTCTGATAGGAAATCAGCAAGCCATTGGAGAGAGCTTTCACATCACATCCGACGAAGCGCTGACATGGGATCAGATAGTGGAAGCCGTGGGCAAGGCTGCCGAAGCCAAACCAAGAATCGTGCATATGGCGTCGGACTTCATCAACAGCCAAAACCCAGGGTTGGGCGCGGGATTGCTTGGGGATAAAAGCTGTACGATGGTATTCGATAATTCAAAGATCAAGCGTGTGGTTCCCGAATTCATGGCGACCATTACGTTCCAAGAGGGGGTCGCTCGTTCCATAGCGTGGCATGACGCCGATCCGCAACGTCAAAAAGTGGATGAAAACGTCAACGCCATGATCGACAAGCTGCTTGCGGCATATGGCAACGGCAAATTCGCCTAAATTGAAGAAGAATGGTATGGGCGCCCTTATGGCCGCCCATACCATGCATAATTCCATTTCACCTATTTTACTGTCGCTTGCTCCTTGCCATCGGAGGGAGAGGCGAGATCCTTGCGTTGCCATACGCGAACGTAGTCGATTATGAAATCATTCGGCAACTTGGAATTGTCAATGGGGTTGTTATCCCATCCCCCTTGTGGGAGCGTGAACATGATATCCTCAGGCACATCCGATATTCGCGGGTTGTCCCATACCAGCACCTCTCTGCCGTTACAGTAAAACGACGCATGTCCCGGCGACCATAACAAACCGCACGTGATATACCCCTCTTTGTCAGGCTGAACGTAGATTTTATCCGAACCCACGCTCTTATGTTCCTTCCCATAGCCGTCACAGTGCATTGCGATGTTGTAGCGATAAAGTCCCCATCTATCCAGATGCTCCATTACATCGAACTCCATCCCGCCATTGTGTGTGTCCTGGCGACCGCTTTGAGGAGCATAGGAAGGTCCGCGATCCGGCATCATCCAAAAAGCTGGCCAAAGTCCGGGAGCCGTGGGAAGCTTCATTCTCGCCTCGAAATAACCATATCGCTGCGCCCATTTCTCGTAAGTGTGAAGATACCCGGAGGCGTAATCTGTTTTTTTCTCCTTAGGATCATCGTCGTTGTATCCGCTTTTTTTCTCGTATCGAAGTCTCACAACACCACCACCAACAATCACATCATCCTTGCTCCAATGAGATTCCTTGTCCCAATAGTTAGGACCGTATATGCTCCATATGCTCTGATCCAGGCTGTCGCGATTGAACTCATCGTCCAAGGTCTTCACCCAATCGCCAGGAACCGGGGGTCTTTTTCCGAGCCAGCTTTGCTCCTGCGGCGTGGGGGGCAAGCTGGCGGTGATGGACTCCACCAAAAGCTTCCTCGTGTTATCCGGATGATCGGCTGAAAAGAGTATTCCTGAAATGCTGTCGTTCGTAATGCGGTTCTCGGACGCCTTATCTCCTATCACGATGGGAGGTCCGAGGAATGTTATCACCACCTCCCCCGACTTTCCGGGAGGTATCGGATTATTCGCGGACACCCAATCCGTAGAACCGCCATTGCTCTCCAATTTGACCTTCGGGGTGCAAGCGGTGGTCCCATCGTTATGAATTCGCGCCGTGACTTCGAGATAGTCTCGCAGATCCCAACGCGCATTCACAGGAGCGAATGTAACGGATTGGTTCGGTTGATTAGCCGGAAGAGTGATTTGCAGCGAGGAATCCCCGTTTGTATCGTTGTAAGATACCTCTGCATTGTATGTGTTCACCTGTGTCTTTATATTAGATCCGCTTCCTTTCCCGAGAATGATACCGTTTTCTGGCTTGATAAGAATTTTATCGGGCGGGAGGGGTGGTTTTTCGCCTGCGGTTCCCGTCGCCCGAATGGAGAGAATGCGAAAGAATTGCGGAGCATCGGTTTTACTGGCAAAGAGCACCAGATTCACCACTTCGGAAGAGTTAAGCTTGTATCCGGGTTTATATCCATAGGAGTATCCGAAATACACCGGCACGACGCCTGTCGCCATCGGAGCGATGGTCAGGCTTTCCGTGTCCCATGGGTTGTTACGCCAATCCCCGGCGTTATCCACGCGCAAGGAGATGCGCAACGGATGGGAGCCAATATTCAACACCTTCGCCTCCACGCATCCATAATCGGAAAGGTTCCAGGACGCCCCTGTCGATTTGATATTCACCCCGGGATATGCATCCTTCCCGGACTGAATGGAGACATCCACGCCGGGATTTACGTGATCGGAACTTAACGCAAATTTGACTTCGTTGGAACTTGCGCTCATTCTATGCATGATATTATCTTTTAACCCCAGGAGATCAAGGGACCGAGCGTGTGCGCTGGATACGAAGAAGCCAGATAAAAGAAAGACTAACGAAACGGAGAGAAGAACCGAACGCGTGGTGATCATCGGATATCGCCTTTCGCGAAAAGGAATAGTTGTTAAAGGGATTATCGGTTATATGATACACCATTGCTCAATTATTCCAAAATCTGGCATGCGTCGGGTATCCTATTGATTGCCCAAGATGGTTTGCATTGTTTTTTTCCTTTTGATCCGTACGGCGCGAATAAATCCCTCTGAGACTCGGAAAAAATGATATTATGTGAAATCAATTATCCTGCACCGCATAACCTCCTTAAGGAAAGGTGCGAGAATGGAAATTGAGGCGTGGGAAACATTGATAAATGGGACGAATTGCCCAATGTGCGCCAATAAATCCCCGATGAATTTGCTGCTCCCGCTTCCATCGGGAAGGGCGATATTGCTTGATGACAGGGATTTCAAGGGGTATCTGATCCTCGAATACCGAAGACACGTCACAGAGATCACAGATCTTTCCCCACAGGAGAGATCGCAACTCGCCGAGGATGTCAACGCCTGTGCCTCCGCGTTGCAATCGGCTCTTCACCCTAATAAAATCAACTATGTCATCCTCGGCAACGAGGTTCCGCATCTTCATGTTCACATCATTCCGCGCTATTTCGACGATGGCTGGTGGGGCAAACCAACTTGGCTTCGACCCGCCGACAGGAAACTCACCTTGTCGGCGGAGGATTACGATAAACTTCGCGAAACGCTGTTAATCGCATTTAGAGTGGCGGGAAGAATATGAAAGTTATCGCTATCATCCCCGCGCGCCTCGCAGCAACCCGACTGCCGCGCAAACCGTTGCTATCAATCGCCGGAAAGCCGATGATACAATGGGTGTGGGAGAAGGCGACTTCAGTGAAAACGCTTGAAGGGGTATACGTGGCGACGCCCGATCGGGAGATATTCGATGCAGTGGAGGCATTCGGGGGCAAGGCGATCATGACTTCCGACAGCCACCAATCTGGAACCGACAGGCTTGCGGAGGCGGCTGAAACGCTTAATTCGGATATAGTCGTCAACATACAGGGCGATGAGCCGCTCATCGATCCCAACTCCATCTTACTTCCCTTGAACGCCTTGCTCGATAACCCTGACATCCCGATGGCTTCCCTCATGTGTCCTTGTCCCGAAAAGGAGCGAGACAACCCCGCGTGCGTGAAGGTTGTATGTGATCGATTCGGCAATGCGCTCTACTTTTCCCGACATGGAATCCCCTACCAACGAAATCCGGATCCAGAAATGCCGATTCGCCAGCATGTGGGGATGTACGTATACCGTCGTGACTTCCTTCTTCTCTACAGTCGAATGGAGCGAACCCCTTTGGAGCGAACCGAGGGGTTGGAGCAGCTTCGCGTCATTGAAAACGGTTACAAAATCCGCATGTGCGCAATAGAAAAAGCCCCTCTTTCCGTGGATACCCCGAAGGACCTGGAAGGCGTGAAGAAAATTCTCCTGCAGTCGAGATAATTCACTTTGCATTCACGTCAATCACACGACAGTGGAAACAATACGCGCCATGCTCGATATCATCATCTTCAAAGAGAGTCTCGGCGTATGCAAAATTAAAATGACCTGAATCAAAGTGAATTCAGGCTGTTAAAACACCTATGCATTTTCCCCCTTACATCGCACCATTCCATTTTTCGAAAGCTGAAATCCGCTCTCTGGATCCAGAATATAGTTGCACCGTCACATCGATAATGTCTATGGGGGTAAACTATAATGTCTTTGAAACCTAACATCCAATTATCGCACAGTCATATTCCAAGGATGGGGATTATCTTCAATCGACCCGTTGCGACAATCCATCAAGGGACCCCCAACAATGGATTCCTATCTTCATACAAGGACACAAACATGGCAGAGACATACCCGGATTACATGAACCCGCAGTTGATGCACATCAATAGAGAGGACCCCAGAGCCGCGTCACTCCCCTACGCGGATGAGAAATCCGCACTGTCCCATTCAATTGATCGAAGCCCTTGGATAAAGTCCTTAAACGGCTCTTGGCGCTTCAAGCTATTGGATTCCCCTCTGGACACGCCCGAAAACTTTCCAAGGAACATAGACTACTCCGATTGGACGACCATAGAGGTGCCAAGCAACTGGCAAACGGTGGGTTTTGACATTCCGCAATACACCAATGTGCTCTACCCGTTTCCCGTGGAGCCGCCTTACGTCCCCCTCGAAAACCCGACGGGTTTGTACATAAGACATTTCTCCTTGCCCGGCAACTGGATCAACCGCGAGGTGTTCGTGCGTTTCGAGGGTGTGGATAGCGCTTTCAATGTGTGGGTTAACGGCAAAAGAGTTGGATACAGCAAGGGTAGTCATATGCCCACGGAGATCAACGTAACCCATTATCTGCAAAACGGGAGGAACGAGATCGCCGTTCAGGTGTTCAAATGGTCGGACGGAAGCTATTTGGAAGATCAGGACATGTGGCGATTAAGCGGGATATTCCGGGATGTTATTATTTTCTCAACGCCGCGCTTGCGAGCGAGGGATATTGAAGTGCGAACGGAATTGGATTCCGAATACAAGGACGCCACCCTCCATCTTTCCATCAAGCTTCGAAACCACGCATACAACGAAGTCAAAGGATACGCCGTAAAAGCCAAACTGCTTGATGAAAAAAACAACGTGATAGCGGATGAGACAATAACGAATCTCTTATCCATCATCGCAGGCGAGGAGAGGGAGGTTAAATGGAAAAAGACAATCAAATCCCCCCTCAAATGGACTGCGGAAACCCCGCATCTCTATCCGCTACTAATCTCCATTTGCAACACCGCAGGCGAGACGGAGGAGATACAGTGTGTGGAGGTCGGTTTTCGCAATGTGGAGATCAAGATTGGTGAGTTCCTTGTCAACGGTGAGCCGATTAAAATACGAGGCGTGAATCGCCATGAGAGCGATCCCGTGCGCGGACATGCCGTAACGCTGGAATCAATGATCACAGATATCCTTTTGATGAAGAGGCACAACATCAACGCAGTACGCACCTCGCACTACCCCGATGATCCCAGATGGTACGACCTTTGCGACAAATATGGGCTTTATGTAATCGACGAAGCTGACATCGAGACACATGGATGCGTTCCAGAATGGGGATATCTCTCCAAGTCCGCGCTATGGAAAGATGCTTATTTGGATCGAGCCATACGGATGGTGGAGCGAGATAAAAACCATCCAAGTGTCATCATTTGGTCGCTGGGGAACGAATCCGGTTACGGAGCGAACCATGATGCGATGGCTGACTGGATACATCATCGCGATCCATCACGTCCGGTGCACTATTGCGAAGCATGGACGAGCGACGGTCCGTCACCTGTGGTGGATATCAATAGTTGCATGTACCCGACCATCCAGCGGTTGGATGATGAGGGAAAGGGAAAATCGGGCGAGAAGCCTTTTTTCATGTGCGAATACGCTCATGCCATGGGGAATGGACCGGGGAATATGGAGGAGTACTGGCAAATCATCCGATCCTCGAAACAACTGATGGGGGGATGCGTGTGGGAGTGGTGCGACCATGGTATCCTACGCCATGATCAAAAAGGCAAGCCCTATTTCGCTTACGGAGGGGATTTCGGCGAATATCCGCACGACGGCAATTTCTGCATTGATGGCATGGTCTTTCCAGATCGAAAGCCCCACCCCGCCTTGTTCGAATACAAAAAAGTTTTGGAACCGGTTCATACGGATACCGTTGACATCTTAACCGGCAAGCTTAAATTGGAAAATCGATATGATTTTCTCTCCCTGTCAGGATTGACGGCGCATTGGGAGGTTCGGCATTACGATTCGCTCGTGCAACAGGGAGATTTCGATCTTCCAGACATTCCTCCGCGTCAATCAGACGATGTCACTCTCCCGTTGGAACGGAATCTGCGAGCAGAACCGGGGGATTACTGGTTAAATATCAGTTATCGTTTGAAGGAAGCTAACCTTTGGGCGAGACATGGTCACGAAGTTGCCTGGGCTCAGTTCGCCCTTCCATCCGAAACGAAATCCCTGCATGCGGTGCATCATTCGCATCAGGACAGCTTGACGATGGTCAAGGAAGGAAGAAACCTACGCGTTGTGGGAGAGGATTTCCATCTGGTATTGGATTTGGCGCATGGAATTATTTCCGAATGGAAGTGCAATGATGTCACCATGGTGCGTTCCGGCCCTGAGTTTAATTTGTGGCGTGCGCCGATTGACAATGACAAGTGGATACTTCACAAATGGCTTCAGAATGGATTGGATCATGCGAATCAGTTTGTTCGGGAAACACATTTCGAATTGACGGACACGCATGAGGCGCTGATTCATATTCGCTATACAGTGGGTGCAAACGGACAAGGCACCATCCTGCATGGCAACGCGACATACGTCATTCACGGAGATGGCGAGGTGATTTTAAGACAAAACCTCACTCCCGCCCTCGATATCGAAGCGTTGCCGCGTATCGGTGTATGCATGACCTTGCCAAGAGAGTTCAATAGCATGCTCTGGTATGGACGTGGACCGCATGAGAATTACCCCGATCGTTGCACCAGCGCGAAAGTGGGGATATGGAGGGGCAAGGTTGATGAGCAGTTCGTGCCGTATATTCGACCGCAGGAAAACGGCGGAAAAAGCGATGTCCGCTGGATCGCTCTGACGAACGATCGAGGGGTTGGATTTAAGGTTCACGGGACGCATCGATTTATCGCCACCGCAAGCAGGTACTCGTCGAAAGACCTTGCCCTAGCAAACCATACCTGTGATTTGGTGGAGCGAGATGAGATATTTCTAAGCTTGGATCATGCAGTATGCGGGCTTGGAAGCGCAAGTTGCGGACCGCGTCCTTTGGAAAAATATATCCTTAAGCCGATTGAAACCAGCTTTGAGCTTCATTTCAAACCTATCTCACTGGAGAGGAACAGCGCTTTGCCGTAAACGACAAAGGATCCAATTCTCAAGCGGATATTCTTCTCGTCCCGTTAACCTCGCTCAGAGGCAGACGAGAAGCGGTGTTCGCGGGTATACTTTATACGATTTTTTATTATCCGGGAGTATTTGCTTATGGCGACAATGCGGCATATCCGTTCACGCATCAAGGTGGCGAAAAATATCGAGCAGATCACCAAAGCCATGAAGATGGTGGCTGCGGCAAGGTTGAAACGCGCTCAAGACAGAGTGCAGGCGGCGCGTCCTTACGCTGAAGCCATGGACGAAATTATGGCGCGTCTCGCCAAGGCGGCGGCGGGTGAAGCCGAACATCCTCTGCTTGAAAAACGCGATGTGGTCAACACAGGGATACTCCTATTCACATCGGATAGAGGTTTGGCTGGTTCATACAACTATCAGATTATACGTGAAGTAATGGAGCTCGCAGGCGATTATGACAAAGCGCATTTGAAAATGTACATTGTTGGCAAAAAGGGCAACATCTACTTCTCTCGCAGGGGTTATCAGGTGGTGCAAACAATCACCGTGAACTCCAACGTTGCAAGTTTATCCGATGCCCAAAATATCATGAATATCATCACTCAAGCCTACGCCGAACGGGAAATAGACGAACTCCACATCGCGTATACACGTTTCGTAACCGCAATGACTCAGCACCCGACGATAGAAAAGCTACTACCAATCGAACATCTCTCCGAGAGTGAGATACTCAAGGAGGAGGCGGACTTCCTATTCGAGCCCGAAGCCCCGGCACTAATAAATGAATTGCTCCCGAGATTTATGCTCACTCAGATTTATCAGGCACTCTTGGAATCTCTCGCCAGCGAGCACGGTTCTCGTATGACCTCCATGAGCAGTGCGACCGATAACGCATCCAAGATGATTAGCGGATTGACTCTCACGCTTAATCGTGCGCGACAAGCCGCCATCACCAAGGAGATTTCGGAGATCGTAGGCGGCGCCGAGGCTCTTAAGGGGTAACAAGGAGGGGGATTGGCGCGAATCCACCCTTCATTTTCCTCATCCATAATCCGATAATTTATGGATAGCCGCTTAGTGCAAAGCCAAAATCGATTATCACGAGCGTTTTATGAAGTCTCCCCAGGAAATCAATACCGCCGGCAGGGAGTTCGCGCGTCGCTATATCAACATTCTCTGCGAATTACGATTGCAACCAGGGATTAGGCAGCGCGTGGAACTGATCATGTCCGATTTTGCGGACGAGCATCCGAATCTGCGAGCCAGTTACATCTCCCGCGAAGTGGACGAAGCCTATTTTCCCGTGAATGATTTCCCGCCCGAAGCCTTGACGCAGCCTAGCCTCCAGGGGTTGGCGTTGGAAGGTGAGCAACTATACGAATTCATATCATTTAGTCAGGGGCTTCGTACAGAGGTGATGGATTTGAATTCCATCGTGGATATTCAGGAGGTTTGGTTGGAGCCAAAACAAGATTTACCTTTTTTACTTCGCATCTCCATACTGCATCGATTTCCCGCCGCCACGATCCTCATCGCAAACTCAGGCGAGGCGCAGGATATGGCAAGAGAGTTTATTGGCAGATTGAAATATCTAAGAGGTTGGTGAAGATGCCTGTTCCCCATCCACCTAAATCAGGGCAAACCAATGAAGAGCGTGTTATTCGCTTGGAACAGGAAATCCACCGTTTGAAGGAGAAACCGGATCGTACTACCGGTTCCTCCAATAACTCCGCAACGCCCTCTTATATCCCCTGGGTGGCGATAATCATCTCCTGCGCAGCCCTCATTCTGGCTCTCCTATGCTTGTTGAAATCCGCTTAATCCGCGCATCATCATTAAACATGAGGTAATTGCAAATTCGGGGAATAATGTCAATACGGCAAATTTGACATATGTGATACGTTGAACAGTGTTTTTTTGCAATTTCCTGACACCTAGAACTTGATCATAACCTTTATCGCCTTGCGATCGTTCATCTCTCGGTATCCATCGGGGACGCCTTCGATGTCCGTTATCCGATCAAATACACGCCCCGGGTTAATTCCTCCATCGAGAACATCCGGCAACAATTCCTCTATGTAAGCGCGAACAGGCGCGGGCCCGCCGGAAACGGTGATGTTGTTGTAAAACGTTGGTTGGGCTGCCGGAATAGTTTGTTCCTGAGGAACCCCTACGCGTCCGACCGATCCGCCGGGACGAGCGATGCTCAGCGCCGTAAGCATAGATTGTTCTAGCCCCACGCATTCGAGAACGGAATGCGCTCCCAACCCATGTGTGATTTCACGAACGCGTTCAACGGCATCATCGCCTCGCTCGCTAACGATGTCAGTTGCGCCAAACTCCTTCGCCAAAGCTATCCGGTCGGGATGTCTTCCCAGCAAGATGATTCTCCCAGCGCCGAGCCTGCGAGCGGCTAACACGCCGCAAATGCCGACCGCGCCATCGCCAACAACAGCCACGGTCTTTCCGGGACCAACCTTGGCGCATACCGCCGCGTGATGCCCTGTTCCCATCACGTCGGAGAGCGTAAGCAAAGACGGCATGAGATCATCGTCCCTGCCGACAGGCAGAACGACTAGTGTTCCATCCGCCTGTGGAACGCGCACCGCTTCCGATTGAGCACCGCCTACATCCCCGATACCAAAGAAACCGCCATGCATGCATGAAGTGTGCAGTCCCTCACGGCAAAAAATACACGTACCATCAGAAAAGGCGAACGGAGCCACTACGAGATCACCGCGTTTGACCTTGCGTACCTCGGAACCGACAGCATCCACCACGCCAATTAATTCATGCCCCATACTACGTCCCGTTTCGCTTGGATTCATGGTTTTGTACGGCCAAAGGTCGCTTCCGCAGATGCAGGCGCGCGTGATGACAACCAAGGCGTCAGTCGGTTCGATGATCCGCACGTCGGGAACTGTTTCAACACGTACGTCTCCGGGTCCATACATTAATGTCGCTTTCATTATGATCATTACCTTTCATGAATGGTATTAAAGACCGGTCATACGTTCCAGATTTTCCGGATACCGATCTCCTATCACCATGATTTTGGAGGATACACTTTCGATCTCGTCCAAATCATCAGCATTAAGTTCAACTTGGATGGCTCCGATATTTTCGTCGAGTCGGTGCAGCTTTGTGGTGCCGGGAATGGGCACGATCCATGGCTTTCGTGATAACAACCACGCAAGCGCGATTTGAGCGGGCGTAGCGTTTCTTCGCTCTCCAATGACGCCGAGTAGATCGACCACAGTCTGATTCGCTTTCATCGCCTCGTGGGTGAAGCGCGGAAGGCTGGCTCGGAAATCCGAACTATCAAATGTTGTATTCGGATCCATCTTTCCCGTGAGGTAACCTCGTCCAAGAGGGCTGAAGGGAACGAACCCGATGCCCAGTTCCTCCAATGTGGGTATGATATCCACCTCAGGATTTCTCCACCAGATCGAGTATTCACTTTGCAATGCGGTTACGGGTTGTATGAAGTGAGCGCGACGAATGGTTTGTGCTCCAGCTTCGGATAGCCCGAAATGCTTCACTTTGCCATCCTGTATCAGCTCTTTGACCGCTCCAGCCACTTCTTCTATTGGCACATTCGGATCAACACGGTGCTGATAGAACAGATCAATGGAGTCTGTCCCAAGCCGCTTAAGCGATTGATCTGCAACCTGTTTGATATGCTCAGGACGGCTGTTCGTGTCTCCTCCGCGACGCCCCGTGTTTGGATCAATATCGAATCCGAACTTAGTGGCGATCACGACCTGATCGCGAATAGGCGCGATTGCTTCGCCAAGCAGATTCTCATTTGTGAAAGGACCGTATGCTTCGGCGGTATCGAAGAATGTGATCCCTCGATCGACAGCTTCGCGAATCAATGTGATCATTTGTTGTTTGTCGGCTGGCGGACCATACGACATGCTCATTCCCATACAACCTAACCCGATCGCCGAAACTTCCAGTCCGCTATTTCCTAACTGACGCTTTTGCATTTGTTAAACTCCTATAATTGAATTGACGCTATGAAATTTGCTTCGAAATTGTGACTATCGGGAGTTATACTCATCATCGCTAACATGCTCCATCCAGTCAACAACTTTACCATCTTTCCGCTCTTGAATTGCAATATGTGTCATGGCGCACGATGGCGAAGCCCCATGCCAATGTTTCTCACCGGGCGGGAACCAGATAACGTCGCCTGGTCGAATTTCCTCAATCGCACCGCTCCACCGTTGCGCCATGCCAGTGCCAGCCGTCACAATCAATGTCTGCCCCAACGGGTGAGTATGCCACGCTGTTCGAGAACCTGGCTCGAATGTGACACTAGCTCCAAAAGCATTCGAGGGAGGGTTTGCCTGAAATAGCGGGTCAACACGTACCGATCCTGTGAAATAATCCGCCGAACTTTCACCGAGGGTTGAGAACCGCATCGCATGATATCCATTTTTGATTCATTCCTTATTGAACTTGCGCTATATATTCTTGAGCAATCTATCTACATCATATAATAGCAAGATACGATTTTTCAGAAGTTTTCGGATCGTGATATGAGCGTAAAATGCATCGTTCTCCGAGTTACGCTGCTATCTGTCCGATCTACAGTCTTATTTTACGCCTGAACAAAAGGAGGATGTTAGACCAATCCTGTTCATTTCTTGCCTAATCGTCCGAGATACTACATAGATGAATCCAAAGTGACATTTGCTTTGGTAATATTAGGTATATGAAACTGATATGCCAGCCAATGATAATGCTTTAGTTCGGGGATAATGAAATGGAAAATGCTCTTGAGGCTCTTGGCGATCGCATTGCCAAATGGACCCGTAAGGATGAACGATACTTAACGGCGATACCAAATCTTATGTTATCTCGTAGGAATGAGCCAACCCAACCGACAAGCGGCATGTACGAACCGAGTATATGTCTGATCGCACAGGGTGCGAAACGAGTATTGCTTGGCGATGATATGTATGTGTATGACGATCGGCATTTTTTGATCACCTCCGTGGACCTTCCAACGGTTGTGCAAATTATCAAAGCGAGCGGTGAGAAACCATTCTTGGGGCTTTTATTGAAACTTGACAGACGCGAAATATCACAATTGATGATGGACAGTAGCCTGCCTCCCCCTCACCCTCAACAATCCAGTCGCGGAATGGCGATTGGGGATGTCACCCCGCCTCTAATCAACGCTTTTCAACGGTTAATAGATTTGCTAGATGAACCGAAGGATATCCCGATCCTTGCGCCTATCATCCAGAGGGAGATATTTTACCGTTTGCTCGTGGGCGATCAGGGGGTTCGTTTACGTCAGATGTCGTCCGCGGGAAGTCAGAGTCAACAGATCGCGAGAGCGATAGAATGGTTGAAGGGCAACTTCGCACAACCATTGCGTATTGATGACCTTGCAATGCAAGCCAATATGAGCGCATCCACATTTCATCATCATTTCCGAATCTTGACAGCGATGAGTCCTCTGCAGTATCAGAAATGGCTTCGTTTAAACGAAGCACGACGGATGATGCTCATCGAACATGCGGATGCCACCACCGCAGCGTTTCAAGTCGGCTACGAGAGTCCTTCGCAGTTTAGTCGTGAGTATAGTCGTCTTTTCGGCACGCCGCCCTTACGTGATATCATGAATCTTAGACAGATGAATGTCGAAGAAAAATCGCAAGATATGACTGCTCAAACAGAATGAATTTATAGGGGCGTTATGGAATCATTCATTTTCCATACGCCCATTCCATATAAGGCATTCTCGATTAACCGGATGCGAAACAAAACGGACATTGGTTTGCTTGAATATAACGCCTGAAGATTTTTTTTGACAGGCAATTGCAACAATAATGGGAGTAATGGCAATAATGTAGTAAGCGAAATGTTCAGGGCATTCCATCTATTTCAAAGGAAGGTGGATCGGAATGAAGGAGAGTGCAAAAGCGTCTAATAATCCAACCTCATGTGCGTCCATGCATGAATTAAATCGCATCAATATGGCGCCATTCGCCAAGGTGGTGACTTTCGATCCTATCCGTAACGATGGGTGTCACTCCAATCGCATCCAAGAGTTTCAGGAAGAGGATATCTTTCTTGAAACTGATCTTTATCCTTCTTCGAACGGCTTATACACCGTGCCTGTTTACCCTCATTCCACCGGATGCATTGGCCTTCATTGGATGGAACGACGAAATCTGAAGGCGATTGGTCTCCGCACGGTAAATCCTCCCGTCAAATATCCGGTTGATCACATACAAGTACAAGGATGGGTTGGTGAGAGCGCTTGGCAGGGCGAATGGCGAACGTTCGTGGGAGATATCCGTATTGATGAGAACCTGTTGTTTCTCGCACCTCATTGGCTCGAAGCCCCTGATTTGACCGTGGAAACTCAGAAGATACGCTGGATTTTCCCCGTCTGCGATAAACTGCTCAAGGTCCGCGAATTCCAAGCGTATACCGATATCACCTGCGGTACAATCGAAATTAGCCTTGAATTTGTACAAACTTCGTCAGTCGAAAACGGCTCAGTTGAAATATACAACGGAGCGTTTGATGACAATGGTAATGGATGCACACCCCTTCAACGCATATGGAATCTCTCGGAAAAAATATCTCTTCGATTGATACACGCAGTAGTGAGCGAATTGAAACGGGACGGAACGATACTACGATTTCATCTGCCACACTCATCCTTCGCGGTTGCGGTTGATGATGTAATTGCTAACGGATGCGTCTGGGTACCATCCGCAAAGGTTTTTATAGCCTTGAATAACTATCCGTTAAATGCGGATCAGTATCTGAAAAGCATTAGGAATCGCAAAACCATTCTTCAAAAAGTAAGGGAGGCTCCGGATCAAACTCTGTCACATGCCTTGGCGGTAACTCGCAATCCCATCCAGGATAATGGCCCAATGATGCTCTCGCTTGCGTGCGATAACGCCAAATTCATCTGCAGTCAGGATGGATCAATCCAATGGCGGGAATACGAATTGCGTTCCTATTACGGCGGAAATGAAAGCATTCCAACGACGATGTCATTAAGCAAAGGCTGGTTACCTTGTCCAACGATAATTGGAATTAGGGACGGAGTTGAATATCGGCAATCCGTTTTCGTAACGCCCCACACTAAAAAAATGAGCGTCAAGCCGAACTTGTCCTGGATTAGTCATCATGCATTAGGCGTCGCTCAGTATGCAGCGGAAAACACCTCCGAGGACGTAAGAAATGTTTCATTGGCATTCGAATTCCATCAGCAAAATAATCACCCGGAATTGGAGATCTATTTCGTCTCGGACGGGGCGGTTGTTTGTCAAGGGGATAACGTCGTGGCATATGCGGTGATTCATTCCGAATCGCCTCTAAAGCTCTTCATATCCGGCGACGCGATCCATTTGCAATGCGCTCTTCCAGCTAAAGGCGTCGATGAAGTGACCATATACCTACCCTCTTGGGAACTCACACCTGAGGACTATGCAGGCATATGCGACGGGAAAAAACCGTATGACTGTTTCGAGAGATATTGGGCGGATATCCTCGACTCCGTAATGCGGATCGAAACTCCTGACACTTTTCTGAACAATGTTATTAAGGCGTCGCAGGTTAGCTGCCTCATCGCCTCGCGAAATGAAAAGGAAGGCAAGTTCATCGCGCCGTGGATCGCATCCATGGCGTATGGACCGTTGGATAGCGAAGCGAATTCGATCATTCGAGGAATGGATGCATTCGGCTATAAGGAGTTCGCTCGCAAATCGTTGGAATTTTTCATTCACCGATACACACCCGAAGGGTTCGTCACTCCGGAATACACCTTGATGGGAACCGGCTGGCACCTTTGGACCGTCGGACAGCATTACAATTTAAACGAGGATCACAAATGGCTGGATGAGAATTCCTCCGAGTTGGTGAGAGTTGGCGAATGGATCATAAAACAGTGCGAGAAAACCAAAGTGTTCAACCCCAATTTGGAAAAATCCGTAGAATTTGGGTTGGCGCCTCCGGGAGTGATGGCGGACTGGAACGCTTTCGCATATCATTTCTCCTTGAACGGATATTACTACGCCGGCATCCGAGCGATAGGAGAGGTATTGGAAAGCATCTCTCATCCCAAGGCGAATGAGTTTACGCAATTTGCGAAGGAGTACCGGGAGAATATTCGTCGCGCATATCATGACACTCAAACGATAACTCCCGTTTTGCCTCTCCGAAATGGTGAATGGGTGATCGGATATCCCTCGCAGGCATATTCCCCCGGTCGCGTGGCGGAGTACTTTCCCGGCGAGGATAGCAACCGCACCTCAGCGTATGACATTGAGCTAGGCGCCCATCAACTTGTTCCTCAAGGCGTTCTGGATTCGAACGAACCGGATGTATTTGGAATGATGGAGCATATGGAGGATGTCGCATTCCTCTCGGATGGATGGCATGATTACGCCGCTCGGAAATCCGAGGCGGACTGGTTCAATATGGGAGGCTTCTCGAAAATTCAACCCTATTACACCCGTAACATGGAAATTTACGCCGATCATGATGAAGTTCGCCCTTTCATCCGCTCCTATTTCAATACATTAGCCTCTTTATTGAACACGAAGAATTTGACGCTATGGGAGCATTTCCATAACGTTGGAGCTTGGAATAAGACGCATGAAACCGGTTATTTCCTCTTATACACACGTTTGATGATGATCATGGAGCGCGGAGAGGATTTGTGGATAGCTCCCTTCGTTACTTCCGAATGGTTGCGCGATGGAATGGTTTTATCGATCAGCAATGCGCCTAGCAAGTTTGGAACCACAAGTTATCGCATCGCCTCTCACATACGCGAGTACCGGATGGAAATCTATGTTGATAATCATTTCCGGAAAGCCCCTGCATCCGCAGTTATTCGTTTACGACATCCTGATGGCGTACCGATGAGCGCAGTCTTTTTGAACGACAAACCGATACGATCGTTCGACCCCACCAGAGATATCATCTTTGTCCCAGGGGATTTGGAGAAAATACATATCACAGCGATGTTCCTACAATAATGCATGAGCTTTGGAACGTATAAAATGTGAAGATATGGCTTGGTTTAAGGGGATTGATGAATAAGTCAGAGTATAAGACTGAGAACAAACAGATCACTTTCACAAAAACACTAAAAAGAGCAATTGCAAACATCCATATGTGAATTGATCTTATACAACGAATTCGAGTTTTTACATCCTCTTGGATGTTCCATCAAAAAAAAGATAGGAGGATCGCCATGGACATTGGACTCAAAGGAAAAGTTGTTCTCGTTACCGGAGCCAGCCGGGGAATTGGATCCGCTATCGCGGAATCGATTGGCACGCATGGAGCGACAGTTGTTGTCAACTACATTAACAGCAAGGAGAAAGCGGAAGAGACTCTTAAAAAGATCAAGAGTGCAGGCGGGGACGGCATCATATGCAAAGCGGACGTGCGCGACGCGAACGAAGTAAACGAAATGGTGGACACCGCAATCAAGACCTATGGTCATATTGACGCGTTAGTAAACAACGCCAACATTAATTTCCCCGTCCGACCATTCATCACTCTCACTTGGGACGAGATACACGCCAAGATATCGGGAGAGATGGCGGCACTATATAACTGTTCACAGGCAGTGCTGCGGGATATGCTGCCAAGAAAATCCGGCAAGCTTGTTTTTATCAGCAGCGGTCTCTCCAGGCATCCCGGTTACGGTTTCTCCGCGCACTCGGCGGCAAAATCCGCCGTGGACAGCATCGCCAAAGTGATGGCAGTTGAGTTGGGTCCGGAAGGCATCACCGTGAATGTGGTTGGCCCTGGATTGGTTCGAACGGACGCCACCGCAGGACAGCCGGAAGAGATGCAGACGAGAGTAGCCGCTGCCACACCGCTTCGACGCATCGGGGAGCCGAAGGATATCGCCGGAGTGACAGTTTTTCTTTGCTCATCCTTATCAGACTTCGTAACCGGGGAATATTTCCCGGTGAACGGAGGGGCGTTTATGCTCTAAAAACAAATCGTGATTATCATTGACATCGCGACGGAGGATAAGACAATGGCGGCAAGTAAGACATATGATATCAAAATCACCGTAGAATCCGTGGCGGGCAAATGCCCGAGGGGGAACAAGCCGGGGGATCAATTCATTGTGAACGGATCCACACCCGGGGGAATGTGCTTGGGCGCATTCGGCGCTTTACTGCCCGCGATTCAAACCCTTCGATACGGAGGAGGTTTCCCTTGGGAGAAAAATCCCAACGAGGCGCACATAGGATGCCCCGATCATATTAACTCCGTGGTCTATCGATTGGAGAGAATTGTTCCGTCGGATAAATAGAGGGTTGTAATGAAAGTTCTTCTTATCTCGGCAAATACGGAATGGACAAATATGCCGGTGATGCCGCTTGGATTGTCTTGCGTGGAGGAAGCGGTGAAAAATGCCGGACACGACATCCATGTTGCGGATCTGATGTATGATTGAGGCATATCTCTATCCTGAAAGGTACGCATCTTATGATTTCAACCTGAATGCATCGGGATATCCGTGAGAAACATCGACGATCAAAGCAGCCAAAATCCTCGGTTTCTTCCTCGAAACGTGAAGGATATCGTGAATAATTGCCGGGAATATTCACACGCCCCAATTGTTTTGGGCGGCGCGGGATACAGTATTTATCCCAAGAGCGCACGAACCTATCTGAACGCCGATTTTGGAATTCAGGGGGAGGGTGAGATAGCCTTCCCTCTGCTTTTGAATGCGCTTCAGAACAATGCGACACAAGCGCCAACCCCGGAACTTTTCTCAAAAGAAAAAGCGTCCTCAATGCCTATGAAATGGTGCGATTGCATCGACGAACACGCGTTGCGGGAACCTGATATTCTTTCAGCATCCAGTGATAATTCCAAGGATCGATGGATTACGGTTCGGACGCTTCGTGGTTGTCCGTTGCACTGCAACTATTGCTCCACTCCCACCATCGAAGAGGAAGTTTTACGCATGCGATCTCCTATCACCTCGTTTCCACATAGCCAATGGATTGGAGAATTGGCTTCATACGCGGGTGAAAGAATGTCAAACAGCTCATCCGACAGTAGCGGTATAAAGTGTGTTATATGGATTTGCCTCGATTCACCCATGGTTATCAATAACATTAGCACAAGGACAATAAAAAATCGCGTCGAAGTCTTTTCATTAAGCGTCAAATACGTCTTTCGCTCCTCATATTCAAAACATTTGCGTTTATCTCCCATGCATGTATTTTCGCTTGACGCTCCGCCATAGGAATGCTATACTTATTTGTACTGTTTATTTTTTTCGGATATGTCACGCGAGGATAGTAGTTAATGACTGCGTATGAACTCATACATATATTGAAAAGTTTTGACTATCGCGTGGCGTTAGACATACTTGCAGTAGCTTGGCTCCTATATCGTCTCCTTCTTCTAGCCAAGGGAACGAGAGCCATACAAATCATCTTTGGGCTGATCATTTTCTTTACGGCGGTTGAACTATCCGATTTGCTTCATTTCTATACGCTTAACTGGCTCCTGCGTCAAGCGTTCCCCCTTGGACCTGTCGCCATTGTCATTCTTTTCTGGCCTGAACTGCGCCATACATTGGAGGAGTTTGGAAGACCAGGCTTCTGGGGAAGTACGCTTGGGTTCTCAGGCAAAGAGGATATGGGGCAAATGATCAACAATGTGGTTAGCGCCGTGTCCGTAATGTCCATAAAACGCATAGGCGCTTTAATTGTTTTCGAAAGAGATACGGGTCTTGAGGATATCATCGCCACCGGCACAAGGTTGGATGCCGAAACCACCGCCCCTTTATTGGGAACGATATTTTACAATGGCACGCCATTGCATGATGGCGCGGTTATCATTCGCGAAAGCAGGATCATCGCCGCAGGATGTATCCTCCCGTTAACCGCCAGCCCTCGCGTCGACGCCACAGTGCATACGCGTCACAAGGCGGCGCTTGGGATGTCGGAGGAGAGCGACGCGGTGGTGGTCATTGTTTCCGAAGAAACTGGCACTATCTCCATCGCAGTCGGCGGCAAGCTGATCCGAGGGCTTCGCGATGAGACCTTGAAGGAAAGACTTTTCAGCCTATTGCAAATATCCGACAGCAAAGGACTGGTGAATACCTCGATCGGTATGATGGCAACCAAAGTCGGAGGAGCCATCAAGATGGGGCGCAGCAAGAATTCCGAAAACAATCCGTAGGAATCCTGAACCAAGCTCTTTCCATAAGGTAAATCATGCTTAAGAGTCTTCGAGAAAACATCGCTTTGAAATTCATCGCATTGGCAATCTCTGTGATGATATGGTTTTATGTCTCCGCAGAGCGTAACCCTAATCCAAACATTACAAAGATGGTGGCTGCGGAGATAGTTCAAATTGGCACCCCGCCTGAAGACCTTATTTTGCAAATCCATCCCACATCCATTCAAGTGACCGTCACAGGGCCAAAGGATGAGGTTGACACCATATCCGATAACGAGATCAAGGCCGATGTGTCGGTCGCCGCGATTAACACTCAGTCAACTCAGTTGAGAGTATTAAGATATATCCCGCCCGTAACAGCCCCTAACGTATCAATACAAGGTCGGAATACTGTCAACGTGGATGTCGTGCCTGAAAAACGGAAAACTTTAAGAATCATTCCCACTATCGCTCTCGATACAGGGTTGACCAATCACTACAAGCCCCCACTTTTAACCCCTCAGTTCGCGGATGTCGTGGGAAGTTCGGAAGATGTTAATAGAGTAAAGAAGCTCACCATTTTCATTCAAACGAATTCATCCAGTGTGAGCGCCGACCTTCCGATAAAAGCGCTGGATCGAAACGGAGCCGAGGTCAGTTCGGTTCATATCGAACCAGACATCACTCATGTGGATATGGAATTACAGCAAACGCCTGCATCCAAATCGCTGGTGATCAATGTGCCGATCACAGGTCAACCGGCAAAAGGATTCGTTATAACGAATTTGAGCGTCATTCCTCAGATTGTTACGGTAAAAGGACCTTCCAAACTTCTGGAATCAATGCTGAACATCTCCACCATTGGCATATCCGTGGAAGGTTTGAACGCAGATACGGTGGTGGAGGTCCCTTTGCGAATTCCTAATGGAATGAGTGTTGTCGGTCCGGTCAAACAGATCAAGGTGATGTTGGATATACGACCCGTCACCTCCATCCAATAGTGACGTATATTTCCCATTAACAGGCGAGCGACATGGAAACCAATATGCTTCCGATGACAATTGGGGATATTTTTGATGAAGCGTTTGACCTGTACAAACACAATTTCGCTCTGTTCGCAGGCATTGTAGCCTTAGTGCACGTTCCGGCGGAAATTGGATTTTACCTCTTATTCTTATCCTTCCATTTGGATGCATCGTCATTGTATGCCAGCCAGACCAACGACGTATCCTACGTGATCGGTTTTATGATCGCATGGATGTTTGTATTGATCATATGGTCATTTCTCTTCATAATGCAAAATAGTGCGTTGACCATCGCCATTTCCGAGAAGTACCTTGGTAAGAATATCTCCATTTTCGGGGCGTACCGACGCTCGATTCCCTTCTTCTGGAGATTGAATGTAACATGGGGAATTATCTCCATGGCGATGTTAGCTCTTGTTTTTATCTTGTCACCGGTGTTCAGTTTTATTGTCGCCATCGCGGCTCCGTTTACAATCAATCAGAATAATCATTCCATTGCTCTCGTAGTAATTATCACATCCATTTTCCTGTCCATAATAGGCTTGGCATCCATGGTGTTGCTGGTATTGATGGGATTGTTCATCACCCAGATCATTGTGGTGGAAGGTAAATCAAGTATCCAATCCATTCAACGGAACTTTCATTTGATACTCGGTAGGTTCTGGCGCGTAATTGGTTTCACAGTATTGCTGAGTTTAATCGTTCTCGCCCTATCCATCGCTTTCATGGGCGCCCTTTCCGCAGCCGTGGATTTGCTCGTATTTCAGTGGGTGAACTTTTCACAACTCATACAGGATATCACCAACGATGTGCTGTTCGCTTTGATATGGATGTTTATTCAGCCGTTTTGGATGATTTGCCTCACCTTGCTCTATTACGATCACCGCGTGCGCACTGAGGGGTTTGATCTATCCTTGCTGGACAAACAGATGGCGGGAAATTTCGTCAAAACGGTATCTTCAAAATGAAACTACATGCCAAACGGATTGTCGTTTTCATATTGCTTTTGGTTGCCTTTCACTCTTACGGTTTAGCGCAGGCGCCTCCTAACACCGACATCTCTCCTGTCAAGATCAAGCGGGACGTTAACAGGATACTTCAAAACCCGGATTACCAATGGAAATCCCACAATACCTCAATCCTGAATAAAATCGGGAAGATGTTTATACTTATATTTCAAAAATTTGTTTCATTCTTCAAGAAGCTATTCCCAAAAACCAAGCTTCCTTCCACCTCCGTGAATCCTATCATGGCTAAAATCCTCATGGTCATCCTGACCGTCATTTTGGTTGCATTGCTGGCATGGCTTACTGCAGTTTTGATCAAAGGCGGATCCATTCAGCGAAAAAGCTCTGATAAAAAACGAACCAAAGTCCAAAACTCCAAATTGGAGGAGGAACCGAAGACTTTGGATCACCCGGAGGACTTGTTATCTTATTCGAAGACGATGTTTGATAAAGGCGAGTGGCGACGATCATATCGTTACGCTTTTCTCGCCATTCTATTGCTTCTGGATCGCAAAGGGTTTATCCAATACGAAAAATCCAGAACCAACGGGGATTATCTTCGTGCATTAAGGAGAAAAAAACAGCTGTACCCTGTGTTTCGAACGGTGTGTCTGGATTTCGACATGAAATGGTACGGGCATGCACCTATTGACTCAGTGTCATGCAAAAGGTTTATGGAACACTACGAGGATATGCAGGGAATGATCGGAGATGAAACTGAGGCGAACTAAGGGTGAAGGTTACCTCGCCCCTCCGCCGGATAAGAGATTCAACGCCTCTCGAATTAAATGCCCGGCATTGCTCTTTCCCGGATTGGCTTGAATCACTCGTTCCGCCGCCCTGCGAGAATCGGCGCGCGAATATCCCAAGTTCACCAGAGCCTCCTGAATATCCTCGAAAAGGGCGTGATCTGTGATGTCACTCCCTGCAGATGGACGTTCTATTTTTTGCGCCACCATGAACTCGGTTAACCGATCGCCCAACTCGAGACAGAGCCGTTGTGCTAACTTCGCCCCCACGCCTGGGATTCTCACCAAGGATTTTTGATCGTTTGAGGATACGGCTATGCACAGTTCGCCCCACTCCATCACGCTCAGCATGGATATCGCCAGTTTCGGCCCGATGCCGGTAACGCTCGTCAGTAGAAGGAACAGTTTTTGCTCTTCCAAAGATCGAAATCCATAAAGGCTGATATCATCCTCACGAACAAGCATGATGGTAAACAGGGTGGTCTTCTCCCCTTCCTTCGGAAGACGTGACAATGTGGAGAGGGGGGTGTTGACCCGATACCCCACCCCTCCGACATCCAAAACCACGCTGTTCGCTTCAGTTCGTATAACGTTACCAGTCAGTTGTGCAATCATGACTTGACGCTCTCTAATTCCCGTCGTTGATTTCACGAATATAGATGTTCTTAAAGAAGAGAGGCGACCAATGGTGCTGAAGCTCGATCTGGCCGGTGCGATATATGGGTTTATCCCTCTCCCAATAGTTCTCCATGGTAACATCATTGGTTACTAGCTTGTTGTTCAAGTAGACAGTGACTTTATCGCCAATCATTAAAATCTGGAAATGATTCCATTGGCCGGGGGGATTATCCGCATAAACCAATGGATTGGATGGATTATTCTGATTATTATACAATCCGCCCGATCCCAAAGGATTATTCCAAATCTGAACTTGGGGGCTGCCGCGCAAATAGATACCGCTATCCCCCTTTGGCTCAATTTTCCAATCCACCCGGAGCTCAAAATCCTTGTAGTCCTTTTCGGTGCAAAGGTTATCATTTTTGCCGTCGTAACAGATCATGCCGTCCTTCACCGTCCAATGCATCTTCATCAATTTATCCGCCGCAGCCTGCTTCAACGCCAATTCCTCAGGTGTCATCTTGGCTCGCAAAGGAGGATTCCCAACCAAAGCCTTCCATCCATCAAGGTTTTTTCCGTTAAAAAGAGCTGTAAACCCCTTTGGGGGTGTGTTATCCTTCTCTTGCTTGGATAAGTCTTTGATGCTAATATCCTTGAAGTCCACTTCGGTCGGTTCATGACCTAGAAATCCAACATGTCCCGAAGGACGCAGCATACCGGGATGCTCAAGAAGCGTTTCGGGATCGGTCACATCATTGAGGTTGGCATCCACGATGGTCTTATTGTTCAGCACAACCTTGATGCGTCTCCCATTTGCGGTGATCTCCTCCTTGTTCCATTCCCCAACAGGCTTAAGCGCACCACGCTTGGCGGGCGCCACTTTGTAAATGGAGCCACAATACTGACCTGGCTCCAAATGCGCGTAGGAGGGATCCTTGTTATCCAATATCTGAATTTCCATACCCATGTATGCGGCGTCCCCTTGGAGAGGTGCGCGTATTCCCACGCCGTTATTTGCACCGTGGGTTAATTTGAATTGAAAACGAAAGATGAAATCGCTGTAGGTCTTTTCAGTGAATAGATTTGCGCTACTTCCCGCAGGACATATTAAAATCCTGTTCTTCGCCACATACCCGTCTTGTTGTCCCACGATAGTCCAGCCAGTGAGGTCCTTGCCGTTGAAGAGATTGACAAACCCATTTCCTTTTGCCTGAACTGATCCGCAGAGCATAAGGAGAATGAGTAAGATGCAACCGGAGCGTAATTTAGACATAAAAGGCTCCTCCTGTCCATTGTTTTGCCGATCAAGATATGATCAAGCTATTTGATTGATTGCGTTGATGTGCCTTGCGAAATAGTTGGAGGAGTTATGCGTGAAAACAGAATGAAAGGGCTTAGGAATGAATTTCGAGTTCAAGAGAACATTCGCGCAATAACCCATCCACGACAAGTTTAAGCGACGTCAATACATCCTGCATCCGCCTAACATCATTCGGCTGCATTTCCATGGGGTGCAAATCGTTCAACGCCTCGGTCAGTTCCATGATTTGCTGAACTCCGGGATGGATCATATCCTGAACCTTTGTGGTCTCATCAGAGCTTTTCGGAGTCTCCATCCCTCGGAAAAACTCAACTAAATGATCCATCGGAGAAGTCATGATCTCCTCCCGTTGATCGGGGCGGTTTTTCAACGCCTTCACCAGCTTGCCGGTTTGGTCACTTGTGATTTTTTCGTTTCTGATCTTTTCGACGAGAGCGTTTTGCAAATCCGGCTCATCGTTAAGTTGCTTGAGAAAGCGTGCGTGCTTCTCCGTTAGGTGTCCGTCGGATGGACGATTGGGGCTTGATACGACCTGTTCGCCGATTTTGCCAGGCAACTCCAAAAGGTCCAGCAGATGCCCCACTGTTCTTTCGGAGATTCCAAGACGGCTTGCGATCTCTCTATTGGTGGATTCGAGTTTTGTTTTTACATTATTCAATGCGCGAGCCTTTTCGAGCGGTTGCAGATCCTCCCTTTGGAGGTTTTCTATAAGTTGCTGAGTCAAAACTTCATCCGGCTCAACATCTTTAATGATGCAAGGCATCACGTCAAGGTTCGCCATCTGGGCGGCGCGCCACCGTCGCTCTCCGGTGATAATCATGTACATATTCACGTTCGCCAGAGGCTTTACGGTGATGGGTTGCAATACGCCGTGCTGTTTGATGCTGTCCGCCAAGCCCTGAAGACTTTCGGGATCATAATGCTTGCGTGGCTGATCTTCGTCCTCCACGATCCTTGATGTCTCAATCAGTTCAATTTCCAATCGAATTCCTCCATGTATTCCTGTTAATCATGATTGGCGCCATTGGATTTGGGATGATTCCCCTCCGCATTTCGGGATAGGATAATGTTATCAATCAGCCGAGTGGATCCCAACTTGATAGCGGCAAGCAAAACAGCTTTGCTCTCAACGGTTTCTGTGCGATCAAGTGTCTCCGTATCCACCAATTCCATATATTGAACTTGAATGAGCGATTCCTTCCTCAGCAAGGATCTTGCGCATTCCTCCAACTTTTCCGCATCATTCACCCCCTCATGAAATAAAACTTCCGCAGCCTTTAGGGATTCATACAGCGTTGAAGCGACTCGCCTATCCTCTTGAGAGAGATAGACGTTGCGCGAGGAAAGCGCCAAACCGTCCGAATCGCGAATGATCGGCGAGGAGACAACGGTGAGCGTAAGATTGAGATCATGCACCATTCTATCAATAATTTTATACTGCTGGAAATCCTTTTGCCCGAAATAGGCGCGATGGGGTTGAACAATATGGAAGAGTTTTGCGCAGACCGTGGCTACTCCACGAAAATGACCCGGGCGCAAAGCCCCTTCTAACCGATTGGAGAACTCGGGAACATCGATGGATGTCAAACAACCATTTGGATACATCTCCTCCACGCTAGGCGCGAAGAGGGCGTCCGTACCAATCTCCTGAGCTAGTCGGGAATCGTGGCTCAAGTCCCTAGGATATTGTTCGAAATCCTCGTTTGGTAAAAACTGCGTTGGGTTCACAAATACCGACAGTATCGCGACATCGCATTCGCTCTTTGCTCTACGAAGCAAGGATAGATGCCCTTCATGCAATGTCCCCATCGTGGGAACAAACCCAATTGTTTTGTTTTCGCTACGAGCCGCGTGAACAAAGGCTCGCACGGCTGAAATCTGCTGTATAGTTCTCATATTTCCATTTATCTCATTCATTTCCCAGGAATCCAAGAAGGATGCGCGAAATCTATCCGGGAATTTTGTTAGAAACTATTCTCCTCTGTCGGGAATTTACCATCTCGCACCTCCGAAGCGTAACGTTCGGTGGCTTGGCGAATTTCCACACCCAATTCGGCGTAGCGCTTGACATGACGATAGGAACGATCAGGATTAATCCCGAGCATGTCATGAAAAACCAATACTTGACCGTCACATAACGGACCTGACCCAATGCCGATGGTGGGGATGGAGAGCGACTTTGAAATCTTGCCCGCCAACTCGGCGGGAGTCAATTCCAACACAACTGCAAATGCTCCAGCTTCCTGAAGCAGCGCGGCATCTTGCATGATTCGCTCGGCGGAATGGGCGTCCCTGCCTTGTACGCGATAGCCTCCAAACGCATTCACCGATTGCGGTGTTAATCCAAGGTGCCCCATGACAGGAATACCGAATCCGGTCATATGCTGAACAGTTTCCGCAATCGCCGCTCCGCCTTCAATCTTTACAGCCTCGGCTCCGGCATCCTTAATCAACCGTCCCGCGTTCCGAACCGCTTCCTCCCACGAGCACTGAAAGCTCATGAACGGCATATCCGCGACCAAAAGGGCTCTGCGGAGTCCTCGTTTTACAGCTCTGGTGTGGTGAATCATCTCCTCCATGGTGACAGGAATGGTGTTCTCATATCCAAGGACGTTATCCCCGAGGGAATCACCCACCAAGACAACATCAACACCCGCCTCATCCACTAATCTGGCGGATGGGGTGTCATAAGCGGTCAGCATTACGATCCGTTCGTGGTTTTCCTTTTTTTGTCGTAAATCTGGAAGGGTAATCTTTTTCTTCATTTTAGTCTCCATATTTTACTTCCCAGTCGTGCGGGAAGTCAATCCGAAGGCATCCATGCATGGGTTGTGAAGAGGTCGGTCATCCTGCCTGCCTCGATGCTATCCATTATGGCGACCGCGCAATCCGGTCACGAAATCGTTTATCTTGCCACGTGAATCCACTCCGTTTTACAAAGCAATCAGCATAGTCTTCAATTACAACGCGAGATTTACGCCGATGACAAATCCACAGGAGCAAATTAACGTTCTGTAAAGTATATAATATGAGTGTATAGGAAAGGCTTGGACTGATGCTTGAGCGTTACGAAGAATCTCAAATATCGATTACAGATAACTACAATAACATATTTGATATTACGCACCACGATGTTCACCTGCAAAATCTTCCAAGTTCGTTAATTGGAAAAAGAATCGTTCAGATCAGCGATCTCCATCGCAGACACGATATACCCGACTGCATTTTGGAATCCGCCGTGGAATATATCAATGCAGTACAACCCGATTATGTGGCGTTAACAGGCGATTTCATCAACTCATCCCCGCGAAACATACAGCCGGTACTTAACATTTTATCTCATATACACGTCAAAGGGGATGTCTTCGCGGTTATGGGGAATCACGATTATCCTCACGGTCGCGGGGTTTTACCGGAAGGCATGAGAAAATTGGGCTTTCAGGTGTTGATGAACGAATCCGTGAGGATCGGAAACGGTCTGTGGTTCGCGGGAGTGGACGATTTGCTCAAGAGTTCCTGCGAGCCCGAAAAAGCCTTGCAGAATATCCCTTTTAATGAGCCTGTTGTCATGCTTGCCCATAATCCGGATATCGTCAAACATATCAAATCGGACCATAATATGCTTGTGCTCTCAGGGCACACCCATGGCGGACAATACAATCTGCCAATCCTCACTCCTAAACTCATCTGTCTCATCCACCTCCACACTAGGTTGATACACGGCTGGTATTGCGTCCGCAACATGCAACTTTACGTGAATCGCGGCATAGGTGTCTCAGGTGTATGGTTCTTGGCGAAACGTTACAAATGCGAACCTGAAATCACGGAATACACTCTTCTTCCGTAGAATTCAGCGATGAAAGTTCGCCATAAAGCAGAGGCGTTGATGCGGTTCTTTCTGCTTTGATGACGATGGCACTCCTAAATCTTGCCAATATCTCATCATTCATTAAACCCATGGGATCATGCAGCAACGTCAACACCTGGCTCCGTTCCACATAGTCCCCTATGTGGCAGTTCAGCACTATTCCGGCTGAGGGATTAACATCGTTCTCCAACTTCGATCGTCCCGCTCCGATCGCCATGGCAATCCGACCGCATTCCCCGGCGTGAATTTGGGTGACATAACCCGGTCGCTCCGCCCGCACCTCGATGATGTTATCAGTGGATGGGATAAATTCAGGATGAGCCACAATAGATGGGTCACCCCCCTGAGCGGAAACGATGCGCTCCAAGGAACGTGCTCCATCCCCGGAATTAAGGATGCGATCAAATTCTTCGTATCCTTCGTTTATACTTTTCTTCTTGCCTGCGAGCGTCAGACCATTTGCAACCATTTCCCGGCATAATTCCAACAGCCTTCTATCCGCGCTGTGAGGATACGTTAGGAGTTCGCATGCCTCCCTGACCTCAAGAGCGTTACCCACCGCTCTCCCGAGAGGTTCATCCATATTGGTGAGAAGAGCCACGGAATCCTTACCCGCCGCCTTTGACACCCGTATAAGCATCCTCGCCAACTCCATCCCTTCATCTAAGGACCGCATAAAAGCGCCTGATCCAATCTTTACATCGAAAAGAATCACGTCCGCTCCCACCGCGAGCTTTTTGGAGAGTATGCTTGAAGTTATCAATGGGATGCTGTCCACTGTTGCTGTGACATCCCTCAAGGCGTAGAGTCTTTTATCCGCAGGCGACAGGTCGGAGACTTGGCTAACCATTGCGCCGCCCCACCTTTGAACTTGCGCCACAGCCTCTTGAATGCTCAAACCAGTGCGAAAACCCGGAATGGAGCCAAGCTTATCCGTGGTTCCGCCTGTAAAACCCAGACCGCGCCCGGACATTTTCAATATGGGAACGCCCGCCGCCGCCAGAATCGGGACGATAACCAGCGTGGTCTTATCCCCCACTCCTCCGGTGCTATGCTTATCCAGCTTTATTCCGGGAATGGAGTCCAGATTAAGTGTTCGCCCTGAGTCTCGCATCGCCAGGGTGAGATGAACCACCTCATTGAACGTCATCCCCTTGATGCACACAGCCATAAGCCAGGCGGAAATCTGATAATCCGGGATATCATCCTTCATCATCATCGAAAAGAAGGTGCGAATCTCCTCTTCCGAGTGTTCCTTCCCAGCCTTTTTCGCCGCTAAAAAATCATACACGAAATGTTCGCGATTCATCGTCCGCTTATGATACTTTCTCCCACCCCAGTCGCTGGCATATGAAAGATATCGCGCAATGTCGCCGCGATATCCGCAAAAGTTTTCCGCTCTCCAACCGCCACTCCACCAAGCCTTGGAACACCGTAAGCGAGCAGGAATGCATATTCGCGGCTGTGATCCGTCGATGGCGTGGTGGGGTCATTGCCATGATCATTTGTCAAAATTAGAATATCATTAGGTCTTAACATTCCCATTATTTTATTAAGAGCGAAATCAAAACTTTCCAAAGCTTGAGCGAATCCGTATGTGTCATTACGATGGCCGTAGAGCATATCGAAATCCTCAAGGTTGGCGAATATCAAATCCGACTCGGAATTTTGGAGAGCCTTTAGAATCGCCTGGAGATGCTCACTGTTGGATGTGGTGGAATCGTAACTCGAAATGTTTCTTCCTGCGAAAAGCTCACGAATCTTGCCGATTGAGTGCGTACGACCTCCAGCATCGGCAAGTTCATCAAGAAAATTGCTGGGCGGTTCCAATGGGAAATCCTTCCGTCGAGAGGTTCGTTCGAATCGTCCCGGTTCGCCAACGAACGGTCTGGCGATAACCCTTCCAACCCCATGCTTTCCGCGCAGTTGATCGCGGGCTGTTTTGCAGATTTCATATAGCCTTTCTGGAGGAATGACGTTTTCATGCGCCGCCACTTGAAAAACGCTATCAGCGGATGTGTAAAGGATCGGCTTGCGGGTTCGCATGTGCTCCACGCCCAGATGCTGGATAATTTCGGTGCCGGAAGCGGGATAGTTGCCTATTACATCCACCCCGATGGCTTTGGTGAAGGGCTTAATTATCTCGGGAGGGAAACCTTTGGGATAGGTGGGAAAAGGCGATTCAAGTATTATCCCCATCATCTCCCAATGTCCTGTGATGGAATCTTTTCCAGAAGATGCCTCTCGCATCCTGCCCCATGCCGCCAATGGAGGCGAAGCGGGGGAAACGCCTCTTATGGGGTGGATATTTCCAAGACCCAGTTTCTGAAGATTTGGGAGAGGCAATCCCCCTGTCGCTTGTGCGATGTGCGCCAGCGTATCGCTGCCGGAATCTCCATATCGAGCGGCATCGGGCAACTCCCCGGCGCCAACGCCATCTAGGACAATCAAGAAAACTCTTGTCTCCCCTATCATCTGCGTACCCTCCTTCAACCGCCGTAAGGATCCATCCATTTCATGCGCGAGGATGAGCTTCCCTGTACACCCGTTTCAGACGCTCCATGCCAAGATGCGTGTATATTTGAGTTGTGGAAAGGCGTGCATGCCCCAGCATCTCCTGTATCGCCCGCAAGTCCGCACCGCCATTGAGGAGATGCGTTGCGAAGGAATGACGGAACATATGCGGGGTGATGCGTTGCTCCAAACCGGAATGTTTGGCGTGAAGTTTAATCCTGCGCCAAGCGCCTTGTCGTGACAAATGGCTCCCGCGATTTCCGATGAAGACCCAACGCTCCTTTGGCATATGATTCGTGCGTCGTGATACCATATCATAATACCTCTGCAACCAAACGCAAGCGGGCGCTCCAATCGGAATAATCCTTTCCTTTCCTCCTTTGCCTTTGCATCTGACCATCCCGCGCTTCAGATCGATCATATCCCAACTAATTCCAACCGCCTCGCTGATACGCATTCCGGAAGCGTATAAAAGCTCCATTAGAGCTCTGTCCCGTATATCGACAAGGGGCAAGCCTTTGGTACGTTGTAACAGCCTCTTCATTTTCGGTACGGATAGCGCAGAAGGCAATTGCATTGGAATCCGACGGTTTTCCAGGTTTTCGGTAAAATCAACAGGTAATATCCCTTCGGCATGAAGAAACCTTGAAAACATCCTTAGCGCACTGATTTTCCGGGCAAGCGAGGTATCCTTCATCTTAGACGATTTCAGACTACTGACAAACGACTGCACGACTTTTTCGTCGATGTCCATTACGGAAATACGCCGGCTTGCCAAATAACTCCTGAACTGCAATATATCTCGCCGATACGCTTGCAGAGTGTTCTCTGCCAGACCTCTCTCAACTGCCAAGTGGTCTATAAAGGAGTTCATCCCATCATCCAATAGTTGAAGAGAGTCCATGTTCATGCTTTGTCTCTTGAGTAAACATATATTACGGGATTAGCGTACAGCCAGTCCACTGGAACATAACTATGATAATGGATTTGAAAGCCGAATAGAGAAGGAGGGTTCTCGAATACCCTGACCTTGTATTGTGTCCGAAGCTTATTCATAAATTGCAATGCATCGGGCTCACGTAATCTCAATGCGTCGGAAGATTCCAAGTTGCTTAGCACGCAAAAATCGGGAGGAGGAGTTAGCGCCGAATTATCCCATTCCTTGCCTTGCGCCGGCAATATCAGCCTGAAAGTCGACACCTTGCCGGCGGCGTCTCGGCGCTGTTGGACGCTCATCGCTGTAAACCATGGAGAAAACGGAGGGGTGTAATACCATGGAGTGGTGGCAAAGGCAACGCTTTTATCCTGATTGGCGTATTGCGACAGAAAACGCATCGCCTGATCACGAGGATCCACTCCGCACATGGAATTATCGATAGCCATGGATATAAACAAAGCGACGGATATCGAGCATGCCGCGAGAGCACGCAGCGTTCTTCGAAACCCTATGCGTCTCTCCATGTTCGGAGCGAACAACCTGGAGCAATATATGCAAAGGATTGGGATTAAAGGTAACGCATATCGAAAAAACCTCACCTTCGCCATCGCTATCATGCCATAATACGCCACGCAAAACACAGCCAGAGCGATCTCCTCGGGTTTTCTATTGTTAATCGGTAGAAAAACCCCAAGGATTGACAGAAGAAAAAGCGGATACCCTAACGCCAATGGAAGGGAGATATGTAACGGATAAAGCCATCCGTTCCCCGTGTCAACGAATAGTAACCCCATTCCCTGGCCAGACTTGTGCAGTTCGAAGAAAAAGTCACGGAAAAATGCGTGGGAATCCAGCAAGGATCCAGGGCAACCGATGAGGAACCCTATGAGACAAGATGAAATTAACAGAAGGGATGCCAACACCCAAGGGGACTTACGATAGACGACTCTCCATACTATCATCGCAAAAGGAGAGAGTACTACGAGGAGGCAACTGTATTTCGTTGCGGCTGCAAGACCTGCGGCAAGTCCCGCCAACGTGACAGATTTCCAACTTACCGGCCCGTTCGCCGGATCATTTGCGAACTGCATGGTGAAGAGCAGGCAGAGGACAATGAAAAAAATCGAAGGAATGTCCACCGTTGCGTAATGCGAGTGCATGACGACACCCGGCGCAACGGCATAACAACTGCTCGTAATGATTCCCCCCCAGTAACCGTAAAGGCGCTCCCCAATCTTATACAGGCACAAAACGGTTAAAACACTCAAAATAACCGTGAGATAGCGCCCAATAAGAATTATCGCCGCAGGGGAATCGGTCACAGGATGGTCGGGAGATCCGGTGGACGGTAGACGCACGAAACCATAGGTCTGATTAATCGCCGCAGCCCCCTGCCACAAGTAAAAATAGAGGGAACCATAATTATAAAAGCCAAGGTCCAAGTGCGGCTTGAGGATGCCTTTATCCAGAACACCAAGCGCCAGGTTAGGGCCCTCGTCAGGATGATAGGACAATATTCTATCCTGGTTTGGTAATCCCCAACCAATCCCCCATATCCTAAGTATAAGCGCGAGAATTAAAACTGCGCCAAGAAGAAGGGACCGATAATTACACGTAAAACCGAATCTACGGGTTGATCCAGCATTATCTTTCATCGCTCCCTTCGGCATTTTGTCACCCCACAAATCGGGCGTTGCATCTTTTAATTAGATTGGCGCGTATCTTTTCCAATGCATCATTTACTTCGGCGTCCGTTAATGTTCGGTCCGGAGAGCGAAATGTGAGTGACAACGTCAAGCTCTTCATCTCTTCGCCAATTTGGGAACCGGTAAACACGTCGGTTAATTCTATCCTTTCCAATATCTCAGGCATAACCTCCTTCACGGAAGAGAGAACCTCCTCATATGGGATAGAATTCGCCACTCTCGGTGCGATGTCACGCACCATAACCGGATAAGAGGACAAAGAGACAAATACTTGTTTTACAGTCCCCGCATTGATTAATCTTTCCAAATCCAATTCAAAGAAACAGATTTTCTCGCGTGTCGAATGCAGTTTCCTTAGTTCGGGATGAAGCTCCCCAACCACACCGATGCGCTGTCCGCCAAGTATTATGTTCGCAGATATTCCTGGATGAAGACGAACGTCATCGCTTACGCAAAATTGCAAATCCGAAACCGAGCAGAGGCGGGATACCACCTCAACAATTCCCTTTGCCATATAAAAATCGGCTTCGGTACGCTTGTCGTCCCGAACCCAAGACCTCGGGGCGATCGCGCCAGCAATGACGCCACCTACAGCCAAGCTCTCCTCATACCCCTTGTCCGTCCGATGGAACACCTTACCGATCTCAAAAAAAGCCAATGGAAATTGTCCCCTGCGGGCATTTCTATCCGCCGCATCCATCAGACCGGGCAGCAATGATCTTCTCAAACCAGATAAATCAGAAGAAAGCGCACTGCGGATCTCTATTCTTTGCCTGCCTGCATCGTCGTTCTCCATTTTCCCCGGCGATAGCAAACTATGGGATACAATCTCTTGCAAACCCACCGCAGCGATTCCCATGCGTATTTTAGCGGATATCTTGCCGATCGGCGTATCCCCGCCTTGCGTGGTGGATCCCACAGGCAATCTTTCGGGGATACGTTCATAGCCGATAATGCGTCCAGCCTCCTCAATAATATCAATTTCGCGCTGAATATCGGGCCTCCATGAGGGAACGGAATAGATGATATGATCCTCCTGTTCGCCCAATGATTCAAAACCCAAATTCGCAAGAGCCTTGGTCAGTTCTGGCTTTGGAATTTCATAGCCCAGCATGGCGTTTGCACGTGCGAGCCGAAAAACAATCCGCTTTGGAGCGTGTTTGACGGGATATTCATCGCATATCACGGTGGTTACCTCTCCAAGTCCGCATTCGGCGATCAATTGACACGCACGATCCGCCGCCTTGGCAACGAATTCCGGGTCCACATAACGCTCGAAACGATAGGAGGCTTCAGTCCTGAGGTTTAGCTTTTTCGATGTTCGTCGAATCGAGATGGGATGAAAATGAGCGGATTCCAAGAGCATGATATTTGTGGAGTCGCCCATCTCCGCCTCCTCCCCGCCCATCACACCGGCAATCGCGACGGGATGATCCGCATCGCAGATCGCAAGCATCTCTTCCGTCAAAACTCTGTCAACTCCGTCAAGCGTGCTTATTGTTTCCCCTTTTCGCGCTCTGCGAACAATGATTCGGCCCCCATGGAGTTTCTCATAATCGAAAGCGTGGAGGGGTTGCCCCGTCTCCAGCATCACATAGTTGGTCACATCCACGATGCCGTTGATAGGTCTCATCCCCGCAGCGATCAGCCGTTTTTGCATCCATTCGGGAGATGGCTTGTTTCGAATGTTAGTCACCAACCGGGCGACATATCGACTGCATAGATCAATGTCCTCGATTGCAACACTAATCTCATAATCAGCCTTCTCGGACTGCACGCTCACCCGGTTGGGAATGGATGGGAAAGACAATGAGTAGACCGCATTTAATTCCCTTGCAACCCCAATGGCTGAAAGGCAATCCCCTCTATTTGGAGTTACAGTGATATCCAGAACAGGACCGATCTCCGATTCAATCGTCTCCTCCACTTCCAGCCCGGCCATGGTCAGGGTTCTGGCAAGTTCCTCGCTGGAAGCGTCGGTCGGGACAAACTCTTTTATCCATTCAACTGATAATCGCATAATTCCCTCAATGATATTTCGTCCCATATACCTGGGAAGGATAATGAAAAAGTGATTCGCAGCCGACGTAAATGCTTAAAACTGTTTGAGAAATCTTAAATCGTTTTCAAGATACAGCCTCAGATCGTTCACGCCATTTTGAATCATATGGATTCTCTCGATTCCAAGCCCGAATGCGAAGCCGGAGTATCTCTCGCTATCGATTCCATAGGATTCCAAGATGTTCGGATGGATTAATCCGGCTCCTCCCAACTCCAACCATCGTCCATCCCAAAAGATGGAATAATCCACCCCGGGTTCGACAAACGGGAAGAAATCGGGTCGGAAACGAACCTGAACATTTCCACCAAACATTGCGCTGGCGAACTGTTTGAGTGTCCCTTTCAGATCAGCCATGGAAATACCCTCGTCAACCATGAAAACATCCACCTGATGAAATGTGTGATGATGGGTGGCGTCCACCGCTTCGTATCGGAAGCACCTTCCAGTTGTCGCCATACGGAAAGGAGGCTTGCGTTTTTCCATCACTCTGCCTTGAAGGGCGGTCGTTTGTGTGCGCAATAGTCGGGTGTCATCAACGTAAAATGTCATCATCTCATCGAATGCGGGATGATCCTCAGGATAATTCAAAGCCTCGAAGTTGTAGGCGTATTCCTCTAATTCCGGTCCATCCACAAACTCATAACCTTGCCCTATCAGGGCCTCCTTGACCCGTTGAACTGTCAAAGTCAATGGATGCAAACGACCGATTGGAAAGGTGCGTCCGGGCAAAGTGATATCAATCCTCTCCTTATTCAGGCGCTCCTCCATCTCCTTGCCTTCCAGTTCCGTTCGTTTGGAAGACATCCTTTGGGAAAGGGATTCCTTGGATAAGTTAACGCGCGCACCGAATTTCGGTCGATCCTCCTTTGGAAGCGTGCCAATGGTGCGCATCTGCGCTTGCAAAGATCCTTTGCTCCCGAGATATTTGATCTCTATTTGATTCAACTCCATTGGATTTTGAGCGGTTTCAATGTCCTTTACCGCTTCCGCAACCAATCTATCCAGGTCATCCATTCTCGTCCCTCAATTCTCTGCGCCATTTAAATTTATGGCGTTATAGTAAAAGCCCCGTGCGCGATATCCGCGCCCAGGGCTCCGTATTCACCACAGAAAACGTCAAACAATTATCCAAACCCTTCAGACAGCGGCATCCCCGTGCGCGTGCAATCCATTCATCGCTTGAGCGACAAGTTGCGTGAACGCCCCCGCATCGGTAATGGTCAACTCGGAAAGGATTTTACGGTCCACCGCAATGCCGCTCTTATTCAAACCTTCTATGAACCTATTGTACGTGGTTCCGTTATTTCGGCAGGCGATGCTGATACGGCTGATCCAAAGCCTGCGGAATTCACGCTTTTTATTTCGTCGGTCACGATAAGCGTAATTTCCGCTCTTCATGAACTGTTCGTTGGCGGTTTTGAAAAGGCTACGTTTTCCTCCGAAATAACCGGAGGCGGCCTCCAGTATTTTGTTATGACGCTTTTTGACCATCAATCCGCGTTTTACACGTGGCATGTTTACTTGCTCCTATCGGACGGGAGGGTGTCACCCGCTTATATCCCGTTCCCTCGTTAAAATGTTATGTGACAACATCAATTGAGACAGGGGAATTAATGACCTTCCCCGAGCATCCTGCTAATTCTCTTCTCATCGCCTTTGAAAAGCTCCGAGCCATTCAACAGTCTGCGACGACGATCAAGAGTTTTTTTGCGCATCAAATGGTTGAGCCCCGTGCTCCGACGCATCAACTTCCCGGTGGACGTCACTTTGAAACGCTTGGCTACCGTCTTGCGAGTTTTCAGTTTTGACATTAGTGTTCCTCAAGAAGCGAAACCGGAAAAAGTCCGGTTTCGCATAATTTTCACGAAATTCTATTTGGACATTGCCACTATTTGGGGGCGAGTATCATGGTCATGGTGCGTCCCTCCATGGAGGGAGGCTTATCCACCACGCCAAACTCCGACGACAATTCCACCACCTTATCCAGCAATGCTTTGGCGAACTCAGGGTGTGTAATCTCTCGGCTACGAAACCTCACGGTAAATTTGACTTTGTCACCATCCTGAAGGAACTTGATGGCGTTCTTAATTTTGAATTCAAGGTCGTGATCGTCCGTCCCCGGGCGTAGAAACATGCCCTTTACGTCTCCGCCCTTCTGCTTCTTATGAGTCTCCTTGTCCTTCTTGGATTGCTCATATTTGTAACGCCCGTAATCCATTATACGACACACAGGAGGAGACGCTTGAGGAGCAATCTCAATGAGATCTAGACCTCGTTCGCGCGACATCTCCAATGCATCCCGGACGTTCACAATTCCGATCTGATCACCGTTTTCGTCAATTAGACGAACATCCCTTACACGCGGATAATCACGACTGAACCGCAGTATCTGCTCGTTAATACGAAATTCCTTGTTTATAAGTCATCCCCCTGTGATAAAAGTGCCATATTAAGTATGGTTTAATATTCTACCAAAAAGGAATTCTAACTGTCAATCTTAATTATCATGATTTTCGCTCATTTTTCAAACAATTAAACAAGTCAGGATGGATAATCGGTAATACCTCATTCATACGCATCACGATCATGCAGGCATCAACTTAATTTCCATAAGGGTGGGCTCACTCCCCACTTTACACATATTAGCATATATGCCATGATATCCGTAATCCATTCACCAGAGGTGAACATGATCCTTCATCTAATCTCTTGTTGCCTCCTTATGGCGACGCCTACGAAAATGACACTCAACATCACCACTTCGCAACCCAACAACGTGTATCATGCCAGAGAACCAGTACAACTCAAAGTGAGCAACGCTCCGGCAAATCACACCGTTATTTCCTTTCAGATAACCAATTTTGAGGGGCAAACGGTGATATCCAACGCATTCAATTCCCAAGGTGTTGCCAATGTTCCCCCGCTCCCTGACGGATATTATCAGGTGACAGCAACCGATGAGAATCAAAACAGCGGAACCACATACATCGCCGTGCTGCCATTCATCGTCCAGCACAAAGGCTCCATTATCGCCACGGATGCCGCCGACTGTTGGCTGGTGCAACCGCCCTTTTTCGATGATCTGGCGCGTCTTCTTCAGGAGGCGGGATTTAACAGAGTGCGCGAAAGATTAAGCTGGGGGGAGGTGGAGCCATCCAGAGGAATGTTCGACTGGGGAAAATACGATACGTGCGTGTATGCGGAACACCAACACGGAATACGAGTCGACCAAATATTCCATAGCATTCCGGCATGGGCGAGAGCGGATCATCAAACGGACCGCTACCCCGACGATCTGAGAGACGTTTATAATTTCGCCAAAGAGGCGTCAATGCATTATCACGGAATTATATCCTCCTGGGAGTTATGGAATGAGCCTGATATCGGGTTCTCCGTAGATTCCGCAGCGGATTACGCCGCATTCATGAAAGCTGCGACTTTGGGATTTAAAGCGGGCGATCCATCCGTCAAGATTTTGCAGGGGGCGATGGCCATGGGCGCGTCCCCTTACGAGGAATCGCTTTATCGCAACGACACGCAGTCGTATTTCGACATCTACAACTATCATATCTACGCCAATCCAATGGATTATCCCGCGAGAGCGCAAGGGCATTTCGATCTTCTGGATAAATATCATGTTCCGACCAAGCCCGTATGGGTGACGGAGGCTGGAATTCCTCTTGTGGCGCCGAATAACACTTTAACATTTCAGCAAATGAAAACTCAGGCGGAATTCATTCCGAAATCCTACGCCATGTCATTTGCATCAGGAACTACGAAGCATTTCTTTTTTGTTTTTCCGCATTATATGGAAAACGGCGTGGAATTCGGGACCCTAAACCAGGATGGAATTCCCTATGCCGGATATTGCGCTCTCGCCACGCTTAATCGACTGATAGGCGGGATGCATTATGCCGGAGAAGGCGTATTCAAATCCCTTCCCAGCGTCGAAGCTCATCTATTCACAGATGGGAGCACGGATGTGTGGGTGCTTTGGTCAACCAAGAACGGCGTTTATTTCAATGAGGATTTAAGAGGGAAGGCGATTCATATTTATGATTGCGTTGGCGAGGATACGATTGTAGACAACAGCAACCTTCGCATTCAACTCACAAACGCCCCAATATACCTCGTGACAAAACACAATGCGATCAAAACCCAAATCAGGAAATATTTGGCTTCAAGAAAATACTTCTCCGTTAGGAACGCTAAACCCTCCCATGTTGTCCTCCGTCTTCTACCACCTTTTAGCGATTATCACAGAGATGGTGAGGAGTACCTCTTTCCTGCCGGCAAATGGATACCTGTGAAACTTCAGGCTTATAACTTCAGCAAAAATAAAACAACGGTGATTTTGAAAGCCTCTCTCCCGAAGGATTGGAAGATTAAATCGGTTCATAGGTCCCTCGACATTCCCCCAATGGGTTTGGTGGAGCAATCCCTGCAAATCCTCCCAGGCGGGAATTCCATCGCGCCTCGCATGGAATTTCGTCTTATCGCCATACCCGTTAAGCACAACACCAATAAAACGGAATCCATCGCCACGTTAAATGTCGCTTTGGATATTGCAAGCATAACTCCTATCCACGTCAAACCTTTGCCGTTTTCAAGCGCCGATTCCTGGAAGGATTCCACCTCTTCCAACGGGTTCATGTCCCATACAATAAGCTCTGACAATTCCGTTGATTTCGATATCCATTTTGATCATCCCGGTGACAGATGGGCGTATCCTCAAATGATATTTAAAAAACCACTTGATTGGTCGAAATATCAGGCCTTATCCTTTCAATACAAGACAGTGGCGAATGATCCCAAATTGCGGGTGCGGCTTATGATCCAAACGCCTTCCGGAAGCAATTACTTCACCTCCGACGGTTTTCCTCCATCCGATACATGGCGCTCCGAGATAATCCTCTTTAATACGCTTGTATGGGGATCCTTCTCCCCTGTCGACCCCAATGGGAAACTGAATTTAAGGACCATCAAGGGATTGCTTATCGGATGCAACACCACGGCAAGCCACATCCTGTTGGAGGTGCGCAACCTGAAGCTTGTAAGGTACCATATCAAGTAGATTATCACCATACAAAGAGGCTTTATTGAAACGGACGCTTACACTTCATTCGTGCGCGAAGGTTAATTACACGCTGGATATTCTTAGCTTGCGATCGGACGGTTATCATAACATCGCAAGCGTCATGCAAACCATATCCCTATTCGATACAATAAAATTGACAGAATCCGAAGGCGACGAAATTACATTGGAATGCGATCGTCCGGAGATACCGCACGATCAACGCAACATAGCGTGGCGGGCGGCGTCCGAGATTCTCCGTATGGCCGGTGTCTCACGTGGATTGCACATACAATTAATAAAACGAATACCCTCCCAAGCGGGGCTGGGCGGAGGAAGTTCCAACGCAGCCTTCACGCTTATCGGGGTGAATGAACTCTTCGGTCTCGGATTACCCACTGAAGAATTACGTAAGGTGGCCGCATCTCTCGGGTCTGACGTTCCATTTTTCATTTGCGGAGGTACCGCTTCGGCAAGAGGAAGAGGGGAAAAGATCACCCCGATTTCAGACGCCCCCTCCTTATGGTTCGTAATAGTAAAACCGAATATGAATGTGTCAACCGCTCAGGCTTACCGCGATCTGGATGGATTGACTAATCGTGTATCGGCACGCAAGACGCGCGAAATGGAGGAGGCTATCCAATCCGGCGATGTTCAAAGAGTGGTTTTGAACATGAGCAACGATTTCGAACAATCCGTAATGGAGCGACACCTCCCCATTGCGCTTCTACATGACGATCTATTGATGTCAAAGGCGCAAGCCGCCCGATTATGCGGCAGCGGTTCGTCCGTTTTCGGAGTGATGTTCTCCCGCAATGAGGCTGAGGAGTGCCTCCGCTTAATTCAACTTAAATACCCCGCCTCATTCCTTTGTAGTTCGTTAACGCGTGAAGAGGCTCATAGCAATTCTTCAAAGGAGGATTAATGAACCCCATTCCAGCAATTGTTCTCGCCGGGGGTAAATCATCGCCGGAAATGATCGCAGTCACGGGCGTATCCAACCGCGCCTTGACTCTCATTGACGGCGAACCCATGGTCACACACATCATAAACGCTCTGCGTGGATCGGAATTCGTCGATAATATCGTGGTCGTGGGAGATAATATACCGGTTATCGATAATATCCTTCGCCACCCGGATCAAGGCGGACTGGTTGATAACATCTTCGCCGGCATGGACGCCCTTAGTGTGACGGACAGGGTGCTGGTATCCACCTCCGATATCCCTTTCATTCGCCCGGAAATGATCACGGATTTCATAGAGGAGGGGCTGAAACTGAATGCCGATCTTATTTATCCGATCGTTCCTGTTGGGAAATGCTCGGATCGTTTTCCCGGCATCCATCGAACATCCGTTGCATTGCGCGAAGGACGGTTTACGGGGGGGAACATGATGCTGTTAAATGCGTCTTTCTTCCGCTCCAAGAGAGACATCATTACGGCGGCTTACACTGCAAGGAAAAGTCCGATGCGTCTTGCGTCCATGATGGGTATGGATATTATTCTTCGATTGATAGCGGCGATGACTCTTTTTCCCTCAGCCTTAAGTCTTAATCAATTGGAGCGAACCGCATCCCGTGTGTTAGGCGGCAACGCCAAAGCGTACATAAGCCCATGGCCTGAAATCGCCACGGATATCGATAAGCCGGAAGATATCGTTGCGCTTAAAACGATTCAAATAAATCCACAATGACTTAAGGAGTTTATCATGGCATTCTGTGAACTGCATTACTTCAGCGATTCACTGCAAAAAGCTATCTCGGCGGATATCATCCTGCCTGAAAAAAAAGAGGGACCGTTTTACGCCCTGTATTTGCTACATGGGCTCTCCGACGACCACACCATCTGGCAGCGCCGAACGAGCATTGAGCGATATGTGCAGGATTTACCCCTCATTGTAGTCATGCCGGACGGAGGAAGAGGATTTTACACCGACGCCTTGGAGGGAATGGCGTGGGAAAGCTCCATTGTGAAGGATTTGGTGAACTACGTGGACACCATGCTCCCTACAATTGCTTCACGGGAAGGAAGATGCGTGGAGGGACTCTCGATGGGCGGATATGGGGCAATCAAATTCGCCCTGAAACACCCCGACATGTTCAGATCGGCGGTGGGGCATTCGGGCGCGGTCGCATGGGGACATAAGCCTATCATCGGCGATGAACCCTACACGAAGGAGTTTCGACACATTGCTGGGGAACATCCCGAGGGCGGTGAGAACGATTTGTTCGCCCTTGCGAAATCCTGCAGCAAGGATTTAATACCAGCCATTCGCTTCGATTGCGGCACGGAGGATTTCCTGATAGAAGACAATCGAGTCTTCCACGCCTATCTTGAGGAAATCAAATTCCCCCATGAATACGAGGAGTTTCCTGGAACCCATGAATGGGGTTACTGGGATGTGCATGTGCGAGAAGGCCTTGAATTCCACAGAAGAAACATAGGATTTTAATCCTTATGCTTCGACAGGATATGGCGAGCGCATCCCTAGGCTGGGATCAACTCAATCCCGATCAAAAAGATGCGGTATTGCACGATAAAGGCCCTGCCGCAGTGTTTGCGGGGCCAGGCAGTGGAAAAACACGAGTGGTGACAATCCGTGCAGCGCGTCTGATAGAACAAGGCGCCAGGGTTCTTGTGACCACATTTACAAATGACGCCACCGAGGAAATGCGGAAACGCATTAAAACCATGATACCCCGCACATCCTCGGGCTCCGCCGATATCACCACGATTCACTCCTTCTGTTACAGAGCTTTAAAACAGCGCAATCCTGACTTTATTCTCCTAACCGACGAAGGATTAAGAAAAGGATTAGCGGAACTTTCCCTGGCAATGGAATTGGATGGAGGCGTATCCGGATTTCTTAACCGAATGGGATACCTTAAAAATACAGGGGTGAGCCTGCAATCCTATAAATCCGAGGACACAGCCGAGGATCGTCTCTTTCACCGCATATGGAAGACCTACGAAAAACATAAGGAGGAAAAGAGATACAAGGAGTTCGACGATTTAACCTTGGATATTCTCAATCTCTTTCAAACAGATCGGCAATTCCTGAGTTCCTGGGCGGAGAGTTACACCCACGTAATGGTGGATGAGAGCCAGGATATGAACTTTCCACAATACGCCATCACTCTTGCTTTGGGAAAGTTTCACCATAACGTGATGCTTGTCGGTGATCCGGACCAGTCGCTTTACGGTTTTCGCGGAGCGGATATCAAAACGTTTCACCAATTCGCGGCGCATCCCAGCGCCAGGGTCTATGAACTCAAGGAGAATTATCGATCCAGTCGGTCTATCATCGCCTTCGCCAATGCTTTGATTCGACAGGATACCACCCGTCGTTCCATCAAAATACGCCCTGTGAGAGAGTCGGGTGTTTCGGTGAAATGGCGTGTCTACGGTGATGCTGACGAGGAAGCGATAGCGGTAGCCGATCAGATCATCGATCTGCATTCTCGAGGCATGGAATACCGATCGATGGCTGTGCTGTTTCGGGTGAATGCCCAGGCGGAACCGTTTGAGAGGATTTTCGCAAGCGCGGAAATACCGTTTTTCACTCAGCAGAACGGAGATTTTTACAGTCGCAAGGAGATTGCAGGAATGCTGGCTTATTTGGAGTTTCTGCAGTGTTTCGAGGATGAATGGCTGCTTTCCTACCTCAATGTGCCCAATCGCAAACTCCCTCGCTCTATCGGTGCGGAAATGAAACGTATAGCCGGTATTCGGAACATGACCATATGGGAAAGCCTGGCGGATTTCACGGGGCCGGATTTACGTTCTCACAAAGCGATTCAGAACATGAGACGACAACTGCTTCGCATTCAGGATAGGCTTCCTGGTATCTCCAACGCGGGCGAAGCGATCGAGATCATTCGACATGAAACCGGATTTGATTCATGGCTAAAAGTGCACGAAGTGACCACTCAGGATAACGACAGAATTCAGAATCTCGATCAAATGCGGGAAGGCGCCGAGCATTACAAAACGATACCGGATTACCTCAAAGCCATCCGCAAAGTCCGTGATGAAAAGGAAAGACGCAAGCAGGAAATGAAAAAGAGGAGAATGGAGATGGATGCCGTCACACTTTCCACAGGTCACGCGGCGAAAGGTTTGGAATGGAGAGCGGTGTTCGCCGCTGGATGGTCGGAACAGATTCTTCCCCACCGAAGGGCGGAGGATATTGACGAGGAAAGACGAATAGCCTACGTTATCGCAACCCGAGCCAAGGATATTCTTTCCATCAGCAGCTTGGAAACATGGAACGGCGTGGTGACGGAATACTCTCGATTCCTCAAGCAAATGAACCTCTCGGACACATCCGAACCTACGAACGAAACGATAAAGACTGAAGAGGGTTCGAACCAAACCTTTTTTGGCGGACTGTTTTTGACTTAATCAAGCAAACAGTCGATTACCATATGCCCCTGATAAAACCTCTTAATCCCATGGTTGCTTACACAAATCTAATCTCTTTCATCCTTCAATTGTGCATTGTGGTAGAATAGGGTGAATTGCACCATACAACATATTTAGGAGACATGCCATGATGCATGATCAACTTTGGAAGGAGGGGTTGGGATTCTTTGTTCCCGAATTCCTGACACTCCTATTTCCCGATGTCGCGGCGGATTTGTACCTATCCAAGGTTCGAACTCTGAATAAGGAGCTTTTCACCCACGCTCCAGAGGGAAACAGAAGAGAACCGGATATATTGATCGAGGTTCCCTCCAAGCGCGGGCGAGAATTGACCATAGTACACATGGAGGTTCAGGCGAACAGGTCGCGAGGCTTTCCGCGCAGGATGTGGGAGTATTATCTAACGCTCTCCCATCGCTTCAGGCATCCGATCCTGCCGATCGCTCTGTACCTCTGTCGAGGGGGCGGCGGAATGACGTAGGAGGAGCATGTCGTGAAAGTGCACGGAAGGGTTGTGGTGCTGTTCCGTTACATGGCGGTCTATCTTCCCGACCTATGGGAGGAGGATTTCCAGGACGATGTCAACGTTCTCTCCCCCGCAGTGTGCGCCGCGATGAGAAGCCGAGACCGCACCAACGTGGAGAGGAAAATATGGGCTTACGAGCTTATCGCGAAGGCTTCCGTGGGGGACGAGGAGCGATCCGTGTTGCTGAACATGGTGGATCAGTACCTCGTTCTCAACGAATCTGAGAAAGCCGATTGGAACGAATGGGTGGAGCAAAGAAAATCTCAGGAGGTGAGACAAATGCTTACGCAAT